>SVTV01000015.1 GCA_015063605.1 Oscillospiraceae bacterium
TCGTTCCGAGCGAGAAAGATTTCCTCTATACATATTAATCCTCCGTATCTGCTAATCCACAGGACACCAAATCCGCACGTTCTCTTAATTCATCATCGATAACAGAGTATACATTATCGAACCACTTCGAATGCTCAATTGTTTTTCCAGTGGCAATAGCGTTGTCAATGTTAAGATGCCCGTAAAACCTAATAGTGGTATCGATTGTCGCGTGACCGAGCCACTGTTGTACCAGTGCTAATGAGACCTTACCAAGACCAATCATATGAGTGGCAAAAGTGTGGCGCATATCGTGATATCTTACATTGGACACCGAGAAGATCAAAGTAATTTTTCATTGAGATCGATACAGGCCAACCAACACAGCAAGCAGACCTGCAATCTCCCATCTTGCAGGAGAATTTCAAATAATAATCCGGAAAAAGAAATTGATGTGTTTCTTTCATAAACCGATTTTAGTTTTTCACTTCCTTAATAAAAGCATGAATCAAAAGTGTACCGCTTTTCAAATTTTGAAAGCGGTACAAGCTTTTTTGATGGCGAGTATTATAAATCAAAATACTATAATTTTTTGAGTGAAAAGGTGAAAAAAAGATGATATTTTTTGCTTATGAAAGTGAAAGATTTGTTGTTTTTTGCACGTTTTGAAAATGCATGGGTAATAGTGAAAAGGTTTCTACAGTATTTTTGAATATAAGCTCCTCTACAGTTGCGCAAGACACGCCGTGAAGCTCTGCGATCTTGCGTATTACCGATGGAAGGATCAATGAAGAATTGCATAATCTTCTTCTCTGATTTCTGCTGCATGAAATGTCTTTTATATCAGGTAAAACAAAAGGAGCATCGGTTTCAACCATAAGAGAGCCTATCGGAATATTTGAGACTATTTCGCACAATTCCTTTCCCTTTTCATCATTGAGTAGAAGCTTTCCGCCGATTCCCAAAGAAAAGCCAAGGGCGATATATTCTTTTGCAGAGCTCATATCGCCCGAAAAGCAATGGACTACACCGCCGTGAAGCATTTTCTTATACTTTGTCAAGATCTTCAAGGCATCGTGATCTGCATCACGAATATGGAGTATAAGCGGCAAATTCAGACGGTAAGCCAATTTTATATGGTAAACGAACCAAAGCTTTTGAAGGAATCTGTGTTGTTCGCATCGCGGATAATGATAATCAAGTCCCGTTTCGCCTATTGCGACGGGGCTGCTTTCTTTTGCAAGCCTTGATACTTCCCTTCTGTTTCTCCATTTTGTGCGGATACATCTTGTCGGATGTACACCTATGGAATGCCACATATAATCACGGTGTTCTTCCGTAAGCTTGAGCTGTTTACCCAGGTCATCAAAGCCGATAGATGCCTCAATAGTACCTACTATTCCATTTTCTTTCATTTGGAGGAACAAGCTTTCAAGGTCAGTATTTATTATATCATATCCTTCATCGCTTTCGCAAATAGATGGAAATTCATTATTAAATCTGTTATGTGCGTAATGTGCATGGGAATCTATTATCAAATCCTCTTTTCCTTTCCGAGTTTTCTTTTATATTCTCATATTAACTACTCTATACCATGTATGTGATGAGTTCATCGGTGGTTTTACGCTTTTTGACTCGCAAGGTATCGTCGGATGCGGCATAACCAAGGGTGATCACAAGGCGTACCGATCCTTCAAGAGAGCAAGCCTCACGGATCTGAGCATCATCGAGCCAACCGAGTATGCAGGTACCCAAGCCTTGAGCTGTAGCTTCGGCTGTAATATATGCCGCAAGAATACCGATATCGATGGAGCGGTAATCTATTCCTTTTGCTTTCGAGCCCAGAGCCGCGGTAGCAACATACGGCTTTTCGGAGATAACTATCAACACCGGTGCATCGGAAGCAAATTTATTCATACCCATGCCCTGAACGGCCTTTACTACCTTTTTCGCCGTTTCGCCGCGGCATACGGTTATATGGTACGGCTGTCCGTTGCAAGCCGAGGGTGCGAGGCGCGCCGATTCAAGTATTCGTTCAAGCTTCTCGTTTTCCACCTGTTGTGAGGGATCGTACTTTCTGCATGATTGCCTGTTTTCAGCTATTTCTGTGAAATTCATATGGGGCTCCTTTTATAAAATAATATTCGATGTATTTTGATCAAACAATGGTTGCAACGATGGAGTGCGAAGAAGCGGCGGTAAAATACAAATGAAATCACAGTTCTCCGTCACGCTCTTCCCATTTCTTGGGCTCGTCGGTCATTTTATGTAATTTCTGATGCTATCTTGCACGGTGATGCACCGCACTTTCAAAGGATCGTGCACCCTGCCGTGGCAACACCGCTATTATAATTATAATTTTTTTGCATTTTCTGCACCACCCAAATGGGATAAAATGGGTAGGAAAAGGAAGATTATTTCGGAAAGTGTGGGGTTTTGGGGTGGTATTACGTTGAAAAAATCCGCCTTGAATTTTTAATTCATGTGCGGCTTTGAGAATCAGTATAAGGTTGTATCATAGAAAAAAGTAATCGTGTTTATGATCTACAATAGTAGAAATTTAAAGGGTATATTAGACGGAGATCAAGTCCTCCTACGCAACAGATCTACAATAGTAGAAATTTAAAGGGTATATTAGACTACCTTCGCCAAACGTGCTTCCGCATTCATCTACAATAGTAGAAATTTAAAGGGTATATTAGACTGCACACATTTTCACTTTTTGTGATAATCTACAATAGTAGAAATTTAAAGGGTATATTAGACCCCTAATGCTTTTTTGTTTGTCGGATATAACCAAAATAATGACGCATTAATATAAAAAAACGACCATCTTTTCATCTAACATACCCTTCTTTCCAATATTATAACATATTAAGACCCGGGTTTGCAACTGTTTTTATGAAATAATTATCAAATCACTGTCCTCATTCTTAGCAAACCCATATTTATATGTTTTGCCCATAGTAAATTGTTGAGATATGTTTTTTTCTTTCTGTCAAAACACCTTTTTCGGAATCAAAAGTGTCAATTCTTCCGCACAGGTTGTATTTTTCGCAAAAAACAGATATGCCTTGCAACATACTCCTTTTTGAAGAATATGTTGCAAGATCCGAATTTTTATGTGATTCCGTTCCGTCAAGCTGATATGCGCTTTGAATAAGCAGGTTGTCATCGGAATCCAAAGAATGAAAATAAATCGAAACCGGGCAGAAAATAAAATCGTTCAATGTGGTTATTGCAATTGGGTTTTCACTCATTTCTGAACCCATTCAAGCCATTCGGCATTTGTAATAGCCAAATTAACATTCTTCAATTTGTCATCATCTGTTTCTTTGATCTTTTCAATTGCCCAAAGCGCTTTTCTTGCAATATTGTAAGCACCGTTTGCATCTGCGTTTCCGGGCAATCGAGAACAATATTCCGGATAGTTTCTGCTATCATAAAAAACACCGTCTTTATCTTTAACGGGAGATATCAAATAGTCTAAATCGGTATTACCCGTCTCACTGTTTCTCAACTGTAATGTATTTGCAAAGAGTGCGATAAAAGATTTGAAGAATTCTTCCGATGACTGATTCAATATCGATTCTTTCAAGTCATTTTTCATGTAATCAATATTGTATCGGTCAAATAAATTTTTAAACTCGGTTGTCAAAACTATTGTTTTGCTATCCCAAGCGCTGTTTTTATCTTTGTTGCGATAATTGATGATCCTTTCACCGAAGGTGCATATCGTCCATTCCTTTTTATAAGATGCATTTGTTCCGGGAAATTTTGAAAGATCAATATCAAATTCAAAGTATTCATTTTCGGGGTTACAATTGTATCTTATGGCATCTATTTTATTTATGAATTCCAAGGAATCCTTTTTGCTCGAATATTTAGGCTTGATAAGATCGGCAAATCCGGTAACAGGATCGATCTTACTAGTTAACCAAGCGGGGACGTAGAAGATAAAACCGTTTTGTTTACCTTTATTTACGCCTTCAACCTTATTTGTGAGCTGATATGCTTTCAATAAACCGCCGTTTTCGTTGATATCCGCATCCTTGCTTACAAGATAGTTCAACTTTTCAATTAACATATTCTCGAATTTTTGGTAGACCTGCTTTTCTACATTAAATCTGCCTTTTTTGAAGCCGAAATTCAGATCTTCCATAGCTATTATGGCATCATATTTCAAAACGAGCTTATAGATCTCGTGAACGACCTGACTCAGATAACCTTCCTTGAGTTCTTTTATGTTTTGAATTGCACCCCAATTCTTTCTTGCATCTTGTCTGTCTTCTTCTATTTTAGAGAGTAAGTGGTGATAATCAACCGTTGTATCATTTGACGAGGTGATCATATTCAATGACTTCTGCAATACGATATCACCGTTATTATCTATAACGCAAACATACAAAAGATTTCTTTCGCCTCTGTCTATACCGATCACATAGTTCTTGCCGCAGTCTTTAACCGCTTTTCTGACTTCATCGTTTATCGACTTCTTACCGTCAGCTTTGAAATTCAAGGTAATCGGAATATGCAATGAGAACTGTCTCTTTGTGTACCTTCTGTCTTTAATGATATCGTACGGGAAAACACTCATTTCTTTTTTTCTGAGTTTATTCTTATTCGCCAACTTCTCATTGGCATTATGTATGGTCAGTTCATCTTCATTTATGCTGGGTTCACGATAAAACATTTCTGCCTCACCGTCCAACTTATAAACAACATCCTTTAAATTTTCTTCATCGAACAACATTTTGAAATACATTGTATGAAGATTGGGCTTGCCATGACTATGATCGGAAAAATCCTTATTGTAAATGCGGAAAAGATATAACTGTCCGGATTCAACCATTTCGGAAATATAACTTTCCGGAATGTTCTTAATTTTAATTGAGTACCCTTGTTCCTTTACCTCGTTATAAAATTCACTTATGTCGTTATAAGTTTCGGTAGGAGAAAACTCAAAGCCGAATTGTGACCAGTCTTCGTGCTTTTCGATAGACTCTTTAAAGAAATCGATGAATTCGTGACAATCTTTTAAGTTGAAATTCTTACCTTTTTTGAAGGACTCTTTTTCTCTTATAGACATAATTTTGCTGTTGGGCTTGAATCTGTCTAAATTCGATTCAGCAAAAAACACTTTTGGCAGCATTTTATTAGGTCCCGGCAAAAGCTTGTATTCAATTTTTTGATAAAATGATTCAGAGTTACATTCGGGTGGGTCTAAGAATATTTTATTATTGCTTTTATCCATGATAGCAAGATAATAATTGTTATCTTTTCTTAACAGCACAGTTCTGTAATCACGTTCTTTGTTTTTATCCCAACCTGCCAAGAGCTGCGGATTATCAAAATTAAGCTTGATCTTTTCTGTGGAATACGGCTTTTTGGTAACATAATTTCTGACCTTGTCATAAAGCGCATCTATAGTTGAAAATGCGTTGATACAGGGTAAAAACTCACCGTAGAACAGTTCATCCTTTATTTCCTCTTTGCCGGATCCCATTAACGGCTTTATGATTCGTTCCAGCTCTTTTACACCGTCGAGCAATTCCTTTATTACCTTAATTGCATCATAATTAAAGCACAGCTTTTTTGATGAAGTATCCTCTGTAACGGAAATGAATTCAACATACGCATTGTACTTCTTTTGAACGTCATTTACGAAAGTAACAACTTTGTCCTTATAGAAATCGGAAATAAGATTTTTGCAATTATCGCTCTCCCCGAATTCCTGCAGATCGGATATTGAAAAGGACAGAGATTTCTTATATTCTTTATCACGTTGTTCAAAATATTTATCGGATCTCTTTATATCCTTCAGCGGGTGAGTCTTCTCATATTTGGCGTTCCAGCCTTGACGCACGGCACTCCAATCGTTAAATACCGCATTTGAAATATCGGTTACGGCAGTTCCCGAACCAACATAAATATGATCCAAATCATAATCACCAAATCGATCAAACAGCTCGGAAAGTTCTTTCAAAGTTTCATTTAATGAACCGAAGCATTCCTTTATAGAATCGAACACATCTTCATCATTTTCAAAGCTCTGCGGAATGAACGATATAGATTCTTTGTCGGACAAGATCTGCTTATACAACATTTTTAATAACGGCAGCTTTTTATTCTTATCGATCTTTATTACTATTTGATTATATAAGTTAATACACTCATTCAAGCCCTTAACCTTTACTCCGCTCTCTTTTGTATAACCGCCAATGATCCCGTTATACCGATCGATACCGCCCTGAGATAAAACTGATACGAAATAATCAACAGTAAAAATAATATCGATATCAACACCAAAAAGTTCTGCAGACAAATCATTGATCGCTTTGATATCATTCGGATCAAGAGCTCCGATGACTTTTCTGTATGTAGATGTGTTATCTAAAAACTTAGGCAGATTCTCATTAATGCATCTGTTCGCAACACCGGTAGTATGCGCTTCCGATGTATATATATTCTTCCTGTTTTCGTTGAATCCGCGGAAGTATGTGAAAAAGTTTTGGAATTCCTCTATTGTTGAAAGATCCTCCTTATTATTCAAGCACTCCGGCAGAATATCTTTTACAATTTCCTTAGCAAATAATAGCTTGAACTCTTTATCAGACGAGAAAACGTCACCAATATACTTTCTCATATTATTTTCAGATTCTTCCATAGCTTTAATTTCGGAATCGGTTTTATTATTCTTAAAATAAAGATCGGCATAATTACGCAATTGTTCGATAAACAATTTATTGAGCTTTGTGTCGTAGGAAAATTCATTCAATTTTCTTTCGATAAAAGCTTTATGATATTCATCAATTATTTTTTTGGCTTTCTTATATTCCACAGATCTCTTTTTATCATTTTCGAGTATGCAAGCATTATTGAAATTTTCTTCCGTCTTACCTACCGGGATCAATGAAAACCTTAATGTTTTAGAAATCGGATACTTGTTAATAAAACCATCAATTTTTTTCATGTTATACTCCTTATTATTTTGATATTACTTATGAATGACTTGGAATGGAATATTTTGAAATATGAGAAAAGCAAAAGAGACTAATGTTCCATTTTTCTTATTAATCATTTGATTTAAAGCTTTGCTGAATGTATTATAACATAATTTTTACATAAAACAATATAGAACATCATTTTTTTAAAAATTTTTAAGTCGCTGAATTTCAAATAATTGTTTCCCCTCAAAAAAAGACCGCACATCGCGGTCTTCTTCACATTAAAATATATAATTCATGCCTCGTTGATAATTTTTCCCGTCATATATTCTACAGACATTTCAAGAACGATGGTATTGGCGGCATAGGTTTCGATCTCCTTATCGATATAATCCATATCATCTGTAAATTTCTTACAGAAGGTGACTATCATATCACGGGACCATGATTCGGATATGGTTATCCTGCCGAAAACGATCACGCTTTTGATATTGAGCGACCAATGACCGTCCTTATGAAAACCTTTATCGTAAACGCAGAAGGATGCTTTATCATTCATTTTAACGGCATCAATTTTGTGACCGGACTTACCACTGTGGAAATAGATTTTATTTTCCGAAGGGCTGTAATAATAATTAATCGGAACGCCGTAAGGGTAGCCGTTGTCTCCGGTAAGAGACAAAACGCCTCTGACTTCATCAGTTAAAATTGCTTTGCATTCCTCGTCCGACAGCTTTTGTTTTATTCTTGTCAAGTCTCTGAACATAATTCTCTTCCTCACTTTATTTTTGTCATCTGCGAATTCATGCGCTTATCAAAAATGTACACAAAATATACACTATTAAAAGCTTTGATTATGATATAATAAGCGTATACGAGCAGTATTCGTAATTATTGATCTATAACAGATACCGAATATCCGCAATAATAATTATAGCAGATATGTCAGGGAGAATCAAGATATTTTTTAAGATCTGCGATTACGGAAACGAAGCGAGATCTCATAAGGGGGATAATTGTGGCTGTAAGATTGAATGAAAACAAAGAAATAGTTGAGCAGGTAAAAAAGGGTCTTGAAGCAAAGGGCGGATACTGTCCTTGCAGACTTCCTAAATTACCGGAATATAAATGTATTTGCAAGGAATTCAAGGAACAGATAGCAGACCCCGATTTTGAGGGCTACTGCCACTGCATGTTATATTATAAATCAAAGGATTAAACTGTGCGTATTGTTTAAAGCATTGCACATAATAACATTGAAACATTTTCGGTATTTACCGTAACAAGGAGAAAAATATGGCAATCGTAAAATTGAATGATAATAATTTCGAAAACGAAGTAATAGCAAAAAAAGGCACGGCGCTTGTGGATTTTTATGCGGATTGGTGCGGCCCCTGCAAGATGATCGCTCCCATAATTGAAAAAATCGCCGAAGAACGCAGTGATATCATTGTTGGCAAAGCTAATGTTGATGATGCATCCGAGCTTGCTGCACGCTTCGGTGTTATGAGTATTCCTACCCTTATAGTTTTCAAGGATGGAAAGGAAGCAAAACGCATAATAGGCTACAGAGCAAAGGAAGCTATACTTGCAGAGCTTGACTGAAAAACAGTATTATAATAATATAATGGCACTTGCTTTATGATCGGCAAGTGCTTTTATTAAAAGATTTTTTATCCTTTAAAAAATGTATTGACAAATTTTAAAACTTGTGCTATAATACCGACATCAAAAACGCAATGAAGCGGAATAGTAAGTTATCTGTTCACCTTTGAGAGAGGTGCCGGTCGGTGTGAGGCATTGGGAACGGTTAGTTGAACTCACCGCAGAGCGGCTGTTGTGAAATCCAAGTAGTGGCAGACGGGTACTCCCGTAACAGAGTTAAGATGTGTTTGCATCCAAAGTGCACCTGATGGGTGAAGAAGAGTGGTACCGCGGAAACATAAGTGTTATTTTACGTTTTCGTCTCTTTGAGTCAACAAGGAGATGAAAGCGTTTTTTTGTTGAGCAAATTCCCAAATATATATAAATTGAAAGAGGTATTCAAAATGAAAAAGATCAATGTAACAGACATTACGCTTAAAAAGCTTTCCACTGAACGTGATGTAGCTCTGCTCTTCCGTGAGAAGACAGCTATCGCCGCATGTGCCGATTCCATCGGTGTCGATGCCGTCGAGCTCGCTCCCATCAAAAATCTCAGAGAAGACACTATCATATATAAAACTATAGCAAAGAATATTCAGAACGCCGCTGTGGTTATATCAGTAGGCTCTACTGTCGAAGACGTTGAAAACGCATGGAATTGCGTAAAAGATGCAAAGCATCCCCGTCTCCAGATAGAACTTCCCATATCCACCGTTCAGATGGAATACACTTATCACATCAAAGCTGATAAGATGATCGCAAAGATAGGTGAGCTTGTAAAGGCGGCAAAGGCTCTTTGTGATGATGTTGAATTTTCCGCTCTCGATGCTACACGTGCAGATGACGATTTTATAGTTACGGCTGTAAAGGAAGCCGAGGCAAACGGTGCGACTCTTATCAATATTTGCGATGATGCGGGAATATCTCTCCCGGAGGAGATCGGTATGATTGTAAAGACTATAAAGGATTCTGTCTCCGTTCCCGTATACGTTCAGGTTTCCGATAAGATCAATATGTCCGTAGCTTCCGCAATTGCGGCTGTAAAGAATGGCGCCGACGGTTTGAAGGCTTCTATGGCAGGCAAGGATACACTTATGACAGGCGAGTTTTGCGATACGATCCGTGTATGCTCCGCTCAGATTGGAGTTGAAGCTTCTCTCGATAACACAAAGATACATGCAAGTATAGACGATATGCTGAAGAGCATAAATCATGCTGCTTACGAACCCGAAGCTATTGTAAATGAAAAGAAAAATGTACTTCTCGACTCCGACAGCACTATAGCGCAGGTAGCCGAAGCTGCGCGTATTCTCGGATATGATCTTTCCGATTCGGATTGCGGAAATGTTCATAAGGCGCTTATGCAGATCTGCATAAAGAAGGAAGCTGTCGGTGCAAAAGAATTCGAAGCTCTTATCGCAAGCTCCGCAATGCAGGCTCCTTCCACATATCATCTTGAAAGCTATACAACTAACTGCTCCAATGTTACAAGCTCAATGTCTCAGGTAACATTGAAATACAAGGACGAGATCATTTGCGGCGTAAGTACCGGTGACGGTCCCGTTGATTCCGCTTTCAGAGCTATAGAGCAGTGCATCGGATATCACTATGAATTGGATGATTTCCAGGTTCAGGCGGTTACCGAAGGAAAAGAAGCTTTGGGCTCTGCGGTCGTTCGTTTGAGAAACAACGGAAGGCTTTACTCAGGCAACGGTATATCAACCGATATTGTTGCTGCAAGCATCAGAGCATATATCAACGCTTTGAATAAGATAGTATTTGAGGAGGCGGCAAAGTAAATGAAAATAGTATTTTCAACAAAGAATGTTAATCGACCTTCTTTTCTCGATATGTGCCGTTATGCTTATGATTACGGCTTTACGGGCTTTGAGATCTACGACGCCATAAAGGAACGTAAAGAACACAGCGACAGCATACTGCGCCGTGACAACACCTCGGATGCAAAAAGAAAGCTTGTAAACAGAGGGCTTGCTATTTCCGCTCTCAACTACCCTATCGCTTTGGACCGTGATGAAGCCGACGCCGAAACGATCGTAAAATACGTTGATATGGCGGCAAATGCCGGTGTAGAGAATATTATCATACGTATCGATAAAGAGATGTCCTTTGATGAATTGTCGAAGAAGCTTGACAAAGCAGTTAAGCTTGCAGAAGCTTCAGATATCGGTATTCTTCTTGAAACAGTAGGTCATCTTTCAAATACAGAAAATATAATTAAGATCATAAATCATTTCTCATCCGCTGTTATCGGAGCTTCCTGGAACGTCAGATCTACATATTTCGATGCAGGTGAAAATGCGGAGACTACAATAAAGATTCTCGGTGCTTACATAAAGTATGTTCGTCTCGGTGATATGAAGGACGGCAAGACCGTTCTTATAGGTGAAGGAGAGCTTCCGGTTGAGAAGCTTATCAATGCCCTTTCATCCCTCAATTACGACGGATATATTTGTGCGGCATGGAATGAAGAGATCAATGATGCGGATATAGTACTTACTCATTTTGCCAATTACATTTCATCCCTCCAAAGAGAAAAGAAAACCTTTGACAAGGTATATTACAACAGAGCCAAGACCGGAACATTCGTATGGAAGAAGTATGATGTTATCGAGGCAACCTTCTCCGACGTTCTTGATACAATGGCTGAAAAGTATCCCGATCAGTACGCTTTCAAATATCCAACGCTTGACTATACAAGAACATATGCTCAGTTCAGACGTGACGTCGATGAATGTGCCGCAGCTCTCATTTCCCTCGGCGTAAAAGCCGGTGACCATGTAGCGGTATGGGCAACAAATGTTCCGGAATGGTATATAACATTCTGGGCTACAACAAAGATCGGTGCTGTTCTCGTTACTGTTAATACAGCATATAAGATCCATGAGATCGAGTATCTTTTAAAGCAGTCCGACACACATACTCTTGTTATGATAGAGTATTGCAAGGATATAAACTACAAAGAGATCATTGAGGAACTTTGTCCCGAGCTTGAAACTCTTACACCCGGAAAGCCTCTCTATTCCAAGAAGCTTCCCTTCTTACGCAATGTTGTTACGGCAGGCTTCTCCATGAACGGATGTCTCACATGGGAGCAGATGCTTTCAAGATCCTCCATGGTTCCCCGTGAAGAGGTCAGAAGACGTGCTTCTCTTGTTAAGCCCGATGACGTTTGTAATATGCAGTACACATCCGGTACTACGGGATTCCCCAAGGGAGTTATGCTTACTCACAGAAATATTGTAAACAACGGAAAAACTATCGGAGACAGAATGGATCTTTCCACAGCAGACCGTATGATGATCCAGGTCCCCATGTTCCATTGCTTCGGAATGGTCCTTTCCATGACATCCACGATGACTCACGGCGGAACGCTCTGTCCTATTCCCTATTTCTCCCCCAAATCGTCTTTGGCTTGCGTAAATGATGAGCATATCACATGCTTCAACGGAGTTCCTACGATGTTTATAGCGATGTTCAATCATCCTAATTTCTCCAAGACAGATTTCTCTTATATGAGAACAGGTATCATGGCGGGAGCCAACTGTCCCGCAGATCTTATGAGACGTGCAGCTGATGAAATGAACATGAAGGAGATTATCTCAGTTTACGGTCAGACTGAGGCTTCTCCCGGATGTACCATGGGCGAAGTAAACGAGGATATAGATCACCGTGTTGAAACTGTCGGAAGTGCATTTCCCGGTGTTGAATGTAAGATCATTGATCCCGAAACGGGTCTTGAGCTTCCCGACGGAGAGAGTGGCGAATTTGTTGCACGAGGCTTCAATATAATGAAGGGATATTACAAGATGCCGGAAGCTACCGCACAAGCTATTGATGCTGATGGATGGCTTCATTCAGGTGACATATGTTGCCGTACTCCTGACGGCTATTATAAGGTTACAGGTCGTCTTAAGGACATGATTATCAGAGGCGGCGAAAACCTCTATCCACGCGAGATCGAGGAGTTTTATCTTACAAACCCCAAGGTGCGTGACGTTCAGGTAGTCGGTGTTCCCGATGAACAGTACGGTGAGGAGTGCTGTGCATGGGTCATTCTCCACAAGGGAGAAACAGCCGATGAAAAGGAAATGAAGGAGTTTGGTAACGCTTCTATAGCACGCCATAAAGTTCCCCGTTACTTCTTATTCGTCAATGAATTCCCAATGAATGCAGCAGGAAAGATATTAAAATATAAGATGCGTGATGAATCCGCAGAGATCTTAGGTTTGAAAAAGAATTAAAGAATATCAGGGAGCGGTATCGCATTTGCATAACCGCTCCCCTATTTGTTGTATCTTAAAGTTGATTTTCTCGGTATAAGCAATTGTAAATGCAGACTGCAATAAAGCAATTCCATACCAAACATATAATAAACAAAAATATAACGAAAGGACGTTGCAACAGATGAAAAAAACATACGTTACTTCAATGCCCGATCATATCGGTTCATTCCTGAAAGCAAGCAAATGCTTCTCTGCTCTCGGTATAAATATTACAAGGGTAAGCTATAACAAGGCTGTTGACTCCCATACCTTGTTTATAGATGCTGAAGGAACCGAGGATCAACTGAGGAAAGCGGATATCGAGCTTGAAAAAATCGGATACTTACACAGCAGCAACAACAATAAGACAAGCATCGTTCTTATTGAGTTTCGTCTTGAGGATGTACCGGGCAGTGTTACAAATGTATTGACTCTCATCAATGATTTTAATTTTAATATATCATATATAAGCTCACAAGAAAACGGTACGGACTATCAATATTTCAAAATGGGCTTATATGTTGAGGATATCGATAAGATCTCCGAATTTCTCAAGGCAGCAGAAAAGCTTTGTAAGGTCAGGATCATAGACTATAACAGCTCGGAAAAGGTTTACGACAACAGTATTTTTTACAGTACCTACGTTATGGGTCTTACGAAAACAATGGGTCTGTCCGATGATGTAGGCCGTGAGCTGCTTGTTAATGTGAATCTTGCCATGCAGACTCTGGATGAACAAGGTCTTTCACCTTACAGAACATTTGACAGTATAAGTAAATTTGCGGAGCTTCTCGGAGCTTCAAAAGGACAAGGATTTGTGCCGAGGATAACCGAGCATAAAATATCAGACAGATCTGATATCACACTTATTGAACCTCCCTGCGGAAGTAATACCATGATATTGAAAAGCGACTGTGAATATCTGTTTATAGACAGCGGATATGCTTGCTATAAGGATGAGATGCTTGATATTTTCAGAAGCCTTGTTCCCGGATTTGATTCAATGAGAAAGACGATACTTATTACCCACGCAGATGTGGATCATTGCGGTCTTCTACCTATATTTGACGAAATCATAACAAGTCACAAATCGGCACTTTGCTTAAAGAATGAGTATCTTCATAAAGACGGATACCGAGAGAAAAACCCGCTTCATAAGCCTTATATCAATATTTGTAAGGCTCTGACTTCTTATGCACCTGCAGATCCCGATAAGATATCACCCTTATGGAACGATATCTCCGATCTGAAAGAACCTTTAACTCAAACAGGATTTTTTGATTTCGGTGAGTTCCATTTTGAAGTCTATGAAGGAAAAGGCGGTCACTTACCCGGTGAGATAGTATTAATAGATTATGCCAAACACATAGCAATAACCGGTGATATCTATATTAATATCAAAGGGTTAACATCGGAACAAGCAAGATATAATCAATATGCACCGATACTCATGACATCAGTAGATACTGATCCTGCACTGTGCCTTGAGGAAAGAAAAGCTATTATGCAACGCCTGGGCGTGGGTCAATGGCAGATCTTCGGAGCTCATGGTTATAAGAAAGATTACTCAGTTAATGCATAAAGACAATTTCAGGGGCTGCCGCACAAGCGACAGCCCCTTACTTCGTTTATAATATATAGTTTTAAATAAGATCAAAGCTTATCTACATCAGCATCCGATATAAGGTGAAAACCTGCATCTTCAAGAGCTTTTTCAGCAGCAGCGTTGTCTTCTACACGTAATACAACATATGCATGCTTTTCGGTACGTGTCATGAAGGCATAGAGATATTCCATGTTGATACCTGCTTTATCGAGAACTCCGAGAGCGGCTGAAAGCTTACCGGGTGCATCACCGATCTTAACACCGACAACATCGATAACCTTTATAAGATATCCTTCATCCAAAAGTGTTTTTTCCGCTGCGGATTCATCGTTAACAATGAGGCGAAGAATACCGAATTCCTCGGTTTCAGCAATAGAAAGAGCTCTTATATTAACATTTTTTGAAGCGAGAGCATCTGTAATAGCAACAAGAGCTCCTTGCTTATTTTCAACAAATACAGTTATCTGTTTAATAGCCATGTTTTATTTACTCCCTTCGGATTATAATAATTTTTAAAAATTATATGAGCTTACGCTTATCAATAACTCTTACAGCCTTTCCTTCACTACGTACAATAGCTTTGGGTGCTACAAGGTGTACAGAAGGGTTGATACCGAGCATAGTCTTCAAGGAATTTGCAAGAGCTTTTTCCTTTGCAATTACCTCGCTTACCTTATCTGTAAACTGCTCGGGGCTCATTTCAACATTAACTTCAAATGTATCGTTATTGTTTACTCTGTCGACAACTATCTGATAATTGGGCTGATAGCCTTCATTCAAAAGAACGGTTTCAATTTGGCTTGGGAATACATTCACGCCGCGGATAATAAGCATATCGTCGGTTCTACCCATAGGCTTAGCCATCTTGATAAGTGTACGACCGCAGGAACACTTCTTACGGGAGAGAACGCAAATATCTCTGGTACGGTATCTGAGAAGCGGGAACGCTTCCTTGTCAAGGGATGTAAATACCAATTCACCCTTTGAACCTTCGGGAAGAACCTCGCCTGTATCGGGATCTATAATTTCTGCAAGGAAGTGGTCTTCATTGATGTGCATACCTGTCTGCTCTGAACATTCGAAGGATACACCGGGACCGGAAGTTTCTGTAAGACCGTAAATATCATAAGCCTTGATACCCAATGTTTCTTCAATATTATGACGCATTTCTTCTGTCCACGGTTCAGCTCCGAATATACCCGCCTTCAAAGGAATATCGTCGGGACCGTAGCCCATTTCTTTCAAGGATTCACCTATGTATGCAGCGTAAGAAGGTGTGCAGCAAAGAATCGTTGCGCTGAGATCCATCATAAACTGTATCTGACGCTCTGTATTGCCCGAAGACATGGGGAGAGTAAGACAACCTACCTTATGCGAACCACCGTTAAGACCGGGACCTCCCGTGAAAAGACCGTAGCCGTAAGCTACCTGGCATACGTCCTCTTTGGTTCCGCCCGCTGCTACAATAGCTCTTGCACAGCAATCTTCCCAAAGGTCAACGTCCTTCTGAGTATAAAAAGCAACGACTCGTCTGCCTGTAGTACCGGAAGTGGACTGAATACGTACACAATCTTCAAGAGGTTTAGCCAAAAGTCCATAAGGATAAGCATCTCTAAGGTCAGCCTTGGTAAGGAAAGGAAGAAGATGGAGATCTTCAATTCCGTGGATATCTTCGGGCTTTACGCCTTTCTTGTCCATAAGATCACGGTAGTAAGCCACATTCTCATAAACATGCTTAACCTGCTTTACAAGCTTTTCCGATTGAAGCTTTTTAATTTCTTCAACAGGCATTGTTTCGATTTCTTTTTGATAATACTTTTGTTCCATTTTTAAAACCATTCCTTTCATCCTAATCGGAAAATGAAATACGCGTTCGAAAAAAGCGTCCTGCTTTTCTTTATAATCAATATCGGGGTAAAACAAAATCCCCTGTATTCCAAAAGGAACACAGAGGACGAAAATCGCGGTACCACCTCAATTTACTGTCATTTCGCAACAACAGTCTCATAAGTGTCAAACAACACTTCTGTCCTATAACGGGAACCCCCGTTGCAGCCTACTTAAAGGAAAGACCTTTGTTCGGTGCACAGCTCGCAGGATGAATTCGACTCCGTATCCCCTATTGTCTTGCACCGACCGACAACTCTCTGCAAGGTTTCCCGAAGCTTACTTATTCCTGTTCAAACGCATCTTTTATACAGGTTTATTTTATCACTTTAGAATAATAAAGTCAATAGTGATTTAACAAATTAATGTTAACTTTAATGATTTTTTTCTCTTTTTTTGAAGGTGTGAAAAAAATCGTTCGGATACCTAAGTATCCGAACGAACAAACAATATTACGTTTACAGTAAATTATTTAGCGCTTACCTTTCTGAATGCAGCGATTCCTGCAAGAGAAGCAACAGAGATAAGAGCGAACAATGCGATGGGATCGCCTGTTTCAACAGATGTGCCGGGCTTTTCGTCTTCCTTGGGTTCTTCCTTAGGTTCTTCCTTGGGCTTTTCAGCGGGCTTATCTAAGTTGGAGTATACGGGAGTAGGTTCTGTACCTGCCTTTTCGGGAACTGCTTCGAATGTAGCCTTACCCTTAGCACCGTATATTGTAAGGTTAACCTTTTCGGGTGTGATGCAAACGGGAGAACCGTCAGCATAGTTGTTCTTTCTGGATCCTTCGTAGGACAAGATCTTGATTATTTCACCGCCGCAGATGTTGAGGTTAACTTCCTTGATAGTACCGTTCTTAACAGCATCGCCTGCAACACCGCCGGATGTCTGGGGATGTGCACCTGCATAAAGCTCACCAACAGTACCGTTGATCAAAGTAACGTCGATCGTTCCGCGCTGGGCTTCATCACTGATACCGCCGCCGTAAACGTTTTCGATAGTACCTGTTGTATCGATAACGATAGCGTTGCCATCATATTCATTAGGACCGTAGTTGTAGATCGGTATAGCTATCTTGGCACTTGCATCGCCGCCTACTGTAAGCTTACCTGTGCAGTAGAGGTAATCCCATGCGCCTGTCATAAGAGTGATGTCAGCAGATTCGTAGTTGAGTACCCAGTTGTAGCTTCCAACCTTAACGAGATCGTTGCCTGCGCCAAATACGAACTTAGCACCTTCTTTGGGGTTGAAAATATAAGTGTGATTGGATTCGATGGTAAGATCATCGAGTGTAAGTTCGCCGTAGATGGAAACGTGAGCGGAGAACTTCAATGTAGCCATATTGTTCTTGTCAGCACTCTTTATTGTAGTGGGGCAAGCAAACTGAGGCATACCTTCAGCATCAGCGATCTCGTAGTTTGTTCCTGCGAGAACGAGGATGGTGAGAGAATCAGCCTTTTCTGCCAAAGCAGCGGCCTTTGCCAATGTCTTAACGGGCTTATCCTTGGAACCGTTGTTAGCATCATCACCGGAAGCACCGAGATAGATGGTCATGTCATTAGCAGCAGAAGCAAATATTGCGGGAATAAAGCATGCTACTAAAGCAACAGCAAGGATCATAGATAAAACTTTTTTCATTTTTTTACCTTCCTTGAAAAAAATATTCGTCAGTTTGACTATAGTATATTATACACCTTACTTATCTGAATGTCAACAATTTTATTAATAATTTTTTAATTTTTTAAATTATATTTCAATTATTGTAGTAAGTATCATAGGCTTTCTCATGGTACGTGAATAAAGGAACTTTGTAAGGTCATCCTTTATGCGCGATTTCATCGTATTAATGTCCACTATTCCGCCGTTCAGGCATTCCTCAATTGAAAGCTCGGCATAGTACTTTATCTCATCCATAAGCTCCTCGGATTCCTTCACATAAACAAAGCCTCTTGTAACGATATCCGGCTCGGAAACGAGAAGTCCTCCTATGGTATCGACCGCAGCAACAACTACAATAAGGCCGTCTTGAGAAAGATGCTTTCTGTCTCTTAAAACAACGCTTCCCACGTCCCCTACTCCGAGACCGTCAACAAGGACCTTACCCGAGGGAACATTTTCTGCGAAGCCTGCATATCCGTCATCGGTTATCTCCAATACTCTGCCTATATCGGAAATAAATATGTTGTCTTTCTCTATTCCCAGATACTCTGCGATCTCCGCGCATTTTACAAGATGCTTATACTCGCCGTGAATGGGTATAAAGTATTTCGGCTTGACAAGAGCAGTCAGAAGCTTTATTTCTTCTCTGCATGCGTGTCCGGAAACATGGACCTCTGCAACTTGGTCGTAAACAACACCAACGCCTTTTTTGAGCAATTCATTTATGATCTTATTGACAGTAACTTCATTTCCCGGTATTGCGTGGGCTGAAATGACCACAAGGTCATCAAGTCCAAGCTCGACCTTATCATGATTGGAGTAAGCCATTCTGTAGAGAGCACTCATGGGCTCACCCTGGCTTCCCGTTGTAATAATAGTCAGCTCTTCTGGACGGTAGCTCTTTATTCTGGAGATATCGATCAGCATATCATCGGGAAGGCGCATATATCCGAGCTTTCTTGCGGCTGTAACAACATTAATCATGCTTCTTCCCGTAATCGCCACTTTTCTTCCGTAGCGGATAGAAGCATCTATAATCTGCTGTACGCGGTGAACATTGGAAGAGAATGTTGCGATAATTATTCTCTTCTTGCAATCTCTGAAAATGTTATCAAAGGACTGACCGACCTTTCTTTCACTCGGCGTAAAACCTTCTCTTTCGGCGTTTGTTGATTCGCACAGCATGGCGATTACTCCCTGCTTTCCGTATTCACCGAAGCGGGTCAGATCCATCATTTCACCTTCTATAGGTGTAAGATCTATTTTGAAATCTCCTGTGTAAATGACAACACCAACCGGAGTCTTTATTGCATATGCAACGCTGTCTGCAATTGAGTGGTTTACCCTTATAGGTTCAACTGTAAAGCATCCGCTTTGGATGGTGTCCCCTGCCGAGACGCATATAAGCTCAACGGTTCTTTCCATTTTATGTTCTATCAGCTTATTCTCCAATATACCCAATGTAAGCAGAGTTCCGTATACGGGAACATTTAGCTCCTTGAGAACGTACGGAAGAGCGCCTATGTGATCTTCATGACCATGGGTAAGATATATACCTCTCACCTTATCGGCGTTTTCCTGCAGATAGGTAGTATCGGGTATGACGTAATCTACACCCAACATATTTTCATCGGGAAAACCGAAGCCGCAATCTATAATTATAATATCATTCTCATACTCGAGAACGGTCATATTTTTGCCGACCTCTCCTAACCCTCCGAGGGAAATGACCCTCAAGGTGCCAGACTTCCTCGAAGTATCATCGTTCTCTTCGCTTTCATCGGAAAGATATTCTCTGTCGACTGATTCAAAATCTTCAAAAATATCTGCTGTAATATCCAATTTCTTTTTTCTTGCCATATTATTCCTTTCTTTGTATATATTCTGTTTTGTACATGTCATAACTGAACGTACTGTATTTTATGTAATCGGGTGTGGATAATATCTCTGTCACACCCATGAATGTCTTATTAAAGTATTTTCTTTTCAACTGCCTTGCAAAGCTCTTCAGCAATTTCGGCATTATAGCTTTCAGCAAATATCCTTATGCCATTTTCCCGCATAGCTCTTATCTTCACTCTGCCGGAGTATCTGTACGAAGGATCTCCGTCTGATCTGAACAGTATTTCTATTCCTTCACCGTCACTATCATTTACTGTTATCTCACCGCATTTTTTTATATCTTTTATAATATCTTTATTCATCGCAGAATTATAGAGTCTTGCCATGGTTTTAGCTCTGTCCACATCCATGATCTCTTTACTGACTGCCAGCGACTCGGGAATATGCGCTTTGACTTCTTTCAGCCATTCCTTGTCAAATCTATGATGTGAAAAAAGAGCGATAAAATTGGCTGCGCATAAAACCCCATCACGCATCCAAAGGTTTTCTTTTGCACATTTTCCCGCAGACCTTACCGAGTTTTCGGATGAACGAGAATAAACTAACGGGAAAAAACCTGCTTTTTCTGTAAAATCCGTGAAAACGGCTTTTTCATCGCATGAAAGGACAAACATACCGTCCTTCACGCTCTTTGGATCGAGTCTTTCGGTCAATACAAGACGGAGCGTATCAAAATCTAAATTAATTCCGAAAGCATTGACGGTACATCTATCCGAATTTAAGGAGAAATCAAAGTTTAAGTCTCCGTCATCTTTCTCTTTGCATAAAAAGCCTTTATCCGATAGAGATGCCTCAAGGATCCTTGCCGTTATTCCTCCGCCTCTTATCGAGAATGTGATATTGCTTTTATCGGCATCAGTAACACTAGATAAGACCTTATCAATGTTTTCACGGTATTCACGCACTGTCACCGCATCTCTTTCGCACAATCCGAAGCTTCTGTCAGAGACAGGAATATTCCTATGGAGCATTGATACAAATTTCTCTTCCGTTTTAAAACTGCATTCCAGAGACGATCTGTCATAGATATGCATTACGATCTCATCTCCGGCTGTTTCAAAAAACACAGCAATTTCATTTTTCGCAAGCGCGGTATAAGATGCAAGATTTTTATCGCCGGGAAACACAAGAGATGCATTGCATCCTTTCCACACACATCCGCAGGCGATCGCATGAGCTATTCCGTAGATATCCGTTGAAAACAGCAGAGTGATCCTCTTTTCTTCATCTTCGGAAAGAATTCCTGCAAGAGCTGCACCGATACGTCCGCAAAGCTCGTGTGTCATTGCGCCTCGTAAGCCAATAATCAAGCCGTTTTCCGCTCTTCGAACAATGTCGGGAGATTCAAAGGGCTTTAGATCTTTGAATCTGACGGAAGAATACGGTTCCGTAAAAGAATCTCTGAGAAGAATCACATTACTCCCGATCTCCGTATTGCTACCAAGAACGCAGCCCGATGTTATAAGCGCTCCTTCGCCTATAACCGATCCGTCGCAAATGACAGAACCGTTGATCCTCGAATTGTTTTCAACTATAATACTTTCGCCTAAGACTGAATCTTTAACAACTGCGCCGGAGGATATTACAGTATTTCTTCCGACTATAATATTCCTTCCGCCGCCGTTTTTGAAAAGATCGTCATCTATAACGGCACCACCGGCGAAAAATGAACGTGAACCGTCACGGAATGTGACAACATCCCTTTTATATATATCAGGCAGATATGAAACCACTCTGCCGTAAAGTACATCGAAATTGCTTTGATAATAGGAACGCATCGTTCCAACATCAGACCAATACCCGTTGGAAACAAACGCGAAAAGTCTTTTCTTTTCATCTTTTAAAGCGGGAAATACATCCTTGGAAAAATCATAAAATGTGTTATCATTAAGGTCAGAAAGAATACTGCGTTTTATTACATAGATACCCGTATTGACCGTATCCGATACTACACCGCACCAATCGGGTTTTTCAGTAAATTTCTCTATCTTACCGGTCTTTTCATCACAAACTACTACACCGTACCCGATAGGATCGGATGTCCTTTTCAGGACGATAGTAACGTCGGCGGCGTTTTTCTCATGAAATGATACAGCTTCTGTAAGATCTATGTCCGTCAAAGCGTCTCCACTCATAATCAAAATAGAATCGTCATTGTCATCGAGTAAAATATCACACGCCGCTTTCACTCCGCCTGCCGTACCCAGGGGCTTCTTTTCTTCACTGTAAATTATTTTTATACCGCAAAACTCGTCCCCGAAATGAGCCTTTATCATATCGCCGAGATATCTGGTGGTGACAGCACATTCAGATATTCCGTGTTTCTTTAACAGAGCAAGTGAGTATGCCATTACAGGAGTACCTAATATGGGAACAAGCGGCTTGGGTTTTGTTTTTGTGATGGGATACAGACGGCTGCCTATTCCGCCTGCCATTATTATTGCCTTCAACGATATCAGTCCCTTCGGAATTATTGTAAACGGCAAAAACAAACCGTTTTTCAATATTATTCCGTAAAAGCGGGAGAATTATACCGAAATGATCATGTTCGATAAAATTTATAAAAACATTTTTATAGGCTTGACGGCATCCGAACCATCAAAATCCCTTACCTCACCCAAAGCAAAGAAGATCTTGAAATTATCATACATAAGTATTTTTGCTCTTTTGTCATTGATATTCAATCTTGCTTTATCAAGATATATCTCAGCTCCGTTTTTTGCAAGGCGGGAATAAAACTCACTGAGGTAGACCTTTTCAGCATCCGGAAAAATATTCTCAACGGGATACAGAAGATCGGAAAGTTTTTCGCTGACAGTATTCTTCAGGTCATCTACCGAGATGCTGTTATCTTTTGTAAAGCCGTGAGTCTCTACTCTTTCAAGAAACGACATTGCAGCCTTCGCCGAGCATGCTTCGGCAATATCTCGTACAAGGGAGCGAATATATGTGCCCTTGGAGCATTTCACATCGATCAATGCCTCTTCTCCGTTATAAGACAAAAGATCGATAGAATAAATTTCAATTGGTCGTGATTCGATCTCTATCTCCACACCGGCTCTTGCAAGCTCATATAGCTTTTTTCCGTCTTTTTTGATTGCAGAATACATGGGAGGCTTCTGCATGGATGAACCCTTAAAAGAAGCAAGAGCTGTTCTGAGATCATCGTCGGACGGACGCACAACGCTTTCTTCCGTTACCGTACCTGTTATATCATCGGTATCTGTTGAAATACCGAATCTCATTCCCGCAATGTAATGCTTATCTCCCATCATTACATATTCGGACGCTTTTACCGCATTTCCCACAAGTATTGGAAGAACGCCGCAAGCCATCGGATCTAGAGTGCCAGTATGTCCGACTTTTTTTGTATTATATACCTTACGTACGATATTTACAGCGTCATGGCTCGTTATCCCCGAAGGCTTGTATAGATTCAGTATTCCGTTTCTTTCGGACATATCCTTCACTCCGATTTATATTATTCTTTTAAATATTTTTTACACTCTTTGATGATTCGTTCTATTATCTCATCGGGAGTTCCGCTCGCAGTACAACCCGAAGCTGCCTTATGACCGCCGCCCCCAAATACTTCGCAAATCGCACTGACGTCGATTCCCGTAACTCCGTCATAATTGCTTCTTGCTGAGACCTTATATCTGCCGTCCGGCTCATATCTTAACATAAATGAAGCCTTGACTCCTTCGATCTGACGAAGGACAGAAGAAACGCCGTCCAATGTGTCATCGGTTGCATTGAGTCTTTCTCTGCGGTTCTTATCAAATACCGCAAATGCCAATGTATCGTTTTCGGCAAATACCGCTTCAGTCACAGCCTCGCTTTCAACGATCATCTTTTTCTTTGGCTTTGTCTCGAAATTTACGCTGATTATCTTACTTCTGAGAGATGGGTTTATATATGGCATAAGCTCAGCGGCGCAAAGATGCGCAGATGGCGTTGTATTTGAGTATCTGAAAGCACCCGTATCTGTCATCACAGCGGTATATATAGCCGCAGCAGATCTTTCATCAAACGGTACTTTAAGAAATTTATATAGGTCATATATAATTTCGGCACAAGCGCCTTTATCAGGGAAAACAAGCTTATTCCCGCACTTTATCGTATTCACCTCATGATGATCGAAAACAAAGTCTATCATTTTTTCAAGATCCGCCTCATCAAGGAAGCATTCGGGAATCCCGGAAGCTCTGTTAAGATCAGTAAGATCCGTAGTAACGATATGCTCGGGCTTAAAAGTATATGACATATTTTCAAAGTCATCTATGTAAGAAAATTTCTTATTTGGTTTATTCTTTTCGGAAAAATATACACATGTATTCTTTCCGAATGATCTGAACAAATGTGCTAAAGCAAAAGAGCTTCCCACGGCATCACCGTCGGGGTTGCCATGCGTGAGAATGTAAATATTATCATAAGTCACATCATCAAGACATGATCTGACCTTTTCAAAAAAATGTTTTATCATCGTTTCAATTCAAATTATCGGACAACGGGGCTGTCGCAAATAAGATCATTTGCATCAGCCCCAGGTAAACTTACGCTAAAAGGATAAACGTATATTACTCCTTATTATCCTCTTCTATTTCATTCAAAATGCGTGCTATGCGCGCACCTCTCTCCGCACCGTCGTCATAGTAGAACGAAAGCTCGGGAGTCTGCCGCATGTTAAGTCTTACAGCAAGCTCGCGGCGTAAGAAGCCCTTGGCACTCTGTAAGCCCTTCTTTACCTCCGCAGGATCACCCGTTATGCATCCGAAGAATATCTTCGCAAGCTTAAGATCGTTGGTAACCTCAGCGGAATTGATCGTAACATAGCTCGAAGATACTCTCGGATCCTTGACGTTTCTGATAATATCGTTCAATTCCTGTGCTACGCTTTTATTAATTCTTTCCGATCTGATTGATGACATCAGTCTTTAATCTCCTCCATGATAAATGCTTCAAGGACGTCTCCGATCTTGATATCGTTGAATCGTTCGAGACCTATACCGCACTCATAACCCTGCATAACTTCCTTAACGTCATCCTTGAAGCGGCGTAAGCTTTGCATCTTATCTTCAAAGATAACGATATTATCACGCAGAACACGGATCTGAGCATTTCTTGTAACCTTTCCGTCTGTGATATAGCTTCCTGCTATCATGCCGACATTGGGAACGTGGATGGTCTGACGTACTTCTGCTCTGCCGAGAACAACTTCCTTGAACTTGGGAGCAAGCATACCCTTCATAGCAGCCTCTATTTCCTCAAGGCAATCGTATATTACTCTGTAGCTTCTGATATCAACCTTATCTCTTTCGGCAGTTTCTATAGCGCCCTTATCGGGACGTACGTTAAAGCCTACTATGATGGCATTTGAAGCAGATGCAAGCATTACGTCGGATTCGTTAATGCCGCCGACACCCTTATGGATAACATTTACACGCACTTCTTCATTGGATATCTTTACAAGAGATGCGCTTACAGCTTCAACAGATCCTTGCACATCGGCTTTTACTATGATATTGAGATCCTTTATACCATCCTGGATCTGTGCAAAGAGAGCATCGAGAGAAACCTTGGCGTTTGCCTTGAATTCATCTTCTTTCTGCTCCGCTCTTCTCTGATCTGCCAATTCTCTTGCCATTCTTTCGTCTTCAACAGCATTGACAACGTCACCTGCGGAAGGAACCTCGGAAAGACCGAGGATCTCAACGGGAACGGAAGGACCGGCTTCCTTGATAGCTCTGCCCTTATCGTCGTTCATCGCTCTTACTCTACCTACAGATGTACCCGCAAGGATAACATCACCTGTTCTGAGCGTACCGTTCTGTACAAGCACGGTAGCAACGGGGCCTCTGCCTCTGTCGAGTTTAGCTTCGATAACAACACCCTTGGCAAGACGGTTGGGGTTAGCCTTGAGATCAGCCATTTCAGCAACGAGAAGTACATTTTCGAGAAGGTCGTTTATACCCATACCTGTAAGTGCGGATACGGGAACACAAATAACATCACCGCCCCATTCTTCGGGAACGAGATCGTATTTTGTCAACTCCTGCTTGATATTCTCTGCAGTTACGCCGTGTTTATCCATCTTATTTATCGCAACTATGATATCAACGCCTGCAGCCTTGGCATGATTGATAGCTTCAATCGTCTGTGGCATTATTCCGTCATCAGCGGCAACGACAAGGATAGCAATATCGGTTACCTGAGCACCTCTTGCTCTCATTGATGTAAAAGCTGCGTGGCCCGGAGTGTCGAGGAATGTTATATCCTTTCCGTCGATATTTACTCTGTAAGCACCGATATGCTGAGTAATACCGCCGGCTTCACTTCTTGTAACGTTAGTATGACGGATCGCATCGAGCAAGCTTGTCTTACCGTGGTCAACATGACCCATAACAACAACAACGGGACTTCTGGGAAGAAGCTCGTCTTCTTCATCTGCGTGAGAATCGATAAGCTTTTCCTCTATAGATACAACTACTTCGCGTTCGGCTCTGACTCCGAATTCATCTGCAATGATTGCGGCTGTATCAAAATCAAGCGTGGAATTCAATGTAGCCATAAAGCCCGAAGACATAAGCTTTTTAACAACTTCGCCTGTAGTTATTCTCAGTTCTCTTGCAAGCTCGGAAACAATGAGCTCTTCGGGAAGATAGATAACATCGGGTCTTGAAGCTCTGACCTTCTCTGTCTTCTTGTTTTTGGAAGACTTCATGTGATTCATCTTGTTCTGACGAGCGCGCTTTCTTGCAGCATTGATCTCATCATGTCTGGGATCACTGCTGTAATCAAGAAGCTTTTCATCGTACTTGGAAAGGTCTATATCGGATACTCTCGTATCTATTATACGCAGATCCTTTGTAGCTGTTACGGTGATCGTTTTCTCGGTAGATGTATTGACAGGTGTAGCATTAATTTGCTTCTGCTGATTTTTACGTTCCTTTTCGGCATTCTTTTCGTTCTTCTTCTCGGCAAGCTTTTTCTGCTCAACCGGTCTTATGAATCTGTCGGGATTCTGGCTTGCTCTGATATTCTGCCTGTCACCTGTTTTCTTTGATGATTCATTATTGTTGGTCTGTTCAGATGTTTTCTGCATATCAACGCTCTTCGCTCTGTCAATATTCTTTGAAGACTCCTGCTTCTTGTCTTCGGTAGGTTTTACTGCAACAACATTTTCAGATCTGCCCTTGCTGTCATCGGAGGGTTTTACAGCACTCGGACGATCATCCGCGTTATTGTTTTTTTCCTTTACAGGCTGTGCGGACGCACTCTTATGTTCATTGACTCCGGATGAAGTCTTGTTATTATTGGATGCTTTCTCAACGGGATTCTTTTCCTTCTGAGTTCTTTGATCCTTTGCTTGATTCCTATCGCCGTTCACGGGTTTCTGAGTCTGCTTCTCGGCAGACTTATCTTCTGACTTTTCAATTCTTTTTTCAACAGATTTTTTCTGATCTTTCTTGTCTCCCTTATCAGCAGGCTGCTTTGCATCGTCATTTACCTTAGGCTCCTTCTTAACGGAATTTGATCCGTTCTGAGTTGCTTTTTTTGCGTTATCTGACTGAACAGCCTTTTCGACAGGCTTTAACAATAATTCCCCTTTAATGTAAGCATCAACATCAAGCGATTGATCATCTTTTGCCAAATCGACTATTACAATATCTGCTTCTTCATTAGTGAGACTAGAGGAAACTGTCTTTACAGCACCTGTTGTATTCTTAAGTATTTCAACTATGTCCTTGGATTTTAATTTAAGCTCCTTGGCAAGCTCACCAATTTTTACTATTTCTTCTGACATATAATCCCCTCCGTATATTTGTATTCATACTATTGGACCGGTTCAAACAAGCTTTTCGAAAAGCTTATATAAACCCCCGTCCGTCACTGCGACGGCACCGCATAATCGCAAGATCCCAACGGCACCCGATATCTCATCCATCGTTAAGGGAGAAGATATCAGCGGAGTCTTATAGAACTCGCATGAAGTACGTAATTTCTTCAATGTTTTTTCCGAAACATCCGCCGCGTGTATCACAGCAACAGCCTTATGCTTACGCAAGCTTTCAAGCACCATTGGAACTCCCGCCGCCAAAGCTCCTGCTTTTTTGGCAAGACCCAATGATGACTTGAATTTTTTAATTATGATATCTTCGGTCATTGTATTCGCCGAAGCTTCAATTTTCATTTCCATATTATTTTCAGTATGCAATCCTATCAATGGTCCTTAGTTAAAGCTGTTCTGTTGTTCTGATATAATACCGTTATTCTTCCGAGGAAAGCTTTATTCTTTTAACAGCCTCCGTAAGAACGGCATAAACATCATCGGGTATCTCGCACATAAGAGACTTATCCATACGCTTAGATTTTATTGCCTTCGTAAGACAAGTTTCATTGGGGCAGACATATACTCCTCTACCGGACTTTTTTCCGGTCTCGTCAAGGATTATTCCGCCATCAGGAGTACGTACTACACGAATCAGCTCTTTTTTTGGTTTTGATTCATTGCAACCGACGCATCTGCGTTCGGGAATCTTTTTCTGCATTTTTATTCTTCCTCTGACTCAGCCTCGGGAAGCCCTTCTTCATTCTCTTCGGAAACATTGTTTTCTTCGGGAGCCTCTTCGATATCAGACTCACCCTCGGATGCAGCTTCTTCGGTTATTGCTTCGCTTTCGAGAATCTCTTCGATTGCCGATACATCTTCTTCATTTATATCATCATCGCTTATCTCGGGTTCAACATATGTTTCGGTCTCAACAAAACCCTCGGGCTTGATATCGATCTTCATACCTGTAAGTCTTGCGGCAAGACGGGCATTCTGACCTTCCTTACCAATAGCAAGAGAAAGGTTTTCGGGACTAACGATAACTCTGAAGGATCTTTCACCTATCTTATAAACGGAAAGGCATGTCGCAGGTGCAAGGGCTGCCTCCACGTATTCCTCGGGTTTTTCGCTGTACTTGATTATATCGATCTTTTCGCCGTGAAGTTCCTTGGATATCTTGGATTTTCTCATGCTCTTGATACCGATGCATGCACCAATTGGATCGATATTAGGGTCTCTTGTATAAACAGCCATCTTAGTTCTGCTTCCGGGCTCACGGGCTATTGACTGGATTATAACCGTTCCATCAGCTATTTCGGGAACCTCAAGCTCGAACATTCTCTTTATAAGTCCGGAGTGGAGCCTTGTCATAATAACTATGGGACCCTTGCTCTCCTTCTTTATCTCGCTTATATATACCTTTACATTGTCACCGACCTTAAATCTGTCGTTGCGGAGCTGCTCCGCTTTAACGAGAGTTGCCTGATTCTTGCCGATCTCGAGAATAGCATTACCTGTTATGGGATCGATTATCTGAACAATACCTGTAACTATATCACCCTTCTTGCTCTCGTATTCCTTTATCATAAGCTCACGCTCGCTCTCTCTTATAGCCTGGATAATAACCATCTTGGCTGTCTGAGCGGGTATTCTTCCGAAATCCTTGGGCTTGATCTCAATCTCTACCACATCACCCAACTGAGCTCTCTTGGAATACTTCTTCGCTTCTTCAAGGATTATCTCGTTTTTCTCATCCGTAACTTCCTCAACTACCGTTTTCTGGCAGAACATTTTAGCAGTTCTCTTTACGGGGTCAAGAGCTATTCTTACATTGGATCTTTCCGTATCCTTTTTGTAAGCGGTCATCAAAGCGACCTCGATCTTTTCCAGCATATACTCCTTGGGTATACCTTTTTCCTTCTCTAACGCATCAAGCGCATCAAAGCAATCATTGTTCATGGCAAAGCTTTTCCTTTCAATAATACATAGCTTTTATAAGCTTCAAATTTTATATCGGATATTTTTTACTGTTTAATACTCACCGTTCATTCATCTTCGTCGTCAGTGGATGTTTCCTTCACATCCCCGATAACGAAATCCTCGGCATCGTCCGCTCTGATGTAAGAGCACTTTTTCATTTCAATACTGATCTTCGATCCGTCCGTAATAACGGAGATCGCGGATTCGTTATATCCGTCAAGAACACCGCAAAAAGCTTTCGTTCCGACAAGAGCAGCAGCTCCTTCGCATTCCTCGGCGGTAAGAGCCTTGAAAAGACCGACCTTGATATTTTTTCCCATATATACTTCAAAGTGCTCGGCGCGTTTCAGATCACGCTCCGATCCTGCGGATGAAACCTCAAGATAATAGCTGTCGGGAATAGGATCCGCTTCATCGAGGATCGGATCTATAAGTCTCGTAACCTTTTCGCAATCGCTGATAGTAACAAGGGGCTTTTTATCTATAGTTATAACGAGGTTGTAATCAGTTCCCTCTTTTACATAATCCACATCCCAAAGCTCATATCCGGCATCAATTATCGGCTTTTCGATAAGCGCCTTTACCACGCCGGCTATACCGCTTCTTTTGACGGATGATTTACCTGCCATATCGTATGACCATACCTTTCCGCATAAAAATGCAGTTTATTTCTCATAAAATTTCAAAAAGAAGAGTGGCGTTCACTCTTCTTTTAAAACATCAACATATTCTACTATACATATTATAACACCGATCTCTTCAAAAAGCAACTGTTTTTTTGATTTTTTTGATATAATTTGTTATTTTTTTCGCAAAATTCTTTAAAAACGATTCCGCCGGGTAAAAAAATACCGATCATTCGCAAAAAAAACGGGCTTTTTCATATCACTTCTATGACATTTTAAATTCTGTTGCATAGAATATTCTCAGAAGTACAAGCCTTAAATCAATATTCAAAGACAGAAAGGATAGAAACGAACATGGCTCAAGGTTATCTTAAAATAGAATTAAAAACGGCTCAGAATGCACTTCCCGTAGGACAGACGGAATTGACGGTCCTCGATTCGGACGGTAATATCGTCTTCGATGAATTTATTGATGAAAACTACAGCGGATCGAGTTCATTAATATCGCTTGAAGCACCGGAAAAGGAATTATCTTTATCTCCCGATTATACGGGAGTACCGTATTCGGTATACAATCTCATAATTGCAAACGAGCTTTATTTTGATGTAAATATTATGGGAATACAAATATTTGCAGACGAAACCGCCATTCAACCTGTAGTGCTTGCTCCCATTCCTGCAGGCAGTACATTTACATCATTGGAATTTTCTATTCCTCCACATCAGCTTTTAAGCTCCCGAGATATTCCAGGAGGTGTATATACAAGGCCTCCTCAGAAAAGCGGTACTGCTCCAAATATACTCGGAGAGGTGTTTATTCCTTCCACGATAACAGTACATCTCGGCAGACCGGACCGTGATGCGGATAATGTAACGGTATCATTCAAGGATTACATAAAGAACGTTGCAAGCAGCGAAATATATCCCACTTGGCCCGAAAATTCTTTAAGAGCCAATATTCTTGCACAGATCTCTCTTGTATTAAACAGAGTCTATACCGAATGGTACAGAGGAAGAGGTTATCCTTTTGACATTACCAATTCCACGGCATTCGATCAATACTTTGTATTCGGCAGAAACATTTTCGAATCGGTAAGCAAGATAACAGATGAGATCTTCAATGTATATCTCAGAAAACCCGGAAGACTTGAGCCATATTACGCAGAATACTGCAACGGCACTACCGTATCTTGTCCCGGTATGTCCCAATGGGGCACGGTTTCACTTGCACAGCAGGGCTTTTCTCCTCTTTCAATACTTGAATACTATTACGGAGAATTGGATCTTATCACTACAAATGATATAAGAGGTGTAACAGGCTCTTATCCCGGATATCCCATAGCGAGAGGCTCTTCGGGCGAAAACGTCAGAACTATTCAGAATCAATTAAACAGAATCGCGATAAATTATCCGAGCATTCCTTATGTATTTCCCGACGGAGTATTCGGCAGCGGAACTGAGCAGGCAGTAAGAAGGTTCCAGGAAATTTTCGATCTTGATCCCGACGGAATAGTCGGTAAATCCACATGGTATCAGATTTCTTACATATTTGTTGCGGTCACAAAGCTTGCGGAGCTTACAAGCGAAGGACAGAGACCCTTATACAATGATTTTGAATATCCCGGCAGAGTTCTGAAGAGAGGTACAGTCGGCACGGATGTTCAGGAACTTCAATTTTATCTGACAAATCTTGCACTGTTTTATCCGACAATACCCGAGGTATCCATAGACGGAAGATTCGGTCAAGGCACGGAAAACGCCGTAAGAGGCTTTCAGAAAACATTTGATCTCAATCCCGACGGCGAGGTCGGTGAGATAACATGGGAAGCTGTAACAACTGCATACAAGGCCATATTGGACAACGTGGATGTGCCCAAAGAAACACCGGCTTTAAGGGAATACCCCGGAAATCTCATACGCAGAGGCTCACAAGGAAGCGATGTCTTGTATATTCAGAATCTTCTTAATGAGGTAGGAGAGGTATTCGGGGCTATACCTGCATTGACAGAGGATGGAATATTCGGCGGCGGCACCTTCAATGCGGTAACTGCTTTTCAGAGAATTTTCGGACTTACTGCCGATGGTATCGTAGGTAGGGATACATGGAATAAATTGAATTATATTTATTCTGTTGTGGCAAGCGGCTGTATATACAATAACAACGCTTCCGTAAATCTCATGCCTTATCCGGGTTACATTATATCTCAAGGAGCTCAAGGAGCAAATGTATCATATATACAAAGAACTCTTAACGGAATAAGAAATGTCATCGCTCCGATACCGTTCCTTAGTGTTGACGGTATATTCGGAAGCGGTACAGCAAATGCCGTGAGGGCCTTCCAATCTGTATTCGGTCTCTCGGCTGACGGTGCAGTAGGCAGAGATACGTGGTCACAGCTCAACTATATGTATTCCGCAGTTGCATCGGGATGTCTGTCACAATATAACAACGTTATTTAATACATATAGAGGCATTATATGGCTTGTTTACAAAATGATGTGATGCTTTATATAGTTTGATGCGAAAATAAATTATTACAGTATTAAAGCGCAAGGTACATGAAAATGCAGCCTTGCGCTTTGTGTGTTAAAGCAAATCTTTATTCCGTTATGACTTTTTCTTTTTGATTACGGCAACTACGCCGAGAATAAGCATTATTCCAACCGCTGACGGAATGAGTATCCAAGTAAGATTTGAAGATTTATCTGATTCCGGCAAATCAACCGTTGTATCGGGAGAAATAACAGAGTTGTTTTCCGAGGAAGAAGTTACGGAAACTTCCGGGTTGTTCTTTTTGAACTCCAATTTAGCATCCAATTCTGCAATCATCCTATCCAATTCTTCATCGCTTACAGAACCGCCGATTATTGGTGGTTCACCGTGAAGCTCAAAGAATTTTCTTGCATATTCGCTCATTCTTTCGGATTCTTTCAAAGCAGTTTCTTTTAAATCATCCCATGAAGAAAAATCTTCAATTTCTCCGGTATCGCCATGGTATCTTCTTATGAACACTTCATCTTTGTCTGTAAAGAAAAACAGATAATCGTGATCGAAAAATACATCATAAGCATTGCTGATGGGAATTACATTTACAATGCTTCTTTCCTCGCCTGCTATAATGATTTTCCCGTCTTGAGCTTCAAACAAGTCAACAAACATTTTCTGCTTTAACGATATAGAAGGATTTTGCCATGGGTCTAATACGAATGTCTTTCCGCGCAAGTCATCGTTTAAATATGGTTCATCCGGAAAAATGGTAATTCTTGCCACCTTGACACTTTCCGAATCACATTTTGTTGTGTCTTTATCTATCATTAAAAGTTCATAACCTACTGACTTAAAGCGCTCATCAAGCAGCTCCTCTAAAGTTAAATCTCTATTATCTTCAATCATGAGATGTAACTGTACTTCAAAAATAGATATCAATGTTTTTTCGTCCCAAATTATATCCTCCCATTTGTATAGTTTCGGAACGGTGGTTGGCGAATATGATTTTTCATTCGTCAAAATCGGCATAATTCTATCGTACTCAAAAATACTGTGAAAAAAAGCGTGACCTTCTTCTGTAAGCTCATATACACCGTCATTGGGTTTTGTATCGGCATTTACACAAACGATAAATAAATTAAATAACATAGTTACTGCAATAAGCGACAATAATACTTTCTTCATGAAATCAACCTCCCTTAGTAAGAATGTGTATAATCCAAAACATGGTTATATAGTTCATCGTCTGTTCTCATTACAACGGAAGATACCCACTTCAAATCTATTTCTTTGATTTACGGTTCCGGTTGTACCCAACACAACGAGTCGGTTATCTGCGTTTTTCCACTTCCGCATTGTATATTTCCTCAAAGCTTTTGCTTTCGTCGTACTTTATTTCTTCTTTTGAACTGTCATTCTTGTATTTGTCACTGATGTACTTTGTCAAAGAGTCAATATAACGATCCGGTTCGGATACGAATGTATATTCTTCTCTTTTCAAATGCGCATTCTTTTCCAAATGGAAAATTTCATACTTGAAATCTCCGTATATAAGATATAATCTATGTTCAATATCGTATTCGGAGCGATCTTTTTTCTCGCTTGTATCCGTGAAGATGTATTTTCTGAAATACGGTACGGAATTTGAAATACCTTCAATGTGAATCTCTCCATGTTTTTTTAGCGTGTCAAGGTCTAATTTTTCTACCTTATTTGAATCAATAAGTGTGCTTGTTCCCGCAGGATAATTTGTTTTTTCTATATGAGTCTGCGTGTATACGAAAGAATCAATTTTTGCGGATTCTTCAGTCAGTTCTCGGAAGCTGAGTGTATAGCCATACCTATTGTATTCCGGAAAAATTTGAACTTTACAATTATCCGGATTTTCATTGGGAAATATTGCTTCAAATGGAATAAAAGTATCTCCGAATATCTCTTTTGGTTTAGCGGTAAAATTCTCGTTATAGAAAGAGCTTAATGTAAGATCATTTTCGATAGCGTTACTGAATTCATCATACGTTACCCAAAAATCATAATTGTATTTAGGGGAACTCTCTGTAACAGAACAACCGCAAAGAGATAGTACGATTATTATTGTGATGAAGATTATAACTTTTTTCATGATTTTTCTCCTTTCTATTCTCCATATTTTTATTAAAGATAAAAAAGCAGCAAAGACAGCGCGCCAACTGCGCAGCAGTCTCGACTGTATTCAGCGCTGTCATGAAATATCCCTCACGGGATATTTCGATAAGGAAAGAAAAAAAGACAACAGCGCACCGGCTGTGTGCAAATTCGACTACATACAGCGGTGTAACAACAAAGCAGCAAGAAGACAGCGCACCGGCTGTGTGCAAATTCGACTGCATTTTGCGCTGTCGCGAAATATTCCTTGCGGAATATTTCATCAAAAAAAGCGCAGGGGGAGGGTACACGCAAAAGTGTCGTGTGCCTCCTCTCTTGCGCTTTATAAATCCGTTTGAATTTAAGGTGGGTAGTTTGGGGAATCTTTATGAAAATATACTTAGCTTTTTCTTGCGGTAAAGCTGAGAACTTACCTGACTTATACAGTATTATCACAGCACTTGGAAAATTGGGCGCGCAGGCGCACAATTTTGTTAAGCGCATGTATTTGTTCGCACTGTACTTATTTGCGCTTATTATATCATATTTGCATTGAATTGTCAACAGTTTTCGCAAATAAAATTATGAACAAATTGTAAATTTTACAGCAATATAAAACGCATTGGCCGCATTGTAAAACTTTTTACCTTTTATCATCCTTAATAATTCTTCCGTCTTCTATTGTTATTATTCTTTTACACACAGAAGCTATTTCAACATCATGGGTTATAATAATTACCGTCTTACCTTTTGCATTCAATTCGGAAAACAAACTCATTATTTGTCCGGATGTCTCCTTATCCAAAGCACCTGTAGGTTCATCGGCAAGAATGTACGCCGGGTCATTTACTATGGCTCTCGCAATAGCAACCCGCTGTTTTTGTCCCCCTGACAAAGCAGCAATTTTTTTACGTCTGAGCTCATACATACCAACCTCTTTCAGTGCATTCTCAACGGCTTCTTTTCTTTTAATTTTTCCTTTTACGGATTTTGAAAACAATAAAGGTATTGATACATTTTCATATATAGTATATTCGGGAATCAAAGCAAAATCCTGCAATACAATACCGATGGTTTTATTTCTGAAAACAGCCATTTTCTTATCGTTCAGCTTCGATAGTTCCAACCCGTCAACAATCACAGAACCGCTGTCAAATTTATCTATACAGCCTATAATGTGAAGCAAAGTTGATTTGCCCGCACCCGACTTTCCCATTACAGCCAAAAATTCTCCGTTATTTATCTCAAGATCAACCCCTTTAAGTGCTTTGCATTCTCCGATAGTTGAATTATATGTTTTTTTCAAGTTTTCAATTTTTATCATGTTTACAGTATCCTTTCTTCATTAAAGCTACAGTATATACTTTTGAGAATCAATTTCCAAATTTACGAATATATTCTGCAATAGAATATTTTTTAACCATATAGAAAGGTACTAACATAGAAATTAAGAAAACGAATAAAATCATAAGACCTGATATCATCAAATTATTGAATTGGAATAATATGTTCATTCGTTGTTGAATCTCTAAAATCCAAGAACATATATACAATCCGAAAGTACCTATTAAAGAAAAAATCACTATAACACCTGTATATGACACACATATCACAGCACAATCTTTCCATCTGCACCCCGACAAAAACAATATAGAAAACAAATACGAATTTTCCAACATATTAAGAGCGGTAGAACTCATTATGCCCATAATCGAAACAAAGAAAACGACCAAACACAGAGGTGTGAAGTATTTAGAAATTGTAGAATAATTATACATACTGTTTTTCCTGAGTTCATCAAAAGTTGTTGTCATTGCGTATTTTTCAATATCTTCCGCTATTTTTTCCACTCCTTCAACTCCTATGTCGGAATCGAAAAACAGTATTTTTGCACTTTCTTTTTTTGCTGCATCAAACAGCTCCGAAGGAACCAATGATTGAATACCGAAAAACGAACAGTACGTTCCTATATTAAATTCATGATTTTCCCCTGTTTTAAACAGCATATCAGCTCTCAAAACATTCGATGTCGTTGACATACTGAAATATTTTCGCTGCACATTCAAAACACCGCACACATAAAGATTTATTTCTTTTTCTTTATTATTGTATGTACCACTTATCCGCTCACCCAATTTGTATATCTTTTCATCGTACACAACTATAGGATAGTATAGTATGCCATTCTCATTTTTTATCTCTCCGTTCCATACACCTTTTGAGAGCGGTATATGAATATTCTTCGCCAATGCATCCGAATAAATATTTATACGAACACTGGAATCTCCCCTGCCTATCGAGTTTATTCCTATTTCACCGACAGAAAACGGTTCTTTCACCGCCGACTTTACATCTTCAAAATATTTATCACCATCAAGAGGGCTGGAGGTTATATTTCTGGATACATGAATCATGTTTTTATTTTCTATTTTTTCAATCACTTCCAATTCCATTCTGTAAGAATTCAACATAGAAATAACAATATTTGCCGCCACAATAGAAAAAACAAGCTGTAATATAAGCAAAAAGCTTGAAAAAAGCTTATTTGAAAACATTTCTGTACCAAATTTCAGAAACTTCATATACCCTCCTAATTATGCGATGGCAAATGCCATTCTTCAAAATCTATATATATCCAAAGGAACACCGTTGCTGTATTTTTTCAATGACGGTACAAGTACGACGAGTATATTCAAAACATACAATCCGAACAATACTGCATAATCCTCGAAAGTAAGAGCATTCACAGCACCGTCTTGCATATATGAATAAACCCATGATAAACCAAATTGAAATAATATTGCAGTAAATATATAAATACCAACACATATCAAAAGCATTTCCAAGAAATAAAGCATAAAACCTTTTGTTTTCCTACAACCGCATATTCTGTATATGGCATATTCTCTTTTTCTGCTCGACAAAACATATTTATATAAAGCAGAAAGATTTATGGTAGCAACAAAAGCTATTACAAATGCCAAAATGCTTTGAGCCAATTTCTCATTAGTTTCATTTGTTTTTACAGTAGGTGGAGTTATCCTATCAGCATTAAAAGCATCTCTTATAATTTTCCCGTTTGTAAGAATATCGTTTTTAGATTGGTTTTCTTTCATTATTATTTTAACGTAATATTTTTGGGTTAAACTTTCAATGGAAGTGTATGGTATTTCATGCTGCAAATCAAATGTCAGTCCCTTTATTATATAATTTGTTCCAAATAAATTAAACTCACCGCCGACATTGAATTTAACCGGAACAAATTCATTTTCATCGCCGTTTTCAGCTTCGTGTAATAATTTTAAACGCTGATTTTCAAGTTGAGGATTGAGGATTATTAAATTCTCGCCGCTGTTATACTCTTTTTTCGAAAAATACTCCCCGACATTAATAAAAAGCGGCGGCTTTTCAATATATTTTGAGTTTGCAATAACAGGAACACCGCCGTGATCCAAGCAAATAGATATATAGTCAATTTTCCCGATAAAGTTCACATCTTTCTGTATATCCTGAATACTTTTTTCAACCCCGCTTATTGTATCCATTCCTTTAGGTGTCACAGCATATGTTTTGTATAGCAACCCATTATCACCATATGCAACCTTTGCCGCAATTAAACCATATACGAATATTACACCGGTAATCATGATTACCTGACAAACAATAAACAATATCGTTACCAAAAGGTTCTTTTTAAAAAACATTTTCAGAGAACATTTTAATAAATCTTTCATTGTCCTACCTCTTATGGTTGCTCTAATATTCGCATGAATACCAGAGCAACTATCATCGTCAATTAACTATCCCGCTATAAAAAATAAATCTTCTTGAACGCCATTATTACCTACATATGCCATATTTACACTACGAATAGTTGACACCCACAAGTTTCCGGCTGCCTGAGCACTGATTACTCCATTTGAAGATTCACCTGTTTTTTCTGATGCATGCTGACTGCCATTACTACCATACCAACATTCACCCAAAATGACCACTAAGCAAAACGGAATATTTCATCAAAAAAAAGCGCAGGGGGAGGGTACACGCAAAAGTGTCGTGTGCCTCCTCTCTTGCGCTTTATAAATCCGATTGAATTTAAGGTGGGTAGTTTGGGGATTTTTCTTAGAGATATGACAAGAAGTTATATTGTTCTGCTTTCACTTATATAGTATCATAAAACATATATTAAGTCAATACTTTTAGCAAAATTTAATTCTTTTAAATTAAGTTTTATTTATCCACGCCGTCTATAACCTTCTTATACGGTGCTATCATGCCCTCTGTCATCTTATTGCCCATTTTCTCTTTTATCTTGGGTGAAGACAAAAGTGCACCGACGAGATACATCTTTATCAATGTACCCTTCTGTTTCTGGGGGAAATCATATTCTCCGTTTTTCTTATAGAACTTGTGATCGGCTTTCATCATACCCTGCATAAGGTAAATCAGATCACGGAAGATCTTCATGCCTCCGACTCCGTAGAAATTTGCAGGTTCGGTATGCTTATGATTTACGGCGTAGCAAACTGTCTTTGCGAGGTCGTCGATAGCCATATCGGGATCTTTTTCATTTGTTGCTATTCCGCAGAGGAAATTACCACCTACCTGACTTCTTGCTTTCATAACGGTTCGGAGATTCTCTTCCTCGGAAAGATGACCGCTTACTATATAACCTACGGGAGTACCTTTTGTAACCGTTCTGTGTCCGTTGCAGAATTGACGGTCATCAAACATTTTGAAAAGAGAACCCATGGAATGATCTTTTATCTCAAACGCATAAACAAACGCCTGGGACTTCTGTATATTGGTACGAAGAAACTCATCAAAGCCATCCTTGTATATGCATTTGCCCGATACGGCACAATTGAAGCATCCGAGACATCCTCCCGAAAACGGGTACTCACGTATATTGATCACCCGGCTTCGAAGAGGAAGAGATGATCTGAAACGGTCGATCATTGTACGAAGTTCTGAATCTCCTTCGGGTAGATCGGCAACTATAACAACATCTCCGTCCTTGAATTTTAAAGCTTCTTCGGGAACTGTTGCTTTAAAAAGGGATGCTGCACCTGATTTGACAGCAGTTTTATTCTTATTTTCGTACATATCGTTTTTCATGCAGAAACGGACATATCTGAAAAACTTTTCAGCATCCTCTCTGCCCTTTTCATTGAGTAGGTCGTCCATATCTGCGGAAAGACCTCTTATATACTTCATACCCATATCAACGCAATTCTCCTCGATGTAGCTATGGGCGGTAATATCATAAAAATGCTTTGAAGTCGTTATCTGAGTAACGAATTTTCCGCTGAGATCTTCACCTGTGGATTTGAGCACTTCAATAAATTTATGGAGCTGGCTCGGTGCAAGAAATGTATATACAGGATAGGAGAATACAATAAGATCTGCTTTTCTTATAAATTCAAGTGTTTTGGAATTTTCGGAAAGCATATCCTTTTCAACGGAACGGATCTTCTGTCCCGCGTCAAGAACATTGAACGTATGGTGGGGATACTTTTTGCTTAAGTACAAAGATGTCTGCAGAGTAATGCTGTTCTTCCCCTTGGGGCTTCCGTTTATAACAAGTATATTCATGGTCATATTCCTTTACTTTAACTTATGTTGACATTTTAATTATACAACAAAGTTATTAAAATGTCAAATCTCCACAGACGTTCTTGCTGAAACCTTTGACAATATGCTTTCATATTCATCGAACGGGTTTCTGAACATTTCTCCGCAAAGTGCAAAAGGAAGATAAATACCGCCGTCAAAGGTCCCCGCTATACACATATTGACCTCTCCGAGCTTATTGTTCAAAATATGTGCAAGAGTCTTTTTGACATATCCGCCGTTATTCATCCAATCACGGCTGTAAAGACGCCATGCTTTACGGCGTATCTCTCTGTCATGATCGGCAGTATCAATACAGTTTTCTCCGAGAATATATACTCCTCTCTGATCGACGAATTTTGTCCAATCAAGCATCATTACGCCTTTGAAAACCAAGCCGACCCCCTCGCCGTTACGCAGAGCAAGAAGCTTGTCGGTAAATGCAAGCGTGTTTTCAAAATAATCTTCGCTTTCGACAAATGAGTTGTAATGATAAGGAAACGAACCGCAATCCTCCCAAAGTATTTCGACTCTTTTATCTACCTTTGCTATTTCATCGAGATGCTTTGATACGGATGAGGCGTGGAGACCGAATTGAAGCTTCAGATCGGGATATTTTGACAAAAGCTCTGCGGAGGTATTATTGACAAGAGAAGTTACCGCCTCTGCGATAAGTCTTGTGCCTATATATGAATCAAATCTTTCCGTAAAGGATTGGAAGTATATTCCGTCACACTTGTGGGGAGCATATTCCTTCTCGTATTTATCGACTATTTCATTTTTAAGCTTATATAATGTCTCATCGCTGATATCGGTGATCTTTCCGCATCCGTCTATCCATCCCCAGCTGTATCCGAGATTAACGGAAATACCGTAGGAATGGGCGTATTCAATAACTTCGTCGATATTAAGCGGCACATGATCGTTCCATATAATAAGCTCATTATATTTATTGCGTGCCATGTTATCAATATATTCTCTGTAGTTGTTGATTGAATGTCCCCAGGTAAAAATACTTCTTCTCTTGAAAGCGGGGGCTTCCGTATATGTATATTCGGGAAGGAGCGAATCGAATATCAGGTCGGGCATTCTGTTTGATCCGTGCTTTGGAGCGAATTTTGAAATATAATCATCAAAAAAGCTTACGACCGCATAATAAAGCTCGGATTCATTGAAAGATGTAAGTATAACGAATCTTCCTTCATCATCACACGGATTTTTTACTACCCTTACGGCAAAGCCGTCTTTCTTTATCTCATCTTCTTTTATGAACTTGCGTATGAGTGCGCTTTCATTATACAAACCGATGATGAAAGCATTTTTTGAAAGATTGCTTCCCTCTTTTTCGCATGGTAATACGTGTATACGGTATACGCCTTTTTCTCTGATGAGATACTTTCCGGCTTCCGCGGATAAAAGCTTTATGGCATTTTTTGTTATTCCATTATAATTTGTGTATATTATTTTCCATTCGGTTTGCTTCATATACATTTCTCCTTTGATCGAATCTGTATTTTCAGTATACCAAAAAACAACTCTTTAAAATATAAATATTTCAAAACAAAAATATCGTTTTCCGAAAGTATTGACACAGGAAGACGGGTGTGGTATGATATACTCAAGTTGATTTAATGATTCAACAAAAAGGAGATGGCGGAATTGAAGGTAGTACCGTTACAAAGCTTGACCGAAACAAATTTTAACGCTGTTTATTTAAACAGCCTCCGGCAATTCTGGAAGACGTCAAAAAATTTCACTTGTATCGGGAAGCCGAAAAAACAGAACCTCTTTCTGTTACTAAACGGATGCGGTATAACTTACACGTTAAAAAACGGAAATACTGTCAAAGCAAAAAGCGGTGACCTCGTATACACGCCTGAGGGAAGCGAATATCAAGCCGTTTTGTCGGATTTTCAAAATGAAAATTCACATACGATAGGTATAAACTTTCTTATCACGGATGAATCGGGAGAGAGCATCGTACTTTCAAATGATATTCTTATATTCGATATATCGGATAAAAACGATATACCCATGCATTTCACCTCATCTGTTGATAACAAGCGGGAAAAGACGTATATAGGCAGCAGGATACTGTTATTCAATGTGCTTCAATGTCTCTCGGAAGGAACAAAGATAAATACAGGAATAATTGCGCCCGCTCTCAGATACTTATCGGAGCATATCGAAGAAAATCCTACAATAAAATGTCTTGCAGAAAAATGCAATATAAGTGAAGTTTACTTCAGGAAGCAGTTTAAAATCCATACAGGGACTACTCCCTCAAAATACAGAAACAAACTACGTCTTGATAAAGCGGTCGTCTACTTAAAATACGGTGATATTTCTGTTCAGGAGATATCGGATGCTCTCGGGTATTCCACGGTATCACACTTTATAAAGGAATTCAAAGGATACAGCGGAGTTTCACCTTTGAAATACAGACAGATGAATAAAGCGTAAGCACACAAATCTATACTCGCATCGAAAGGAATAAGGATCAAATGAAAACAATATCATTCCCATACGGACATGAAATAATAACTCATGATTTTGAAGAAAAAGAGCTTTTGGCGGTTCTTGAATCGTCAATTAACCAATATGACCCTAAAGCCTCCCGGGAGGAGCTTATATATAATGCCATGAACTCGCCCATCGGTTCGGAAAGATTATCTGTATTGGCGCAAAACAAAAAGAATATCGTTATAATCGCAAGCGACCACACCCGTCCCGTACCGAGCAAATATATCATTCCTCCGATGCTTAAGGAAATAAGAAGCACTTCTCCCGATGCCAACGTTACTATCCTTATTGCAACGGGATGCCACCGCGGGACAACAAAGGAAGAGCTTGTCGGCAAGTTCGGAAAAGAAATAGTCGAAAATGAGAAAATCGTTGTACATAATTGCGACGACAGAGATATGCTCGTCAATATCGGAAAGCTTCCTTCGGGCGGTGATTGTGAGATCAATAAGTTGGCTTTTGAAGCCGATCTTCTTATATCCGAAGGTTTTATAGAGCCTCACTTTTTCGCCGGATTTTCGGGCGGAAGAAAGAGCGTGCTTCCCGGTATATGCGGAAGGGCCACGGTTCTTGCTAACCATTGCTCGGAATTTATAGCAAACGAAAAAGCACGCACGGGAAATCTCGACGGCAATCCCATTCATGAGGATATGCTTTGGGCAGCCAAAAAAGCGGGACTTCGCTATGTTGTCAACGTTGTGCTTAATGATAAGAAAGAGATCATTTATGCTGCCGCAGGAGACAGCATCGAAGCACACAAGGCAGGAACCGAATTCTTATCCTCCCTTTGCGCCGTTAAGGCACATCCCGCCGATGTCGTCATTACAACAAACGGAGGTTATCCTCTCGATCAGAATGTATATCAGTCTGTCAAGGGAATGACGGCAGGAGAAGCAACCGTTAAAAAAGGCGGAGTAATAATAATGCTTTCAAATTCAAGAGACGGAATAGGCGGAGAGCATTTTTATGACCAGCTTGCTTCTGAAAACGATATCGGAAAGACCATGGATCTTTTCTTATCGAGGGAAAGAAACGAAACCGTTCCCGATCAATGGCAGACGCAGATACTGTTAAGAGTATTGATGCACTCACACGTGATTTACATATCTTCCGTTGAAGATGAAAAAGTGAGAAAAATGCACATGATACCCGCTCACTCTATCAATGAAGCAATAGATAAAGCTAAAGCTATCTTAGGAAAGAATGATATAACCGTTACAGCAATTCCCGATGGCGTATCCGTGATCGTTGAACAGTAACAACGCTATTCATATAAGCAATTAATCTGAAACAAAATAACAGACAAAGGATAAAAATATGCTCCCCACAATGAAAATTGGTGACATTGACGTCACAAGACTTATAGTAGGAACAAATCCCTTTACGGGCAAATCACATCTTGATAAAAAGACAGATGATGATATGAAATCATATTTCAGCGAAGAAAAAATCTTTGAGATGCTCAAAAAATGCGAGGATGCGGGAATAAACTCCGTTCAATCGAGAGGAAGTATGCCCGTTATGGGTATTCTTTCAAAATACAGAGCTTCGGGCGGAAAGCTTCTTTGGCTTGCTCAGACGGGAAAGAGCTATTCGACCTTCGATGAAGAGCTTGACGAATTAATGAAGCACTCTCCTGCCGCAGTATGCATTCACGGTGAGCTTGCTGACGATCTGTATATGGCAGGCGAAATAGATAAGCTCGGAGGTCTTCTTGAAAAGATACGCAGAAAGAATATCCCTTGCGGAATATGTGCCCATTTTCCCGAGGTATTGGCTTATTCCGAGGAAAAGGGGCTTTCTCCGGATTATTATATGGCTTCACTTTATAATCTTTCTCAGCCCGACCGTTCTCATGATGTTGATCCGGTAGGTGAAAGATTCGAGGTCAGCGATATACCCAAGATGTATAAGGTCATAAGGGAATTGTCAGCTCCCACAGTAGCATTGAAGATCCTGGGTGCAGGAAGAAGATGCACAGATCAGAATGAAGTCAGAAATGCATTTATCGAGGCTTTTTCATCCATGAAGCCGGGTGACGGAGTACTCGTCGGAATGTTTGATAAATACGATGACCAGCCTATGCTGAATGCAAGATATACCAAAGAAGCGATACGGATAGCAGAAGGAAAATAAAACGAAATAACAATGAAAAGATTTGAAGGAATACTTTTTATATCGGATCTTGACGGCACTCTTATGAACAGCGAGCATAAGCTTTCCGCCGAGAACTCCATGGCAATAGAATATTTTAAAGAAAACGGCGGATTGTTTACATTTGTAACGGGAAGAATGCCATGCACATCAGCTTCGATCTGCGAAGCGGTTCGTCCCAATGCTCCATTCGGATGCATTAACGGAGGCGGTATTTTCGATCATATTAAAAACGAATATTTATGGACGCTTCCTCTTTCACACGATGTTATCGAGCTTGTTGAATTTGCCGATAATTCAATTAATGATCTCGGAATACAGGTCAACACATTTGAAAATATATATTTCTGCAAAGAAAATACTCAAATGGAAATATTCAGAAGGATCACGGGATTACCGAATCTTACAGCGGATTACAAAAAGATAAACGAGCCTATCGCAAAGATCCTTTTCGGTGACTCCGATCCGGAAGTGATAACACATCTTGCGAAAATTCTGACAGAACATCCGAAGGCTTATATGTATGATTTTATACGCTCTGAGCCGAACTTATACGAAATACTTCCCAAAGGAAGCGGAAAAGGCAATCTTATTCCCAAGCTTGCCGAGATCGTCGGTGTAAGCATGGACAATACTATCGCTGTCGGGGATTATTATAATGATATATCGATGCTTAAGGCTGCGAGGATAGGTATAGCTGTGGCTAACGCATGCGACGAAGCAAAGGAAGCTGCGGACTTTGTAACGGTAAGCAACGATGAGCACGCAATAGCGCAAATCATCTCTGATATCGACTCCGGAAGGATATATTTTGACAAATAAGGTAAAACAATGAAGCTATATATGATAAGACACGGAGAAAGCGAAACGAACAAAAGCGGTTGTTACACGGGATGGGCGCAGGTATCATTAACTGAAAAAGGATTTTCTGATGCAAAAAAGGTAAAGTCAATCCTTGAAGGGATCGCATTTGACAAGATATATTCAAGCGATCTTATACGAGCTATACAGACACTTGAAACGGCACTTCCCGGTGCAGTATACGAAACCACACCTCTCATTCGCGAGATCAATGTCGGAGAGCTTGAAAGACAGCCCGGTTACCTTCTCACAGATGAAATGAGGGAGCTTGTCGCACACCGCGGATTTGTTGATTACAAAGGCGAGAACCGTGAGGAATTCAACGGAAGAGTAAAAGAATTCATGAAAATGCTTGAAAACTCGGGATATGATAATGTAGCGGCTTTTTCTCATGCGGGTGTTCTCAGAAGAACACTTGACGAGGTAGTCGGTATGATACTTCCGAGATCCAAAATAAAATGCTCCAATTGCACGGTTGCGGTATTTGAGTTCGCAAAGGACAACTGGAGACTTGAAAGCTGGATAAATATATAATTATAAGATCATTGATGTTCATCGAAAGCCAAAACGGATATCTTAACCGTTTTGGTTTTCTCTTCTTTTAAGTTCACTCCCCATACGATACGCGTATCCGGGTGACAGATCGATGAAACGGTAGATGAGATCGTATCCACCTCCATGAATGTGACATCATTTGATGCCTCGATCAAAAGTATCACGGAATCTGCATTGATACTGCTTCGGGCAATCATTTGTGCGGCAACTGCACAGCAGTCATCACCTGTAGCAAAGGCTTTATAGATCTTTACTACTCCTCCGTTTGCATTGCTTAAATGCACATCGGAAAAGTCAATATTAACGAATCCTTCACAATTAAGCATTGACGCAATAGCCTCGTAAATATCGGCAAGATCATTTGGTTCGCAGGATATGACAGTTACTACACCTTCGGATCCTATATGAAGCTTACTGTTATTCACATCGCAAAGTATCGGTATACAGCTTTCCTGAGCTTTCGTTGGATTAAGCTCCGACTCTTTCTGTTCATCCGAAAGCCCTTCATCGATATCATCATAATAAAGATCATCATCCAAGCCTTCGGTGGTTTCTATCATTTTTCTGATCTTATCCATAAGACCTGTCTTTTTTTCGTCGTTCATATTATGAATTTATCCTCTTCTTTAAGATCGAGAAGCGTAATTATATTCTCGAAATTTTCCTTTGCCCTGTCAAAACCTGCCGGGCTGTGGGCGTCGCTACCGAAATAGAACTTACATCCCTCTTCCTTGGCAATTTTATACGGAAGAAGCTCAATCTCGGCTTCTGCCTCGGAAAGCCTGAGTGAATTGAAATTCAATTCTATGCCTATCCCTTTATCCGCCGCCTTACAGAAAAGGCGGTGATATTCATTTTCGGGGATACATTTCAAAACATCAAGATAATGCTCACGATAGATCAAGGGACAAGTAAGGTGAGCAACTCCTACCTTATGGAAAGGCAGATCCATATCAAGCACCGCATCAAAGCGGTCGCTCCAAAGCTTCGCTCTTTCCTCTGCATTTTCGTCTCCCTTGACCGTGAATCCTCCCATATGCATATGAGTGGTGGGAATAATAATAAAGTCCACCTTTTCCATCACTTCACGTGATATGCCCAAGGTAAGATCACGGGAAAGATCGGTCTCGCATCCAAATAAGAAGCGTATGCCGTCCTTTTTCGGCAGAGGAAGTGAAGCGGAAATGTGCTCAAAGGTCTGAGGCGAGTACCATTTCGAAGCGCCTTCGACACGGCTGTCCCACATATGGTCGGTGAGACAAACAGTTTTTAATCCGTTGTTTTCGGCATATTTTAAAATATTCTCCGGTGTCTGCTCTTCGCATCTCGAACAGCTTGAAAGAAATGAGTGTATGTGAAGATCGTTGTCGGCTATGTAACGCATTTTTAATATTCCTTTTTATTTTCTTTCCTTATAAAAGTTTTTATTTATTCTGAAACCATACATTAATGTATGAAACTATCGGATCTATAAGATCTTTAATCTCCTTGCCGGTAGTGTTGATACAGAGGTTGAAAGCTTCGCTTTCTCCCCATCTTATATCCGTGAACTGCGAGCGGTAAGCCGATCTTTCACGGTCTATCTTCTTTATCATTTTAAGCATTTCGCCCTCGGATAGATTTTCACCTTCCTTGGAATGTGCCATGCATCTCTGTACTCTTGCATCCATATCGGCATAAACGTATATTCTGAAGGGGTTCATATCCTTGAGGATAACATCCGCACCTCTGCCGACGATCATGCAGTCCTCCTTTTCCGCAAGCTTCTTCAATATATCATTTTGCGCCGCAGCGACCTTCATGGGTTGTTCCATAACGGGATTCCATGTAAAATGTCTGCCGATAGTAGCGGGATAAAAAGCCTGTATAGCCTTTTCGGATATTCTTGCAACGTAATCCTTATCAAGGCCCTGCTCCTCGGCTATCATATCTATGATCTGATGATCGTAGCAAGGTATACCCAAAGCTTCGGAAAGTCTCTTTCCGAGCTCACGTCCGCCGCTGCCGAATTGACGGCTCAATGTAATTATCTTTTTCATAGTCTTATTCCTTTCTTGATTCTGTATCGATATCTGTCATTTTCCCTTAAATACTCTTTTTACCGCTTCCAGATAACCGTATCCGTATTTCGTGTCGGGCTGAAGGTAGCTTGTTTCGGTCCATTCATTCCAGCTGTTCAAGGTTACAAGTCTGTGAAGCTCAGGGTGCTGATCGAGATAGTCTGATGCAAGCCTCAAACCATTTTCGAAATTCTCGGGAGTGTTGTTTTTGCAAACATGATCTATGAAGGATCTGAATCTTGGATTATTGTCCCATCCAACGGAAACATGGGGGTAATACGGTATATTATAGTTTTCATTAATAAGCTTATACTGAGCCTTCACATCCTCAAGGACTTCAAGATAGTCCCTGTTCATCGAAGTAAAGTGGACAAATTGATAATGTGTCATACTGTCAAAGCAAAGTGCATTGAATTCATCTCTTGAAAGACCTATACCCTTATCAACTCCGCTGAGGTTATTTCCGTTGCTGTTCCAAGCGGCAACCTGAAGATGAAGTCCCGGGAAGCCTGCCTTTACTACCTCATTTCTAAAATAATCAAGAGCACGCTTTGTTTCTTCGATACCGCCCAAGCCCTCCGTCAGATTGACAAGCTCATATATCATAAATACGGGACAGCCGTTTATTTTATAATAGCAAGGATGAGAAAAGTACTTCTCAATTACCCTTTTAACGATAATTTCAAACTGCTTTCTGTCCTGTGCACCCTTCCAGATAACAACATCGCCGCAAGTGTCGGAAAGCTCCTTATTCCAGAGATGATTTGCATCGTGATTCGCCCACATAAGATAAAATTTCATCTTATGATTGTTCTGTGCCTTCAAAAAGCCGTTATCAAGGCAATGCTCAAGAAAAGGTCTTGTGTCATACCAATACCAATCATATATGAAGACATTTATTCCGTGATCTGTTGCCGCATCTATCTGCATCTGCATTACATAAGGATCAGCTTCATTGACAAATCCCCACAAGGGCTTGGCAGGTTCGGGATATATTCCGTAGGGGGATATCTTGGGTACACTGTTTTTCACAGACTGCCATTCTCCCATTCCCTCTTTCCAGAACATCCTCGAACGTTTTTCGTCTCCTGTATAAGCGGGCCATACGTATGCCGCTACATCGGTTTTCAGCATTTTAACATTTCACCTTCTTATTCTCTCGCATGCTTTATATAATAATACCATATTTTTAACGATTTGACAATAGTGGATTTTGTCGAAGAGGCAAAAACATTGTTTTTTTGTATTATTTCTGCCTGTTTGTAAATACTAAATGTAAATCACGGCACGGTTCGAAAGCATTTTTTATAGGAGGATATATGGGAAGATACAGAGAAAAAGAGGTTCAATCAGGTGAAGAATTTGAAGAGTCAGCGGATGACCTTAGAAAAACGGAAGATGACAACAGCTCCGGATCTGTTATCACAGGAGGTGATGGTGATCTTACAATTTGTACGCTCATGATCGCAGGACATGTTGAAGGTCATTCTGCGGTATCACAACCATTGAAATCGGTAAAGTATGAGCATATACTCCCTCAGCTTGTTTCGGTTGAACAGGATAATAATATCAAAGGTCTTCTCGTCTTATTGAATACAGTTGGCGGAGATGTGGAGGCAGGGCTTGCCATTGCGGAATTGATATCCTCCATGAGAAAGCCCGTAGTGTCTATGATATTCGGTGGATGTCATTCTATCGGAATTCCCATGGCGGTAGCAGCTGATACCTCATTCATTGCCGAATCCGCTACAATGACACTCCATCCTGTAAGGATAAACGGTCTTGTGATAGGTGCGTCACAGACATTTCTTCATTTTAAACGGATGCAGGACAGGATATCGGATTTTATTGTAAAGAACTCGAAGATAGAAAAAGATATTCTTGAAAAAATGATCTACGCAAGCGATCTGATGGCGGGAGATGTGGGAACGATTATAAGCGGAAAGAAAGCCGTTGAAGCAGGGCTCATTGACAAATTGGGCGGTCTTGCCGATGCTCTCGACGAGCTGAGGGCTTTAAGCAGTATTCAAAAGACTTAAAAAGGCACCTCGGTAATGCGAGATGCCTGAATTTTCTCAGTCGTCATATGAAGCATAGAACTTATTTATCTTCATTGCCTCTTCCTCGAAGCCTTCGGGAACGAATATGGGAATATATAATCTTCTTCCGGGGCTGAGAAGCTTATTTTTATAAGATATTATCAAAAGCCTGTTCTTTTCATTGTACTTTGAAGAAATGCTTGAAATACCCACATCACAGAATGAGTGATACAAGCCGTTGGCAAATACTCCGTATTCACCGAATATGCATATTCCTCTGCTTGATGCAATGCGTGAGCGCCTTACGGCGTGAAGAGATACGCAAAGAATAACTATCAATGCACCGCATGCAAACATTGTTATAAACATTGCAAGGCTTTTTGAAATTATACCGAAAACACCCCCGAAAAGCACCATAAAGAAGAAAAATACGAGAGATGCAAAAACATCGTCATTTGTCATTTTCTTAAGCTCCAATCCGGAAGATGCGACCGCAGCTTTTCTTGAAAGATACCATACAGACAATCTTTCCTCCGGTAAAGACAGTATATCGTTAAGATCCTTGGCGCGTCTCACCGTAAGGAAGGCAACAAGTCCGCAGACGAGCGCGGCGATCAACGAGAGAAAGGCATAACCGATTATCCCATTGTTAAACAAAAGGACAGAAGCTGCTATAAATGCGATAACAGACGCGCATCCTATTACAGACATGGGTATAAGATAATTCTTGACAGCCTTAATTTTATTGGTTTTCACCGTATCCTTTTCCATCTTATAAATCAATCTTTCCTTTCACTGTTTCTTTTTCATTCATATTATTTGCAAAGCGTTCCCTTCGTTTCGGAGCAAGCTCCATAAACCATCCCATTTCCTCTTTTGTGAAGCATTTAAAAATCAGGAGTAAGGATATGTATATAACAATGCTCAATGCTATCTCACAGAACGCGAGAGAAACATAATCAAGAGATGCTTGTGAAAACACAAGCCTTGAAGATGTAACCGCGGCAAGAACAGCAATAAGCGGTTTGATTATTTTCGATCTTATATCGGTCTGCGGAGGACATTTTCTGAATAGACAAATATAGCTTAAAATAAAATTTACTATCTCCGCAATATATATTGTCAAAACGTAACCGTCAACGGACCACATCGGAACAAGCAAGATCACGAGAATAACGCAAAGAAATGAATCTATGATATTTATACCCATAACGGACATTTGCATATCAAGACCCTTTAACATTCCGTCTACGGTTATATCAAGATACATAATGGGAATCAAAGGGGCAATAATGCGTATAAAGCCTGCGGCTTCAGCACTGCCGTAAACAGCATAAGAAAGATGATCGGAAAAAACGTACATTATCCCGAACACTCCTATAGAAAAAATCAATGCATTCGATATAACTCTGTTAATTATGTATCTTATATGCTTGTTTTTATTTTCTGCGGAGCTTTCCGCAATTTCGGGAACAAGCAGACCCGACAATGAAGCAAGAAGCGAGGAGGGATACAGCAATACGGGAAGTGCCATTCCCTGCAAAGCTCCGTATGAAGCAAGTGCCTTTTCCTGAGAAACTCCGGATTTTTTCAAGCCGATCGGAATAAGAAGATGCTCTGCCGTCCGAAGTGCACTTCTTACCCATGCTCCTACAGCCTCCGGAACAGCGATTCTTCCGAAAGAAGAAAGAAACCTAAATCTTTTGTTAAGACCCTTGCGCTCTTTTCCCAAAAGAAGATAAATAACAGAGGCGATCGTAAAGCTGAACATCTCGGATAATAAAATCGCAAATGAGATGCCTTCGACAGCTTCCGTGTTGTTCTTCGAATTGGATACAAGAAAAACAGTCAAGATCACCTTAAAGATCTGTTCGGTAAATGTTATCGCGGCAAAATATCCCATCCTTCTGACAGCTGTATAGTATCCGCCGAGACAGGCAGACATCGCAACAAAAGGAAGCGAAAAAGAAAGAATACGCAAAGCACCTGCGGTATCGGGTTCCGAAAGCCAAAGAGAGGCAAAAAGATCGGCACCGAAATAAAGTAATACTCCTACAGAGGTACCGAGAGCAGCACCCAAAAGGACAAGGGATCGCATGTGATGCTTTGTACCATCTCTCTCGTCTATCGAAAGTCTTGTTCCCGCCAGAGAAAGACCGGAAGATCCCAATGTCTTTATAAATGCGTATACGGTCATTACAAGGGTGAATAAGCCTATTCCCGCTGTACCTATCTTATCTGTCAAAAAGACATTATACAACACAGCAACCGTCTTCATAGCGAGTGAGGTTGCCGTTAATGCCGCAGTATTAAGTATAAGCTTTTTTACGTTTTTCATATGCGGACGCGCCTCCTTAGGATCCAAACGATATACATTCAGATTCTATGAGGCGGCGCCGCAATTTATGAAAATAATTTAATTATGGTTTAAGCTTCGCTCGAATCAAAGACCAAGTACTCTTTGCATATTCTTGTAGAGTATCTTTTCCTTGCCTTCGTCTGTAGCAGCCTTTGTGGAGAAAAGCTTAACAAACTGAGGCTCTATATACTTGAAGGGATGCATTGTACCGAATACGAGTCTGTCATATCCCGCATAAGCGATAGCATCATCAAAGTTTCTTCCTACAAAGGAGTCTGTACGCATAACATCCATGAAAATATTGTCACGTGCAGAGAAAACTTCCTTGAAGTTGGGGCCGAGAGCTGTGGGGAAATGAGCGTTTACGATGGTAACAGTCTTGTCGGAAGCCTTTGCCATAGCAGCTATTTCAGCACCTGAGGGCTCTTCGGTCTTGTCGATGATATGACGCTGTCTTACGTTTTCGAAGCCTGCGGATACCTTTACGAAAAGTCCCAATTCACCGCAGAGCTTATAAGCTGCACGGGCTTCATCGGAATCGAGAGAGTAATTATGATACTGAGGTGTAAGCTCAATTCCCTTGAATCCGAGCTCTGCGCACTTCTTGATATCTTCGAGAGCGCATACGTAAACGGGATTTATAACAGCAAAGGGATATACGACTACATCGCCCTTGTAAGATTTGAGCTCTTCGAGAAGCTCGTAGTTTCCTTCCATTGTATCCTTATAGAATACAGCGTTGAGGTTTGTACAAAAGATATGTGTGACCATTCTCTTCTTTGCGCTTTCGCACAATTCGTTAAGAGTATTAAAGGGGAGTTTTCTGAAGGGCCAATGTCCTACATAAGTACAAGTATCTATTAACATTTTATTTATTCACCTTTCTTATAAATCTTTCATATGAAGTTCCCGCAAGGATAGACTTTTTATCCTCATCGGGTATATTTGCGGCAAGTATCTTACCAACGCCTGCAAAAAGTGTACCGTCTGTTCCGAAAAGCACTCTGTCAGCACCAAGTGTTTTTACTGTTTCCTCCACAACGGGATAATCAACAACACTTCCCGAAAGGTCGGTGTAAATATTTTTGACATCGGCAATGCCCTTAAGCTGCCACTGCCAATCTCCGCCGCCCGCGATATGCGCCATAATAATATTGGCTTCGGGGTATCTTCTTCCCATATCCGCAAAATGTTCTCCGCCCGAAAGACGGGGCTGACGCTCGGTAAAGCGCATAAGCTTACCCGCGTGAACGAGTATCGGTATATCCATATCGATACAAGCTTCCACAAGGCAATTCATATTCTCATCATTGATAAAATACTGATGATAGAGCTTAACGCCGACAAAACCCATGTCAACACAGCGTTTTACTTCCTCGACGGCTTTTTCTTTATGACCGCCGTTGACAAAGCACATACCCATTATCATATCCGGGTATCTTTGCATCGCTTTATAGACCGTATCATTTGCCTGAGCACATCGTTCGATGGTCACGTGCTCATCAAGAATGGGGACTGAGACAAGCACCTTATCCTGGAAGGTCACCTTGCAACCGTTATAAAGTCTGTCGCAATGAGCTTCGTCCAGTTCTCCCGGAGAAGCTTCTCTTACATGTTCATGCCAATTAACAACAAAATTATCGGAAAACAGTTTAAGCTTGTCCTCATAATATGTTTTTATATTTTTCACGAAATGTTACCTAATTAAGAAAGAGTTTACGAAGAATTACTTTTTAGCCTTCTGAATGAAGCGGTCATAAGCGCCGCCGGCAAGTATCTTCTTCTTATCTTCGAGTGAGATGTTACCCTCAAGCATCTTGCCGATACCTGCAAAGAGTGTGCCGTCTGTTCCGAAGAGTATTCTGTCCGCACCGAGGATCCTTACTGTCTCTTCGATAACAGGAGCATCTATAACGCTTCCGGAAAAATCGGTGTAAATGTTCTTCACATCGGCAATGCCCTTAAGCTGCCACTGCCAATCTCCGCCGCCCGTGATATGAGCCATGATAATATTTGCTTCGGGATATCTTCTTCCGATATCGGCAAAATGTTCGCCTCCGGAAAGTCTGGGCTGAGAATTGGGATGACGTGTAAGTCTGCCTGCATGGACAAGTATCGGTATATCAAGATCTATGCATGCTTCAATGAGGGGGAACATTGTCTCATCGTTAATAAAGTACTGATGATAGAGCTTAATACCAACAAATCCCATATCAACACAACGCTTTACTTCTTCTATAGCTTCTTCCTTGTTTCCGCCGTTAACGAAGCACATGCCCAAGAACATATCGGGATGTCTCTTAATAGCTTCAACTACAACATTGTTTACCTGACGGCATCTTTCCGAAGTAGCGTCACCTGCGGTGATGGGATCGGAAATAAGCACCTTATCCATATATGTAGCGCAGGAGCCTTCATAAAGTCTTTCGCAAAGAACCTCGTTAAGAACTCCGGGAGCGCTTTCCCATACATGCTCATGCCAGTTTACAACATAATTGTCCGAAAAGAGCTTCATCTCATTTTCGTAATAAGCTTTTATGTTATTCATAATAAGCCTCCGTTTGTTTTGTTTTTTATAGAAAGTATTATTACTTTTTACTTTTTAAGAAAGCGGTCGTATATACCGCCCGACAGAATAGTTTTTTTATCCTCTTCGGAAATATTTGCAGCAAGCATCTTACCGATACCCGCGAACAATGTTCCGTCAGTTCCGAAAAGAATTCTGTCCGCACCAAGCATCTTGACGGCGTTTTCTATCATAGGTGCATCAACAACGCTGCCGCTCATGTCAGTGAATATGTTCTTGACATCGGCTATAGCCTTTATCTGCCATTGCCAATCTCCGCCGCCACCAATGTGAGCCATGATTATATTTGCCTCGGGATATCTTCTGCCCATATCCGCAAAATGAGCGCCGTCGGAACAGAAGGGTTGACTGTTCGGGAATCTTACAGCTCTGCCGGCGTGCACAAGGATAGGCACATCAAGCTTTATGCATTCCTCGACAAGATGATCGAGAATGTGATCATTTATAAAATACTGATGATAAAGCTTGACACCGACAAACCCCATATCGATACATCTTTTCACCTCTTCGACAGCTTCTTCTTTATATCCGCCGTTTACAAAGCACATGCCGATGAACTTGTCGGGATGTCTCTTTATACCCTCGACAACTACGTTATTGACCTGACGGAATCTTTCAGGAGTTGCTTCACCGCTCGTTATGGGATCGGAAATAAGCACCTTGTCCATGTAGGTATCGCAAGCACCCTCGTAAAGTCTTTCGCAAAGGACCTCATTTAATACACCCGGTGCACTTTCCCAAACGTGCTCATGCCAGTTTACGACGTAATTATCGGAAAACAGCTTTATTGCATTATCATAAAAATTCTTTATATCCTTCATGATGACCTCCGCAAAGGTAATATCTTGAACAAATAATTATTTTTCGATAAACGTCTCTATAAGCTTATAGCCTTCGCCGATGTACATATCACTCTTTTCCGCAATCGTTTCATCGTAACAAGAGATACCCGAATCAGCTTCGCTTCTGCTGTCATACATTACGAATGGTACAGGATCGGAGACGTGTGTTCTCAATGCAAGAGGTGTGGGATGATCGGGCATAAGAAGTATCTTAAATGGTTCATTCTTGCTCTTAAGATACTCGAATACAGGCTTGAGAATGAGAGAATCAATCTTTTCAATAGACTTGATCTTATTATCCATTTCAGCTCTGTGTCCGCATTCATCGGGACCTTCAACGTGAACGTATACGAAGCTGTCGCCGTTTTCAAAGGCGTCGATCGCCGCTTTGGCTTTACCCTCGTAATTGGTATGAACGGTACCTGTAGCACCGGGAACATCGGGAGCCTTGAGTCCCGCACAAATGCCGATACCCTTGATAAGGTCCACTGCAGACACAATCGTTCCGTCAAGACCGAATCTTTCGGGGAATGAGGAAAGGAAAGGCTTCTTTCCCGGACTCCAAAGCCAAATGGAATTTGCGGGAGCTTTGCCTTCGCTCTTTCTCTTGATATTGAGAGGATGAGACGAAAGGAGTTTATAGCTTTCTCCGTACATCTTACCGTATTCTCCGCCGATGGGACCTGAGGGAATATATTCCCCTATTCTTCTGCCGAGAATATCATGAGGACGTGTGAAATCGTATATTCTTTCGCTTACTTCACTTCCGGGAGGATTCTTCCAGATGAAGCAATGACGATAGCTTATACCGGTATAAAGAGTTCTGAATTCATTTCCGAAATGAGACTGAAGAGCTTCGATAAGAACACGCGCTTCTTCGGTGGTTATTTCCCCTGCACTGTGATCTATCATTATCTTGTCTTCATAATTTTCCTCATCCTCGGATACCGTAACGATATTGCATCTGAATGCAAAGTCGTCTTCATCCATGGAAAGACCTATGCTCATTGCTTCAAGGGGAGATCTTCCCTTTGAATAAATAAGCGGATCGTAACCCAATACAGCGAGATTTGCAGTATCACTTTCCGGAACCATTCCATCGGGAACGGTCTTACACATACCGCAAGAGCCCTTTGAGGCAAGCATATCCATCATCGGCTTACAAGCCGACTGTAAGGGTGTTTTATTACCGAGCTCGCTGACGGGACGATCCGCCATACCGTCGCCGAGCATAACAAAATATTTCATAAAATATTACCTAATGTTATTCGTAAATTGTAACTATATCGAGAATGCTGTGTATCTTATATTCTCCGTCCTGCTCTACTATTCGGTAAAGCTCGGGCTTATATGAATCGCTGGGAAGTCCGAGTCTGAAGGATCCGTTATTTTGCTTTATCATATACTGCACAACATAAGTTTGCGCCGTATATGTAACGCCCTTCATTTCAACCTGCTCGGTACCCTTTTTCATAACGTGAATATTATACACCTTCTGCATTGTAAACTCACTTTTGGGAAGGATCTTTGAGGTAAAATAGCCGTCCATGAAAAATGAATTGTAGGTTTCATGGTCGCCCTTGATAATGGCATCGAAATAATCACGGAAAAACACGGCATCATTGCCTGTATTCACGTAATCATCACCGCTCAAAAGATAGTACGCCTCGTTTTCACCGAAATAAATATCTCTGACAAGCTCCATATAGCGGGGATTTTCAAAAATATTCTCTTCATAGTCAGCGGGATAATAATCTATACCGCCGTTGTGGTTTTCGTATTGAAGAAAATCCGTTTCCCAGAACCAGAATCCCGTTTGCACGCGGAAATATATCATCGCTGTCAATGCAACAACGAGGATCAAAGCCGAAACACCTATAGTCGTCAAAAGCTTTACCGCCTTTTTAAAAGGCATTTTTGATAACAGACCAAGCTTCTTCTTTTCTGCCATTAATACTTTTCCTCTCTATCGCTCCCTTGAATCTTTGGGTATTTACGCCATAAATCTCTTGAGGTTATCTATGCCGTTTTTAATGCCGGTAAGAGTATCCTCATGGCCTTCATATTCAACAGTAACAAAGCCGTCATATCCGTTCTTCTTAAGAAGTCTGATGCACTGTCTTATGGGAACTATACCGTGACCGATTATTGCGCCTTTAAGGTAGTTTCCGTTTCTTGTCTGGAACCACATAGCACCGGGATCATCCATATATCCGGGCTTATAGTAGAAATCCTTCGCATGTGCATGACGTGCATACTGTGCAAGAAGACCTACGGACTTTGCAGGATCACCGTCAGCGCAAAGGAAGTTACCGAAGTCTACGAGAGCACCGAAATTATCTTCGCCGACACCGTTGATTATTTTCTCTACTCTTTCCGCATCCTGTGCAAAATAGCCGTGGTTTTCCGTGCAAGTAACGATACCTTTCTGCTCAGCGTACTTTGTCACCTCGCGGCAACCTTCAATAATTCTGGGAAGTGCATCATCAAAGCCTCTCTTGGACTTTACGGAAGGAGCAAAGCCGTAAGCTGTGTCATGGCGCATCACCTTTACACCGAAGGCCTCGGCTACATCAACGAGTCCCTGAACTCTCTTTATCTCAGCCTTGAGATCTCCGCCGCTGCCGTTGATAAAATCGGCTCCTACCGCAAATGCTGCACTTTCTATACCAACCTCTTCGGTAATAGACTTTGCATTCTTTGCATATTCGATAAACTCATCATGAGGTCTGTCTGCAACGGAATATTCGATAGCGTCTGCTCCGAATTCCTTAATCTTTTCAATAACGCCCCTCATGCCGAGCTTATCCTCTTTTATCAATTCATGAAAGCTGTATGTTGTTACGGATATTTTCATAATTTAGTTCTCCTGTAATTGTTTCTTTATTTTATCTTCCTTTGAAGGAAGAAGCATTCAATTTGAATATAAAGTAGATCTCGTATAAATAACGGTCTCATCCGGTGTACGGTTAAGAAGATCGCAAAGCTCACTTACGGTAACAAGTCTGTATCCCTCGGAATGGAGATAATCAATAGCTTCAGCAGCAGCATCTATTGATATGGCATGAATATCATGCATAAGAATTATACGTCCGGAAACGGCATTTTTCTTAATGACATCAACGGTTTTGCTAATTGCCTCTTCTCGCGATATCTGACCCTTCCGGCTTTGATTCGAATAATCCCAATCAAGAGTATCAACACTCCAATAAACAATATTATAGCCCAAGGAAGCAGCAAGAGCTTTTTCCTTAAGATTTCCGTAAGGAGCTCTCAAAACTATGGGAGAAGATCCTATTCCCTGATATACGAGATTGCCTGTCTTAGTTATCTGCTCTTTTATCTTATCCTTTGATAGAGTATTGAAATTTGGGTGATTATATGAATGGTTTCCTATCTCACATCCGAGGGAAACGGCTCTTTCAAGATAAGACTTCGCCCATGGCTCAATCTTTCCGTCGCCATTCGTATCAAGACATTCACCGAGAACGAAAAAAGTTGCCTTCGCTTGCTTTTCTTCAAGTATATCGAGAAGCTTTTTCGTAAGAGTGTAATTGGGTCCGTCATCAAAAGTGAGAGCAATGACCTTTTCGTCTGCAGAGATGACAGGCTGATAACCGGGGAAATAAGCTCCGCCTTGAATCGGAGGTTTTTCTTCCGGTTTTCCGAATTCGGCAAATCTTTCTGTAGGAACGTGAACGCTTATGTAAGCTGCACCTACAGTAAAATCTTCTTCATCAAAATAGAAGCGGACTCCGTCCTCCTCCATTGTAAACACATCGATATCACCCTTGTTTTCAAAAAAGCCTGCAAGCTTTTCGCTGTCGTATTGGCTTTTTTGGATCGAGGATGAGACCTCTATTGCTTGTTTGATATAGGAATAAAAGCTATCTCTGTACTCATCGTATTTAAAAAATGACGAATACTCGGCAAGATCGTTTTTTACCGTATCGACACAAACTATTATTATCTTCTCGCTTATTATTTTTCCCGTGCCGTCCGATGATATATTGTCGGCATAGAAGGTAATATTGCAGTAATTGCCTACCATTTCAGCCGTGTAATCCAGCTTCAGAAGCTTGGGAGAAGATATCTTCAAGGAGGAGACGATGGATACAACGTGATTTTTGACCTTTTCGGTCAGCTTAGTATCCGAAAAAGAAGGAAAAGCACAATACCAATCGTGATCGCCTATCTTTGCTTTGGAGGTTACCGCTTTGGGCGCTCCGTTTCCCGCAAGATTTAATGTCTGCGCGGCAAATATCATTTTGTTATCGGATACTTCATCCTTTAACAACGCAGTCAAAAGCTCAGCTTCATACGGATCTCTCGACAATTCTTCCGAAAAACATGAAGCAAGCATCAGAATGCACGCAAGCAAAAGTGCGACAAATGATGTGTATCTGATGTATTTAGTCATCATTCTTTTCCTCTCTTAATTTTGGAACGCTTAAAAAAATGTAAAGTCACTGTTCTTCAAAGGCTTCAACGAGCTTTATTGCTATAGCACACTCAACGCGCTTTCTTTCAAGTTCACAGCCTATATGATACGGCACATTTATATCCTTATTGAAGGAATAATTATTTGCCGCACATCCGCCGCCGCAATAGAACTTAGCCCAGCAGTTTTTGCACTGCTCGGAGGTGGTTATGGGGCATCTGCCGAAGCAGCTCTTTACTTCTTTGTTTGTGATGCCGTCCTTCAATGTACCGATCTTGAATTCCGGCTTATCAGCAAACTGATGGCAGGGATAGATATCGCCTTCGGGTGTTACAGAGATATACTCGCTTCCGGATCCGCAACCCTTCATTCTCTTGTAAACGCAGGGGCCTGCATCAAGATCTATCATGAAATGGAAAAAATTGAAGGGCTTTGCCTCGGGAAGATGGCTCTTCTCATGGTTTCTCTTTATCATTTCCCTTGTAAGGCGTTCATATTCTCTGAATAATGTATGCAGATGCTCTTCCTTTATTGCATAAGGACTGTCATCGGGAAGAACAACGGGTTCAACTGAGATCTGATCAAAGCCTTCTGCAGCAAGAGCAAGAACGTCTCTTGAAAAGTCGAGATTCTTCGCTGTATATGTACCGCGGATATAGTAATCCTTATCGCCTCTCTGAGCTGCAAGCTTTTTGAAGCCCGGCATTATAAGATCGTATGATCCGCTTCCGTCCTCCATGGGACGCATCGTATCATTGACGCATTTTCTGCCATCGCAGGAAAGGACGATATTCGACATTTCCTTATTAAGGAAATCAATGGTGTCGTCATCAAGAAGAACTCCGTTTGTAGTCATGGTGAAACGGATGATCTTGTTATGCTTCTTTTCTTCCTGTCTTCCGTATTCAACGAGTCTTTTAACCGTGTCGAAATTAAGAAGAGGTTCTCCTCCGAAGAAGTCTAACTCAAGATGCTTTATCCCCTTTGATTCGCGGATAAGAAAATCGATGGCTTCCTTACCTACCTCATAAGACATGAGCTTTCTGGCTCTGTTGAAGCTTCCAGTTTCAGCAAAGCAATATTTACATCTCATATTGCAATCGTGGGCAATATGGAGGCACATAGACTTGATGGGCATATTTTCATAATCCACCTTCGCATATTCAAGCTCCGGAAGAGTTGAAAAAAGCATACCTTCATCAAAAAGCTGATATATATCGTCATATGCCTCTTCGATAAGCTCTCTGTCGTATCCGCTGAGCTCATCAAGTTTTGCAAGCTCGGAAGGCATCTGCTTGGATACGGGAGGGGTGATATGATCCAGAAGCTTATATACAAGCTCGGTAACCGCATGTACTGTTCCGGAATTTGTATCTATAAGAATAAAGTAACCGTTTTGTGTATATTTATGTATCAATCCGTAATTCATGGCGTATATCTTTAGTCTCACTTTTTATTTGTAGCATTAGTAATTCTTTGGTATTCTATGCAATAAAGGGTAATAAGCGCTGTCTGCCGGCCTATTACCCTCCCCGTTATTCATTTCAATAAGGCAAGTCCGCAGAAGACAAATTCCGATTCTCGGAAAAGCTATCACGTACGATCATGCGGTATAAAAACAAATATTCCTTGATCTTAAATAAGATTATTTAGTTTTATTGGGCTTCTCGCATTTCTGGTTAGCAACTGTGCAGGAGGTTTTGCAAGCGGACTGGCAGGAAGCCTGGCACTCGCCGCATCCGGAAGAGCGGATTTCGCTGTTTGTTTTCTTAGAATTTATTGTTCTTATGTTTTTCATGATTCAAAATACCTTTCAACAATTTTTTCACTTAGAATTATATCATGCATTTCAAAAAAAATCAACCGCATTTATAAAAATATTTGCAATAAAGCAAAAATTTTTCCAAATATTTTTCATCTCACCCCTCTATTGGGTCTGTAAACAGGATTTTTACCTCTTTTCAAGCTTTTAGAGATACCGGGTTTCATTCCGGATGAAACTGCAATACCGCCAAAAAAACAAGATAATATGCACAATAAGACCTTCAAGGGCTCAAAGCTTTCGTCGCCGAAACCTCCGAAAGATGCAGAAACCACAAGCATCAGAAGTGCTGCAAAGATACCTGTGAAAATACCGCTGTATTTGTTCCTGCCTTTTTCGAGAACACCGTTCAGCAATCCGCCCGCAACACCGCCTGTTGCTATCGATGACCAAGATACAGCTTCAAAATACAGCTCAGGTGCATCTGTACCGTTCAGCATTGCCGATGATATAAAGGATACAAGGACTGCGCCTACCGCAGCAACTGTTCCCGATAATGCCGAGTATTTCAAAATATCGGCAGCTGAATATTTTACAAGCATTTTTCTTTTATCCATAGTTTAGTCCCCTTTTTACCTTTATCTTTTTCATTTTTTATCGGCGATTAAATGTAGTATATCTACCAATACCGATATTATTCTGATTTGTTAAAAGTATATTTGAAATTGACCAAAAATATGCTTGACAAATTCGCTAAAAAGGTATATAATAATTGTGAATTTATAATTAAAGGCGTTTATACGGAACTTATCCCTTTACTTTTATTCATACAGAGAGACGGCGGTCGGTGTGAGCCGTTTGAAGGAGTATACGGGACACCATCCGTTCAGCTTCCGCAGGAAATGGCGGACGTCAGCCGCGTTAAGGTTTCGGAGATATTTCTCCGCTGAGTGAAACAATTGGGTGGAACCGTAATGACCTTACCCCGATATTATATCGGTGTAGGGTCTTTTCTTTTTATGAAAATAAACGTTTTAGAAAGGAGCCTTATTAAAGGCACAAGGAGTAAAATATGGTTATAAAATTAAACGGCAGTGAGTATGCCATTGAAAACGGAGAGCTTTCCGAAGCTCCCAAGGCGTACGAAATATTGAAAAAGATCGACTCCGCACTTCTCAAAGCTTCATTGGCAATTCGTGTCAACGGACAGTTAAAGGAGCTCAATGCAGTAATAGAAGACGGAAGCGAATTGGAAGCGGTAACCTTTGACGATGATGAAGGAAAGAAGATATACCGCCACACAGCTTCCCATATAATGGCACAGGCTGTAAAGAGACTTTATCCCGAAACAAAGCTTACAATCGGTCCCTCCATCGATAATGGTTTCTATTATGATTTTGATTCGGAGGAAACATTCTCTCCCGAAGCATTGAAGAAGATAGAAAAGATGATGAGCAAGATCATATCCGAAAATCTTCCTCTTGAGAGATTCACACTTCCCAGAGATGAAGCTGTTAAATTCATGACAGAAAGAAACGAGCCTTACAAGGTCGAGCTTATCGAAGCGCTTCCCGAGGGTGAGGAGATCTCATTCTATAAGCAGGGCGATTTCGTTGATCTTTGTGCAGGTCTCCATCTCACATCCACAGGCAAGGTAAAGGCATTCAAGCTTCTCTCCTGCACAGGTGCGTATTGGAAGGGCGACAGCAAGAACAAGATGCTCCAGAGAATCTACGGAACAGCATTCACATCCAAGGAAGACCTTGAAGCTTATATCACAGCGGTAGAAGAAGCAAAGAAACGCGATCACAACAAGCTCGGCAGAGAATTGGAGCTTTTCACAACTGTTGATTCCATCGGTCAGGGACTTCCTATTCTTCTCCCCAAAGGCGCAAGAGTAATCCAGCTTCTCCAGAGATTCGTCGAAGATGAAGAACAGAAGAGAGGCTATCTCCTTACAAAAACTCCTCTCATGGCAAAGCGTGATCTTTATAAGATTTCGGGACATTGGGATCATTACCTTGACGGAATGTTCATAATCGGCGATCCCCACGATGAGGAAAAGGAATGCTTCGCACTCCGTCCCATGACTTGCCCCTTCCAGTATCAAGCATATCTCAACAGAATGCGCTCCTACAGAGACCTTCCAATGAGATTCGGTGAGACCTCTACTCTTTTCCGTAACGAGGATTCCGGTGAAATGCACGGACTTATAAGAGTTCGTCAGTTTACAATTTCCGAGGGTCACCTTGTTCTCCGTCCCGAACAGCTTGAGGAGGAATTCAGAGGATGTCTCGAGCTTGCAAAATATATGCTTGAGACCGTTGGACTTGCTGAAGATGTATCCTACAGATTCTCCCAGTGGGATCCCAACAACACATCAAAGTACGAGGGTACTCCCGAGCAGTGGGATGAAGCTCAGGGTCTCATGAAGAAGATACTTGACAACATTGGTCTTGATTATAAGATCGGTATAGATGAGGCGGCATTCTACGGACCTAAGCTTGATATCCAGATCAAGAACGTTCACGGCAAGGAAGATACACTTATCACAATTCAGATAGATATGCTTCTCGCTAAGAAATTCGGTATGGAATATACAGATGCAGACGGACAGAAGAAGACACCTTATATCATCCACCGTACCTCTCTCGGCTGCTACGAGCGTACGCTTGCTCTCCTCATAGAAAAGTATGCAGGTGCTTTCCCCGCATGGCTTGCTCCCACACAGGTAAAGGTTCTTTCCATTTCCGGAAGACAGGCTGAATATGCTCAGAAGATCTACGATGAGCTTTCCGCTTGCGGTATCCGTGCAGAGCTTGACAACAGAAATGAAAAGATCGGCTTCAAGATCCGTGAGGCACAGCTTGAAAAGGTTCCCTATATGATAGTTGTGGGCGATAAGGAAGAGGAAGACAATCTCGTTGCAATTCGTTCAAGAAAGAACGGCGACATGGGTACTATGTCTCTTGATGAATTTAAGTCAAAGCTTCTTGTTGAAATAGCTACAAAGGCAAGATAACACATCTGAAAATAAATTTTCAGATGCCAGACCGCTGACAAAGTAAAAAGTCAGCGGTAATTTTTTTGCAAAAAAGCATGTATTTTGAACAAACATCTTTACAAATAGCAGGAATTATGGTATAATATAAGCATACAAATCAAGGTCAACCGAG
>SVTV01000016.1 GCA_015063605.1 Oscillospiraceae bacterium
GACAGAGTTGTTGACGGTAAAATTGTCGAGCACGGCGGTTCAACTGAAACCTTTGAGACATTCTGGACAAACGGTTTGATTAAACCAGTATAATACCAATTCCAATTTACCGAATTGCAAAAAGTACACCCCGACAGATCGAGAAAATCTGTCGGGGTTAACCATTGAGATACACTTAAATTTATTTCTTTTTGAAAATTATCAATTTGCTTAAAAAATAATTTGCAATGATTACAGCAATGTTGGCGATAAGCTTTGCAACAAGATCGTTGATGCCGATCACGGGGAGGATCATAACGTATATCATACCTACTTCCATCCCCAAAGAGAGAAGGCGTGCCGTTACGAAGGAAACTGCTTCCTTTGTGACGTTTTTTATACTGTTTGATGTACTTTTGAAAACATAAAGCTTATTTGTCACGAAAGCAAATGCAACTGAGCACACCCAGGATATTATATCTGCCGGTATTATACCGATTTGAAAAATTCTCGTGGCAACGGCGTAAGTAACATATGAAACGATCGTAGTTAAGGCGCCGAATACAAGATACATGAATCCTTCGCTTCTCAAGATAGTGAAATATTTTTCTTTATATTTTTTCGGAATGAGATGCGAAAAAAGACCAATAAAAAAATCTATCAATTTCATCATATTTATAATAATACCTTTCACAGCAACAGCTTGAAATTTTAAATAACTTTTATTTGTAAATAAAATAATAAAATGGGGAAGAGAATATGAAGAAATAAAAAATAAAAGCCCCGAAAAAAACTTCGGAGCTGGAGCTGACAAGCCGATTCGAACGGCCGACCTCATCCTTACCAAGGATGTGCTCTACCTACTGAGCTATGTCAGCAAAAAAAATGGCGATCCGGATGGGACTCGAACCCACGACCTCTAGCGTGACAGGCTAGCGTTCTAACCAACTGAACTACCGGACCAAAATGCCCGATAACCATCGGGCGGTGGTGGAAACAATAGGGCTCGAACCTATGACCCTCTGCTTGTAAGGCAGATGCTCTCCCAGCTGAGCTATGCTTCCAAATGGAGCGGATTACGGGGCTCGAACCCGCCACCTCGACCTTGGCAAGGTCGCGCTCTACCAAATGAGCTAAATCCGCAGGATTGTAAAATTGTATATGCCTGGTTTCCAGTTTTACCGGAATGGTGCCTCCGGTCGGAATTGAACCAACGACACGAGGATTTTCAGTCCTCTGCTCTACCAACTGAGCTACAGAGGCAAATCTTTCAGCGGCTGTCGACCGCAGTCGTTTTGGTACTCGGTTTTGCTTTCGTTTGCCGTGTTCCTTGCGACGGGTGTTATTATAGCACTATCGGATCGATTTGTCAACCCCTTTTTTTAAAATTTTTTCGATTTTTTTGAAAAAAATTTGATTGGTTTTAAAAAACGTTGATTTTCCAGTGAAAAACGCTATGGGAGAATTTTCGAATGTTTTTAGAAAAATACGTATTTTTACCGAGAAGCTAAAAAATGTGCCGAAAAAATTTTAAAAAATTTTTGGGATGCTTTTGATAACGTGAAAAAAGCGTGCCGGTATGCGGCTTTGTACGAGTGGGTAGATATGGAATGAGTCCGCATTCGCGGAAGGAGGGCGCACATACGAAAAAAATGAAATATTGAGAAAAATCAAAATAACGAATATTTTCCTCTTGTTTGACAAAAAAAACTCAAAAAAATGTAAAAAAACGCTTTTTGCCTCTTGACAAACAAAGAAACATGTGATATCATTATAAACTGCACTATCATAGGTATACTGCCCAAATAGTGCGTTGGAATGTTTTAAATTAAATCGCTTATTATAGATATGAAATTTTGAATGGAGTGGTTGAAGAAAATGATGAAGCCCTGCAAGCTTGGCACAACGACAAGAATGAGCTTTTCCAAAATCGATGAAAAGCTTGAAATGCCCAATCTGATCGAGGTGCAGAAGAAATCCTATCAGTGGTTCCTCAATGAAGGTCTGATGGAGGTACTAAAGGACGTATCCCCCATAGTTGACTATTCCGGTAATCTCTTTATCGAATTTGTTGACTACAAGATGGAGAGCGTTCCCAAGTACTCTATAGAAGAATGCAAGGAGCGTGATGTAAATTACGCCGTGCCTCTTCGTGTTAGAGTAAGACTTTCCAAAAAGTCTACAGACGAAATAAAGGAACAGGAGATCTTCATGGGAGATTTCCCGCTTATGACGGAGAACGGAACCTTCGTTATAAACGGCGCCGAGAGAGTTATAGTATCTCAGATCGTTCGTTCGCCCGGTATATATTACGAAAAAACAACGGATAAGATGGGTAAAACCACTCTTGCCTCCACTGTTATTCCTTACAGAGGAGCATGGTTGGAATATGAGACAGATATCAACGATATCTTCTATGTAAGAATCGACAAGAACAGAAAGATCCCGATAACCGTGCTTATTCGTGCTCTCGGATATTCCGAGGATCATCAGATATACGAGATATTCGGTGATGACCCCAAGATCAAGAATACAATAGAAAAAGACGGAATGGCTGCGGCTGTTGAGCTTAACAAGACATCCCTTTACGAGGAAGCTCTGAAGGAAGTTTACAGAAAGCTCCGTCCCGGCGATCCTGCCCTCATGGAGAGTGCTCAGATACTTATCCACAATCTTTTCTTTGATTCAAAGCGTTACGATATATCCGCAGTAGGCAGATACAAGTTCAACAAGAAGCTTTCTCTCACCAAGAGAATAGCGGGTTGCAGATTGTCAAGCCCCGTTGCATCTCCCGTTACAGGCGAATTGCTCTTTGATGCTGATACTCTTCTCGACAGGGAGAAGGCTCAGGCTATCCAGGATGCCGGCGTAAGCGAGGTATTCGTATATACGGACAGCGAAAAGAGAGAGAATATATGCAAGGTATTCACCAACGGTATGGTGGATATGTCCAAGATAGTCGGTTTCGACGTTAAGGAAGCGACCGGCATCAAGGAAATGGGCGATCTCAAGACACTTCTTTCCATAATTGAAGAAGCTAACGGAGACAAGGAAGAGATCATCCGTCTCATCAATAAGCGCCGTGAGGAGCTTATTCCCAGACACATAACAAAGGCTGATATATTCGCATCCATAAACTACATGCTTTGCCTCAGCTATAATATAGGTACTCCCGATGATATAGACCATCTCGGAAACAGAAGACTCCGTTCCGTAGGCGAGCTTCTTCAGAATCAGCTCAGAATAGGCTTCTCCAGAATGGATAAGATAGTTAAGGAACGTATGTCCATTCAGGATGATGAAAACCTTACGCCTCAGACACTTATCAACATAAGACCCGTTGTAGCGGCTATCAAGGAATTCTTCGGTTCTTCTCCCTTGTCTCAGTTCATGGATCAGAACAATCCTCTTTCCGAGCTGACGCATAAGAGACGTCTTTCCGCATTGGGTCCCGGCGGTCTTTCCAGAGACAGAGCATCCTTCGAGGTTCGAGACGTTCACTATACACAGTACGGAAGAATGTGTCCCATCGAAACTCCCGAAGGTCCCAACATCGGACTTATATCCTATCTTTCCACATATGCACGTATCAGTGATTTCGGCTTTATCGAGGCTCCTTACAGAAGAGTTGACAAAGAGACCGGAGTCGTAACCGACGAGATCGTTTACATGACAGCTGACGTCGAGGACGAATACGTTGTAGCACAGGCGAACGAGCCTTTGACAGAGGACAACAAGTTCGTGAACAAGAGAGTTACGGCGAGAGCACGTGAAGAGATACTTGAGGTCGATAAGGAAAGCATAGACTTTATGGATGTATCTCCTAAGATGGTGGTATCCGTTGCGACGGCTCTTATCCCCTTCCTTGAAAACGACGACAACTCCAGAGCCCTCATGGGATCCAACATGCAGAAGCAGGCGGTTCCCCTTATGGTAACGGAGGCTCCCGTAGTCGGAACGGGCATGGAATACAAGGCGGCTGTAGACTCCGGCGTCTGCGTTCTTGCAAGAAAGTCCGGTATTGTCGAAAACGTCTGCGCAGATTCCATCGCTGTTAAGAACGATGACGGAACAAAAGAAACATACAAGCTTATCAAGTTCAAGAGAACGAACCAGGGTACATGTATAAATCAGAGACCCATCGTGAAGAAGGGTGACGAGATAGAGGCAGGTCAGGTAATTGCCGACGGTGCCGCAACCTCCAACGGAGAGCTTGCACTCGGTAAGAACGTCCTTATCGGATTTATGACATGGGAAGGCTACAATTACGAGGATGCCGTTCTTCTCAACGAAAGACTTGTAAGAGATGACGTATACACTTCTATCCATATTGAGGAATATTCTCACGAGGCAAGAGATACAAAGCTCGGTCCGGAAGAGATAACGAGAGATATTCCCAGTGTAGGCGACGATGCTCTTAAGGAGCTTACAGCCGACGGTGTTATCCGCAAGGGTGCCGAGGTACATGCAGGCGATATCCTTGTAGGTAAGGTCACACCCAAGGGTGAAACAGAGCTTACTCCCGAAGAAAGACTTCTCAGAGCCATCTTTGGCGAGAAGGCAAGAGAGGTAAGAGATACTTCTCTCCGCTTGCCCCACGGCGAAAGCGGAATAATCGTTGATGTCAAGACATTATCGAGAGATGCGGGAGATACGGAGCTTCCTCCCGGAGTAAACAAAGTAGTTAAAGTTTATGTAGCTCAGAAGAGAAAAATATCCGTCGGTGATAAAATGGCGGGTCGTCACGGTAATAAGGGTGTCATTTCAAGAATACTTCCTTCCGAGGATATGCCCTTCCTTCCCAACGGTCAGCCCCTCGATATAGTCCTCAATCCTCTGGGCGTTCCTTCCCGAATGAACATAGGACAGGTGCTTGAGGTTCATCTCGGACGTGCCGCAAAGGAATTGGGTATCAAGGTCATGACTCCTGTATTCGACGGCGCAAACGAAAGCGATATAGCAAATGCATTGGATCAGGCAGGACTTCCTTCCGACGGTAAGACCGTACTTTACGACGGCAGAACGGGTGAACCCTTTGACAGCCGCGTAACTGTAGGTTACATGTACTTCCTTAAGCTCCATCATCTTGTTGATGATAAGATCCACGCTCGTTCCACAGGTCCCTACTCTCTCATAACACAGCAGCCTTTGGGCGGTAAAGCTCAGTTCGGCGGCCAGCGTTTCGGAGAAATGGAAGTTTGGGCTCTCGAGGCATACGGCGCGGCATATACGCTTCAGGAAATATTGACAGTCAAGTCCGACGACGTTATAGGACGTGTAAAGACGTTCGAATCCATTGTCAAGGGACAGAATATTCCCACTCCCGGTGTTCCCGAGTCATTTAAGGTCCTTATCAAAGAGCTTCAGTCTCTCGGTCTCAATATTCAGGTATTGAATAAGAACAACGAAGAGATAGCCCTCAAGGAAATATCCGAAGAGGAAGTACGTCCGAAGGCTCGTTTCGATAAGAGCCTCTTGGGTGAGGAAGTATACGACGGCGACAAGGATGCAACGCTCTATGACGACCAGCTCGGTGCTGATGATGACGAGGATCCTTATATGGACAGCGATAACGATGAGGAGTATTACGGCAAAGAGCTTGATTTCGACGGTGAAGATAATACAGATTATTGATAAAGTGAGGCAGCGTTAATGGAACATATAGATTTCGATAAGATTAAAATAGGTCTTGCGTCTCCCGATATGATAAGAAAATGGTCATACGGCGAGGTTAAGAAGCCTGAGACGATAAACTACAGAACGCTGAAGCCGGAACGCGACGGTCTTTTCTGCGAAAGGATCTTTGGACCGACAAAAGACTGGGAATGCTTTTGCGGTAAGTATAAGAAGGTCAGATTCGTAGGTAAGGTCTGCGAAAAGTGCGGTGTTGAAGTTACAACCAACAAAGTAAGAAGAGAAAGAATGGGTCATATCGAGCTTGCCGCTCCCGTATCCCATATATGGTATTTCAGAGCTATTCCCTCAAGAATGGGTCTCCTTCTTGATATATCTCCCAGAATACTCGAAAGAGTTCTCTACTTTGCTCAGTATATAGTTATTGATCCCAGAGATACCAAGCTTGCTCCCAATCAGGCATTGACAGAGCAGGAGTACAGAACGGCATGCGAAAAGTATGACGGCGATTTTGAAGCGGGTATCGGCGCTGAGGCTGTTAAGAAGCTTTTGCAGAGACTCGATCTCGAAGAGCTTTCGAAGTCCTTGAAGCAGCAGCTCCCCGGAGCAAGCGGTCAGAAGAAGATGCGCATAGTCAAGAGACTTGAGGTCGTTGAATCCTTCAGACTTTCCGGAAATAAGCCGGAATGGATGATACTCGATGTTGTTCCGGTAATTCCTCCGGATATCCGCCCCATGGTACAGCTTGACGGCGGCAGATTCGCAACAAGTGACCTTAACGATCTTTACAGAAGAGTTATAAACAGAAACAACCGACTCAGAAAGCTCATGGAGCTTCATGCGCCGGAAATAATCATAAGAAACGAAAAAAGAATGCTTCAGGAAGCTGTCGATGCTCTCATCGATAACGGCAGAAGAGGCAGACCCGTAACCGGACCCAGCAGCCGTCCTTTGAAGTCTCTTTCCGAGATGCTCAGAGGTAAGCAGGGACGTTTCCGTCAGAACCTTCTCGGAAAACGTGTTGACTATTCCGGACGTTCGGTTATCGTTGTAGGACCCGACCTTAAGATATACCAGTGCGGTCTTCCCAAGGAAATGGCATTGGAACTCTTCAAGCCCTTCGTAATGAAGAGACTTGTTGAAACGGGTAAGGCTACGAACATCAAGGATGCAAAGAAGCGTGTGGAACGCGTTAACGGCGAGGTCTGGGACGCATTGGAAATGGTCATCAAGGATCATCCCGTTCTTTTGAACCGTGCCCCTACACTTCACAGACTTTCTATTCAGGCATTCGAGCCGGTGCTTGTTGAAGGCAGAGCAATAAAGCTCCATCCTCTTGTATGTACTGCGTTCAACGCTGACTTCGACGGAGACCAGATGCCTGTACACGTTCCTCTTTCTCCCGAAGCTCAGGCTGAGGCACGTTTCCTCATGCTTTCCGTAAACAACCTGTTGAAGCCCGTTAACGGCCGTGCAGTTACCGTTCCTACACAGGACATGGTATTGGGAAGCTACTATCTCACATACGAAAGAGATTTCGTAAACGATACAGATGAAAAGCGCCGCCCCGACGAAGACGGTGCGGGTAAGATCTTCCGCAATATGGATGAGGCGATCATGGCTTACGAATGCCACGATCTCGGACTCCATGCAAGAATAAAGATCAGAGTATCCAAGGAAAGAGAAGACGGCGAGGTCGTTACAGGTCTTGTCGAAACAACTCTCGGAAGAATGATCTTCAACTCCAAGATACCTCAGAATCTCGGATTCGTTGACAGAACAAAGCCCGAGAACTTCTTGAAGCCCGAAATAGACTTTATAGTAACCAAGGATGAATTGGGTAAGATTATCGACAGATGTATCAAGTACTGCGGTCCCGAGGTTACGGCAGAGGTGCTTGATGATATCAAGTCCATGGGCTTCCGTTACTCCACTAAGGGCGCTATCACCATATCCGTTTCCGATATGACGGTGCCTAAGGAAAAGCCTGTTATAATCGCCGCTGCGGAAGCAGAGATCGAAAAGATAACAAAGCTTTACAAGCTCGGTCTGTTCTCGGATGAGGAGCGTTATAAGAAGGTAATCAAGATTTGGGAAGATGCTACGAAGGATGTTACCTCGGCTCTTCAGAAGAACCTCAAGAAGGATAATCCTATCAACATGATGGCGGTATCCGGTGCGAGAGGTTCAATCAAGCAGATAAGACAGCTTGCCGGAATGCGTGGACTTATGGCGACTGCTACAGGTAAGACACTGGAGCTTCCCATCAAGGCTAACTTCCGTGAAGGCTTGAATATATTGGAATACTTTATCGCCGCAAGAGGTGCCCGTAAGGGTCTTGCCGATACGGCGCTGAGAACGGCTGACTCCGGTTATCTTACAAGACGACTCGTTGACGTATCTCAGGAGGTCATTATTCGTGAGCATGACTGCGGCTCTGAAAAGGGTATATGGGTAACCGACATCCGTGAAGGAAATGAGCTTATCGAGTCTCTTGCAGACAGAATACTCGGACGTTTTACCGTTGAGCCTATTGTTGATCCTAACACAGGCGAGCTTATCATCGGAAAGAACGAAATGATTACCGAGGATGAGGTAAAGCGCATAACGGCAGCGGGAATAGAAAAGGTATGCGTAAGAAGTATTCTCGAATGTAAGGCTAAGTACGGAGTGTGCGCTCACTGCTACGGTTCCGACCTTGCATCCGGTAAGACCGTTAACATCGGTGAAGCTGTCGGTATCATAGCCGCTCAGTCCATCGGTGAGCCCGGTACACAGCTTACCATGAGAACGTTCCATACAGGCGGTGTCGCAGGAAACGATATCACTCAGGGTCTTCCCAGAGTTGAAGAGCTCTTCGAAGCAAGAAGCCCCAAGAAGCCGGCTATGGTTGCGGAATTCGACGGTATTGTTCGTATAGACGATACAAAGAAGCAGCGCCACCTTATCCTTACCGGAAACGGCGAAGGCGAAGAAAAATCCTACACCATACCCTACGGTACACATCTTAAGGTTGCCGACGGCGATGCTGTCATCAAGGGTCAGCTCCTTACAGAGGGTGTAAAGAAGCCCACGGATATAGTAAGAGTAGACGGACTTGCCGCCGCTTACGAATATATCATCAAAGAAGTTCAGCGTGTTTACAGACTTCAGGCCGTTGAGATCAACGATAAGCACATTGAAGTTATCGCACGCCAGATGACCAGAAAGGTCAGAGTAGAGAACCCCGGAAGCACAAATCTTCTTGCGGGCGCACTTTGCGACATAACCGAATTCAACGAAGAGAACGAAGCTGTTCAGAAGCGTCTTGACGCAGGCGAAGCAGGTCTTGCACTTGCGGAATCCTCTCCCGTTCTTCTCGGTATCACAAAGGCATCTCTTTCCACTGAATCCTTCCTTTCCGCAGCATCCTTCCAGGAGACCACAAAGGTTCTTACTGAAGCTGCTATCAAGGGTAAGATCGATCCTCTGCTCGGACTTAAGGAAAACGTCATAATCGGTAAGCTCATTCCCGCAGGTACGGGTATGAACTACTACAATGATGTTGAAGTAGAAGAGACCGAAAAGAACAAAGAGGATATGCCCGAAGGAAAGTATATGGATACACTTGACCTTGCCGAAGAAGTAAAGAGCTCCTACGAATACGATCCCATGGAGGATGAGGGCGAATTCGAAGAGAATGAGTTCGATGAAGCCGATGAGGAACTTTCCGATGAGGATGAAGAGCTCTATGATGACGATTTCGACGACGAGGACGAGGAGTTTCCCGAGGACGAAGAATAACAAGAAACGATTTGTGCAATGTGCACTGATTGATTGAAAAAATCGGCAGTTGCATGGTCAAAACAGAGAAATGCATTGCAGGGCGGTAAAAACTATTGACTTTTGCCGTCCTGTGTGTTATCATTATAAATGATTTTGTAGTAAGGAGGTGCAATATGCCAACATTTAACCAACTGGTACGTTTCGGACGTCAGCAGCTTACCTATAAGTCTAAGTCTCCCGCGTTGCAGACAGGAGTTAACACATTGAAGAAGACTTCTATCGATCTCGCTTCTCCTCAAAAGCGCGGTGTTTGCACTAAGGTAACAACCAAGACACCTAAGAAGCCGAACTCCGCTCTTCGTAAGATAGCAAGAGTACGTCTTTCCAACGGCGCCGAAGTAACAGCATACATTCCGGGAATCGGACACAACCTTCAGGAACACTCTGTCGTTATGATCAGAGGCGGAAGAGTTAAGGACCTCCCCGGTGTGCGTTACCACATCATCCGCGGTACACTCGATACACAGGGTGTTAACGGAAGAAACCAGTCGCGCAGTAAGTACGGCGCGAAGAAAGCAAAGGCGAAGAAGTAATCGCGTTTGTGTTAAGTGTGCTAATATTGACATCATATAGATATATAACGATTTCAAATGTTTTGATATCGTATCATACTTTTGATGCGTCAAATTTAGCACTGACGGAGTTATAAACACTCCGAGTACCGAAGATATCATAAAAATTAATGAAGGAGGGAAGTTAAGTGCCGAGAAGAGGACAAATTTCCAAGAGAGAAATACTTCCGGATCCGTTGTACAATTCCAAGCTTGTTTCCAAGCTTATAAACAATATAATGTATGACGGTAAGAAGGGTGTCGCACAGACAATAGTATACGACGCATTTGAAATCGTAAAGGCAAAGACAGGTAATGAGCCTCTTGAAAGCTTCCAGAAAGCTCTCGAGAACATTATGCCTGTACTTGAAGTAAAGGCACGCCGAGTAGGCGGTTCCACATATCAGGTTCCGATCGAAGTCAGAGCTGACAGACGTCAGACACTCGGTCTCAGATGGCTCATCGGTTATTCCAGAAACCGTGGTGAAAGAACTATGGCGGAGAGACTTGCAGGCGAGATAATGGATGCTTGCAACGGAATAGGCGGAGCTGTTAAGAAGCGTGAAGATACGCACAAGATGGCTGAGGCTAACAAGGCGTTCGCACATTTCAGATATTAATTTCAAGTTTGAACACATGTTTGAACGAAGCCAAGCGGCGATGGCTTTATTTCGCCGGGAAAAGGAGCAAAAATGCCGAGAGAATATCCACTTGAATTAACAAGAAATATCGGTATTATGGCTCATATCGATGCCGGAAAAACCACAACTACCGAGCGTATTCTGTTTTATACCGGAAAATCTTACAAGCTTGGCGAGACCCATGAGGGAAGCGCTACAATGGACTGGATGGAGCAGGAAAAAGAGAGAGGTATAACCATTACCTCAGCTGCTACCACCTGTTATTGGAAGAATAACCGTATAAACATTATTGATACACCCGGCCACGTTGACTTTACGGTTGAGGTTGAAAGATCCCTTCGTGTTCTTGACGGTTCTGTAACCGTTTTCTGCGCGAAAGGCGGAGTTGAACCTCAGTCCGAAACGGTTTGGCGGCAGGCGGACAAATACGGTGTACCCCGTATCGCTTACATCAATAAGATGGATGTTACGGGAGCCAATTTCTACCGTGTTGTAAGTCAGATCAAAGACAGACTTAAATCTAATCCCGTTCCCATTCAGCTGCCTATAGGCAGTGAGGGAGATTTTTCGGGAATAATTGATCTCATTAAGCGCAAGGCATACTATTATCTTGATGATAAGGGTATTGAGATCAAGGAAACTTCAATTCCCGACGATATGGCCATCAAAGCCGAAGAATACAGAACAGGTATCCTTGAAGCTCTTGCGGATGCTGATGATGCAATTTGCGAAAAGTATCTTGAGGGCGAAGAGATAACCGAGGAAGAAATCAAAGCAGCTATGAGAACGGCTGTGTGCACCAATAAGATAGTTCCCGTTGTGTGCGGTACTTCTTACAGAAATAAAGGCGTACAGAAGCTTCTCGATGCGGTTGTTGATTACCTTCCGTCTCCTCTCGATATCCCGAATATCAAGGGTATTAACCCGGATACAGAGGAGCAGGATGAGCGTATAACAGGAGACGATCAGCCGTTCTCCGCGTTGGCGTTCAAAATAATGACTGACCCATTCGTCGGAAGACTCTGCTTTATCAGAGTGTATTCCGGTTCGTTGAAGACCGGTATGACAGTATATAACTCCACCAAGAACGGTCGTGAGCGTCTCGGACGTATCGTTATGATGCACGCTAACCACCGTCAGGATGTTGATGAGATATACGCGGGTGACATTGCGGGAGTTGTAGGTGTTAAGAACACAGGTACGGGCGATACCCTCTGTGATGAAAAGGCACCTATCATACTCGAAAGCATGGAATTCCCGGAGCCTGTTATCCGAGTTGCCATAGAGCCGAAGTCCAAGGCAAGCCAGGAAAAGATCGGTATTGCATTGGCAAAGCTTGCTGAAGAAGATCCGACGTTCAGAACCTACACAGATGAAGAAACAGGTCAGACGATCATCGCCGGAATGGGCGAGCTTCACCTTGAGATAATCGTTGACCGTTTGCTTCGCGAATTCCGTGTCGAAGCAAATGTCGGTAAGCCTCAGGTTGCTTATAAAGAAACTATCCGCAAGGAAGCTTATACAGATATGAAGTACTCCCGCCAGTCCGGTGGACGCGGTCAGTACGCTCACGTTAAGATGACCATCGAGCCCAATGAACCCGGTAAGGGATTCGAGTTCGAAAGCAAGGTTGTCGGCGGCAATATTCCCAAGGAATATATTCCCGCTATTGAAGATGGCGTCAAGGGTGCTATGCAGTCCGGTGTTGTAGCAGGCTACAATGTTGTTGACGTTAAGTGCACCGTAGTTGACGGTTCATATCATGAGGTTGACTCTTCCGAGCTTGCGTTCAAGATTGCAGGTTCAATGGCATTTAAGGATGCTATGAAGAGAGCGGATCCCGTACTTACGGAGCCTATGATGAAGGTAGTTGTAAGTGTGGGCGATGAATATCTCGGAGATGTAATCGGAGATCTTTCATCAAGAAGAGGTCAGATATCCGGAATCGAAGCGCTTCCGGGCGGCGGAGAACAGCTTGTAAATGCTGTAGTACCTCTGGCGCAGATGTTCGGTTACGCAACAGACTTGCGTTCAAAGACGCAGGGACGCGGCGTATACACGATGCAACCCAGCCACTATGCTGAGGTACCTGCCTCTATTCAAGAAGGTATTGTGAAAATAAAGCAATAAAAAAACAAAAAATAAAACAAAACATTTTATCAGGAGGACATATTAATGGCAAAGGCAAAATTTGAAAGAAGTAAGCCCCACGTTAACATTGGTACAATAGGTCACGTTGACCATGGTAAGACAACTCTTACCGCTGCTATAACAAAGACACTCTCTCTCGGAAACGGTGCTATCGAGTTCCTCGCATATGACCAGATAGACAACGCTCCCGAAGAAAAGGCAAGAGGTATCACAATCAACACTCGTCACGTAGAGTATGAAACAGCTCAGAGACACTATGCGCACGTTGACTGCCCCGGCCACGCTGACTACGTTAAGAACATGATCACAGGTGCTGCTCAGATGGACGGCGCTATCCTCGTTGTTTCCGCAGCAGACGGTCCCATGCAGCAGACTCGTGAACACATACTCCTCGCTCGTCAGGTTGGCGTTCCCTCTATCGTTGTTTTCATGAACAAGTGCGATATGGTTGACGACGAAGAACTTCTCGAACTCGTTGAAATGGAAATCCGTGATCTTCTTTCCAGCTACGATTTCCCCGGCGATGATATTCCGATCATCCGCGGTTCTGCAAGAGATGCTCTTGAAAGCTCCACCATGGATGCTTCTGCTCCCGAATACGCTCCTATCCTTGAGCTCATGGATGCAGTTGACTCCTACATTCCTACACCCGACAGAAAAGCTGACCTCACATTCCTTATGCCTGTAGAAGACGTATTCTCTATCACAGGTCGTGGAACAGTTGCTACAGGTAGAGTTGAAAGAGGAACAGTTAAGCTCGGCGAAGAAGTTGAAATCGTTGGTCTTATGGACGAAAGCAGAAAGACAACCGTTACAGGTATCGAAATGTTCAGAAAGCTCCTCGACTCCGCAGAAGCAGGCGACAACATCGGATGCCTCCTCCGTGGTATTCAGAAGAACCAGATCGAAAGAGGACAGGTTCTTGCTAAGCCCGGTTCCATCCATCCTCACACAAAGTTCGTAGGCCAGGTTTACGTTCTTACAGAAAAAGAAGGCGGACGTCATAAGCCCTTCTTCAACAACTATCGTCCTCAGTTCTACTTCAGAACAACAGACGTTACAGGTATCATCAGCCTTCCTCAGGACGTTGAAATGTGCAACCCCGGTGATAACATCGACATGTCCGTAGAACTCATCACTCCTATCGCTATCGAAAAGAACCTCCGTTTTGCTATCCGTGAAGGCGGCAGAACAGTTGGATCCGGTGTCGTTATCGAGATCAACGAGTAATCAATTAACAGGTAATTGAAAAGGTAATAAATACCGAATTTAATAACACGGTCTTTGACTGACTGTGTGTTGCGCGAGCTTCATCCGTGAAAACGGATGAAGCTTGTGTAGTTTTTGGGATATTGACATAAAAATATCAAATAACAGTTTTTCGGGGACAGGTGAAATTCCGTACCGGCAGTACAGTCTGCGAGCCTTATGGCTGAATGGGTGTGATTCCCATACCGACAGTTACGTGCATATCCTGTAATTGGGTGTTGCATTACAGTCTGGATGAGAGAAAACAAAACACTTTTAACGTGCCCCGCCTTTGATACAGGCGGTTTTTGTTTTTTTCGGAAATATTGATGTTCCTCACACGCAATATTTATAGTTTTGAATGGTCAATGTGTTCAGAATGAGTGCATGACCTTCGAAAACACGAAAGGAATTAATTATGTCTAAAACTACTTATCGTTCCACCAAGGTACGTACATTGGTTGCAGTTGGTGTTTTTTCCGCACTTGCATATGTTTGCTGTGTGCTTTTCCACTTCAAGGCGGGATTTCTTTCCTTTGACTTGAAGGATGCCGTCATGACCGTCGCAGCAATGCTTTTCGGTCCTATGTACGGCTTTGCCATGTCGCTGATTGTTTCCGCTATCGAATCCTTGACTATCGGAACCACAGAGCTTTACGGCTTTGTTATGGATGTGCTTTCAAGTGTATCCTTTATTTGTGTCGGAAGCTTTATATACAGCCGTATGCGTAATATGATGGGTGCTGTTCTCGGTATGGTATCGTCTATCATCGTAATGACAGCGGTTATGATGGGTGCCAATATGATAATTACGCCCATATATATGAAAACTACAGCGGCAGAGGTTGCGGCGCTGATCCCCACGGTGCTCTTGCCCTTCAACCTTACAAAGGCTGTTTTTAACGCATCTCTTGTTTTCCTGCTTTATAAGCCCTTTTCAAAGGCGTTGCGCTACTCCGGATTTACCGCATCGGTAAGCGGAAGAAATGCTTCGAGCAGTTCTATTCCGGATATTACGGGTGGCTCTAAGAATTCCGCACTCAGCTCCGTTATTATAACAGCTGTGTCGATCCTTATAGGTGTACTTGCGTTGGTATACTTTTTTACCGTTCTCAAGGGCTCATTCTCCATCGTTTGAAAATCTGATAATACATAAGGTGTATTAAGCTATAAACATAAAAAATAGAAGATCCCGGGGCGCCCCTGAAAAAGAGGCGCCCTTATTTTGTCGTAAAAGCACGGGAATGGTTAATACAGAGAAGAGAGAATGGGTGTTTTTTTACGGGCGCCCATGAAAAACAGATGAATTTTACAAAAATTAAAGATTATTAACAACTTGTATCTTGAAAAAAAGTCAATTTTGTGGTAATATATGTTGGATGAATTATAAGGGGAAAGTGTTTGCTTTTTTACTCGTAATTTTACATTGAAAATATATGCGGAAAATTAAATGCATATTTGGCGAAAGGAAGAACGATATGGCTAAAAATGATATAGGCAACAATAATCAGATGAACCAAGCTGACAAATCTTTACGAAATCATAGGACATTGCGCGGTGCGCTTAATAATAATCAAAGTTATAATACGGCATCAGGTCTCAAAAGTAATGCCGGATACAGTAACAACTATATGGAGTATCTTGTTCCGAAGAAGAATACAGCAGGAACCACAATGGCAAAAATAGGAATAATTGCCGCATTGGCTATCGTATTTTTCATAACATCGGCAATAATAGCAAAGTATGTTCCTTATATTATTGCGGTATATCTTACGCTTTATATTGTCTTGGGTTGGTATTTGCTTCGATTCTTCTCTGTGGAGTATGAATATGTTATAGCTGCCGGCGAAATGGAAATGGAAGTTATATACGGAAGACGTCAGAGAAAGAAGCTTGCGAACTTCAAGCTCAAGGATGTTGAATTCTGCGCTCCCTACGAGGAAGCATACAAGAACAGAATAAGCAACCCCGAAATTAAAAAAGTCGTTAATGCTTGCAGTTCAATGAGCGCAAAGAATCTTTATTTTATAATTTACAAAAATGAAAAAGGCGAAAAAGAGCTTATGTACTTTGATGCGTTGAAGAAGACTGTTTCCATCTTGAAGTTTTATACAGGTTCTTCGACTGTTGATTCCGATAAGCTTGAATTCTGAAAATGAAGAAAAACAATTTTTTTGGGTCATTCTTATATCTGTTGGCTTTTATCGTGCTTACGGTGTCTTTTACCCTTCAGGCAGGTGCTGACAGTGTTGAGCTTGACCTTTGTGACGGTGCTGTTACAATTGGCTCTCCCGAGGATCAGGACGGAGGACTTTTGATAACACACGGTGAAAACACATACAATCTTTCCTCGAATGGTGAGGTAATAATTACCTCATCTGCTCCTACGAGAAATACCGTTTTCGTTAAAGATAATGTATCTGTGAATATCGTTCTGAGAAACGTTACAATAGAAGATCCTTATTTTTTGAAAAGCCCCGTTTGTCTCGACAATGGTGAGGAGGTCTATCTTTACATTGAAGGAGAAAACCGCCTTGTGTCAACAGATAATATGGCGGGTATCCAGATAGGACGTTTCGCTGAGCTTAATATCAAGGGTGAGGGTACTCTTGAGGTCCATGGCGGAAAATACGCTGCGGGAATTGGCGGCGGTTGGAAAAGCGGTACAGATGGTACTGAGTGCGGAACGATAATAATTGAGGACAGCGTTACTGTCAGAGCCTTCGGCGGTGAAGAAGCTGCGGGAATAGGCGGGGGAAGAGACGGAAGTCCTAATAAAATAGTAATCAGAGATTCCGCAAAGGTCTATGCCTCCGGCGGTAAGAACGGTGCGGGAATTGGCGGCGGAAGCGATAATTTTGATTCCATAACAGAAAGTTTTACTGTAGAGCTTTGTGAGGATGTTTATGTAGAAGCTCTCGGCGGTGATCTGTCTGCGGCAATAGGCGGCGGGAAAAACGGCGATGTAAGAGCTGTGTACATAACGGATAACACTGTTGTACGTGCCTTGGGCGGAAAGGAAGCACCGGCAATCGGCTCGGGAAGCGGAAAGAAGATCGGAGAGATCTGTATTTCGGGTAATGCTTCCGTGAGAGCTAAGGGCGGTTCAAGTGCTTCAGCCATAGGTTCTTCGTATTACGGTAAGGCCGATAAGATAGAGATCAAGGGCAAGGCAAATGTGTACGCAATAGGCGATGCGAGTGCCGCGGCGATAGGTACGGGGCTTCGCGGTAATTGCAAGGAAATAATTATATCCGAAAACGCTTCGCTTGACGCCTTCGGCGGCAGAAACGGTGCGGGAATCGGTGCAGGCCAGATGGGTACTGTAACATCCGTAACGGTGTCCGGTAAATCTGTTGTACGATCTGTAGGCGGGATCAACGGTGCCGGTATAGGCTTCGGAAGCAGCGGCGAGCTTAAGAATATCACGATTGATACAGAGGCAGAAGTAATTGCCATCGGCGGTAAGAACGGTGCGGGAATAGGAAGCGGCGCCGACAGCACCTATATGCCCAGGATCGTGATAAAGGACAAGGCATCCGTTATCGCCCAGGGCGGTAATTACGGTGCCGGTATAGGATACGGCGGTAAGTTTATCGAAGACGTATTTATTTCCGAGGGTTATGTTGATATCACCGATAATGCAGTCGTTAAAGCTTCGGGCGGTATGTATGCAGCGGGAATAGGCGGAGGAAAATATTCCGCAGGCGTTACTCTCAGTGTTTCCGGAAATGCGGTGGTAACGGCAAAGGCGAATGTCAAGATAGAAATAGAAGCTACACCCATAACCACCACAGGTACAGAAAGCGGTGTTGTGGGACCGGTGTTGAATGTGGAATACAAATACAAGCATTCCAATTACGCATTCAAGAGTTATCTTTTGCAGCCTTATGACAATACCACGGAAAAGCCCAATGAGGAAAGCCTTGTAGAGCCTTTGAATTATATCTACGAGTACGCCGACATCAATTTCAATCAGACCGATGTAATTGATGAAAATGCAATGAAGCGTGATGCGGCAAAGGATGTAGGTGCAGGCGGAGGATGTCTCTTCCAGGGGTCTCTTATAATCAAGGGCAATGCAAAAGTCAATGATATGATAGGCGAGGTCAGCGTGACTCTGGTATACGGAATAGGCGGCTTCGAAGATCAGATAACATCCTTGAAAAAAGGTGACAGGTTTACATTCCCCGTTCCCGAAAAAGAAGGTTACATCTTTGAAGGCTGGTATGATTCGAAGGACGGCGGCACAAAGTTCAACGGATCGATAAAAATCGATAAGGACTCCGTTTACTTTGCCAAATGGAAGATAATAGGTGTCGCCATTACATCTGAGCAGCCCGAGGATGCTTTCGTCGGTGAGGAGTATTCTCAGACGGTATTCTCGGCTTCCGGCGGTGCAAGACCTTATACCTATAAGCTTTCGGACGGCAAGCTTCCGAAAGGATTGGTTCTCGGAACAGAGGACGGAAGCATATCCGGAAAGCCCGAAGAATCGGGAGTTTTTGAGTTTACCGTTACGGTAGTGGATGGGAACGGCTCTGCAAATTCAAGCTATGCATCCATAAAGGTGTACGGTAACAATACCTTCCGTTTTGTTATAAAGACATCTGCCGATGAAGCAGCGGGAACGAACGGAAAGGTAACTATGAAATTCGATTATATCGATAATTTCACGGGCGAAAAGAAAACAAGCGAGCTTCTTGATATTACGTCTGTCCTCGGTTTGAAGTATGAAGAGCCGCTTTCCATAGGAAGTGAACAGCAGATAGATGTTGTTTTCCCTCCCAATGTGGGATGCCCGGAGAAGATATATCTTGAAAGCACATCCGAGGACGGATGGAAGTGTGAAAGCGTATCTGCTTTGTTCACGGGAACAAAGCTTATGGAAGCGTTTTCTCACAGCTTTGAATTCAATACATGGTTTGGTACAAGGGATGACGGCGGTATGTCCTTCGGCGATATAGCCCTTCTTGTGCTGATAATTATAGGCGTGGCTGTTCTTCTTGCCGTAATAATAATCGTTATTACAAGGTTGGACAGAATGAACAGAGGTGCGCGCAGAAAAAAGAGCGGCCGCTCTGTCGGAAAGAATACAGATAAGAAAAGCTGACCGCATTTTATTCAGAAACAGGTGGTAACATGGATCTCAAAACACTTCAATCCGAGATAATCAGATTAAAGGAGGAAAAGGATTTTTGCATATTGGCTCACAGCTACGTGTCTGAGGCAATAAAGGAAATAGCCGATTTTACGGGTGATTCCTATGTCCTCAGTGTTAAAGCCAAAGGAACCGATAAGAAGAACATACTCATGTGCGGTGTTCGGTTTATGGCAGAGACGGCAAAGCTTCTCTCTCCCGATAAAAGAGTCTTTCTTTCGAGAAAGGAAGCAGGGTGCCCTATGGCTGAGCAGATGAAGAAAGCCGAAGTGGAAGCGTTCAGACGCGAAAATCCCGATTATACTGTTGTGGCTTATATAAATACCACGGCAGAGCTTAAAACAGTATGCGATGTCTGTGTTACCAGCTCCTCTGCAGTAAAGATCGTAAATAAAATCGAGAATAAGAATATTTACTTTATTCCCGACCCAAATCTCGGAAGCTATGTGGCAAAATGCTGTCCCGATAAAAACATAAAGCTTTTTAACGGAGGATGTCCCATACACGGAAAGATAAGAGTGGAGGAGGCAAGGGAAGCAAAAAGGAACCATCCCGACGCACTTCTTCTTGTGCATCCCGAATGTATAAAGGAGATAACGGAGATGGCGGACTATGTCGGCTCTACCGCGGGAATAATCGATTACGCAAAGAAGAGCGATGCAAAGGAGTTTATTATCGGTACTGAAAATTCGATAGCTGAGGAGCTGAAATACGCCTGCCCCGAAAAGCACTTTTACGAGTTGTCAAAGGAGCTTATCTGCCCCGATATGAAGCTCACTACTCTTCCCGATGTATATAACTGCATTACGGGACAGGGCGGAGAGGAGATTCTCTTCGATGGTGATACATCGGAGAAGGCACGTAAGTGTATAGATGAAATGATTCGACTTGGCGGTTGATCGTTTCGCTTTGTAATATTCGAATTTCGTTCAGGCAAAAAAGGAATGGTATAATGATGAAAAAGAACATAACTCCAAGAATTGTTTTAACTTTAATTGCTATAATATATACAATATCCATCTTTTCGCTCAGCGCATCTGCGGCAGATGTTATGATAAGAACATCAAGTGCTGAAGCGAAAAACGGCGAAACGGTTTATATTCAGTTAGATATGATGCAAAATCCGGGATTTTCTCTTCTTAAAATTAATCTTGGATTTGATTCTGAAGTATTGAGTCTTGCGAATATTACGGCATCTGAATATGTTACCTTTTCTCTTCATGGAACGGGTTCAGAGGGCGACCCCTTTGCTTTGGATATTTCTGCTTCTGATCCTAACGGATTTACAGCATCACGTTTCCTTACTTTGGAAATGAGGGTGGCGGATAAAGCTGCCGCAGGTATGCACTATGTAACTCCTACTGTTACGGGTGTGTATCTTTCCGATGGTACCGAGATAACAGGCGAAGCGACGGGAGGTGCAATCGTTGTATCTTGTCCCCATGCCGAAACTGTTTGGGTTGATGACTTGGAAGCGAATTGTAAAACCTTTGGTCTTCGTCACAGAGAATGTACGGTATGCGGAGAAAAGTTTGATATAAATACTGTAGTTACCGATGGTTCACATCAATATGATGATGCAACTATCATACGAGAAGCAAGCTGTACATCCGAGGGCGAAAAAAATGCTATCTGTACTGTTTGCGGTGAAAGTGTAAACGAGGTTATTCCCAAGAAAGATCATGATCTCAGCGGCTGGACTATCGTAAGAAATGCTTCTTGCAATTCAGAGGGCGAGGAAGTCAGAGCTTGTCTCAACTGTTTTGAAACAGTTGAAAAACGCAGTATACCTCTTTCCGACCATAGCTTCGGTGCTTGGAATATTACTAAGGAATCCACATATACGGAAACAGGCATGAGAGATAGAACATGTGAGGTGTGCGGCTTTAGAGAAGAGGAAGAAATGCCCGCTTTGAGCAGTGAGCATAATCATTCCTTCGATGGAACAACGGAAGTATTGAAGGAAGCGACATGCAATACAGACGGAACTCAAAGAGTATATTGCTCATTCCCCATCTGCTCCGAGTTTACCGAGCAGACAATACCCGCAAAGGGACATACTCCCGGTGAAGAAACCGTTACCGTTGAGGTAACATGCAAGGCACCCGGCGAGAGCGTAATAAAATGTACGGTTTGCGGAGAAGAGCTTGAAAAGAAGACTCTTACAAAGCTTAACCATACATATGAAAGATGGGTTCTTACTAAGGAACCTACCTGTAAGGAAAAAGGACAGTCTTCCTGTACTTGTAAAGTATGCGGATACACCATTACAAGGACTGAACCCGTCTCGGGTCATACCGAAGGTGAGTGGCATGTTACTAAGGAGCCTTCTTGTCTTGAAGAAGGCAAAAAGGAAGTAAAATGTACAGTATGCGATAAAGTACTGAAGGAAGAAACTGTTCCCGCAACAGGTCATAAAGCTGCTGTATGGGAAGTTATAAAAGAAGCTACCTGTACGGAAACGGGCTCGAAAAAAGGTGTTTGCCCCGATTGCAATGCGCAGCTTGATGAAGAAATATCTACGGCTTTCGGACATAAGTACGGAGAGTGGAAATACATTTCTCCGGAAGGCGATGTTCCCGGCAAAAAAACCAGAGAATGTTCTGCTTGCGGTAATGTTGATTCTGTTGAAGTTAATAATATTGTTCTGAAAAACGATGACACCTCTGTAACGATAGAGCTTGTAGCCGAAAGCAGGGATGCTGTTAACTTTGTGAGTGAAAGTGTTCTTGAAAAAACCGATAATGCTTTTATTGATGCTTTGAAAGCTAAAGTCGAAAAAGCGTATAAAAAAGCAGAAGTTGTAAAGCTTTATGAGTTTAACCTTGAAGGCGAATATGTAGGTGATATCAGAGTGAGGATACCTCTTTCTGAAATTCCCGAGGGGTTCGTTAATTTGAAGGTGTATCGCCTTGATGAAACGGATGAACTTTTGGAGATATCCAACGAGATAATCGGCCAAGAGCTTACTTTCCTAACAGATCATTTCAGCAAGTACGTTGTATGTGGCGTTGATCTTCACATGCAGAATTCCGATCCCGGTGAACAAATTGACGAAAAATCGGATATGTTCGTTGTTGCTCTTGTGATATTTGGAGTTCTTCTTATTGCTGAGCTTATAATAGGCTTCATACTTATAAAGAAGCGCCGTATGTTTTAAAAGCGCACATTTAAATGTAATATTGAAAGGGATGGGCAGAAAATCATTTTTTGCCCTCCTTTTGACCATATAAAGAATTATTATCAAAAAATGTAAAGGTATGGTGAAAAAATGCATATACCTTCTTGCGAATCCGTAAATATAAATATACTGACCTTCGAGGAGGCACGGAAAAAAAGAGCTGAAAGTGCCGAATACGACAGGGAAAAATGGATATACATCCCGGATTTTTATTCGGAATACCGTTATATATTGGGAACTGCGGGTAAACGTTCGCTGATAACCATTGGGATAAACCCTTCCACCGCAGAGCCCGATAACCTTGACAATACATTGAAATCGGTAAGCCGTATTGCATCAGGGAATGGCTTTGACTCCTTTATAATGTTTAATGTTTACGCCCAGAGAGCCACAAACCCCGACCACATGGATGTGAATTTTAATGAGGCTCTTCACAGAGAAAACATGCTTGCCTTCCGTTGGGTGCTTGAGCACGGCGGAGAAGCTCCCGCCGTTTGGGCGGCTTGGGGAACTATCGTTGAAAAACGTGATTATCTGAAACGCTGTCTTTATGATATGGTAGCGGAGGGAAACAAGTACGGCGCGAAGTGGTTCATGGCGGGAAAGCCTTCGGCGAAGGGACATCCTCACCATCCATTGTATTTGAAAAAGGATTCGAAAATCGAAAGCTTCGATATTGAAGCTTATCTGAAAAACTTTTAGGCGGTAATGAAATATGATAGACGTTATAGGACAAATATTAGGATTGGGAGGAGCCGCATTGGCGATCCTGTCCTTCCAGATGAAAAACAACAAGCACTTGTATATTGCACAAGGCTTTTCGGGATTACTCTTTGCGGCAAATTATCTGATCCTCGGAGCATATACCGCCGCTCTCATGAACCTTATAAATCTCTTCCGCGGCTTCTTTATGGCGGGGGGAGAGAGATTCAGGGGAAAGCTGTTTATGATAATAGTGGAGGTCATGTATTTCTCGGCACTTCTCTTTACATTTGACGGCGTGCTTTCCGTTCTTATAACATTGGTGCAGATGTTTGCCACCGTGATCTTTTGGATGAACAACGGAAAGCTCATAAGACTTTCTCAGCTTTGCATATCTTCACCCATATGGCTTGTCAATAATATTGCGGCAGGTACTATCGGCGGTATCGTGACAGAAGTAGTGAATATCATATCCATTCTTATATCCTTCATAAGATACGGCTTTGACGGATTCGAGAAGGCGAAATAAAAAAGAAACACTCATTTGCACTATGAAGTAAAAAGCATAGAAGCAAATGAGCGATTTTTTTATTATATTTGACCGTTTGCCAATTTTTTCATATTTTCCGCAAGATCGCAGAAGGGAACTTGTTCACGTCCCTTGGGCACCTTTATTACCTCGTACATCAACGGACCTTCATATCCGTTTTCCTCAAGAGCTGCAAATATGGTTTTCCAATCGTTTATGCCGTCTCCCGGGAGGCGGTGCTTTTCGTCTGTAAAATCATAATCGGAGATATGAAGACTGACTATTCTCAAGGCTGCTTTTGTAAGATTTCTTATGAACACCTCGTTTGTTTCGATAAGAGAGTGATTGGTATCGAAAATTACGCCGACGCCCGTTCCGTTGAGGAGCTCGATCATTTCGCCTGAGGTGTTGCAAAGGCAAGTTCTGGGAAGGTTCTCGACGGCAAGAGTAATGCCTGCTTCATCTGCGACCTTTTTTAAATATACTATGGCTTCACGGCTGAGTCGCTTTCTTTCTTCGCGTTCGGAATCTTCTATAGGCTCGCTCGAGGGATGAAGGACTGCAACCTTGATTCCTATTCCGGCTGCGGCTTTGATAATAGCCTCGTTTGCTGATATTATGGTGTTTCTTTGTTCTTCGGATGTAACCGAAATATCATGCATTTGCGAGAAGGGGAGATGTATCGAAAATAAGGTTATTCCCGCTTCCTTGGCATATTCTGCGTACTTTTCCGCATTATTCGGAAAATCCATGAAATTTATATATCTGTCGTAATTGAAGGACAGCTCGATACAATCTATCCCCGCTTCCTTTAATTCCTTAAAAACTTCAACCTCCGAGGTCTTTCCGTTAAGATCCACGAGAAATTCTTTTTCCGCTGATCTGAAAAAGCACGTGGAGGTGCCTTTCATCAAGTTTTGTGTAAACATTAGCTTTCTCCTTTTATGTATTGTTTGTATTATGCCAATTCTTTTTCAATCAGGTCGATCATTATGCTTGTATTCAGCTCCATGGCATCGATGGGATAGATCGTTTTGACGTATCCGTGATAAAATCTGTTTTTGAAATATTCCAGAGCATCTTGCTTTGAGCCTTTATTTTTAAGTATTGCCGAAATATCAGCGGCTGTGGATACCGCACTTTCCCTGCCCAAGTTAAGATACCGCAATGCCATATCCTTTTCAAGAATACCGTAGTGGGGAAGAAGTATGCTTTCTATATCAAGACTCATTGCCTTATCTATTGAAGATATGGCGGTGCTGTAGCCTATAAGATACGATGGTACTACCGTATCGTTTCCGTCATATACACCCAATGTCTCGGATGAGAGCAGAAGCTTGTTTTCGTTTAAATAAAATCCCACGGAGCATTTTGTGTGACCGGGTAAAGCTATTACCGTAAACGTCATATCACCGGCTTGAATAATATCTCCGTCCGAGACCGTGATATCGGCTTTCAATTCATCTATAAAATCCTCGTATTCATAAATTCCGTTTTTGGCGGCGAATTTTCTGTCAAGAGAACGCATGACCTCACGTGCCGTGGGCTTGGAAAATATTTTTGCCGCATATTCTCCCGCAACGATCTTTACATCAGGGTAGACCTTTTTTATGTAGACGCTTCCCAATGCATGGTCGTAGTGGGAATGAGTCAAGAAAATATAGTCCGGGGCTCTGTCCCGTAATTCTTCTTTTATCTTTTCGGCTACCTTGTATCCCGTGAAAGCAAATCCCGTGTCGTATAAAACAGAGGTCTTACCGTTATCAATAAGGAATGCGCTGTCACCGGGAAGTGCACGTACGTCGGTTATCTTTAAGTTTTGCATTTGATTTTCAAGCTCCTTTACGGAAATATTATGCCATTTTAAAAGGGTTTTGTCAATAGAAAATGAAATAATACATGCCAAAAATATGTTGAGTGTATAAAAGTGTTGATTTGCCGTATAAATTGTGTTAAAATATTATATATTGCTTTTACTGTGCGAAAAAATAGAAATAATAAAGTTTAATATTATAAACAATATGCTGTCAGACGGTAAAAAGGAAAGAACGGTGCAAAATGAATTTTAATGATAACAGGTTAGTCTTCAATAACGATATAAGACTTGTCATCTCTGATGTGGATGATACATTGGCATATCCCTATATGAGTGCATCAGAAAAAATAATAAAAGGCTTGAATGAGATATTAATAAGAGGTACATCCTTGTTTTTTGTGAGCGGTCAGAGCATTTCGAATATGAGATGGCGGATAATAGACAGATTGGAGCCGAAATACAGACACCGTATTCTTGCGGGTACATGCAGCGGTGCCGAGGTATGGGGATTTGATACTGCAGGTGAGCTGATAGATAAACCCTTTTACAGTAAATATGAAGAGCTTTTCGATGACAGTATGAAGAAAAAGTGGCGTGAAGCGGTAAATGAAGTAATCAAAAGATTTGAGTTTAAAAAATACGAAACAATGCCGAAGCCGAAATTCAGAGAGGTATCTTTATGCGATTTCAAATCGATAATGTATGAGGACAGAAGCTCGCAGATAACCTTTGAGGTGGTCAATTCATGCTCCCTTAATGATGAGCAATGCGCCCATTACGAATCGATCCTCGGATCGCCTCTCAAAAGCAGAGATCTGAGGGTATCTGTGGTGGAGTATGCCAATGAGCTTTTCGAAAGATACTCGCTTCCCGTTACCGCAAGGTTGGCAGGTAATTTTGCCATCGATCTGGCTGTAAAGGATGTAACCAAGACAACGGCGGTGCAGTATGCACTTTATTCGGGAAATTGCATGACTGCATTGGAAATGACTCCCAAGGAATTGGAGGATCCTTCGGTCCTTGAGATATGGGGCGATAAGTTTTCCGTTGTGAACGGCGGAACGGACCGCCATATATGTAAAGCCGTTCCCCCTTCGGTCAGAGCGATAGATTTCAGACATGAGCCCGAATCGGAAATACCGAAGGAATACAATATAAATATATGGGACGGCGAGAGATCTCTCTGCGAGGCTGTGGAGGATTACATGGAAAGAAGCGGTTTGATATGAGCATTATAAATAAAAATATAATAGTGACAGGCGCAACGGGAGGAATAGGCAGAGAGGTTGTAAAATCCCTTGCGGCTGCTAAAGCCAATGTCGCTTTTTGCTCGAGAAACGAGGAAAATGTAAATGCACTTTTTCTTGAGCTGAAGGAAGAATTCCCGGAGGCTGTGTTTTACTGCTGCTCCTGCGATATTTCCTCCGAAAGCGATGTAAAGAAGTTTATCGGTAATGTATATTCCGAATTCGGAAAGATCGACGGAGTAGTGAATAATGCGGGTGTAGGTTATTTTGATTCTTTCCTTGATCTTACCGAGGAAAAGTGGAACGAGATAATAAATACGAATGTTCACGGTACGGTGAATATGTGCCGTGAGGTAATACCGTATATACTGAAAAACGACAAAGAAAACGGAAAAAGAGGGATAATCATCAATGTGGGAAGCTCTTCTCCGCAAAAATACGTTGCGGGTAATATTGCTTACGCTTCTTCAAAGGCGGCATTGAAGACATTTTCGGAATATCTTTTCAATGAGTACAGAAAAAGCGGAATAAGTGTTACTCACGTTTCCGTGGGAAGCGTTAACACTGGATTTTCAAAGAGAAACAAGGATACCATCGGTTGGAAGATCAAGCCTTGGGAAACGGGATATATCATAAAGACTCTTGCTGAGATGGCTTTTGTTACTGAAAATGCCTGCTTGCCCAATATTGATGTGCGTACCATGAATCCCATAGAGTGTAATGGCGATAAAGAATGACAGTCGAGGTGTGATCGGATGATAAAGAGGATAATCAGAATTTTTCTTTTGCTTGTGGGAGCGGTAATAAAGTTTGTAACATTGGATCTGAAGGACGGCTTTGAGCTGTTTTGCGAATTCGGTATAACGCTTTGCGAGCTCTTTGTGGGCGAAGGACTTCTCGAAAGCAGAATGAACAGGAAAAAGCTTCTCAAAGGATCGGAAAGGTATTATGAGCAGCTGATAAGATCGGCAAAATTCGGCAGTATCACGATATCGGATAAAATAATGTGCGGCTTTTCGGATGATGACAGCGATCTTTACTCCTATATGAAAAGCGAATGGGAAAAGGGCGCAAGCTCAAATGTTCTTCTCACGGGTGAGGGAGGAATGGGAAAAACGGTATCCATGCTCCATATGTGGGGAAGCCTTTTGAATAATGACGAAAAGGACAAAGAAGACAAAAAGGATAAAAAGGATAATAAGGATAAATCCGATAAGAAAGCCGAAGCGAAGAAGAAAAGCAAGGACAAAACAAAGGACGAAAAAAAGAAGACAAAGCTTCAGACCGTTCCCGTATACATTCAGCTTAATGAATACAACGCATATTCCAAGGAGAACAGCGGCAGAAGCTTTATTTGCGACAGAATAAACGATAAGTACCTTTTTGATGATTCCGAAGAGGATAAGCATTTGACAAAGGCTGAAATGTACCGTTTTCTCAACAGAAAAACGAAAAAGAATCAGAAGGAGCCTTCTGTGATCCTCCTTCTTGACGGCTTCAATGAGGTGACTGCAGAGGATAAGATACCTCTTATAGATGAAATAAAAGATATCATACACAATTACGGCAATATCCGTCTCATCATTTCCTCAAGATATGATATGAGAAGCAATCACGGATGGATGGAGGATTTCTCCCATTACGACCTTGCTCCATTGACGCGTCTTCAGGTACAGCAGTACTTATCGGAATACGATGTGGAAATGCCGACAGATCCCAAAACAGTCGATCTGATATCGAATCCCATGATGCTTACGCTTTATGCGAAAACGGGAGGAGTATCGGATACAAATTCCCGTATTGAGACATGTGGAGAGCTTATCAGAGCCTATATTGAAAGCCAGATAAGGAATGAACGAATGAATTCGGAAAGCGATGTTGCCGAGCAAAAGGTCTTTCTCATCAAATATGTTTTGCCGTACATCGCATACAGAATGGAGCTTTCGGGAGCGTATTTTCTAAAGTACGATGAGCTTTTGAATGTGGTGAATGAAGCGTATAACAGCGAATTTAACCATATGCGCTATGCAAATATTCTTTCTGCCGATTTCGGAAGCGGTTATAAGGCTCTTCTGTCTTTGGGAAATAAGGAAAAGGATCTTGCTGAGCATCGTATAAACACTCTAGAAAATGAGATAAGCATGCTTTCAAAAAGCGAAAACGGCTTTACGGGAACTTATTCATTCCAACATCAGAATTACAGAGACTATTTTTCATCAAGATACATTGTCAATGATATGCGTGCCGCATCCGATGATAAAAATGACATTGCACTTTCAATGGAGATAAGGGTGCTTCCCCGCTTTATTGTTAAAATGCTCGGTGAAGCGGAGGGAGAGCATCATTTCATAAGGAGTATATCTGACGGTACATACGTATTTAAGAAGGATGAAAGCATCTTCGCTCTTTATATCGAGAAGTTCAGAGGCAGATTCGATAAGGAAAAGGAGCTTGCCGTAAGAAATCTTATAGAGATATGGAAGACCTCAAGAGGAGAGCTTTCGGGAATAGACTTTTCCTACCTCAATCTTTCCGATTGCATTTTCAATAACGTAATATGCGGAAGAGGAAGAAAAATGGGAGCCGATTTTATCGGTGCAAAGATCGATTTTTCTTCATTCCTCCCCCAGGGACACGTTCAGTGGGTATACAATGTATCTTATTTTAACGACGATAAGATGTGTATCTCCGCTTCCCGTGACGGATATATAAAGGAATGGAATCTCGATTCGGGAGCCTGTGTTTATTCCTTCAAGATCGATGCTGAGGTGATCTGGGCGTTCCATATGAATGATGACCGCCATATTATAGCCGTGACCTCAGATGACAAAGCTATATATATCGATAAGAACGGCGGTTCTGTCATAAAGACCGAAAAGCTCTCCTCAAAGCCCGTTGAGGTGAAGTTCTTCCCATTGAAGGAAAAGATGTATATTGCTCTTTCTGAGGGAAGGGCAATATCCTGCTATACAAAGAGCTTTCTTTTTGAAGATGTATGTTCGTTTGGCGAAGCAATATGCTCAATGGACATCACAAGATCTGTAAGCAGAATGATAGTCGGTAGCAAAAGCGGCAAGATATTCGGTGCGGATCTTACCGACGGTGAAGCATATCTTATCGGAAAAGCATCCGACCGCGCCGTAACTAAGATAGCCTTCGGTAAAAAGGATATTGCGGCAATTGTTACCGACGATTATGTTATCAGGGAGATCGATACCGACGATATGACCGAAACAGGTCGATATGAAGGTCATACCTCTGTTATAAACAGCATTTGCTATAACAAGGACTATACGTGTCTTCTTAGTACTTCGGATGATGATATCATAAAGGAATGGTCATGCAGCGATCATATAAGCAATAACTTCAATCTGCATTACGACAGTGTGTTCTGCGCGGTCTATAATTCCGACTGTAAAAAAATACTGTCATCATCGAGAGATTTTTCCATACGTCAATGGGATGTATCCTCGGGAGAAATGACTCTTTCCATTGTCGGATTGTCATATTTTACACGTTCCACACGCTTTTCCGATGACGGAAATAAGATACTCGTTTCTTCGTGCGACGGAACGGTAAGGGAATTTGATTCCGCTACGGGAAAATGCATCAATACTTATCTCGGACATACGGACAGAGTATACCGTGCGGTATACAATTCCGATAATACAAGGATATTGTCGGCTTCTCTTGACAAGGGCGTATACGAATGGGAGGTCGGTAAGTGCGACTCCTTTGACGTTTGCAGCAGTCATGAAAAATGTGCGGATTGCGCCGTTTACCTTGATGACGGCAGAGTGATCTCTATATCTGCCGACGGAGTTATCAGACATTCGGAAAAAATAAGCGGGGCATGGAAAAGCAAGCTTCATCCTGCAACGCAGATGTATATTCCGAAGGAGCAAAACGGCGTTACGGAAACTGTCGGAACGAATGCGATCTGCTGTGAAGATGGTGTAAGCTATTTTGTTTCTTATTGGGACGGTACCATTGCACGGTATAATAAGAACACGAATGAGCTTATGAGATCATTCAGAAAGCATACCAATTGGGTATACTGCTGTGTTCTTGCCTCCGACGGAGCAACTATGTATTCCGTATCCAAGGACGGTACCGTGGCAAAATGGAAAGCGGAAAGCGGTGAAGCTCTTTGTGAGTCGGTAAATGTCGGGAAAGGCAGTATTTACTCGGCTGAGCTTGATGAGCAAAAAAGAGAGATACTCATTTCCACAACAAAGAATGTTGCCGTGATCCTTGATATGGATTCCCTTGCGGAAAAGTATGTTCTTGAAGGCCACGGCGGAAGAGTTTTCAGCGCATCCTACAGCCGTGATAAAAAAAGAATTGTTACCATGTCCGAGGACGGCACCATACGGATATGGGAATTCAAGGATACATGGCAGGAAGCCTTTATTTTCAATAATATAATGGGAATTATTATAAACGGATGTGATTTTACCGATGTGCAGGATAAGCTTACTCCTGCGGAAAAAGGAATCATAAGACAATATGGAGGAACGGTCTGATCCTTCGGGCGTCTTACGGTGTTTTCATCCGTATATACAAAAGGAACGGTCATTGATATGGCAGAGAAGCCTTACGAAGTAAAAGAAAAAACAGAATACTTCTTTCCTATTTACAAATGCGATACCGTCAGGGAAACCATGGAGCTTTTAAAGAAGAAACTTGGAGACCGTAAAGCATTGTTCGTTCTCGACAGAGAGTATGACGAGCTTATAAATAACAGGCTTTCCGATACGGTGAAAGAGTTTTTCGATGAAGAAAGTAACGGCATAATATCTCTCTATCCGAGAAAAAACGGCTGTGAAAACAAGGATCACGAAAGCTTGTTTATGATACTTGACAAGCTTATAGATATGGATCTTCCCCGTGACGGCGTTATAGTCGGGATAGGAGGCGGTGTCATCACCGATATTGCGGGATTTGCCGCCCGTCAATTCAGACGGATGGTGGATTTTGTCAGAGTCCCCACAACGCTTCTCGGTCAGATCGATGCATCCGTGGGAATAAAGGTCGGTATCAATTACAACGGGAATAAAAATATTCTCGGAGCATTTTACGCACCCTTGTTTGTCATAAACTGCCGTGAATTCCTTTACGATCTCGACGATATCAATTTCAACAGCGGCATTTCAGAGATGCTTAAGGCGGGAATAGTCGAATCTTCGGTGATAATTGACGGTCTTCGCGAGCGTAGATACAATGCACCTCTTTTAAGAAACGATGCTTTCGCAATGGAAAGCTTTGACATCATTACCGATGAGTCCGTTGATGTGATGAAGCGCATTATCATGGATGACCCCGAGGAAAAAAGCTTCGGTGTAAGAAGCATGGATCTTGGACACACCTTCAGCCTTTCCTATGAGGCAATAAGCGGATACAAAATGCCCCACGGATATGCGGTTGCCGCAGAGGTGGTAATCTGTGCATATATTTCACGTGCCTTGGGACTTCTGTCATTGGAAGAAATGAGGGTGTATGAAAAAATATTCCTAAAATACGATCTTTTGAAATACTATGACATGATCTATCCCGAGATCAAAGAAATCTTCGATAAGACCGTTGATAAGATAGTGTCCCATAGAGCGGGAAATTTGAATCTCGTTTTGCCCGAAAGCGGATGCAAAGCATCATTTTGTAATCTTTTTGGAACAAAAGATGAAAACAGAGCGGGATGCAGAGTCCTTCTGACAAAGGATGAGCTGCGCAGTCTTTATTGCGGCGGTGCCGATATGGCAAATGAGCTTGCCAAGGGAAAATATCGGAATAAGGCTTTACGCTAAAAGAAAGGAATCTACATAAATATGAAAATATGTGTATGTGATATTGGCGGTACGAATTTCAGAATGGCAGTTTTTGAGAATGGAAAGATAAGCAATATAATAAAACGTCCTACGCCCAATTTTTATAAATATTCCGTAAATGAAATATTCGAAAGACTTGTATCGGGGATCGCCGAGGATTTCAGATATCTTTGCGGTGTTGCGGGTGAGATGAACTGTCTTTCTCTTTGCTTTCCCGGACCCACCGATAAAAACGGAAATGCTCTCGGAAGCAGTGTCATTTTCGGTGATGAGCTGGAGTCGCCCCTTCCGCTGAAAAAGCTCTTAGAGGAGCGTCTTCACGGGGTGACTGTTTCCGTGACAAATGATATTACTGCGGCTTCCTACAGATATATGGAAAAATACGACAGCTTTTGTCTTATCACCGTAAGCTCGGGAATCGGAAATAAGGTATGTATAGACCGCCGTGTAATAATTGACGACAGAGGAAGAACAGGGGAGATAGGTCATATCGAATATCCAATAAATGGTTTTGAAATAGAGTGCACCTGCGGTACGGGTATAAATCACGTCGGCATGATATCAAGCGGCAGAGGCGTGGAGGATATGGCGAGAAGACTTGCTGTAAAAGAAAAGTTTGGCGTTCTTTATGAAAAAAGCGTTCTCAAGGAAATATTCAACGGAAGCTATGCGGATATAACCGCAGAGGAGGTTGCGAAAGCCGCCGACAGCGGTGATGAGTATGCAAGAGCCGTGATAGATTTTTGTACGGTCCCGCTGGCTGATGTGATATGCACCTTGGGTATTGCCATGGATATTCCGCATTTTGTCATCATAGGCGGATTTGCATTGAACTGCGGTTATTATATAGAGTCATTGCGCAGGAATGCCGTGGAAAAGGGAATATATAATTTCTCCCCCGAGGATATAGAAGGCATGATAGTATTGGGAGAAAAGGATGATGACCACGGTCTTATCGGAAGCGGCATTATGATGGAAGAATATTTCCGCAATGCGTAAGCTTTCAGACCTATAAGAAACCGAAGGTTTAAGATATCAAATACAAGAAGAAAAACATTGGAGGAAGAACATAATGGAATTTCAGAACAAAACAGCAATATCAACGGGAGCGGCATCGGGAATGGGGCTTCTGTTTGCGGAAAACTTTGCCGATCTCGGCGGAAACGTTGTCATGTGTGACGTGAATGAAGAAGTCCTTACGGAAAAGGTAAACGCCATCAACGCAAGGGGAAAAGGAAAAGCGGTAGGCGTTTACTGCGATGTTCGTGATTATGCACAGGTATGTGCGGCACGTGACAGAGCGGTAGCTGAATTCGGAAGCATAGATATTATGGCGAATTTCGCCGGAGGATCGTCTGTCAGAATTCAGAAGGTGGACAGACAAAAATATCCGGAATTCCCCGACGTGCCCATTGATGTGTTTGATTGGGGAATAGACGTGAATCTCAAGGGTCCATTTTACTTTGCCCATGCGGTTCTTAAGCAGATGAGAGAACAGCACAGCGGTCTTATAATAAATATCGGTTCGATCTCCGGTGCGGAGGGACACCATTATGATATGGATTATCCCACATCGAAAGCCGGACTTATGCACGGTCTTACCAAATGCATAGCGCAATACGGTGCGGGAAAGGGAATACGTTGTGTCTGTGTTTCTCCCGGACCTGTCCTTACACGTGCTGCTATGGCAAATATGGCAACCCCTCTCGGAAGAGCGGCTGAACCTCAGGAGATCATAGACCTGATACTTTTCATTGCTTCCGATAAGGGGCAGTTCATTAACGGTGAAAATATTATGATCGACGGCGGAAGAAACGCCATGGGAAGAAAGGTGTAACGGCAGATATATAATAAGCAAGGGTGGTGCATATCGGTGCAGCACCCCGATTTGATTTTTTTAAAAATTTTCAAAAAAATTCTGCCTTCATGTGCAATGAAACGCGCTCCTTTGCGACTATACAGATGAAGAGCTCTCAAATAATTGTCCGAAGGAGGTGTCGATGTGGCAAAAGCGGAGCATATATCAGATGAACGTATTATAGAGCTGTATTGGCTGAGAAGTGAAGCGGCAATCACCGAAACATCGAAGAAGTACGGCGGATACTGCCGAAGCATTGCGTATAATATCCTACATGATACAGAGGATGCAAAGGAATGCGAAAACGATACGTATCTTGACGCTTGGAATAATATGCCGCCTCATAAGCCGTCGATCTTATCTGCGTTTCTCGGTAAGATCACAAGACGTATTTCTATTGACCGCTGGAGAAGAAAGCACGCTGAAAAGCGCGGAGGCGGTGAGATGGAGCTTGTCCTTGAAGAGCTGGAGGATTGCATATCCGACAAAACGGATGTGGAAGAGGTTATCGAACAGAGTGAAATGATGCGTATCATAGGCGAATATCTTGATAATCTTCCCGTAACGGAAAGGCGGATATTTTTACGAAGATATTGGTATATGGAATCTATCGGTGAAATTGCCTCGGATTTCGGTTTTTCCCAAAGCAAGACTGTTGCCATGCTTCATCGGACTCGGAAGAAATTGCGAAAAATATTGGAAAGCGAAGGGTATATCTGAAAGATATATTCGGATGTATCTGTGTGAAGGGAGATATCGAATACATGAAAAAGGAACAGATAGTTGATATGATCGGCGAAGCGCCCGATAAATATGTGAAGGATGCGAAGGAGCATAAGGGGAAACGCCGTATTTCATCAAAGCTCAAGTGGATAGGCGGTATTGCGGCTGTTCTTGCGGTGTTGATACTCATAAATAATATGCCGGGAATTCCCATGATGATATTCGCCAAAGCCGTGAGCGAAGCATCCGAGGCGAGAAAAACTGACAGACCGCAGCACGGTACCGATGAGTATTACGAGTGGCTTGAAAGCGTGAAGGAAAGAGACGAAATGACAATCACCGCAATCCCTCATATATCGGATTTTGCGGGAAATGTTTCAAAGGAGCTGCTTTGCGGTGTTGATGATAAAAACCGCATCTGGTCTCCCGTCAATGCTTATATAGCTCTTGCCATGACTGCGGAGCTTGCCGACGGCGATGCCCGATCGGAATTGCTCGAATTGCTCGGAGCAGAGTCTTCGGAAAGCTTAAGGGCAATGACGAGCGCAGTATGGGAGAGCGTTTATGCCAATGACGGTAACGAAATAAGCGTCCTTGCCAATTCCTTGTGGCTTGATGATGATCTTGAATATGCTCAGGATAAGATGGATATTCTTGCGTATGATTACTATGCCTCGGTGTATCAAGGAGATCTCGGAAGCGAACGCACCGATAAAGACATTACTAATTGGATAAGAAATCAAACGGGCGGGATGCTTTCCGAACGTAAGGAAAATATGAAGCTTGCCCCCGAGGACAAATTGCTGACGATGGTATCAACGATATATTATCAGGCGAAGTGGAAAGACGAATTCGATAAGTCAAAGAATACGGAAAGTGTTTTTCACGCTTCAAACGGTGATGTAAAATGCACCTTCATGAATAAAAGCAGATATAATATGGATTACTTCTGGGCTGAGGATTACGGTGCTGTACAGATGTTCCTCAAAAACGGATCGTCCATGTGGTTTATTCTGCCCGATGAGGATAAGACAGTTGATGATGTTCTGGAAAAAGGTGATTATATGAATATGCTTGTCGGAAAGTTCCCTGCGGAAAACAGTAAGTGGATGAAGGTCAATCTTTCCGTTCCGCAATTTGATGTTTCATCAAGTATTGATGTGAAGGAGGGACTTATGAATATGGGCATTACAAAGGTGTTCGATTGGACGGGAAGTCCTTTCTCTTCATCGCTTAACAGTAAGACAAGCGGTTATCCCGTTTATCTTAACAGTATCAATCAAGAGACACGTGTTAAAATCGATGAAAAGGGTGTTGAGGCGGCAAGCTATATAGAGCTTGATTTCGGTGCGGGTGCAGCGGCGCCTCCCGATGAGGTGATCGATTTCATCCTTGACAGACCGTTCGTTTTCGCAATTACAAAAAGCGGAGTGCCGCTTTTTGTGGGAACGGTGAACAAGCCGTAAAATAATTTGAAATCAAACGGGGCTGGCGCAAAAAAGCGTCAGCCCCTTGAAAATTTGAACGTTTTTGGCGCCTTTTCAGCTAAAGTCTCATGCAGCTTCAGTGCCAAAACGATGAATTGTATTCATCGAGTTCTATTTAAGGATTGCTCTCATATCAGTGAGAGAAGTGCCTTATTCTATTACCGCATAGACCTTTATATCGGTAAGGTCTATCTTTACGTTGTATTTGCCGTTTCCGAGATTTGTTACGATAACGGGGCGGCTTTCTGCATATAATTCGGGACTCTTAAGGGAGAGCTTATCCATATTCGTGATTCCGAGACCGTTTATATCTATTTCAAATTCGATCTTGGGATCGGTAATATTGGAAACGAGCTCCTTTAAGATATTCTTGTTTCCGTGGAGCCAATCATCCTGATGAGCGACACCCTCCATAGCACCGTTAAGGAAGTGAAGAACGAGAGAAGAATCGTTCTGGACCTTAAGCCTGCTGTAGAATCTCTTGTCGCCGGAAATATACTTGATACGTGGAGTGAAATATCCTTTGGCAAGAACTTCGTTGAAGCCCGCATTGCCGTGATTATCGAGAATGTAAAGCCCGGGATAGTTTTTGGATAAAAGCTTGTCCGAAAGAGGCTTTTCTCTCTCGTATCCGTTTTCGTCGCAAACGCCGAAGGGAAGTGTTACAAATGCCTTACCGCCATTTTCAAGATATTCGCATACCGCCTTGAACTGTTCGTCGGAGATACATCCGCAGTTATCAAGCACAAGGGGAGAGGTTTCCGAAAGAAGTCTGCCGCTGTCCGCAAGCTCCTCGAATCTTACGAAACGGTAGGATACATTGTTGGCAATGAGAGCGGATATCCAGCTCTTGTTGTAATCCCATGCTTCCTTACCCGCTTCATCATTCCAATGATTCTCACGGTTGAAAATATTGTTGACTATGCGTATCTCATCAATGTTCTTACATTCGTACATACGTACCTTGCTGTGCTCGATTCCCCAATTGTTGAATCGTCCGATAAGTGCGGGTACGTCTTTTGCTTCCTTGGGCTGCTTTGCCAATCTGCCGTGAAGGGTGCTCATCCAGTTACATACGCCCCAATATCTTCCGAGAGCCCATGCAAGATATGCGCCGTCATCGTATATGGTATAGCTGAGTGCTATTGCAGGAGCGTTTCCGAGGTTCCTTCCTACATCGAGCTGAAGCATAGCTTCCGCATCATTACCCATCCAATTAGCGCTTCTTACCGTGATACCGCAGTTTTCGAGAAGTGCAAGGTCAATATAAGGAGACATTCTTTCTATATTGAGGGAAAGTGCGTTAAGGAGTGCGGGACCGGAGGAGGAGCAGCATGTGAAGAGGGGAATATCACCGATGGTTTCTTTGACCATCTTAACGTGGTTTACGACGGACTGTGTGCGGAATTTTACCCAGTCACGGAATACGGGATTTTTGTAATTACCCCAATAATAGTCGCCCTTTGTTGTATCTCCCCAGAATTCCTTGTCTTCAAAGGGAGGAAGCTCGTGTCCGAACTGCTCCTTGAATTTTCTCTTGCAATGCTCACAGGTGCATGCACGGAAGCCCGCATAGTGGCACATATCATCCACCATCATACCGTCAACGGGTACTTCGCTTATGAGCCTTTCAAGATAAAGCTTGTGCATCTTTAAAAAGTCGGGGTTGTTGTGGCAGAAAAGCTCTGTCATGTAAGCATAGGAATATCCTCTTGTTCCGTCACGGGCATCCACCTCGCATATATCTCTGTAACGGATACCTTCATACTGAGCGTATTCGGCAGCCTTCTCGTCGTGGTGGAGGAGAACGTGATGTCTGTGATATTTATGGAGCTTATAATATTCGTCATCTCCGCGGGGACGTTCAATAAGATTGCATGAATAATGGTCTACGAATTTGATACCTCTCTTATGAAGCTCTTCGGCTACATTGCGAAGATATCCGTGGAGAGATTGGAAGTGATTGGCAAAGTCGAATCTCATGTGGAATCCGAAGTTTACACACACCTCGATCTTTGCATCTGCCATGGCATCGGCACGTTTGATTATGCTGTCGATAACATCTTGCTGAGGCCACATAAGGTCTGTGATGGTGCACCACCAGCTTGCAGCGCGTTCCGGTTTGAAATATTTGTAAGGAGTTTTATTTTCCATGATTTATTTTCCTTTTCTTATGAATATAAAGACTCTGCGTCAAGTCATGTATTTATTATATCAAAGGTAAAGACGTATTGCAACAATATTTTGAAAAATCAAGGGAATTTTGAAATAAATAAAAAAGTTGACAAAAAAATTCACTTTTGATATAATAAGCGCAAATAAGTACAGTTCGAACAAAAACGTGCGCTTAACAAAATTGTGCGTCTGCACGCACAATTTTCCTGCTGCAGCCATGCTATAATAAATAAGTACAGTTCGAACAAAAACATGCGCTTAACAAAATTGTGCGCTCTTGCGCACAATTTGCCTACTGCAGTTATGATATAATAAGCGCAAACAACTGCTGTACGAACAAAAACATGCGCTTAACAAAATTGTGCGTCTGCACGCACAATTTTCCAACTGCTATTATGATATAATAACAGTAAATGATAACAAATGACGGAGGGAAGAGATATATGGCGAAAATAGTATGTTCCGCAGATGAATTGATAGGAAGGACTCCGCTTCTGGAGCTTCGGAATATAGAGAAAAAGTACGGACTTGAAAGCAAGATAATAGCAAAGCTTGAATTTTTTAATCCCGCAGGCTCGGTAAAAGACCGTGTTGCAAAGAAAATGATAGACGATGCCGAGAAAAGCGGAAGGCTTAAAAGCGGCTCCGTGATAATTGAGCCTACCTCGGGCAATACGGGAATAGGTCTTGCCTCTGTTGCGGCGGCGAGAGGCTATAAAACGATCATTGTTATGCCCGATACCATGTCGATGGAAAGGCGTAAGCTTATGAAGGCATACGGCGCACAGCTCGTTTTAAGTGACGGAAAGCTCGGTATGAAGGGAGCTATCGCAAAGGCGGAGGAGCTTGCGGCGGAAATACCCGACAGTATTATTGCGGGACAATTTGTCAATCCTTCGAATCCCAAAGCGCACAGAGAGACCACGGGCCCCGAAATATATGAGGATACCGACGGCAATGTGGATATATTCGTTGCGGGCGTCGGTACGGGAGGTACCGTTACGGGTACGGGTGAGTATCTGAAATCGAAGAACGAAAATATAAAGGTGGTTGCGGTCGAACCCGAATCATCTCCCTTCCTTTCAAAGGGCGTTGGAGGTGCTCATGCTATTCAGGGTATCGGTGCAGGCTTTGTTCCCGATGTGCTGAACACAGAGGTATATGACGAAATAATAACAGTGAAAAACGAAGAAGCATATGAATGGGCAAGGGAGGTCGGAAAAACCGAGGGTATCCTTATAGGAATTTCCTCGGGAGCGGCTCTTTGCGCCGCCGTAAAGCTTGCAAAGGAGAATAAAGGTAAGAATATAGTTGTGATCTTCCCCGATTCCGGTGACAGATATCTTTCCACAGATCTTTACGAATAAAAAATTCCCATAGGAATCCGTTTTTTTAGATTCCTATGGGATATCTTTTTATATTACCGTTGTGTTACGATCAGTCTATCTGAGGGAGCTTGCGGTTCTTGGTGAGCATCTTAAGAACAACAGCAGTACCTATTGTAACGAGGATTCCGAGAGGCAGACAGATGAATACGTTCTGTACGAATCCGGAAATGAGGAACATTACAAAGGATATACCCGCAACCGTAAGAGCATAGGGGATCTGTGTTGAAACGTGTGCCAAGTGGTCACACTGCGCACCTGCAGAGGACATGATGGTCGTATCGGAAATGGGGGAGCAGTGGTCGCCGCAAACTGCGCCTGCGAGACATGCGGACATTCCGATGGTGAGAAGCTCGCTTCCTTCGGGGAATATACCGACAACGATGGGTATAAGGATACCGAAGGTTCCCCAGGATGTACCGGTGGAGAATGCGAGGAAGCATGCAACGAGGAATATGATAGCGGGAAGGAAGTTTGCAAGACCTGCAGCAGAGTTGCTCATAAGGTCGTACACAAAATACTTTGTTCCGAGAAGAGAGGTCATATTCTTAAGAGCTGTTGCGAATGTAAGGATAAGTATTGCGGGAACCATTGCGCAGAAGCCGTCGGGAAGAGCGGCGAGGCTCTTTTCGAAGGAAAGCACCTTGCGTGCGGCAAGATAAATAATGGAAACCACAAGAGCGATAAGACCGCCCATAGGAAGACCTACTGTTGCGTCTGTATCAGCGAACGCGTCGATAAAGCTTGCTCCGTCCAATATACCGCCTACATATACGAGGCAGAATACGCTGGCAACGATAAGAACGATAACGGGGAAGAGAAGATCGAATACTATTCCCTTGTCATTTGTTTCGGGAAGCTTGGAGGATTCTGAGGTTTCGATAGCATCGGGCTTGCCTGTGGACTGAACCTTGAATTCGTAAGCCGCCATCTTACCGTAGTCGAAGCCGATGAAGGTGATAACAACTATGAATACCAATGTGAGGAGTGCGTAGAAGTTATAGGGGATAGCGGAGATGAAAAGCTCAAGACCCTTTCCTTCTTCTGCGTAAGAGGAAACTGCCGCAGCCCAGGAGGAGATGGGGGCTATCATACAAACGGGAGCCGCTGTGGAGTCGATTATGTAAGAAAGCTTTGCACGGGATATCTTGTGCGTATCGGTAACGGGCATCATGACTGAGCCGACTGTAAGACAGTTGAAATAGTCATCGATGAATATGAGTATACCGAGAGCGAATGTGGCGAGAATAGCGCCTACTCTCGTCTTGATGTGGGTAGCTGCCCAGCGTCCGAAAGCGGCGGAACCGCCTGCACGGTTAACGAGAGCAACGAGCATACCAAGCTCAACGAGGAATATGAATATACCTGCGTTTCCTGCAACCGCTTCGATGAAGCCGCCGTTTATAGCGGAATCAAGAGTGCCTGTGAAGCTGAAATTGCTGTAAAGCAATGCGCCGGATACGACACCGATGAAGAGGGAGCTGTAAACTTCTTTTGTAATGAGCGCCAATCCGATGGCGATAACGGGAGGAAGCAGAGCCCAGATCGTACCGCGTACAGCACCTTCGCCGCCGCAGGTCTCACAAGCTTCCATTGTCTCGGCTGTACAGTCGGGGCAAGCGACAGTACCCGAGGAGCCGTCCGTAATGCACGCTACAACGAGCAATATTATTATTGCGACGGAAGCGAGAAGGAGGGCAAGCTTTTTGTTCTTAGACATGGTAAGTCTCCTTATAATATGTGTTTACAAAAGAAAAGCCGCGGACAAGCCGCGGTCAATAAATGAGGACATTTCAACCGATAGCTCTCCACAAAAAGTGACAGAATGCAAAATATTCTCCTGCATTCCGACGTGAGGAACGCTCGCCGTTCCCGACATCTCGGCGAAAAGCCCTTTCTCCGTCCCTGCGAGAGGTTGTTACACGGATACTGATGCGTTTCGCGCCTCTATCTTTTGTATTAATACCATGAGTATACACTAATTATTAAGGTATGTCAAGGGGTTTGTCGAATTTTTGTGAAATTTTTTAATAAATTATGAATTTGTTAAAAATAAATCAAAGTTTACCCATAAAGAAAAGCATTTACAACATGCTTTCGCCCATTGTAAATGCTCTCTTTTTATCTTTTTCGGTTTTCGGAATGTAGCAGTCCCGCCTTAAAACGGGAAGCGATCGGCGCTTTCAAGAGCCTTTACCGTACCCGCAAGCATCTGTGCCGCTTCACCTCGTGTGGAGGCGGACTTCATGGAATAAATATCGTTTTCGGATATTATGTCACGCTCCAGCATCCACTCGACGGCTTCTTTTGCGTAATCGGAAATGAGTCCCTCTTCGACATATTCTGTTACGTCATAAACCTTGTCGGTGCGTGTCTTATCACCTTTAGACATAACCCATCTGTAGAGAAGTACGGCTGTCTGTTCACGTGTGACCTCGGAGTGGGGTGCAAATTCTTTTTCGCTGATACCCTTGATTATTCCGTTTTTACTGCCCCATTCAACTGCGGCTTCATAGTAGCTTCCGCGCTCTACATCCTTGAATTTTCTACTGTACGATACGGAGGGCTCATTTTCCATTCTGTGGAGAACGGTTACGAACATTGCTCTTGTCATTGTTATGTCGGGAGCAAATTCGGTTTCGCTCACACCCTTCATGTATCCTTTTTCATATACGAAGTCCACTGCCTCTTCGGCGGGATGGTTTACCCTGTGAACATCGGTAAATATTTTTTTGCCGCTTGTTTTTTCAACTTGATCGTTGATCGTGTTATTTTCTTTGGAAGCAGATGTGTAACCCTGAGAAGCAGCATAGGAAACGTAATCGGGACGGGCAATGGCGCAGATGGTGTCATTGGAAAAGGCTATTTTCCATTTTGATACCGCCGTGTTTCCGTCTTTGCCTGCGAGAAGATAAGCATATCCCGTGTAGTTGCCCTGATTCTGACCGTTTCCGTCTATATAGTAAACGTATCCGTCCTTGTAATCATATACAAGACCCACATGTCCCCATCTATCCGTGGAGCTTTTTGGTCTGAAGAATATAAGGTCGCCCTTTTCTGGTGTGCATATGTATCTGTCGCCCTCGGAGGGGATGCCGTTATCGTTTTTACCCGTTGCGTTATGTGCCATTCCGGGCTTTGTTACCCAGCTCAGATCTTTTTTGACTTCTGTCTGAGCGTATCTTAAGTTTCCGTTATCGGTGAAAAAGTACCACACTTCAAAGGTGTTGTCCTTTAATACGGAATAAGGCTTTGCATAAGTTCCCCAACCTGTGAAGAGCTTTCCTTCTCCCGCAAGTCCCGCTTCCGATGCACACCATGAGATAAAGGGAGCGCACCAGGAATTTCCGTCGGAGCCCGTGAACTTACCGTATTTGGTCTTGTTTACGCCCGTTTCCATGTAACCGACTTCGTTTTCGGCTATGGTAATAAGAGCGTCAATGATCTTTTCCGCAGAAGCGTCATCAGAAGCTTCTGCCTCTTCCGAGGCTTCCGCTTCATCTTCGGAAAATACGTCCTCATCGGTCTCCTCTTCATTTTCTTCGGTCGTCACCTCATCATCGGGTGTGGGATCGAGAAGAGTGAGGGGAGGTCTTTTATTTTCCGATACAACACGTGAGTGGCTCGGTGTATTTCCGGCGGCGCCTACTGTTACAGCCGCTGTTATTGTCTGCATAATAAAAAGTAAGGTTAAAATAAATGATAATGCTTTTTTCATGATTTTTTCTCCTGTAATAATTATTATTGATTTGATTATTCGATTATTTGATTAAACGTTTTTTCGATACCGATAGTTTTCGCAGATCTCACCTCAACACACTGCGCGCAGAAAATAAAAAAGACCGACAAGAGCCTACCGCAGCTTGTCGATCGTGTATATTGGCTATCACCCATACAAAAAACGAATGGGGTATCGTAACGGTGTTGAACCGTAAAATTGTAAGAGAGTGAAATCGTTCGCTTACGCTCACGGTGAAATAATTTCCTTACGGAAATTGTGAAATATCTCACTACGTTCGATGTGAAATGAAATTTGCTGCATTCACGTCAGCGAACATTTCACATTTGCGAAGCAAATATTTCACAGCAAAGCTGTTTCACTTGCCCGAAGGGCAAATTTCGTTGAAAAGCCTCGTCGAAAGACAAGGTTTTTTTCTGGTCGGAGTGAGAGGATTTGAACCTCCGGCCTCTTGGTCCCGAACCAAGCACTCTACCAAACTGAGCCACACCCCGTGATTTCATAACGGTTATACAGTATAACATACAATTTTGAAAATACAGGGTACGTTGAGTGAATAAAAAGAGAACAGTGTTGCTTTTCAATAAAGAACGCTTTTACAATATCGTTACATACTTCTTCATCTCGGCGATCTCAAGGCTTGTGATGATATCTATGCCGAACACGTTGGGATGAAGGCCGTCCATGAAGTAAAGGCCGTTGTTGTTTACCATATCGGTGGGTGCGGTCCACTCGGGTTCGAAGGACATATCGAAGTTACAGAGAGTGTAAAGATCGAGGAGAGCGACATTGTTTTTCACGGCACACTCTCTGATTGCACGGTTCTTCCTTTCGTGGTTTTCCTTCAGACTCCATGTATCGTCTCCACCGAAGCGCTTTTGAGGAAGATCGGTGCAGAATATCATTTTCGGCTTGCTTTCCCACGTAAGCTTCCGCCAATCGTAAAAGAGATCCTTATATTTTCTCATTATATGATCTATTGCCTGAATGAATAGTGTACCGGAATAATTTTCGTTTATATCGGTTTCGACTGCTTTTGGCTCTCCGTATATTCTACTGTTTTCCTCGGAAAATGTTCCCACGGTGCCTTTGCCGCCTATATCGTTTCCTCCCACGAGCCACAACGAAAAGTCATGTGGTGATGATGTCAATCTTTCAAAATATATATCGGAAGCGTTTTTTAAAACATTCCAACCGCTTTCCCCGCCGACGATCACCTCAGCACCTGTCTTTTTCTCAAGCGTTTCCTTATAGAATGTATAATCATTGCTTGAACGGCTGTCGCCCGCCAAGAATATTTTTTTGCCCTTTAATGTCATTGTGTAAAGCCTCTTGCGTGTTTATTTGTTATTGATAATGTTATCATCGCAATGAATAGAAAAACAAATCTTATCCTTAAGCCTTTGTGAAATAAGTGTGAATTGAAGGAAAGCGTGTACAGAGTGAATATTTCGATGGTAATTTTTTTTGAAACTATTGACACAGATATAAAGTTATGCTAAACTGTTTGTAAACAAAATATGAAAGGAAAATTAAATGGGATGAAAAAGAGAATAAGTATTACATTGGTTTTGTTGATGCTTTTGTCGCTGCTCGTTTCCTGCGGAGACGGTAATGTCAAAACAACGGAGCCTTTGACAAATGAACAGACCGCAACCGAAACCGTACCTGCTTCCACAGTCGAAGAGACCGATTCGGGTGAGCGTAAGTTTATTAAGGACGGCCTTTCCGACGATATCGACTATGAGGGTGCGCCCATCAATATCTGGATAAGACAGTCCTTTGCAACCGATATAATGGTTGAAAACAATGAGACCGAAGACATTATCAATGATGCTATTTATGACAGACAGCACCGTGTTCAGGAGCGCCTCGGTCTTGAAATGAAGGTCAACGGTGTCGGAACGAATAAGCCTACCACTTATCAGGCTATAGAGACCGCGATCAAGGCAAATACCGGTGATATGGACGTTATCTGTATGAACTATTTCCAGGGCGGTATCAATCTCGGCGTTCAGGGATACCTTCTCAACCTTCAGGAGTCGGAATATCTTGATTTTTCCAAGCCCTGGTGGTCGGATAATTTTATATCCAACTCCACTCCCGATTCCGATATAACGTATTTTGCCGCAGGTCATATTTCTCAGAACTATGTAACATTCAGTAACGGTCTTGCGCTGAACACTACCGCATATGAAAGAAAGATTGGCGACCGTCAGGAGCTTTATGACCTTATCATTGACAGAAAGTGGACAATGGAAGAGTATAAGAAGATGCTCAAGGGTACATATGAGGACCTTAACGGCGACGGTACACAGGATGCCAATGACTTTTACGGTCAGTACGCCACAAAGTATGCTTTGGCACTCAATGCATTCACTATAGGTGCAGGTGTAAAGTATACAACACGTGACGGCAGCGGAAAGCCCGTATTGAGCCTGAACAATTCAAAGACCGCAGCGGCTTGCGAAGCTGTTTCCGATCTTTTCTACAATGCAGAGGGCGTTTACTTTATCGAAGATACATCTCATACCGTTTTCACAACGAGATTCGATAAATTCCGTGAAGGAAAAGCTATGACTATATACGCTTATATATCCGATATGGTAAACTTCCGTGATCTCGAAGACGATTACACTCTCATTCCTTTCCCCATGCTTGATGAGGATCAGGGTGAGTATATGACATACCTTTCTCCCGATATAACCGCATGGGCTATTCCCACGATCACATCCGATGCTGATAAAGCGGCTATATTCATGGAGGCTATGGCATCCGACGCTTACAACTACGTAACACCTCAGATATATGAGCAGGCATTCCAGGCGGCATATGCACGTGACCCCATGACAGCGAGAATGCTCGATATAATCGTTGATACTGCTTATATTGATTTCGGTCTTATCCACTCCGATCTTATAGGAAACCTTTACAACTTCCTTACATCTGATGTATACAACACAGCTACGGGAACATTTGCTTCCGCATATGACAAGAATTCCAAATCCTGGGAAAGCGGTCTTGAAGAAATTATAGATTCTTATCTTTCCAACTGGAGTGCGGTATCTCCCGCCAAATAGATCTTTTTTATACAAATAAAAACCGTAAAACAAGGCTCCGATTTTTTCGGAGCTTTTGTTATATACGCCGGTCTTTCCGCATATAATCGTAAAAAACATAATTAACGGGGGTTTATATGAGTGCGACCGTAGATATTTACGAGGATATTGCAAAAAGGACGCAGGGTGACATTTATATCGGTGTTGTCGGCCCTGTAAGGACGGGTAAGTCAACATTTATAAAGAGATTTATGGAGAAATTGGTTCTTCCGGGTATAGATAACAGCGAGATACGCACAAGGGCGAACGATGAGCTTCCCCAAAGTGCATCGGGAAAGACGGTCATGACCACCGAGCCGAAATTTATTCCCGAGGAAGCCTGCGAAATAATGCTCAAGGGGAAGACAAGATGCAGAGTGAAGCTTATAGATTGTGTGGGATATCTTGTTCCCGGTGCGACGGGACATGAAGAAAACGACAGCCCGAGAATGGTTTCCACTCCTTGGTCGGAGGAAGCAATGCCCTTCGAAAAGGCGGCTGAGATCGGCACAAGAAAGGTCATAGCCGAGCATTCAACCATAGCGGTTGCCGTCACCACCGACGGAACGGTATGCGATATTCCGAGGGAGAGCTATATCGAAGCAGAAAAAAGAGTGATAAATGAATTAAAGGAGAAGAATAAGCCCTTTGTTCTGGTTCTGAATTCCGCTTCTCCGGAAAAGGAAGAAACAAGACTTCTTGCAGATACTCTTTCCGAAGAATACGGTTGTCCCGTATGCCCCATGAATTGCTTTGATATGAATGAAAATGAGATAAAGGATGTGTTGGAGGCGATACTTACACAGTTTTCTCCCAAGGAGATATCTGTGGCACTTCCCGGATGGCTGTTGAAGGCGGGCGAGGATAACAAGCTCAGAAAGGGCATATATGAAGCTTTTTCGTCGGCGGCTGAAAGAATAGTCAAAAACGGAGATATCGAAAGAGAGATGAATGAGGTGAAAAACTCTCTTTCCGAGGCAATAGAGGAGCTGACCGTCATAAATTCCGATGCGGGAAGCGGAATAACGGAATACAGAGCCGTCATTGCCGAGGAGCTTTTCTATAAGACATTGGGTGAAAGCTGCGGAATGGATATAAAGGACGATGAAGAGTTATTCACCGTGATGAAAGAGCTTTCCGATGCAAAAAGTGCTTACGATAAGATCGAGACGGCGCTTCGAGAGGTGGAAAGAACGGGATACGGTATCGTGACTCCGTCTATCGAGGATATGAAGCTTGAAAAGCCCGAGATAATCAAGCATTCGGGCGGTTACGGCATAAAGCTCCGTGCACTTGCACCTTCGGTACATATGATACGTGCCAATATTGAGACCGAGGTATCTCCCATTGTGGGAAGCGAAAAGCAATCGGAGGATATGGTTAATTTCCTTGTGAAGGAATACGAGGAAAGACCCGACAAGATCTGGGACACGAATATATTCGGCAAGACTCTGCAGGAGCTTGTGGGAGAGGGGCTTAACGTAAAGCTTTCCCACGTTTCCGCAGAGGCGAGAACAAAGCTTTGCGATACGATGTCGAGGATAATAAACGAGGGAAGCGGCGGTCTTATCTGCATAATCCTCTGAATTACCAATAACGGGGCTGTCTCACTAACGTGAGCCAAGCCCTTTTTGCGTTTTGCCGTAGATTTACACAACTGTGTCCGTTATGAAGCAAATTTGTAAAAAGTGACTTGATTTTTGTGCAGTTATATAGTAAAATATATAAAAATAACCTTTGATAAGAGCCAAAGCCATCTTATCGGGAGAAAGTGTGGAAATAATATGGCAACAAACTATAAGAAAAATAAAGCTTTGATCTTACTTCTTGCGGTTTCGATGATATTTACGCTTTTCGGATGCGGTGTCGTTGGGGAAAATGGAGAAGAGATACAGAATGCCGAGCAGGATCCCGATGTATATGAGGGTGTTGTAAGAAGAACTGTCGATCCTTCCCTTGAGACGGTGGATATTGGCGAATTGGCGATAGGTATGTCGGGCTATAAAAGGGGCTTGACGCTTCTCGATTATTTTCATTACGGTTACGGCGATTTTACAGATTACCAGATAATACATAAGAATCCCATAAAAGCTTCCAATGCTGTTATGAGCGTTGAAGCCGAGGCAGCAAAAATTCAGTCCTCGGGTAAGGGCGTTTATGAGTTTGCCGAGATTATGGCTATGACAAAAGGCTTCCGCTTGAAGGAAACGGATGTTGAATATGAAAATAGCGAGGATCTCAATAAAGCGATAGAAAAAGTTTTTGCCGTGTATAACACAACGGAGGGACTTAAAGAAGCGAAAAATGCACTTTCAAGATTAAATAAAGAGGTTAAGAGTGCTTTGACAGCATATCTTTCGGCATCTGCGGCGGCTCTTAAACAGAATCTTATGCAGAATGAAAATATAACAGATAGCGAGTACAAGAACGTGAGTTCGTTTACGTATTGCGCTCCCGCCACATCAAACTTTTCTTCTATGCAAAGGGCATATGAGACTCACCTCAAAATAGATGAAAATGAAATGGTGAAAACGGGACTGCTGATGATAAAGGCATCTTCTGAGTTGATTGAAGCATTGAGAAATGTGAAGACATATACATCGGATGATACCGTTCTTACCGTTGATACACCTGCGGGTAAGATAATACTCGGTTCTTCGGGCGATGATACATATAGTGATGCTGAAGCTTTTCTTATTGCCGATCCCGACGGAAATGACGCTTACGGCGGAAAAGCGGCTTCGAACGCTTCTAAGACTCAACCGATATCTGTTCTGATAGACTTTAACGGTAATGACAAATATTCCGCTAAAAATTCCGACGGAGCTTCTCAGGGGTCCGGTATTTTCGGTGTAGGTCTTCTTTACGATATGAACGGAGACGATGAATATAAAGCCGTAAGAATATCTCAGGGCTTTTCGTTCTTCGGAACGGGTATGCTCTTCGACGGAAAGGGAAATGATGAATATGTATCCGAGCTTAATTCCCAGGCGGCGGGATATTACGGTCTTTCCATGCATATAGACACCTTCGGTGACGACAGCTTCAAGTCATACGGCTATTCCCAGGCATCCGCGGGAAACAGAAATATGTCATTTCTTGTGAATCTTAGAGGAAATGATACTTACTATGTTACACCGTATCCCGATTATAAGCATGGGGAGCTTGCGTACAGCCAGTTTCCGGCAATAAACGGAAATTGGTCTCAGGGCTGCGGTGTCGGTCAGAGAAATGTTACCGTACCCGGGGAACGTGCATTGGCAGGAGGCTTTGCGGCAATAGTTGATATAGGCGGCGACGATGTATATACCGGCGGTATATGGACACAGGGCGTAGGATATTGGGCAGGTGTCGGTATACTCTGCGATGTTGGCGGAAACGATAAGTATTATTCCCACTATTACTCACAGGCAAGTGTTGCTCATTCCGGTGCGGGAATACTTACCGATATAGGCGGTGACGATATTCACAAGGTATCGCACGACACATATGGCAGAGATGTTGCGGGCGACGGTGCCAGCATCGGATTTGTCTGGGACAGAGGGGTTGCTCTCTTTGTAAACGACGGAGGCGATGATGAATATTATGCAAAGCAAACAAGCGGAGGACGGGCATGGTCGGCTTATGATGAAAAAGGTCCTTTGAAGCAAGATCATACATACGCATTTTTCATTGAAACTGAAGGTAATGATTATTATTCCCCCGGCGATACCTATGTTTTTAATTCGTACGGTAGAGGAGGTTATTTTATAGACTGCGGCGGCGAGGATACATATACTCGAGATCCTCTGGCAAATGGGAATACACTGAGAGATGAGGCGTGTACAAAGGGAGGAGTTTTCTATGACTTTATTCAGAGTGAAAACGATCCCGTCAATGCTGTAGTCGGCTTTTGGGAGAATGCTTTGAGTCTTGCCTTCGGAGGCGGAGAATCTGACGGAAATGAATTGTCATAAATGACATTCATAAATCATTATTACAGTGAATAAGAGAGGATAAAATGAATAAAACACCCGTTATAGCATCGGACGAGGTATTGAATGAGCTGATAACATCATTTGAGAGTGGGAACAACGAGCGCTGTGTTGTGGATATCTGTGAGCGGCTTATCTTTCTTGCTTACCAAAAGAATGCCAGCGACATACATATAGAGCCATTTGAAAATGTTTCGAAGATACGTATGAGAATCGACGGTATGCTTATTCGTTTTTGTGAGATATCGGGTGATCTTCATACAAAGCTTACTTCAAGTATAAAGTTCAGAGCTTCTCTTGACATTACGGAAAAGAGACTTCCTCAGGATGGACATTTCATTATACCCATTGATTCAAAGAATATAAATGTGCGTGTTTCCTCAATGGCTGTCATTTACGGTGAAAAGATAGTGATGAGGCTTTTGTACGACAACACTCGTATAGATAACCCGATGTATTTCGGAATGTCACGGGTAAATTACGATAGATTCTTATCTCTGCTGGATCGATCGGGCTCGATAATATATTTGTCGGGACCTACGGGAAGCGGAAAAAGCACTACACTTTATATGGTGCTGGAGGCGTTGTCTTCAAAGGAGTTGAATATCTGCGCCATCGAAGATCCCGTGGAGAAAAGTGTATTCGGCATAAATCAGATACAGGTGAACAACACCGCAGGTCTTACCTTCGAAAGCGGTCTGAGAGCAGTTTTGAGACAGGATCCCGATGTCATAATGGTGGGAGAAACACGTGATATACAGACAGCGGAAATATCTGCAAGGGCGGCTGTTACGGGACATCTTGTACTGTCTACGCTTCACACAAAAAGTGCTTCCGAATCATTTCTGAGATTGAAGGATATGGGAGTGGCGCCATACATGGTATCTGCATCAGTGGCGGGATGTGTATCTCAAAGATTGTTGCGTAAGGTATGTCCCCATTGCAAAAAGGCTGTGCCCGTGACATCGGAGGATGAGCTTCTTTCATCTCTCGAGATTAACGAAACGTGGATCGGTGAAGGATGTGAGAGGTGCCATTATACGGGATACAGCGGAAGAATAGCCGTTCACGAGGTTTTGATAAAGGACGAAAAAATATCTCAAATGATATATGAGGATGCATCGGCGTACGAAATAGAAAGGTATGCTGTTGAAACCGGTATGATAACTATGAGGGAATCTGCATCAAAGCTTTTGAAGGGCGGTATAATAAGCGAAGGTGAATATCTCAAGACCTCATACGGTTCATTTGGTATGATAGGCAAGGTAAAATAATGATAAAGATTATGTTTGTCTGCCACGGCAACATATGCAGAAGTCCGATGGCGGAATTTATATTCAAAAAGCTTGTGAAGGAGAAGGGAATGGAAAAGCGTTTCCTTATATCTTCTTCTGCCACAAGCAGTGAGGAAATATACGGCAGTGTTGGAAATCCCGTTTATCCTCCCGCACAAAGAGAGCTTTCTTTTCACGGTATCTCCTGTAACGGTAAGCGTGCCGTACAGCTTCGGAAAAGCGATTATGATGATTATGATCTCTTTATCGGTATGGATAGCTTTAATATACGGAATATGACAAGGATCTTCGGATCTGATCCGAAAAACAAGATACGTAAGCTTATGGAGCTTACTCCCCGTGGAGGAGATGTTGCCGACCCTTGGTACAGCGGCAGATTTGATATTGCTTACAAAGATATTTACGAAGGCTGTGAAGCTTTGCTGGATGCTCTGATTTACGGAGGCATTGAATCGATTTGAATAAGAGGTAAACAAGATGAATATAGGAATTCTCGGTGCAGGTACATGGGGAATAGCCCTTTCAAAAATGCTTTTTGAATGCGGATACGATATAACCGTGTGGTCTGCCGTGTCAAAGGAAATAGACGAGCTTAATAACAGCCGTATATATAAAAGGCTTGACGATCTTCGGATACCTTGCGGTATCAAGCTTACAAAATGTTTGGAGGAAGCCTGCGAAGGAATGGATATTATCCTTTTTGCCGTTCCCTCTGTGTATGTCCGCTCAACTGCATCATCCGCCAAAGGTTATATAACAGACGATCAGATCATCGTAAATCTTTCAAAGGGGATCGAAAGCGGAAGCCTTAAGACGATGACGGAGGTCATAGCCGATGAGATGTCCCTGACGGAAGATGCACGTAAAAGGATCGTGGCACTTTCGGGTCCGACCCATGCCGAGGAGGTGGCAAGGTCTCTTCCAACTACAATAGTTGCGGCTTGCTCCGATATTGATACGGGAAAGAAAATTCAGAACGCCTTCTCAAACGAATTTTTCAGAGTTTATACGAATACCGATGTTTTGGGCGTTGAAATATGCGGTGCGGTTAAAAATGTCATAGCTCTTGCGGCGGGAATATCCGAGGGCTTAGGATATGGCGACAATGCCAAGGCGGCATTGATAACAAGAGGGATGTCTGAAATATCGCGTCTTGGAAAAGCTTTAGGATGCGATGAAAGAACATTTTACGGTCTTGCGGGAGTGGGTGACCTTATAGTTACCGCCACAAGCCGTCACAGCAGAAACAATAAAGCCGGCTTTTTGATAGGAAGCGGTCTTTCGGCTGCCGAAGCGGTTGAAGAAGTGGGAATGGTCGTTGAAGGAATAAATGCACTTCCCGCCGTGATCGCACTTGCTTCAAAGTACGGTGTGGAGATGCCCATATCGTTTGCGGCAGATAAAATAATAAATCACGGCGCAGATCCGGCTTCTTCCGTAAAGGAATTGATGAACCGCAAAACCACATATGATGTATAAAACTTTTTAAGACTTTAGCTGCCGGCATTCTTTTTACATGAAGTTGCTGTTTGTTTAAAATGTATATTGACAAAAGCGTAATAATTTGGTATACTTGTTGTGTTGCAAAAGTGTGAAACAGACTTGCAAGACTTGCATATAATATAAACATTTTCAGACATGGAGGAATTATTATGTCAGAACTCGCTTTATTCGGCGGAAACAAAGCCGTAACAAAATCTTATCCCGAGCTTTTCAAGTGGCCGATAATCACCAAGGAAGATGAAGACGCTGTTCTTAACGTTCTCAGAGCAGGTGCAATGTCGGGAACATCCGTAACAATGGAATTTGAAAAGAAGTTTGCCGAATGGAACGGCACGAAGTATGCTTTGGGCTTCAATAACGGTACAGCGTCCCTTCAGGCGGCTATGTACGGCTGCGGTGTACGCAAGGGCGATGAGGTTATTTGTCCTACAGTTACATACTGGGCTTCCGGTGCTCCCGCTTTATCTTTAGGGGCTACAGTTGTATTTGCCAATATCGAAAGAGATACTCTTTGCATAGACCCCGATGATATTGAGCGCTGCATCTCTCCCAGAACAAAGGCTATCATTTGTGTGCACTATGTAGGATATCCCTGCGATATGGACAGAATTATGGCGATAGCAAAGAAGCATAATATCAAAGTCATTGAAGACGTAAGCCATGCACAGGGCGGTTACTACAAGGGAAGAAAGCTCGGCAGCATCGGTGATGCTGCCGGCATGTCTCTCATGAGCGGTAAATCCTTTGCTGTAGGCGAAGCAGGTATGCTTCTTACGAACGATAAGGAAATATACGATCATGCCATTTCTCTCGGACATTATGAAAGAATGGAAAAGGAATATATCACTTCTCCCGACCTTATTCCTTACCTCGGACTTCCCGCAGGCGGATATAAGTACAGAATGCATCAGCTCAGCTCCGCTGTAGGTCTTGTTCAGCTTAAGTACTACGATGAAAGATGTGCTGAAATAAGAAAAGCAATGAACTACTTCTGGGATCTTCTCGAAGGCGTTCCCGGAATCCGTGCACACAGAGTTGACGAATCCACAGGCTCCAACATGGCAGGCTGGTATGCGGCAACAGGTCTTTACAGAAAAGAAGAATTGGGCGGTCTTTCCGTTACAAGATTCTGCGAGGCTGTACGTGCAGAGGGTGCTTCCACATCTCCCGGATGCAACAGACCTCTCCATACACACGGTCTTTTCAATACATTCGATGTTTACGGCGCAGGCGCTCCCACAAGAGTAGCAAATGCCGACAGAGATGTCAGAGAGCTTGATAAGGAGCTTGGCAGATCCGAAGAATACGAAGCTGCAACATACAGCATTCCGTGGTTCAAGCATTACGATAAGGAAGTTATAGAGCAGTACGCAAATGCGTTCAAGAAGGTAGCTCTCAACTATAAAGAGCTTCTCGCAGACGATCCCGGCGATTCCGGAGATGTAGGCGGCTGGCACTTCTTCGCTCACACGGCAAAAAAGAAAAGCTGAATAAAATGATCCTGTAAGGAAGATCGAAGCGCAGAGCCGTCAGGCTCTGCGCTTTGGAATCTGAAAGCGAGGGTGATACAAATGTTACAATATGAAATTGCAAAGAAGCTTTACGAAGAAATAAAAGAAAAAGCGGCAAAGACTTCTATCGAGGGGTTCGATATACTTTACGCAAGCTTTCTGGACGATGCCGTCGATTATGCGGCGATACGTACTAAATGGTCATTTATGAGTAGAATTGAGCGTATGGAAAATGACAGCGGACGCACGGCAAAGCACGATTCTGTTATATCTATGCTTAACGCCGTATGCAGAAATCTCGGCATTGAGGGAATCGACGAAATAATGCCCGACAGAAAAACAAAAGGAGACTTTGCCTGCTACGTTGCGTTGTTCTTAGGGTTGGAGCAGAGATAGAATAATTAAAAAAACTGTTCTCCTCTCGATATGGGAAGAAAACAGTTTTTTTGATTCTATTTCAATTTTTTTGGCTCAGTCCTTAGGCTCCATGTAATTCTTTATCTTTTCGACCATAGCGGGGGAGATAGCGCGCTCGAAGGGAAGAGTAACGCTTCTGTCTATGCGCTCTGCGAATTTAATGGCGAAGGAGCTTATTTCGGCAAGGCGTTCTGCGGAAATGGGGAAGAGTTTGTCATAGCGTGTATGATAGCTTGAATATCCGCCTCTGGTGAAGCCTACTGCGGGAACACCCTTGTGAGCAAAGGGAGCGGAGTCTGAGGAATGGACATATTCGGAAAGAGTTGTGTTGAGTCCTTCCTCACGGGCAACGAATTTGGTGTAATACTTCAATTCGTCGGTTCCTTCTATCACGAGATTGTAATTGCCCATAACGGTTCCCGTCATATCGAAATTCAGGCAAACGAGTATCTTATCTATTTCATCGGGATGTGTTGCCACATATTCCTTGGAACCCAGAAGTCCCTGCTCTTCGGCACCGCACCAGATGAATCTCATGCTTTTACGGGGAGGATTTTTCAGGAAATGGCGGTAAATATCCATTATGTTGACGCTTCCGGAGGCATTGTCCCAAACGCCTTCTCCGAATCTAACGGAATCGTAATGGGCTGTGAAAAGGATCTCCTTTTCGGGCTTTTCCGTGCCTTCGATAAAGGAAACAACGTTTCTTGAGGTGTGCTCCTCGTCGTTGCACATCATTTCCAGACGTACCTTTGTAGCTCCGTCCTTCAGCATGGATATGCCGTCAACCACTCTCATGCATACACCGGGAAGCTTTCCGCATTTGTTGAGGAATCTGTCGCGGAGGTATTTTTGATCCAAGTCTGTTTTTTCCTCATCGTCGAAGTAATTACCCGATACTGTAATAAATGCCAACGCACCCGATTTGCAAATGCGCTCGTATATCGCAAGGTTAAGGCTGTTTACGAGTACTATCTTACCTTCGGCGCCGATAAAGCTGTCGGGCTCGCCGCCTTCTGCATAGTGAAGCTCAGCCTCAATGGGACCTTCGGTGGAACCGGTGCGTCCTATTCCCGTTACGGTTATTTCTCTTTCAAAGGGAGCCGTGACCTTAAGGGATGTCTTCTCTATCTTATAGCCGGGTATCTTGAATTCCTGTATCTCACCCTTGCCGCCAAGCTCTGTGATCTGCTGTAATATTATCTCGGCTGCTCTTTTTTCATCGTCTGTGCCGCCGTATCTGTTGAATGCTAATTTATTAAGTAAGTTCATCTGAAAATCTGCGCTGTTCATGTTTTTCTTCCTTTCTTCATCGGTTTACTTAATTATACTATATGTTTTTTCGTAAGTCAATGGGTTTTGGAAAATGTGATAATTCCTTTTTATCGTTATGAAAATCCCAAGAGGTCATTGATAATCTGTCTACTCTATGATATAATAAGCGCAAACAAGTACGGTGCGAACAAAACTATGCGCTTAACAAAATTGTGCGCAGAGACGCACAATTTTCCGGCTGCAGCTAAGATATAATAAGCGCAAATGACTACTGTGCGAACATAACCATGCGCTTAGCAAAATTGTGCGCAGAGACGCACAATTTTCCGGCTGCAGCTAAGATATAATAAGCGCAAATGACTACTGTGCGAACAAAACCATGCGCTTAACAAAATTGTGCGCTGAACCGCACAATTCCCGAATCCGGAAAAGTATAATAATAGCAAACAAATAAGGAGGAGAGATATGAAAAACAAGTTTTCACATGAAAACAAAATGCGTCTTATTTTTGGCGGGATATTTATTTTCCTCGTGTTGGTTGAAGTGTATATTGCTCTTTTTGTCCGTGACGATTTTATAAGGCCGTATTTCGGTGATGTCATCGTTGTTTGGGTGATATATGCTTTTGTCAGAATGTTTTTGAAGGCAAAGCCGTATATTGCTTTGCCCGTGTTTATTTTTATATTCTCGGTGCTTGTTGAAACAGGGCAGTATTTCAAAATGGTGGATGTGATAGGTCTCGGACATATAGAGTTTTTCAGAATATTGATGGGCACCTCCTTTTCTTGGATAGATATTATTTGCTACGGTGCGGGATGTGCTCTTTTGCTCGGTGGAGAAATATTTTGGCGTTGCAAAACGGAGAATGAAAAACAGAGTAGAAAGTAATTTTTTGGTTTTAATAATGAAAAATAAAGTTTACATATTATTTTTGGCATCGGTAATACTTTTGGCATCGGTTCTTTATTCGGTATGCTTTGCCGAAGGTACATCAGAAGAAAGTGAGCTTGTTGCGTTCATTCCCGATGAAGAACCCATATGTCCGCTGTTTTCCGATGCCGCACATTTCGATCCGCCCTCTTCTCCCGTAACCGAAAGTGACTATGCCGAGCTTACTTTTTCCTTTGCGGGGGATTGCACTCTCGGCTTTGATAAGGATTTTGATCCCCGTTACAGATTCGATACCATGGTGGAAAAGAAAAACAGAGATTTCTCATATTTTCTCGGTGGTGTTAAGCATGTTTTTAACAATGATGATATGACCCTTGTGAATCTTGAGGGAGTATTTACCGATAGAACCGAAGAGGTCAAAAAAGCTTATAATTTTAAAGGCAGCCTCGATTACGTGAAGATACTTACTTCTTCCTCTGTTGAAGCGGTAAGCCTTGGTAATAATCATTCACGCGATTTCGGTGAAGAGGGGCTTGACGATACTAAAAAAGTATTAGCCGAAAACGACATTGCGTATTCCGTTGACAGCTTAGCGGGAATATATGAGGTAAGAGGCTTTAAGATCGGCTTTATATCTGTCAATATTCATTATGATGGGACAAAGGTTGAAGGATTTATAATAAAAGCGATGAAAAGCCTTGAAAGCGAGAATGTCGATGTGCTGATAGTATCCTGCCATTGGGGTGTTGAGAAGTCTTCAAGGCTTAATGATTATCAAAAGTATCTCGGGCATAAGATCATAGATTGGGGCGCTGATATAGTGGTGGGAACTCATCCACACGTTTTGCAGGGAATCGAAATGTACAAGGGGAAATATATTTATTACAGCCTTGCGAATTTCTGCTTTGGCGGTAACATGAATCCTTCCGATAAGGACACAATGATAGTTTCGCAAAGTGTCCGCCTTGAAAAGGGAAAATATAAAGATTCAAAGGTACAAATAATTCCTTGCTCCGTTTCATCGAAAAGTTATATAAACGATTACAGACCGACAGAAGCGAAAGGGAATGAAAAAAGCCGCATAATCGGAAGAATGAACGCGTTGTGTGACGAGTTCAGTCTTTGTATCGATGATAACGGCTTTATGAATATTGATTTGTAAGATTATTCTTCTTCTATAATCCTCAAAAGATAAGTTGCATATACGGGAAGATCGATCACCACGGAGAAATCTGAGGAAGAGAAGCTTTCGGTTTTGATAAGCTCCGCATCGTGATCTTCATCAAGGCAGTAATACTCAAGAGTTACTCTCTTTTCGGGACAGACATTCTTGAAAACAAGCTCTGTTTTCTTTGAGCTTTCGGAGAAATTGTTGATATAATAAGTGAACATAAGGAGCTTTTCATCTCCTTTGGCAGCGGCGGCATATATGTCGCCGCCTTCTATATTCACCTTGACCGCCGTATTTTGCATATAAAGCTTATTGAACATATAAAGAGAGAAGTATCCCTTTAATCTTTCCCAAACGTAATCCGTGGCAAAAAGACCGTTCATTTCGCAGGGACGGGCATCGTAATACATGAGCATATCAACGGGCTCATATTGGCAAGAGGTCATGACCGCAGTATTGAAGGAGGAGCCTTTAAGGGATTTCTCCGTTTTCAAGGATGTTATCCAATCATCGAGCCACCAGCCGTCAACGTAGTTCCATTCATCAAGAATACTTTCCACATCCTCAAGACCGTATTTTTTCAGCCAATCCTGTGCCAGATGCACAAGCTCGATTATTGGAGCTACATCGGGAGAATAGGTGTGCCATGAGAAAAAGTCCGGCTTTGCCTTCAGGCTTTTGAAGAAGCCGTCAAGCCATGTGCCCTTGAGACTGCACATTGAAGGCCCGCCTATTTTCAAATCGGGAAAGCATTCTTTGAGATGGCAAAGAGTTATATTGAAAAGATCGTAGAATTGCTCGGGTGTACCGCCCCAGCATGGGCTGTTTTTGCCGTCCTCGCCTCCGAGATCGGGTTCGTTCCATATCTCCCAATATTCGATATTTCTGTGATGACCGTTTGCCCATCCTTCGTTGCAATGGCGTATAATGTGCTCGCATATTACCGCCCATTTTTTGAAATCCTTCGGAGGAAGGGTATTGTATTTTTTGACCCAATGCTCTATTTTTGAGCCAAGGCGGTAAAAGGGCTTTACTCCGCCCGCTTCCATCATATCGAGATACTCATCCGTCAAAACAAAATCGTAAGAATCGGGATCATACGGATCTTTGTCAAAATCGGTAAATATCATATTTATATCGATTATGTGGCTTCCGCCGTAATCGGTGTAATAGGATGAATCGTGGGTTCTTGCGTATGGAAAACCCGCTTCACGGAATGCGGGAGCATTTGAAATGCGGTTCTCCGAAGAGAATTTATGTACAGGACCGTTATTTACGCAATGCATGGGTTTTACTTTTCCGCAAGTTTCATTGAAATCCACTGTTATTCTGTTCATTGATAGAGTCTCCTTGTCCTTATATGTATTTTTATTATATAGTCCGAACCGGGATATGTCAACCCCTTTATTCCTTTTTTGACAGAAAGGCATGATCGCAAAAAGAGAAAGAGCCGGTCAAAAACAAAGCAATGTTAATGACAGACTCTTTGCGTTTTACATTTTTCAAATATTGAATAAAAGAAGCTTTATTCTTTTCCCGGAATAAATACTGTTTCGGCGCAGAGGTAACCGTTGTAATTGTATACTTCGGTATATTTGGATATTTCTTCTTTGTCGCCGTTTATGAGCTTTATGTCTTCATCTGTTATTTCCTGCATTGCTCGTAATTGAATAAGGTCATACTTATTCATTTTTTCTATATGTTCGGGTTTATAAGTCGAAAGATATACCATACTCATAAAGGTCTGATGGATCTCCCGATATCCCAAATCACCGTTGACAAGATACGCTTCAACTTTGTACTCTTTGGTTTTGCCGTCTGATGTCTTTTTTTGATAATCTTCCTTTTCTTCAAAGCATTTTGTCCATACTACTCTGTCAAAAGTCAATGTTTTCTTATCGGTGATCATCTCACCGTCTAAATACAAACCTTCTTCGGGCATAGCGAATACGGTTTTAGTAAAAATGCTGCCGTCGAAAATATACTCCGTATAATATAAGAGCTTATTATCAAGGTAGTAAAGATCTTTGTAGGAAGATGGCTTTCTGTCTGTAACATCAGCCCAGAATTTGTTTTTTGCGGCGTATTCCGTCAATGATTCAGCTTTAGAATCTACGCAGGAAATAACATCATACCCCGCTTTGATGGCTTCATCCATCGGGAAATCAGAGGAAAGAACTTGGTTTTCAGAGATTTGTTCTATTGTTTCTTTTTGCGTTCCGTTCGATCTGCCCGGAATTGCAGAGTCGTTTTCATCTGTTGATTGTGCGCAAGAGACAAGCAGCAAAAGAGTAGCAATAACAGCAATCAAATATTTCATTGTTTTCATAAAAAACCACCTCTCTAATGTTTAATATTGGATGTTAATCCAATATTATTATATCATAGGAGTTTGTAATTGTCAATGTATTTTTTTGTTTTAAATGATTTATTTTTGTACTTTTGACGAATTTTTTTGAATATATAATAAAACTAACAGATTGATTCTATAGAAGCTTTATTCTTTTCCCGGAATAAATACTGTTTCGGCACAGAGATATCCGTTGTAACTATATACATCGGTATATTTGGATATTTCTTCTTTGTCGCCGTTTATGAGCTTTATATCTTCGTCTGTTACCTCTTTTCGTGTATAGCTGTGGACGTCATATAAATTTTTGTTTGCCTTGTTATTGCCAACAGATGAAAAAGCCGACTGATAATATAACGCATTAAGCTCTTTCCATCTTATATCTCCGTTGACAAGATATACCTCAACGATACAATCGTTATTCTTGCCTTCCGCTGTTTGTTTATTATAATCGGTTTTTTCATTAAACCGTTTTACGGCAACTACTCTGTCATAAGTTACTGTTTTTTTATCTTTGACGAGCTCGCCGTCAATCATATAACCGTTTTCGGAGAGAACGTACATGTTTTTAGTGAAAATACCGTCTGCGAAAATGAGCTCAAAATAATATGTCAGAATTCCTTTTTCGTAGTAAAGCTTTTTATAAGAAGACGGATTGTTTTGTTTCACTTCGTTCCAAAAATTATTAACATATGAGTTGTCAGTTACATTTATCAGATCGGAAACGATTTCATACCCCGCTTTGATGGCTTCATCCATCGTGAAATTTTCGGAAAGGATTTTATTTTCAACGATCGGTTCTATTGTTTCTTTTTGCGTTCCTATGCCGTTTGCCGGAATAATGTTGTTGCTTTCACCGCTTTCGGGTGTGGCGGGCGTGCAAGAAACGAGAAGCAAAACAAGAGAACAGAGTATGTATAAGTGTTTCATCCTTTTCATATAAAGCTCCTCCCGATTTATTTTGGAAACATTCCTGCTTCTATTTTATCATTATGTGTTTCTGCTGTCAATATATTTTGATATATTTTTATATATAATAAATTATTTTTAAAACAGTTACTTTGAATACTTGAATTTTTTGGTGAAATAATGTATAATATGAATTTGATAGCAGTTATCAAATTTGAATGTTTATTGTGTCCGTAGAGAATATATGAAAAAGATCCTTTTACTGTTGTTTTTCGCAGTGCTTATGTTGACGGGATGTACCGCGGAAAGCGAAAAGAATGATGCAAAAATAAAGATAATGTCATCGGTCTTTCCTTATTACGATTTTGCAAGGAATGTTTCCGATGGTGCCGACGTCAGCGTTTCCATGCTTTTGCCGCCGGGTGCGGAAAGCCATTCCTTTGAGCCTACTCCGAAAGATATAATAGATATGCAGAATTGCGATCTTTTTATATATACGGGCGGTGAATCGGATGTTTGGATAGAGAAAATACTTGAATCCATGAGTGAGCCTCCCCGAACCTTGAAAATAATGGAACACGCAGATCTTCTCTGCGAGGAGTTTTCCGAAGGGATGGAAGACGGTCACCACGATCATGAGCATGATGAACACGGACATGAGTGCGAAGAATATGATGAGCATTTATGGACATCGCCTTTGAACGCCGTAAAGGCGGCGGAAGCGATATGTGCAGCACTCAGCGAAGCTGACACGGAAAACGAAGAACTGTATAAGGCAAATACAAAGAGATATACAGATGAGCTTTTGTCACTTCATGACAGCTTTGAAAAATTGACGAAGGGGAAGAATATCACCATGATATTCGGTGACAGATTTCCTTTCCTTTACTTTGCCAAGGAGTACGGGATAAATTATTATGCCGCTTTTCCCGGTTGCAGCTCCCATACCGAGGCAAATGCCTCGACTATAGCTTTCCTTATCGATAAAGCAAGAGAGACGAAGGCGGAATGTATATTTTACATGGAGCTTTCCAATCATCTTACAGCAAATGTTATTGCGGAAGAAGCCGGTTGCGATATATGTCTTTTCCATTCATGCCACAATCTTACCCGTGTTGAGCTTGAAAGCGGCGAAACTTATATTTCACTTATGAATAAAAATCTTGAAATGCTTAAAAATGCATTTTGAAAATAAAGGATCATTATGTCTTTGATAAAATGTGTTAATTTATCTTTATCCTATGAAAATAATACGGTTATAAAGGACCTGTCCTTTTCCGTCAATATGGGTGACCATATTTGTATAGTTGGAGAAAACGGCTCGGGTAAAAGTACCCTTATAAAAGCTCTTTTAGGTCTGAAAGCACCTTCGTCGGGGAAAATACTCTTCGGTGAAGGTCTTCACAGTACTGATATAGGCTATCTTCCACAGCAGACGGGAGCACAGAAGGATTTTCCCGCAAGCGTTTATGAGGTAGTTTTATCGGGATGCCTCAATTCAAAGGGAATGCGTCCGTTTTTCTCAAAGGAAGATAAAAATAGAGCCGAAGAGGCTATGAAAAGGTTGAATATATCGGAGCTAAAAAAGCGTTCATACCGTGAATTGTCCGGAGGTCAGCAGCAAAGAGTTCTTCTTGCAAGGGCACTTTGCGCTACACAGAAGCTTCTTTTACTTGACGAACCAGTAACGGGACTTGATCCTCATGCGGCGCATGAGCTGTATGAGATAATAAAGGAGCTTAATGAAAGCGGCGTTACCATAATAATGGTATCCCACGATATTTGCGGCGGTATGAAATATGCGTCTCATATTCTGCATCTCTGCCACGGGGAAGAATTTTTCGGCACCGTTGAAGAGTATAAAAACAGTAATATGGATAATAACTTTTTACACAGCGGAAAGGAATGTTCTTGTATATGATAAATGCTTTTATCGAAATGATGTCATATTCATTTCTTCTCAGGGCTGTAATAGTCGGCGTTCTTGTTTCCTTGTGCGCCTCTCTTTTAGGCGTAAGTCTCGTTTTGAAAAGATATTCAATGATAGGTGACGGGCTTTCCCATGTTGGTTTCGGTGCTCTTGCCATTGCTGCCGTTATGAATATTTCTCCCTTGAAGATAACGGTTCCCGTGGTCGCCGCCGCGGCGTTCATTCTTCTCAGGTTAAGTGAAAACAGCAAGCTGAAGGGCGATGCCGCCGTGGCTTTGATATCCACAAGCTCCCTTGCCGCAGGCGTCATGGCTGTGTCCTTGACAAAAGGTGTAAATGTGGATCTTGAAAATTACCTTTTCGGCAGTATTCTTGCCTTGACAAAAGAGGATGTGTATATTTCAGCCGTTCTTTCTGCGGTCGTTATTTTTGTTTTTATATTCTTTTATAACAAAATTTTTTCCGTAACCTTTGATGAAAGCTTTGCAGGTGCAACGGGCGTTAAAACGGGAGCTTATAATATGGTTCTGGCACTTCTTACCGCCATTACGGTGGTTCTCGGAATGCGTCTTATGGGTACGCTTCTGATTTCCGCATTGATTATTTTTCCCGCACTTTCTTCAATGCGTGTGTTCAAAAGCTTTTTCTCCGTTACCGTTTCTTCGGCTGTCATATCGGTAGTGTGCTTCATTCTCGGCATAACCTTTTCTTATGCTTATTCCACACCGCCCGGAGCAAGTGTGGTAACGATAAATCTTGCGGTTTTTGCTTTGTTTTCACTTGTGGGAATGGTAAAGGGAATGAGAAAATAGAGAATATATAACTTAATTATTGTTTTTGTACGATGATGGTATGATACAATTTGCTTAATTTGAGAGTTATCTTGTCTTTTTGAGATAACTCTTTTTTGCGTTATGTATAATGATGCATATAACTTGACAAAAGAAAGTGTTTTTTTGAAAAAATACTTAAAATAAATAATTTGTTTCAACAAATATGTTGACAAATGATTTGTAATATGATATACTTAAAATGAAGAAAGGAAAGTTTTGGTTTTTTATCCGAAATTGAATTTCTTTATACGATTACAGAATCATCATGAATTTTGAAAGGTAAGGTGAGTCCAATGTACGTGGCAACGGAGCTGGTGTTTTTCGTAAGCACGGCTCGTGAAAATGGTTTTTGCGTTTGGGATTTTTTCATCGAACGCTGTGCACATTTGAATACGGTGAAGCAGACTCACCGTGAAAGTCTGCAAAGATGTAAATGATTTACAGAAAGGAACTTTTCAAAATGAAAAAGAAAATAAGAATCATAGCGTTAACAATGGCATTCTGCATTGTTTTCGCAATCTCCGCTTCGGCGATGCAAGTTGATGCAGTTCATGCGTACAACTATTTTGGAGATTTAACG
>SVTV01000017.1 GCA_015063605.1 Oscillospiraceae bacterium
ACTATCTCAATATTTTCAACCTGATTAACGGCTCTTGCGTGCGCTTTCATCATACCGCCGCAGCCGATAAGTCCCATCCTTAATTTTTCCATATTCTTTTCTGCCTTTCATAATATGATAGTCATAGTCTTTTTCGTTCAAGCATCAGCTTCCCGCAGAAGCTTTTTTTAATCATATCACTTTTTGATTTCGTTGTCAATACCTTTATATCCGTAAGCCTTGATATTTTGTTTTTTTGTACTTAGAATAATGAGAGCAGTAAGATTTATGAATGTCATTATACCGTTGAAAATATCTGCTATGTACCATACCGATCTGCTTGAAATGAATGGTGAAAGGAATATAATTATAATACAAACAGTATTGTATATTGTACCTGTGTGCTTTTTACCGAACAAGTATTCAGCGCAGCTTCTTCCGTAAAAATTCCAACCGATAACCGAACTTAAAGCAAAAAGACAGAGACAGAGAAAAAGAAATAATTCTGCAGTATATTCATCATAACTGCCTGAAATTAAGCTGAAACCGCTTTTAAGGAAATCTGATGCAGTTTCCACTCCATTCTTTCCGTTCTGCCAAGCTCCCGTTACTATAGCGGAAAGTGCGGTCAGAGTGCATACTAAAAAGGTATCGAAGATTGTTCCTGTCATCATTACGATCCCCTGCTTTTCCGGAGAGTTTTCCTTTGATGCTGCCGCAGCTATAGGTGAGCTTCCGAGACCTGATTCATTTGCAAATATTCCTCTCGATACTCCCATTCTCAGAGCCTCAGTGAAGCCGGCACCTACAAATCCTCCGGTCGCAGCATTGCCTGTGAAAGCGTATTTGAATATCATTTCAAAGGCTTCGGGCAGTTGTTCAATGTGGCTTATTATAGATAAAAAACATCCGTTAATATAAATCAGTGCCATGGCGGGAACAAGGTAAACAGTAATCTTTCGTATTCTGCTAGATCCTCCGAATACTACTATTCCGGCAAGGCAGGCTGATATACCTCCGCAAATAAAGGGGAGCAGCTTAAAATACCCGAAAAGATTGACGGCGGAACTGTATACTGAATTTATCTGCGTTATTGTACCGATTCCAAAGAGAGCTGCCGAGATAGCACATAAGGCGAATAATTTCGCAGCCTTTTTAAAAATACCGCCTATCCCTTTTTCCATGTATAGAAAGGGACCTCCGCTGTTTTCTGTATCTTTACCGTTCCCTTTATTTCTGTATTGTACGGCATTATATCCTTCATAATACTTTATTGCCATACCGAAAAAAGCTGACAACCACATCCAGAATACTGCTCCCGGACCTCCAATGGACACAGCAATGCATGCACCTATAATATTTCCGGTTCCCATTGAAGCGGATAATGCAGTGCACAGTGAAGTGAAAGCATTGCCTCCGTTTTTTTCAAAAAACAAAAGTTTGAATCCTGTTTTCAGATGTCTGACCTGAATAAAACCCGTTTTAATTGTTATAATTATTCCCGCAATCAGAATAAGAACAAGAGTACCGGGACCCCATATATACCTACTTGCAGCTTCAAAAAAATAATCCATCATTATGACCATACCTTTCACACTGATTATATGTATGATTATGAAAATAATGACAGACAGATATTCGGCAGATAAATAATAAGAAAAAGGCTTATCTCAAATGCTAAAAGCAAGAGAGGTAAGCCTATTATTATTTAATATTATCAGAATTCGTCGCCGATAACGGGTTCATTCTTCTGTACCTTGACTGTATCGGAAGCAAGCTTCTTTATATAGTCACGGCTTACATAGAATTCACCCTTACCGTCGATGGTGTAATAGCTCTTACGTGTTGCTATATCGTAGAATACGTATTCACGCTCAATACCCTTGGCAGTCGTAACCTTGATAGTTGCGGAGGGATCTAGACCCTCTGCATCCTCCATGGAAGCGTATCCGCCGTTCTGGATGTAAAGAAGAGCCATGTAATACTGACGGAAGTTCTTTGTATCTATCTTCTTTCCGTTGCAGAGAACTGTAAGGTCATCGCCCTTACCTTCGTTTACGTAGGAAATGTCAAACTTTACCTTTTCTCCGCCGGCATTTACTTCGATGGAAGCAACGTCATTGATGAACATGGAGAAGATTCCGCTTTCAACATACTTGATGAGATCCCAATCGATCCACTTGTATATATCCTGAGGAATAGCGGCTATAACGTCAAACATAAGAGAATAAACGTAATAGTAGCCGTCTACAAGATCGCCTATATAAAGAGTGGTGGTCGTACCGGGTGTATCGTCTTCTTCATTATCGTCAAAGTAATAGCTTACCTTGTGTGCGTACTTTCCTTCTTCGTTAATAATCTTATATTCCTTGAGAATATTAACGAACTTTTCCTGATCCTCCTTCTTGTCGCTGTTGAGATACTTGAATATATCGTATTCAACTACCTTTTCCCCGATAGGGGATATAAAGCACTGAAGGATAGTGGTGGAGAAGTTTGTGGCAGAGGGAACATAGTTACCGGGATAAAGCATCTTGTGAGAATCGGAGTAAGCTTCTGCTTTCTTTTCTTCTTCGCTGAGGTGAACTATTTCCACGAACTTTTCGCCATTCTTTTCAACTACGAAATCCGTAATGTTGAAGTAGAGAGACTGGTCAATCTTAGGAGCTATCTGAGCTACAAAGAATGTCTTGATATCTGCAAGGAAGGATTCTTCAAGAGTTGTATCGAGAATGAATATAGCATCCTTGCCATCGAGCATAGCGTAATAACCGCCCTCGGTGAGTATCTTATTTCCTATCATAAGGGAATAATGAACATTCTTATAAGTCGTCTTGTCAAGCATCGTTATTCTTACCTTGGCAAGACAAGTATCTTCCGTGAGACCATATACCGAAAGATCGTCTTCGTACTCCATCAAATGCTTCATGGAAAGCATATAATAAGTATTTACGACGAGATTAGATATACTTTCGGGATTATATGTCAGATATTCGGCTCCGTCAAAATAAAGCTCATTATCTTCTCCACGATAATAGCGGAAATCGCCGTACTGATTGGAGATGATTATTTCCTGAATATCATCCTTCGTATATTCGGGAATCACGAAATATCTGCCGTTGGGTCCGATAGGATCGTTCCATGCATCTACAGTTATCTCGGGAGCAAGAATCTCCTTGAGTACCGTTGCCTGAAGCACTGCGTATACGCCGCCCAGAATCATTACAACGGCGAGAGCAAGAACGATAAGTCTTTTCTGTGATGAAAGAGAAGCGGATTTTCCTTTTTTTGCGGACTTTCTGCGCTTTTCTTCCGCGTCATCATAAATAAATATATTGGGAAGAGCAGAGGAGGAGCCGATAACAGGCTGTGTACCGTCGGAAGCTGCCTGATCGGAGGAAGAGCTTTCTTCCTCTTCCACGGGTGCCTCTATTATTATGTCTTCCTTGGGCTCCGATGACGATGATCTGTCCTTCTTGAATTCATCCGTCATCTATACTTCCTCCTTACGATAGCAACCGCTACTCCGCAAACGAGAACGATGGACGGAATAAGGGCTGACAATATAATTGTAAGATTGTTTGCTATTTCGGAATCGAGCTTCAAGGTGTCATCATCAGTACGCTTCCAATCAATATCGACCGTTGTGGAGGTCTGACCCATTACCTTCATTATGTTGAAGATAATGTCATTGTTACCGTATGAAGCCGCATATGTGAGCTCTGTAAATGTAGTTGATCCGCAAACGAGAATGTTTGTTTTGGTGTTTACATTGTTGATATATTCCATCTTTGTGGCAAATGCCATAACGGGATATTCACCGTATACCTTTTCTCCGTCCTTTACTATATATCCGCTCTTATGGCTGGAAAGGACAGCGCCTGCCGCTTTTTCGCTTTCATCACTTGCACCGTAAAGGAGAGTGATGGGAACAGCCTGGATAGCGATAGTGTTAGGAGGACTCTCAAGGGAACTTACAGGCTCATGGAGCTGCTTTGCATAGGAATCAACATACTGTAAAACGATGGTATTGGGCGCATTGTTGATGCACTTTTCTTCGTCAAGAACCGTGGTGTGGTAGTTGATAACGATGCCCCATTCCTCAAGGACCGCATCAAGCTCGGGCATTTCGGGAGTATCCTTGTCCACGAATACCATCATGTGGCGGCGGGAATTGAGATAATCTGTGATCTTATCGATCTCGCTTCTTCCGGACTGATTGGAGCTGAATATACCGGAAAAGTCCTTCTGAGGATCGCTTATAACGAGTATTCTTGTGTCGTCGCTTATATCCTCCGTAGCGAGGTTCTTTCTCTGAACATCGAATCCGGAATCTACAAACATTTCTTCAAGCTGAACGGGAACGCTTTCGCCGTGACCCTGAGTAAAGGTTACGACGGGCATTTTTTCGTGTGCGACTGCAAGTATTGAGGAGGTAAATCTCTGTTCACCCTTAAAGCCGTATACATCGCCTGTGCTTTCCGCATAAACGAAGCAGTTCTTTATCTGGAATACCTTGCAGCGATATTCACTTTCAACGATGATAGACATTGTGGAAAGGGAGTGGCCCATTGCCTTGTAGCTTGCAAGAGCTGCGGGATTGCTTATGATATCAAGGTATTCTATCTTGATGTTGTCGAAGCGTCTTTCGTATTCCTGAACGCAGGAAAGAACGAGCTTATATGTTTCATCGTTTTCAAGAGAATCGAGAGGCATACAGAACTTAATGGTTATTTCAGTATCTATATCCTTGAGAAGCTCGTCGGTAGCCTCGGAAACGCCGTATATCTGATTCTTGGTCAAGTCGATGAAGAAACCGAACTTGGTGGCAAGTGCAGAGAATATTACGTTAAATATAATTAATGCGGCAACAAATACAGCTGTTATGGATATGGAAACGGAGCCGTATTTGAATTTGCGCGTAGAGGTCAGTCCGTTGGGCTGATGCTGTGTCTTTTTCATTTGATCTTTATTCATTTGATTTATTTCCTCCGTACATTTCAAACTGCGGCAAGCTTATTCCCAACGGCGCTTTTCGTATACTCTTACTGTGAAGAATATGAAAACCGCAGTAATGGAAATATAATATATCAAAGCATTAAAGTCAAAGTAACCGTAAGTAAATGCATAATAGCGGTCAAATACGGAGAGCCATTTAACGAATGCTCTGAGCACATGAGCTGTATCGGGAATGTAAGAGGATACAAGACCAAGACCCAGCATAAAGAATATGCTCACTATCGTGATAAGTGCGGATATGAGCTGGTTTTCCGTGAGGGAAGAGATGAAAAGCCCGAGAGCAATGAATGCCGCCCCTATAAGGAGCATACCCAATGTGGTGGCGAAAAGCACCGCTGTGTTGGGTTCGCCGAACATATAAAGAGTGATGAAGTTGATACAGGAGGTAAGAAGCGTTCCGGCGAAAAGTGTGTATGCCGCCAAAAACTTAGCCATTACCATCTGTGTTATTGTTATGGGAGAGGTGAGCAGTATCTGTTCCGTTTTAAGCTTCTTCTCTTCGCTCAGAAGCTTCATGGTGAGAAGGGGAACAAGGATAATGCAGAAAAACATAAGAGCAATATAATATGTTGATACGTCGGAGCTTCCCAATTTAAGTGTGGTGAAGGAAAAAGCCAGACCACTCATTATCATGAATACAACTATGAACACATAGCCGATGGGAGTAATGAAATAGGAACGAAGCTCTCTTTTGTAAATTGCAAGCATCGGTAGTTTCTTTCGGCGCTATGCCGATTCCTTTCTTTTGGATATTTTAAAAAACTTTTTTTAACGGTTTTTAGCGGCTTCAAGCTTATTTCTGGGATCACGGTCATTTGTGATGAGGGTGATGAATACATCCTCAAGACTCATGCCCATAGCTTCAAGTCCCACAAGAGGCCAACCCTTATCGGCAAGAGCAAAGAAAAGAGGCTTTCTTATGTCTATACCGGGCTGAGCTTCTATCATGTATGTGAAGGCTTCTCCGTCACGTTCTGCAAGAACGTCTACGAATATAACGCCCTGTACCGTCTTAAGATGCTTGAGAACATCCTGCTTGGGACCGGAGATCTTTGCAACAAGCTTTCTCGGACCGGATGTTATCTGAGCTATGTTTTCAGTTCTTTCGTTCGCAATTATTCTTCCGCGGTTAATAATTATGATCCTGTCGCAGACAGCCTGTACCTCGGGGAGAATGTGTGTGGAAAGAATTATCGTGTGATCCTTACCCAACGCCTTGATAAGATTTCTGATATCGATTATCTGCTTGGGGTCAAGACCTACCGTAGGCTCGTCGAATATAAGCACGGGAGGATTTCCCACGAGAGCCTGAGCTATACCGACTCTCTGCTTGTAGCCCTTGGAAAGGTTCTTTATCGTTCTGTCGTAAACATCTGTCAGACGAACGACTTCACATATTTCCGAAAGGTGCTTCTTTCTGTTAAGGGTAGTGCCCTTGAGATCATATACGAAATTCAGATATTCACGGACAGTCATCTCAAGATAGAGAGGAGGCTGCTCGGGAAGAAAACCGATATTTCTCTTTGCTTCCAAAGGATTCTCGAGAATGTCGGTGCCGTTTATCTTTACCGAACCGGAGGTGGATGATATGTATCCGGTTATAATGTTCATTGTGGTCGATTTACCCGCACCGTTGGGGCCGAGGAATCCCACTACCTCTCCTGCTTCAATGTTGAAGGAGAGATTGTTTACGACTGTTTTTTCGCCGTATTTTTTCGTTATACCGTTAATTTCGATCATACAACTGATGTATCCTTACGTAAAGGAATATCCTTCCTTGATTTATTGCGAAAGAAAGCTTTTACGTATCTGTCAAGCTTTCTTCCGCTTATTTGAAATTATGTGAACCAAAACAACTCTTGTCATGATATCAAAATGTATCTAATTTCATGTGAAGAGTAAGAAAATACATTATGAAAAAGTGATAGTTTTTTGTGATTATTATTCTTCTGTCTCTGTTTTTGTAACGGCGATGGAAAGATCCGCAAGGGACTGATCGGGAACCCGGGAGGGACAGCCTGTCATAAGCTCGGAAGCGTTCTGTACCTTCGGGAACGCTATAACGTCTCTTATGGCATCGAGACCCAATACAAGGCTTACGAGTCTGTCGAGACCGAATGCAAGTCCTGCATGAGGGGGAGCACCGTACTTGAATGCATCAAGCAGGAATCCGAATTTTTCCTGAGCTTCCTCGGGGGAAAGACCAATAGCAGCAAATACTCTTTCCTGAACGTCTCTTCTGTGGATACGAACGGATCCGCCGCCCATTTCCCAACCGTTGAGTACTATATCGTATGCCTTTGCGCATACACGTGCGGGATCGCTTTCAAGATACTGAAGATCCTCATCCTTGGGAGCTGTGAAGGGGTGATGCATTGCAACGTATCTGTCTTCTTCCTCATCATATTCGAACATGGGGAAGTCTGTGATCCAAACAAATTCATACTTGTTCTTATCGGCAAGGCCGAGCTGAGCCGCAACGTGGCAGCGGAGAGCGCCGAGAGAGTCGAATACTACCTTGTTCTTTGCATCCGCTACTACGAAGAGTATGTCACCCTCAGCGAAATCGCAGATGGAGAATATGTTATTCTTTTCTTCTTCGGAAAGGAACTTGAGGAAGGATGATGTGAGCTCTGTTGTGTGCTTGCACCATGCAAGACCCTTTGCACCGTAGCTCTTTATGAACTGTGTGAGCTTATCTATATCCTTGCGGGTGAATTTGTCACCATAACCCTTAATGTTTATCGCACGAACGCTTCCCGTTTCGCAAGCGGATGCGAATACGGAGAATTCACTGCCCTTGACCGCTTCGGAAATATCCTTTATTTCAAAGCCGTAACGAAGGTCGGGCTTATCGGAGCCGAAACGCTCCATAGCTTCCTTGTATGCGAGACGCTTGATGGGAAGCTGTACCTCTATACCTACGAACTTTTCGAATATTCTCTTTAAGAATCTTTCGTTTACATCGATAACATCATCAACATCCGCAAAGGACATTTCAAGGTCGATCTGTGTGAATTCGGGTTGCCTGTCGGCTCTCAGGTCTTCATCTCTGAAACACTTCGCTATCTGCATGTATCTGTCAAAGCCCGAAAGCATGAGAAGCTGCTTATAAAGCTGAGGAGACTGGGGAAGAGCATAGAAGGAACCGGGATGTACACGGCTGGGAACGAGATAGTCTCTTGCTCCCTCGGGTGTTGCCTTTACGAGAACGGGAGTTTCTATTTCATAAAAACCGTTTTCGCTGAAGAAGTCTCTTGTTTCCTTAGCTATTTTTGATCTTGTAATTATGTTGTTGCGAAGGTCTGGACGGCGGAGATCGAGATATCTGTATTTCAATCTCAATTCCGGCTTAACGTCCGAGTTTTCGACTATTTCGAAGGGAGGTGTTGCGGAGGAGCTGAGAAGCTCAAGGGATGTTACCGCTATTTCAATTTCTCCCGTTGCCATATTCTTGTTTACCGCACCCTCCGCTCTGGGACGGACTGTACCGGATGCACGCATTACGTATTCGCTTCTTGCGGCAAATGCCGTCTCGAATACGCTCTTTTCCGTAGCCTCGTCAAAAGCAAGCTGTACGATACCGGAAACGTCTCTGAGGTCGATGAATATAAGACTTCCCAGGTCTCTCTGCTTCTGTACCCATCCGCATACGGATACTTCTTTTCCTATTTCGTCAGATGTGATTTTTCCGCAATAATGTGTTCTGTACATGATATAAGTAATACTCCCGTTATCAAACTATATATTTTCCGTTTTTTTGTTTACTTCTTTAAATTTTGCCTATCGCTTTTGCGATCACTTCGGCGTCAAGGGAAACGACTGTCTCGGTGGAATCAGCCATACTCTTAAGCTTTATCTCGCCTGATTCGATCTCGGTCTCACCGATTACGGCAACGTATTTCGCTCCCGTCTTATCCGCATATTTCATCTGCGCCTTAAGGCTTCTGCCCACCTTGTCAAAGTCGGCACGGATACCCATATCGTAAAGCTTCTGTGCCATCGTAAAGGAGAAGGTAAGAGCCTTTTTATCCATAGGGGCAAAGTATATATCCGCTGTCTGAGGCTTTTCAACCATTCCCTGAGCCTCAAGAGCAAGCATTATTCTTGTAAGACCCATAGCAAATCCTATACCGGATATTGCGGGACCGCCCAATTCCTCAACAAGACCGTCGTATCTTCCGCCGCCGCAGATGGTGCTCTGAGAGCCGATAGCCGTTGAAACAAATTCGAATACCGTACGTCTGTAATAGTCAAGGCCTCGAACTATGGAAGGATTTACCTTGTAATCGGCTCCCGCCGCATCCAGAAGAGATTTGAGCTCATTGAAGTGCTCCGCACATTCGGGACAAAGATAATCGATGGTCTTGGGTGCGTTTTCTGCAATAGCAGAGCATATGGGGCTCTTGCAATCAAGTATACGAAGAGGGTTTGAGTCTATTCTTGAGAGACAAGTGTCGCAAAGCTCGCTTCTGCGTGCCTCAAAATATTCATGGAGAGCTTTATTGTATATGGGACGGCAATGCTTACAGCCGATAGAGTTTATTTCCAGGGAAATATCCTTTATTCCGAGCTTTTTGAAAATATCGGCAACAAAAAGAATAATATCCGCATCGGCACAAGGCTGTTCCGCTCCGAAAAGCTCTGCTCCGAACTGGTAAAATTCTCTTGAGCGGCCCGCTTCGGGCTTTTCGTATCTGAAGCAAGATATGAGATAATAAACGGGGAGGGGCATCGCACCCGATGTAAGAGAGTTTTCGATAACACTTCTTACAACGCCTGCCGTTCCTTCGGGACGAAGGGAAAGGCTTCTTCCGTCATTATCGTAGAACGAATACATCTCTTTTTGTACGACATCGCTTGTGTCACCGACACCGCGCTTGTAAAGCTCGCTTACTTCAAAGGTGGGAAGACGTATCTCACCGTATCCGTGAGTTGCGGCTGTCTCTCTGAGTATCGTTTCTACCTTCTGCCACATTACCGATTTATCGGGCAGAATATCAATTGTACCGCGGGGTTTCTGAAGCATGATTTATTTTTTTGCGTGTTAAAAGCGGCACGGTAAGCGCCGCCTGCACGATCCTTTCTGTGTATTATATAATGTAAAGTTGTTTTATCAGAAGTTGAAGGGGAAATCGTCGTAAGACAAGGTCGGTCTCTGAGATCTGGAATTCATAATATTTCGCCAATCAAGATCGCCTCTTCCCAGGGCAAGCATAATAGCCTCCGCGGATGCAAGATTTGTCGCGAAGGGAACGTTGTACATGTCGCATAATCTGAAAAGCTCGGCTTCCGTATCGTCTGTGAAGCCCTTTTTTGCCGTGGATCTCAAAAAGAACAACACATCTATCTCGTTATAAGCAATTCGCGATACCATTTGCTGCATTCCGCCGTGTCTGCTGCTGAGCAGTCTTTCTATTTTGAGTCCCGTTGCTTCGGAAATAAGCTTTCCGGTCGTAGCTGTGGAACATAATGTATGCTTTGACAATATTCCGCAATAAGCTATGCAGAATTCCGTCATCAATTCTTTTTTTTCGTCGTGGGCAATCAAGCCGATTATCATTTGAGCCGTCCTTTCCGTGGATACACTCCGATGGGGAGCTGTATCCCATATTTTCCATTATACATAATTCGGTTAAAATATAATTTAAATCTTTGAAGTCACTCAATAAAACTTCTTACGCTTTCTCCTTGAGACTATCCCCTCCATAACGGGGACATTCTTTCCGGTCATTCGTGTTGCGGTATTGGTAAGAGCTTTTCCCGCTCCGCTTCTTTTGAGCGACGAGAGGGGGATGCCCCTTCTGATATGCTTTTCGGCATCGGGATCGTAGGGAACTATTCCCAGAAGCTCTGCCTTTACGGTAAAAATAAGAGACAGTATTCCCTCTGAGTTTGACGAGGGTGTGTTAAGATCGTATCCGTTTATGATAAGACGTACATTGCAGTTTTCCGAAATCATTTCGGAAAGCTCATACACGGTCTTTTCCGCCGCTCTTACGGCGTAAACGCTGTCCGTTGTGACCACATTTATAAGAGTTATCTGCTTTGAAGATGCGAGCAGTTCGAAGTATTCTCCGCCGCCGGCAGGCATATCGAAAATAACGAAGTCATAAGCGTTTTTCATCAATGAAAGCGCTTTTTCCATTTGCTCCTCCGTTATCGGGATAAAGGAGTCCTTTGTCATCGGAGAAGAAATAAAATCAAGATTTTCAAAAGGAGATGATATAACGGCGTCCTCTAAGCTCGCCGCACCGGAAAGAACATCCGTAACGGGAGGTGCTACCGTGTTTTCGCATCCCAGCGCTATATCAAGTCCGCCCGCTCCCAGATCCATATCTACCGCAAGCACCTTATAGCCTTGCGCGGAAAGAGCATATGCCGTCGATGCGGAAACGGTCGTCTTACCGACACCGCCTTTTATGGATGTCACTATTACCGCTTTTGACATGAAAGCACACTCCTTCCCCAAGATACAATAACTCTTTTTTATTATATCATTTTCAAGTCTTAAAGTCAATAGTTATTCGGATGCATTTGTACTAAAATCGATGTATTTAAACTAAATGTAATCTACCATCTTATAATAGGAGAAATTAAGTCATAATCCGACTGAAGCAATAGGAAAAATAACTTTGCGGAAATGTGAACAAAATATGAAATAATGATAATCTATTGACAAATTAATAAAAAAATTGTATCATATAGGTGTGGGAATATGCGTATAGACACGACTTTCCATTAAAAAGTATTTGTCTCCCCGGATAAAACAGCATCTGCGGAGAAATTGGAGATTTGATTATGAAAAAAGAAACGGAAACGAGAGACGGTGCCTATTTGCGCCTCATGGAGGCGATTGAGAACGTTTCTAAACTAAACAGTGCGTGTATGAGAGCCGAATGTATTAAAGTAGGTATGCACCCGGGATACAGACAGATCATATCATACCTTTTCAGAGAGGACGGTGCTCCTCAGCTTGAGATAGTGAGATTGACAAATTTCAAGCCATCAACGGTAAGTGTCACTCTTCAGAAAATGGAACAGGAAGGATACGTCACGAGAAAAACAGATCTTTTCGATCAGCGCAGTGTACGTGTGTATCTCACAGATAAGGCAAAAGAAATGGAAAAAGCTCTTGTAAACCGTATGAAGGAGAAGGATGAGGAAGCAGCAAAGTGTTTCACAGCGGAAGAATTGGTCTCCTGCTGTGAGATTTTGGAAAGACTTTACGATTCCGTGCGTTTTAACGGATAAGGTATACGACCGGTTACGGGTCTAAGACGGGGAAAAGTATAATGAAGCTTTATAAAAGAATACTCACTGCTTTGATAGCTGTGTTTGTTTTGACGGGGACGTCTTTTGCACAGCTTCCGGAAAAAGAAGTGTATAATAGCTTGACGGAAGCAGAAAGCGAAAGTGCATCATCAAAAGTATCTGTTTCGGCTGCGGTTAAAACAGTATCATCGAAAGAAGAAAAGATTACGGTGGATTCCTTTACGGATGTGTCTGATTCGTCATGGTATTACGGGTATATCGAGCCATTGGCGGAGAAAGGGATTTTTGTGGGAACATCTCCCACTACGTTCCATCCTGATCTCGAGCTTTCCCTGTGTCAGCTCATTACCCTGATAACAAGATATCTCAATATAGAGCACAGAATAAACGATATCGCACCGAATGCCGATATTGCGGGCTCCGGTAAATGGTATTATAAGTATGTTGCCGTTCTGTATTACGGCGGATTCTTCAAGGAAAATGAGTTCGGACTCAGATCCGATGAAAACGGAGCATTGATAATAGACGATAATTCCGCCGGGATATTGGAATCTCCCGTTTTGCGGCAGGATACGGCTGTTCTTCTGGCACGCTCCTTTGAGCTTGACGGAATCCCCCTTTCAAGTGAAGCAAATTATCCCGAGGTCTCTTCTCACGGTCATGAATTCATAAGAGGCGGTATGTATGACGAAGATACTCTCATGAGATTTTCCGCCAAAATAAAGGACTTCGAAAGCATCGGTGAAGAATACAGGCTTTCTGTTCTGAAATGCTATTACAGCGGTATTTTTGCGGGGGACGAAAACGGTAATTTCAATCCTTCCTCACCGCTTCGCAGATGTGAGGCGGCAAAGCTTATATCGGCGATCATGTACCGCGATAAACGTAATGCAACCGATCTTCGCGATATCGGTGATCTGTCATTTGATGAAGAAGATTATTACTCCGGAGCCGATGGTGAAAAGCATCTTAATGCAGATGCAGTAAAAAGTATTCTTGCAGAAGCCGAGGAATTCTTGAGCTTTGTGAAAAGCGGCGGTAATGATTATCTTAACGTTTCTGTAAGAAGCATTTGCCCTGATGGATACTTTTGCGAGGTCCTCGTTTCAAGGTATTTGTACGGTGCAAATTACAAAGCATACTACATAAACCAATCTGTTTCGGATTCATTTACGGAATCGGGGATAGACGATAAAAGGATATTATTGCTTTACGGCGGTGCGCCCTGCGAGGCTACGGTCACATTTATCCTTCGTAATATGCAGACGGGTGAAGCTGAGGCAGTGTCGGAATACAGGATAGCCAAAGATCTTACATTGAAGAGAGTGTCATTTGAGATGCGGAAGATGTGAAAATATTAACGTGAAGTGAATATTTTGTTAACATTCATCCCGGCGGAAACATTTTTTTAAAAAAAATTGGGTTTTATTAGTTAAAATGCCTACAAAACTCTTGACAAAAAACGATTTTTGGAATATAATCTCTACAACGTGAAGTCATTGCATATGACACGCGCGGAAAACCCGCAAATCAAAACGGCGTATTGCCGAACTATTTAAGGAGAAATGAAAATGAAAACAAGAGTAATCGCAATAGCTCTTATGCTTTGCATCATGGCAGCGGCTATGGTCGCTTGTCAGCCCGCAGCTCCCGTTGGCGCAGAAGTTACAGCAACTGTTACTATTACTGCAAAAGACGGTACACCTGTACTTAACGAAACATTCACATTCAACAGTGACGCTCCTACAGTAGAGTTGGCTCTCACTGAGGCTTGTGCAAAGGCAAGTGTTGAACTCGTTCTCTCTGAGTACGGCACCATCGAAAAGATCGGTGAAGTAGTTCTCGAAGAAGGCGATTTCTGGGATGTTAAGATCGACGGCAAGGAAGTAGCTCTCAACGGCGAAATCACCAGCGGTACATCCATAGCAGTTTCCGTTGGAACAATCGTAGCTGAATAATTCGTACAAGGTCTTATAAAGATATATACGCTCTTACCTTAACGGTAGGGGCGTTTCTTTTTTTGTGAAATGCGCAGAATATTTCAAAAAAGATAAAAAATCGGTATTGAATATAATTTATCTGTATGATATAATAAATTCAATCGGATCTGTCGTTATATCGACCGTTCGTAATTTGTATCGGCGGTGTATGTTTTGTCTAAAAGCTATAATACAAAGCAAAAAAGAGAGATATTGAAGTTTTTCGAAGATAATAAGGAACTTTGTGTCAGCGCCAAGGAGCTTATCGTGAAGGTTTCACCCGAGATAGGCGAGGCAACGGTATACAGATGTCTTACCGCTTTGACCGAGGAAGGAAAATTGAAAAAGTTCATTTCCGAAAAAGGGCAAAGCTCTTATTATCAGTATGCATCATGTGAGGATTGCGATAAGCATTTTCATATGAAGTGTGTTTCCTGCGGAAGGCTTATACACATGGACTGTACGTTTATGCACAGCTTCGGAGAGCACATAAAGAAGGAACATGATTTCTATGTGGATAATGCAAAGACCGTGATCTACGGGATCTGCTCATCCTGCAGACAGGAATGATCCCGATAATTTCTGCGGATAGATCAAGCGATACGGGGAATCATAAATACACAACTTGACGGAGGAGTTTTTATGAAGATGAATATAGACAAGGATGTTATTATACGCACATGCGAAAGCTGCGTTGAAAAGCTCACCGATGTGGGTGCCGATCTGATCTTTCAGGTCAGGAATATGATCGATACTTGCGTTGAAGAGGCACGCATGAAGGAGATATATGCCGTCCTCGGAAAAAAGTATTATACTATGCGCGGTGATATCCCGGATGAAGAACTCAGCGAGCTTTGCCGGGCGGCAAGACTTACGGAACAGAAAATCGCTTCCTTGAAGGAAGAAAAATTGATTAATCAACTCTATAACAAATTATATAACAAATAAACTGCGAAGCACAAGAAATAAAAGGAGAAAGAAAAATGCTTACTTCCATCAATAATGCAAAATTCATTTCCGTGAACGAGCCAAAGCCCGAGTACCCGGATATATATCTGAAGCGGTACAATTCAAAGAAGCTTCCCATGCCCGAATCCGACGGTGTGGCTTCCTTCAGAAAGACCTTCACAGTAACGGAAGAGATAGAGAGTGCCGTAATGACATCCTCCGCTCTCGGCGTTTACGAGCTTTACATAAATAATGTTCGTGTGGGTAACTGCAATGAAGACGGTACCACGGTATATGATGAATTGAAGCCCGGCTGGACAGATTACAGAAAGCGAGTTATAGCATATACTTACGATATTTCTTCCTATCTCAAGAAGGGTGAAAATACGGTCTATGCAATAGTATCTCCCGGTTGGTGGGGAGGACAGATATCCTTCGGTATCTACGGATACAAGGAATGCGCCTTCATCGCTTCTGCAGAGATCGTTACCTCTGCGGGAAAGACGGAGCTTTTCACAGATGAAACATGGGAAGGTGCTTATATCGGCCCCGTAATATACGGTGATATATGGAACGGTGAAATATACGATGCACGTATAACGTATGAGGATACCATGGCTTCCGACAGATGGAAGGCAGTTAAGATATTTGATGAATTTGCAGGCGAAATATCTCCTCATGAGCATCCCGCAATAAGAGAAAAGGTTTCCCTCAGGCTTTCTCCCGTATCTGCTGTATGCTACAGCGGTACAGTTGACAACGGAAGCGATTACGGTAAGATCAACGCCGTATACAAGAGAGTCGGAAGAAATTGCGAAAACATAAAGCTTTTCGGTGAGCAGACACTCCTTCTCGACTTCGGAAAGAACATGGTCGGAAGACCCTCCATTTACATAAAAGCCGACAGAGGCACCAAGATAAATGTTTATTATGCAGAGCTTCTCAATGACAGCGGACTTGAATCCAGAGGAAATGACGGTCCCGAGGGAAGCATATACATGAAGAATTACCGTTCCGCTCTCTCAAGAACAGTATATTATGCATCGGGTGCAGAGGATGGCGAAAGATACTTCCCAACGCATACATTCTACGGCTTCAGATATATTGAGATCGAAGCTGACGGCGACGTTGAGATAGGCGAGGTAAAGGGCATCGTTATCGGAAGCGATAACAGAGAGGTATCCACCTTCGAGACCTCCGATTATGAAGTGAACAAGCTCTTCCAAAACATCCTTTGGGGTCAGAGAGGAAATTACCTTTCCGTTCCCACAGACTGCCCTCAGAGAGACGAAAGACTCGGATGGTCGGGCGATACGCAGATGTTCAGTGCGGCGGCTATGTACAATGCGGATGTAAAGGGCTTCTTCCATAAGTGGCTTCGAGACGAGATAGACTCCCAGCAGGAAAACGGTGCATTTACCGACGTTTCTCCCCAGACTATTCCAAGCTACGGTAATGCGGCATGGGGCGATGCGGGAATCATAGTACCCTACAATGTATACCTTGCATATAATGACAAGGAGATCCTTGAGTATTGCTACCCCTCCATGGTAAGATACATGGATTATCAGGAAAGCTTTATGCCCGATTACTATCCCGCAAGATATGCGGATTGGCTTGCGTATGAGCCCACTGCACCTAAGTATGTATCTCTTTGCTGCTTTGCAAACAATACAGGTATAATGATAAAGGCTGCCGAGGTTCTCGGAAAGACAGAGGATGCGGCGAAATACAGAAAGCTCTTTGATTGGATAAAGGAAGAATTCAAGAATAAGTATACCGATGAAAACGGTATTACTCAGAAGACTCAGACAGCATATCTTATGGCTTTGAGATACGGTCTTTGTGAGGGCGATCTTTATACCAAGACGGTTGAACAGCTCAAGGCGAAGATAACAGCCAACGGCTGCAAGCTTTCAACGGGCTTTATCGGTACGGGAATACTCAACATGACATTGACGCAGGTTGGGCTCGATTCTCTCGCTTATTCGCTTCTTCTCCAGACAGAGAATCCGTCATGGCTTTACAGCGTACGTCAAGGTGCTACAACTATATGGGAAAGATGGAATTCCTATACCAAGGATAAAGGCTTCGGAGAGGTCGGCATGAACTCCTTCAATCATTATGCATACGGTGCGGTTTGTCAGTGGATGTTCTCACGCATGGCAGGTATAGCCCCTGTTGAATCTGCGCCCGGATACGCTGAGTTTTCCTATTGTCCTTACCCCGATCTCAGAAGCGATGATGAGATCCCTGCAGGTCAGAAACGTATCACGTTTGTAAAGGCTTCCTTCGATTCTCCCGCAGGTATGATACGTTCCGAATGGTATAAAGCAATCTTGAGCTACGAATACAGACTTTCAGTTCCCGCAGGCGCACAGGCGAATTGCTCCATAGTTGCGGAAAGTGCGGATAATGTTACAATAAACGATATACCGGCTGTTGATTGCGCAGAGGATATTATATGCGAAAACGGTCTTGCGAAGTTTACTCTCGGTGAGGGTGATTACTGCATTATTGTAAAGTGACAAATTAAGAACAGTTAAGGACTTTTGTCGGAATTGTCCTCAGGGGTCGTCGCGCTTTTGCGGGGCGATCCCGTTTTGCTTCAAAATCGAATATCAATTACATTTGCAGTCGGATTATCTATTGACATAATGTCGAAAAATGAATATAATATCATATATGATAAATACAAAGGGTTAAGCGGTCTTTTGCTTCGCATGATGCCTTGAGGGGGCTGCGGGTTTTTATGAATCTGGTTAAACGGTTTACATCAAGAAAAAGCGATGTGGATATGACAGAGGGAAATATTGTCCGTCATCTTATTGAGTTTTCCTTTCCTCTCCTTATCGGAAACATCTTTCAGCAATTATATAATACGGTCGATACATGGGTAGTCGGAAATTTCGTAAGCAACGAGGCTTTTGCGGCTGTAGGATCGGTAGGTCCCATAATAAATATGCTTATTGGATTTTTCCTCGGTCTTTCCAGCGGTGCCGGTGTTGTTATTTCACAGTTCTACGGAGCGAAGAGGGAAGACAAGGTATCCGCCGCAGTACATACCGCAATACTTATGACGCTTGTTATGGCGGTGATCTTTACGTTTGCGGGAATAGCCTTCACGCCGTATGCATTGGATATGATGGATACTCCCGAAAATGTAATACCCGAATCCTCAAAATATCTTACGATATACTTTGCGGGTGTCATAGGGCTTATGGTTTATAATATCGGAGCCGGAATACTGAGAGCGGTCGGAAATTCAACTCTGCCATTTATATTCCTTGTGGTTTCGGCGTTGATGAATACGGTTCTGGACCTTGTCTTTGTAATACTCTTTAAAATGGGCGTTGAAGGCGTTGCATATGCCACGATAATCTCCCAGGGTGTTTCTGCGGTGCTCATAATGATATCGTTGATGCGCTCCGATTCATGTATCCGCTTTGAGTTCAAGCGTCTGAGATTCGATTTTGAAATGCTCGGAAAAATATTCAAGGTGGGTATTCCCGCAGCGGTGCAGATGGCGATAACCGCTTTCTCGAATATTTTCGTTCAGTCCTATATCAATTACTTCGGAGATGACTGTATGTCGGGATGGACGGCTTACGGAAAGATCGACCAGCTCATACTTCTTCCCATGTCGTCTCTTTCACTTGCTTCCACCACGTTTGTAGGTCAGAATCTCGGAAAGTATCAGGAGGACAGAGCGAAGAAGGGTGTCACGACGGCGCTCCTTATGTCAATTGCGGCAACCGTCATACTTATGATACCCGTCATGGTGTTTGCCCCTCAGCTCGTTTCGTTCTTTAACGATAAACCTACGGTAATAGAGTTCGGTGCCATGTTCTTACGGTACATATCGCCGTTCTATGTACTGTGCTGTGTAAATCAGATATATGCGGGAGCCTTAAGAGGCTCGGGAAACAGCAGATCGGCAATGTTTATAACACTTGGCTCCTTCGTTTTCTTCAGACAGCTTTATCTGTTCATAACATCGAACTTCATTTCGAATACCATCATTCCCATTTCCATGGCGTATCCTGCGGGATGGTTTGTATGCAGTCTTATAATGTTTATCTATTTCAAAAAGGCAGATCTTAAGGGCAAGGTCGTAGTTGATGCAAAATAAAGTAAATCTATCAATATAAAATAATGAGTAAGGAGATACGGATCACATCCGTCTTATGAGATCATGAAGACAAAAGAATATGCGGAATTAATAAATAACGGCGGCTTAGACGCACGCTTTGAGGTGCTTTACGGCAAAGAGAATCCGGAAAAGGCACGTGCAAGATACGTAAAGGCGATAAAAAGCTTTGAAGATATTTACGGTAAGGAAAATGATATATGTCTCTTTTCCGTTCCCGGCAGAAGTGAGATATCGGGAAATCATACCGACCATAACAGAGGTAAGGTAATTGCGGCTTCCGTAAACCTCGATATAATTGCTGTGGCAGCAAAGACCGATGATAATACCATTCGTTTAAAGAGCAGAGGCTTTGATGAAGATACCGTAAAGCTTAACGAAGCTTTGGAGCCCTGCGAAGCGAAGAAATTCCGTGCGGAATCTCTTATAAGAGGCGTTTGCCGAGGATTTTCGGACAAGGCTCTTAAAACAGGCGGCTTTAAGGCTTATACCGATTCCAATGTTTTCAAGGGCTCGGGACTTTCTTCTTCCGCCGCATTTGAGGATATGGTCGGTACTATTCTGAACCATTTTTACAATGACGGAAAAATCGACTATATCACGATAGCACGTATTTCACAGTTTGCTGAAAACGTATTCTTCGGTAAGCCCAGCGGACTTATGGATCAGGTAGCATGTGCTTCCGGCGGATTCGTAGGTATTGATTTCAACGATAATAACGCTCCCAAGGTAAGGAGAGTGGATTTCGACCTTAAGAAGAACGGATACGAGCTCATAATCGTTAATACAGGCGGAAACCATGCAAATCTCAATGATGACTACGCCTCCGTTCCCGCAGAAATGAAGGCTGTTGCCGCATTTTTCGGAAAAACACATCTCCGCGATGTTGACAGAAGCGAATTTGAAGCGAACATGAAAAAGCTCCGCGAAGCTATGAAGAAGAAGGGTTGCGGAGACAGAGCGGTACTTCGCGCATATCACTTCCTTGAGGAAAACGACAGAGTGACACGCCAGCTTGAAGCACTTGAAAAGGGCGATATGGATGCTTTTCTTAACGATGTAAAGAATTCCGGCAGAAGCAGCTTCTGCTGGCTCCAGAATATATATACCTGCAAAGCACCCGACGATCAGGGTCTTTCCATGGCATTGATGATGTGCGAGAAGCTTCTCTCGGATAAAAAGGCGGCATGGAGAGTTCATGGCGGCGGTTTTGCGGGTACTGTTCAGGCATTCGTTCCCGAGGATTATTCCGATGAGTTCATAAAGAAGATAGATGATGTCTTCGGAAGCGGAAGTGCGGTAAAGCTTTTCGTAAGAGCTGACGGTGCCGTAGCTCTTTAATGCCTGCTTTTCAAATCAGTAAAATAAGGGGCTGCCGCATTTGTATCAATGAGACAGCCCCGTTTACCGGAAAGGTCATTTAATGAAAAAACCGAAAATCACAGGTGTAAGAAGTCTTATATTCCTTATTGTATGGTTTGTTATAGTTGAAGCCGTATATTATGCCTGCATCAGCTTTTATTTCGAGCCGATAGTTCTTATTTATATAGTTTTGTTTTCCGCTTCGGCGGTGCTTTTCCTTCTTATCAACGGCGGTGTCCGTCCTCTTATCGCAGAGGAGCATAAAAAGGAAGACGAAGTACATAAAAGGTATCTTTCGGATAAAAGACACGCTAACACAAACAAAAGAAAAAACAGAAGAGAAAAGTATAAGAAGTATACTGTTATTCAATCCGATGAAGAACGCAAAAAAGAAGAGGATGAGCCCCCCCGTATAAACATATTCAAGCTTTCCGATGAGGACAGAATCTTTTATACAAAGGTGCTTTTGATATTTGCAGTTCCTCTCTTTCTTGCTGTTTCCGTTGACTATCTGCTTCTTATGTTCGGTTTTTCCTTCAGCTGAAAAAATGAGATACGGAGGAATATAATGATAAAAACAGAGTGTCTCTTTTCAGGCTCAAAGGGAAACAGCATATTGGTTCAAAGCGAAAAAGCGTCGGTGCTTATAGATGCGGGAGTATCGTGTAAAGCCATAAAATGCGCTCTCGATGAAAGAAATGTTGATATTTCTTCTCTAAAGGGAATCTTGGTGACTCACGAGCACTCCGACCACGTTAAGGCGGTTGGGAGGATATGCTCAAAATTCAAGGTGCCGGTCTATGCCACCGGTGCGGTTGCACAGGCTGTCTATACCGCCATTTACGATAAAGCCGATGAGGCAAATGCATTTTGCGAGATGGTAAGAACGGTACGTGAAAACGGCGTCTATGAGATAGAGGACATGGCTTTTTCGCCCTTTCCCACACCACATGACAGTGTCGGAAGCGTGGGTTATGTTATCGGCACAGAAAATGAAAAAAGCCTTGCAGTGGCTACCGATATCGGATTTGCCTCCGAAGGTGTGAGAAATGCCATGCTCGGATGCAAAAAAGCTATAGTGGAATCAAATCACGATGTATATATGCTGAAAAACGGAAGATATCCCGAATTCCTTAAAGAAAGGATTCTTTCCAATTGCGGCCACCTGTCCAATGAAGATTGCGCGGAGCTTTGCAAGCTTCTTATATCATACGGGTGCACCGATATTACATTGTTTCATATGTCCGAGGATAACAATACCGAAAGATTAGCCTTCATGACAACGTATAAGGCTCTTTTGGAAATGGGCGTGGAATTGAAGGATGAGATATCTCTCGCTCTTGCCCCGAAAAGCGTTGTCGCTCCGGATCACAGATTGCTGAAAGCATTGATAGGTCAGCTTAACTTTTGATTTTTTAGCATGGGCTCGGAAAAAGTTTTCCGAACCTACAGAAAGGAATGGTCATAATTATGAAATGTCCCGTTTGCGGTTGTACCGACAGTAAGGTTCTCGATTCACGCCCTTCCAACGAGGGCGAATCCATACGCAGAAGGAGAGAATGTACCAATTGTCAGAAGCGTTTTACCACATATGAGGTCATAGAATCTCTTCCCGTTATCGTTATTAAAAAGGACAAAACGAGAGAAGCCTTCGACCGCAATAAGATAATGAACGGTATAATGAGAGCTTGCGAAAAGCGTCCCGTCTCCGTTGATGTAATGGAAAAAGCAGTTGCGGAAATAGAATCTGAGGTAAATAACCTTTTGCAGAATGAAGTTTCCTCCACATATATCGGCGAGCTTGTTATGAATAAGCTTAAAGCCATTGACGAGGTAGCGTATGTCCGCTTTGCTTCTGTTTACAGACAGTTCAAGGATGTGAATACGTTCCTTGAAGAATTGAAGTCATTGTTAGGTGAGAAGGGATTGGAGTGATATGCAAAACACCCCGATAGATCTAAGTGAAATCGGATTTAGCGGGGTGATTTTGTTGTTAGGCTGGGCTGCGTTTCATCAAGACGAATTACTCGAAAATTGGGCTCTTGCCGAGAAGCAACAGGAGCTGTTCGCAATAGAGCCGTTGAAATGATGCGAGGAGTATGATCATGAAAAAAGATATAGATTATTATCTTTCAAAGGGTTTTGACAGAAGAACAGCGGAATACTTCGCATCGGGGCGAAAGACTATTCTTGCGGTTGAACCGAATAGAGATTTTACATTGACAATTTCCTTCGATAACGGAGAAAGAAGGCTTTTAGACATGAAACCGATGCTTAAGAATGACACGGTGTTTAAGTCTTTTTCTTTGTGGGAAAATTTCAGCAGGGTGTATCTTGACGAGAATCATTGTGTTTCATGGGATATTGATCCCAATATAGACAGTAATGTTGTTTGGAATAATAAAGTAGATCTTTGTCCTGATGGATGTTATATTGATAGCGTGGAGATTACTGCTTATTGATCAGATAGTACGAAATTTTGCGCTATTGCGCAACATTAAAGACTTTTGCGATCGGAGATATACGTATGGAATTAATAAAGCTTTTATTCCGTTTGCTTTTACTGTTTTTTAATCCACTTGTTATAAAAACGCAGGAGATAATGTTATCGACGAAAACGGTATCCTTCGGATTTATAGTAAATTACATCCTTTCACGCAAGTTTCAGATCAGATAAAAGCACAGCATGTTTCAAATATCGAAAATAGACTGAATAAAGATACTGTTGGCATTCACAATCAGGATTGTAAAATAACTTTTGACTGTGTGGAGAAGAGCGAGACTGCAGATATCAGCCTTAATGAATCTGTATCTGTTGTTTTACAGAACAACTATGAGCCAAAGTCTGACATAGTTATAGATGGAGATCTATCTGTAAGTAAAGCGGAAGCTCAAAACATCAAAAATGCCCTAAATGCAATGGAGATCTTGTTTTGAGAACCGCAGCAAGAGGTGCAAATGTCGGAAAAAAGTTTTTTGGATGTTCCAATTATCCGAAATGTAAATATATACAGAATCTAACAGATGACGAAGAATTATAAAAAGGAGTACGAGCGTTTTGTTCGTACTCCTTTCGATATGTCTTGCCTTGAAAGCAAGAAGTCACGTTATGATACAGTCAAAGCCTTGAAATCCTCTCTGTCTCTGATCGGATCAAAGCAACGGTTGTTGTTCAGACAGTTGACGAAATCATCAACATCTGTTGTATCGGAATCTGTTACAGCGTGTTCTTCTTCAATGAGTGAAAATAGAGGAGCTGTGAATTTTATTGTCTTTTTATGGTTTATCTTTGTCATTTCTTCGGCGTGGTATCTTGCTTTTTTTAATTCTTCTAACACACTATCATATTCTTGCAATTTGCAAAAATAAAAAGCCTTGCTAATGGAATTATACTGAAGCGTGTTATGGTAGTACTGAAAATTACCGTCCGGAAACATAATATTCAGTATTTTTTCAACGGCATCATACACTTCTATTGAGTCTTGACCGAATGTTAATTGGAAGAGAAAGCTGTTTAACTTTGTATTTGTAAGGTGCTGACAATGCTTTTTCCGTTCTTCGCCCTCCAAGCACCAGCAAAGCAGTTCATCTCTTTTCTCCTCGTCCTCTTCCGATAAAGCATATTTTTTGGCTTCTTCCTTTTTTTGATTCATGCTAAGTGAAAGAACGATTCCAAACAATGCTTTGCTGTACAGTTTTGAATCCTTTGTGTTATCCAAGACGATCTTATAATGCTTTGCGGAGCTTTCAAGAAGCTGTACATATTTGCTGTGATCCAAAGTCGGAATGGCGATGTAATACTCTGCCGATGCAAGCCATTCTATATATTCCATGTTTCCCGGATATTCGGCAACTGCACGAACGGCGATCTGATAATTTTTTTCCTTGTCGTCATGCTTCCAATAGTCGTGAAAAGCTTCATCAAATTCCGCTTTTCTCAGATCCTTTTGATATGTTTCCATTCCAAGAAGATGGTCGGTAGTCACGCTGAATAAATTTGCAAGGGGAGGCAACAGAGAAATATCCGGCATAGCCGCATCTGTTTCCCAACGGCTTACGGCCTGAGGCGAAATAGAAAGAAGCTCGGCGAGGTTCTCTTGAGTCATTTTTGCTTCTTGTCGAAGCGATTTGATCGTTTGTCCGAATGTCATATAAATCATTCTCCTATTTATTATAACTTGACCGGTCTGTGTTCATATTATAACAATTATTTTCTTCTTTGTCCACCGCTCGTTAATTGAGAGAGTGTAAATTGAAAATTGAGACGGATACATGAAATACTTCGTTTTAATTTCTATAAAGCCCATATTATCGTAACCGAAAAATTCCAAATGAGGGTTTAAGTGAAGAGTGAAGAGTGAAGAGTGAAAAAGTAAAATCCCGAATGCGAAAGCATTCGGGATTTCTGGTGGAGACAGCAGAATTCGAATCTGCGACCTCTTGCATGTCAAGCAAGCGCTCTAACCGGCTGGGCTATGCCTCCGTATTGATCGTGCGGAGCTTTGTCCGTAACATTTACATTTTAATACTTTTATGAAAAAAAGTCAATAGATAATTGCGTTAATTCACATTATATTCAGAAAAAAACGTGCTCTGCGCTGTAGTCTGTGTTTGAAAAGAAAAAAATGAGATTTTAATTAAAACTTAATCTTAAAAAGTTGAAAACAAAATTGACTTTACAAAATGAATATGATATAATAAGATGATAATGTATAGTTTTTATCGGGAGAATGGGTGTAATATGATAATAATGGGTATAGACCCCGGAATAGCCACCGTAGGCTTTGGGTTAGTCTCCTATGAGAATACAAAATTCAGATTCCTCGATTGCGGCGTTATCGAAACTCCTGCGGGAATGCGGGTGGAAAAGAGACTGTCACTTTTATATGACGGAATGTGCGAGCTTATAGATAAATACGCTCCCGATGAGTGCTCGGTGGAAGAATTGTTTTTCAACTCCAACAGAAAGACAGTTATCAATGTTGCTCAGGCAAGAGGTGTAATTTTGCTTGCCGCTGAGAGACACGGCATAGATATATACGAATACACACCCCTGCAGGTCAAAAATTCCGTTGTGGGATACGGTCATGCGGAAAAAAGACAGGTCATGGAAATGGTAAAGCTTATGCTTGATCTGCCCGGGATCCCCAAGCCCGATGATGCGGCGGATGCATTGGCGTTGGCTGTGTGCCATGCTCATGCGGGAGCATCAAAGCTCAGAAGACTTGATAAGCTCGATATGGCACGAAGAACGGGCGGTAAATAAAAACATGAATCATTCAAGGAAAGTACGGTGAGGCTGAATGTATAAGTACATAATCGGGAAAAAGGTATATGTTGGAAACGGAGAAGCGGTTCTCGACAATAACGGTATCGGATACAGATTTTTTATTTCCGATAAAACAGCGGGTGCTTTGCTTGCGTCCTCTGAAAATGAAGCGAAACTTTATACATATCTCAATGTCAGAGAAGATGCCATGGAGCTTTACGGTTTTCATTCCGAGGATGAGCTGAACAGCTTCAAAATGCTTATCACCGTATCGGGAATAGGTGCGAAAGCCGCCGTAAGCGTTCTTTCCGTTCTCTCTCCCGAAAAGCTTGCAATAAGTGTTCTGTCCGACGATGCAAAAGCCATTGCGGCAGCTCAGGGAATAGGCCTGAAGAAAGCGCAGAAGATAATTCTTGAAATAAAGGATAAGATAGCCAAGGATAAAGCATCATTGAAGAACGCACCCTCCGTTAAGGGAAGCGCTGTATACGATGACAATGAGGACGATTGCTCCGAGGCGATAAATGCTCTCATTGTATTGGGATATACTCCCGCCGAAGCCGCATCCGCCGTTTCTTCCGTTGATACAGCGGGAAAGAGCCTTGAAAAGATAATCAAAGAAGCACTTAAGAAGATCACAGAGGATAAAAACACATGCCGATAAGAAGTTCGTTTGATGATGGAGAGCTTAACAAAAGAATAGTCGATCCGTCTTATGAAGAAGAGGATGGCTCGGGTGCAAGTGACGGCGAAGTATCGTTAAGACCGCATTCTCTCGATGAATTTATCGGGCAGGAAAAGGTGAAGGAGAATTTAAAGGTATTCATCAATGCCGCAAAATTGCGCGGTGAATCCATAGACCATATCCTTCTTTACGGCCCTCCCGGATTGGGAAAGACTACCCTTTCCGAAATAATTGCCGAGGAAATGGGCGTCAATTTCAGAATAACCTCAGGACCCGCCATCGAAAAGCAGGGAGATCTTGCGGCTCTTATGACGAATCTTTCTTGCGGAGACGTAATGTTTATAGACGAGATACACCGCCTTAACCGTTCCGTTGAGGAAATACTGTATCCCGCTATGGAGGATCACGCTCTCGATATCATTATCGGTACGGGTCCTGCCGCAAGAAGCATACGCATATCACTTGAGAGATTCACTCTCGTAGGTGCTACCACAAGAGCGGGACAGCTTTCCGCACCCTTGAGAGACAGATTCGGTATAATCCTCCGTCTTGAGCTTTATACTCACGAGGAATTGGCAAAGATCGTTACGAGAAGTGCGTCTCTGCTCGATATTCCCATAGAAAAAGACGGTGCTCTTGAAATAGCCAAAAGATCCCGCGGAACACCGCGTATCGCAAACCGTCTTCTGAAAAGAGTACGTGACTTCGCCCAGATAATTGGCGACGGTACCATCACCCGTGAAATTGCCGACATAGCATTGAAAAAACTTGAAATAGACGAGCTTGGTCTTGATAATCTTGACAGACGGATGCTTACCGCCATAATCAAAAATTTCGACGGCGGTCCCGTGGGACTTGACACTCTTGCCGCTACCATCGGCGAGGAAACGGTAACGATAGAGGATGTATATGAGCCTTATCTTATGCAGATAGGATTCTTGAACAGAACTCCGAGAGGCAGATGTGCCACTACAACAGCGTATGAGCATCTCGGCTTCCAAAAGCACCACGGCTCTGCAAATTCCTACAAGCAGATCTCAATAGATGACAGTGAAGAATAAAGTCTGAGAATAAATTTCAGACGGAAGTAAAGAGAAAGAATATGTTTATATCGGATAATTGGAAAGATTACAGACTTCTTGACGCCTCCGACGGAGAGCGTCTTGAAAAATGGGGAAAAGTAACTCTGATACGTCCCGATCCTCAGATAATATGGAACGGAATGAAGGAAAGCAGAGAATGGAATAGATTCGACGGTCACTATATCCGCTCAAAATCGGGCGGAGGTGCATGGGATAATAAGGGTATGCCCGAGGAGTGGACTATCCGCTATAACGATCTCACGTTCATGATACGTCCCATGGGATTCAAGCATACGGGAATTTTTCCCGAGCAGGCGTGTAATTGGGATTATTGCAGAAAGCTTATACGTGAGTCGGAAAGAAAGGTATCGGTCATAAATCTTTTTGCTTATACCGGTGCGGCTACCGTTGCATGTGCAAAAGAAGGCGCTTCCGTTTGCCATGTTGATGCTTCCAAGGGCATAGTTGCATGCGCAAAGGAAAATGCAAGATTATCGGGACTTGCCGAAGCTCCCATACGATACATAGTTGACGATTGCTTTAAATTCGTCGAAAGAGAAATAAAGCGCGGCAAAAAGTATGACGGAATAATAATGGATCCCCCCTCCTACGGACGAGGACCGGGCGGCGAGACATGGAAGCTTGAGGAAAGTATACATTCTTTTATCAAGCTTACAGCTAACATTTTAAGCGATGATCCGTTGTTCTTCATAATCAATTCTTATACTACGGGACTTTCTCCCAAAACGGTAGAATATATGCTTGCTTCCGTTTTGAAGGGTAAGTACGGCGGAAGGGCAGAAAGCGGAGAGCTTGGTCTTCCCGTGGAATCCTCGGGACTTCCGTTGCCCTGCGGAGCAGTTGTAAGATGGAATTTCAAAGCGTAAAATATGCTTTGAGAACATTTATTGTTTTATAAGGAAAATATAAAAATTATGCCAAAAGAAATAATAATATCGGCTGAAAACATTTCGTTCGAATATCCGACGGATGATATGAGTGTAAATCATGCGGCTGTTTCGAATGTATCGATCGCCATTGAAAAGGGAAGCTTTGTTGCCATTCTCGGTCATAACGGATCGGGAAAGTCCACATTGGCAAAGCTTTTTAACGGCATTCTCGTTCCTACGGAAGGAAAAATATTCGTCAAAGGCATGGATACCTCCGACGATGATCTTCTCTTTGAATTGAGAAAGACCGTAGGCATGGTATTTCAGAATCCCGATAATCAGCTTGTAGCGACTATCGTGGAGGAGGATGTGGCTTTCGCTCCCGAAAATCTCGGTGTACAGCCTGCGGAGATCAGAAAAAGAGTTGATAAGGCTCTTGAGACCGTGGGAATGAAGGAGTATGCATCCCATGCTCCCCACAAGCTTTCGGGCGGTCAGAAGCAGAGAGTCGCAATAGCGGGAATACTTGCCATGGAGCCCGAGTGCATCGTGCTTGATGAGTCTACCGCAATGCTCGATCCTGCGGGCAGAGCCGAGATAATGAAGACGATAAAACGTCTGAATGAGAACGGAATGACGGTGATCCTCATAACTCATTATATGGATGAGGCAGCAGAGGCAGACAGAATAATCGTTATGAATGACGGTAAGGTGGAGGCTGACGGAGCTCCTCGAAAGATCTTTTCCGAGCCCGGGAAGCTTTCCGCCATAGGTCTTGACGTTCCTCAGATAACTGAGCTGACGGAGCTTCTTTCGTCATCCGATATTATCAAAAATAAGTTTTCATTCCCAAAAGGAATAACCGACGAGGACGAGGCGGCGGATTATATCGAAAGGCTGTTCGACTCCTTCGGTGCGGCTGTAAGACCGCAATAACAGATAACACATTTTCGGGACATGAAGGTCGTCCCAAGGTCAGAAAGGCACGGTCATAATATAGTGGCAAAGCTTGAACTTGAAAATGTTTCATATGTTTACGGTGCGGGTACACCTTTTTGCATAACCGCCCTTAAGGATATAAATATTTCATTCGGTGAAAATAAAATAACGGGTATTATTGGTCATACGGGCTCCGGAAAATCCACTCTCACACAGCTTTTCAACGGTCTTATCAAGCCCGAGACAGGCGTTGTAAGGCTCGATGGCATGGATATATGGGAGGATCCGAAGGCGATCAGTAAGATCAGACACAGAATAGGTCTTGTTTTCCAGTATCCCGAATATCAGCTTTTTGAGGAAACGGTGGAAAAGGATATTGCTTTCGGTCCCGTCAATATGAAAAAGACGCCCGAACAGGTAAAGCTGCTTGTAGAGCAGGCGGCTGACTTTACGGGTATCCCGAAAAGTATGCTCTGTATGTCTCCCTTTGAGTTGTCCGGAGGACAGAAGAGAAGAGTAGCCATAGCAGGGGTTATTGCAATGGATCCCGACATACTTGTTCTCGATGAGCCTGCGGCGGGACTCGATCCCGGGGGCAGAGAAGAGATCCTCGGCAGGATCAAGGCGTACCGCGATAAAAAGAATAAAACCGTCATACTCATTTCCCACAGCATGGAGGATATGGCAAAATACGCCGAAGAGCTCGTTGTAATGAAAAACGGTACGGTTATCATGCATGACACCGTGGCGGAGGTCTTCAAGAGGACCGATCTGATAGAAGAAACAGGTCTTTCCGTACCCCGCATAACAAAGCTTATGAAGCGGTTGAAAAAGGACGGTTATCCCGTAAGCGACAGCGTATATACTGTAGAAGCGGCTTACAATGAGATAATGAATGTCCTGAATAAACAGTAACGGTATTAATAATGAAAGGGCATAAGAATGCTTAAGGACATAACATTAGGTCAGTTTTTCCCGGGTGATTCCATAGTTCACAAGCTGGATCCCCGTATGAAAATAATCTTGATGATGATATATGTGGCGGCTGTATTTTTTGCCGATACATGGCTGACCTTTTCACTGCTGATAATCTGCACATTGGCTTTGATAATCGTTTCGAAGCTTTCTGTCGGAACCATACTCAAGGGTATGAAGCCGATAGTGTTTATTGCGGCGTTTACGGCGGTAATCAATATTTTTTGGTCAACAGGAGAAACACCCCTCGTATCCTTTTGGGGAATAACAATATATCCCGAGGGCTTGAGAATGGCTGTGTTCACCATTATCAGGATAGTATCCCTCGTTACGGGTACAAGTGTCCTTCTCACGTATACAACAAGCCCCATGGCGCTGACCGATGGAATAGAGAGACTTTTCTCTCCGCTGAAAAAAATACACGTTCCCGTACATGAGTTTGCGATGATGATGACGATAGCGTTAAGATTCATTCCCACACTTGTGGAGGAAACGGAAAAGATCACAAATGCACAGAAAGCGAGAGGTGCTGATTTCGAATCGGGAAATCTTCTTGCCAGAGCAAAAGCCATGATTCCCGTTCTGATCCCATTGTTCGTTTCCGCATTCAGAAGAGCGGATGAATTGGCTGTTGCCATGGAATGCCGTCTCTATCACGGAGGCGAGGGCAGAACGAGAATGAAGGTACTGAAGCTCTCGGTATCGGATATAGTATTTCTTATTATTTCCATTGCTTTCTTTGCATTGATGGTAGTTTTATAAAGATATGTCTGATACAAAAAGAGTAAAGCTTACGATATCCTATGACGGAACACGCTACCACGGCTTTCAGATACAGAATAATGCAATCACCGTTCAGGGTGAATTTGAAAGCTCCATGAGTAAGCTTTTCGGAGAAGAAATAAGTATAACCGGATGCTCCAGAACGGATGCGGGCGTTCATGCGCAGAATTTCGTTCTTCATGCTGATATTCCCGCATTCTTTCCAACAAATAAAATACATCTTGCTCTCAATACGTTTCTTCCCGATGATATCTGCGTGCTTCACGGAGAGGATGTGGATGAAAGCTTTCATGCAAGATATTCCTGTGTGGAAAAGACTTACAGATATATGATCCTCAACAGAGTTGTGAGAGACCCGTTTTATCGAACGAGGGCGTGGCATTTTCCTTATCACCTTGATATTGAAAAAATGAATCTGGCAGCTTCGGATATAATAGGAGAGCATGATTTTTCCTCATTTATGGCACAGGGCTCCCCCGTTTCATCAACTGTGAGAGATGTAAGAGCCTGCAGTGTTGAGAGAGACGGAGACGTGGTATCTGTGTATATCACCGCAAACGGATTTTTATACAATATGGTTCGGATAGTTACAGGCACGCTGGCGGCGGCGGGCACGGGGAAGCTCACCGAATCGGTAAGGGACATATTATTATCTTGTGACAGGACAAGAGCGGGAATAACGGCTCCGCCGCAGGGTCTTTACCTTTATGAAGTGAAATATTGATATGACAGATAACAATCATTATATCAGAACGGCTAAAAGATTCAGAATGTACAAGTTCATAGCCCTTATTGCTTTTGCTGTCTTTTTTATGGCAGGGCTTGTGGCATTCAAGGATGATATCACAGCCGAAAATCTGAAGTATTTATTCAAATATATAAACACTTCTCCTCAAGAGCTTGAGGAAAGTGAGTATACGATACGTCTCTCCGCTCCCGGTGATGTTCAGGCGGGAATGTTCCGCGAGGATTTTGCCGTTCTGTACGGTGATTCCTTCAGTATGTACACATTCTCGGATGAGCTTTTGTATACTCAACCTGTATATATGTCTTATCCCAAAATGGTAATAAGCCAAAAGGGTGTGCTGTGCTATGATGTGGGAGGTAGCTCCCTTAAGGTGTTCAATTCATTTTCCCAGCTTTGGGAATTGACCTTTGAATATCCCATAATACATGCCGATATCAATGACAACGGATATGTGAGCGTTGTTGCCAGTGAGCAGGGAGTACAGGCGGCGGTATATGTGTACGATCAGAACGGTAACCATATCTATAAATGGACTACATCCGATAAATTCGTCGTATGCGCATCTCTTTCCGATGACAGAATACCGTATGTGGCGGTGTGCACCGTGAAAAGCGAGAACGGAGACTATTCGGGTGAAGTGATAACGCTCAAAACGGATGAGAAGAGCATATTCGATTCTAAAAAATTAGGTAACGTTCTGCCTCTTCAAAGCGGATGCTCGGATGACGGAACATACAGTATCCTTTCGGAATCATCTGTAATGGTTTATAACAGAAATACAGATGAGATAAGCTCATACTCCTTCGGCAGAGATGCTTTGAGGATGTATCGAACGGGCGGCAAGTATCTGACTCTTGCATTAAATGAGAATAAGATAGCAAACGAGTCCGATATCGTGGTTCTCAATAAAGCCTGTAAGGAAGAGTACACCGTTACGGTGTCGGGACGTCTTATGGACATGGTAATGGATGAAGACAAGATATATGTTCTTACAATGGGTACTCTCCATATTTTTGCGCCGGAGCGAAAAGAATATAAGAATATTGCCGTTTCGGATAATTTCAAAAGAGTGTACATTTCAAACACGGGACAGGTCGTTCTTCTGAGCGAGGAACGTGTTATTGCTGTGTATATAGAAATGTAAAATAATCATATGCCGCAAGATATATATTATATCGTAATATAATTCTATCATAATCAAAACAGGAAAGGAAATAATCAATGAATATAGTTCTTGATGTATGTATCGTTGCGATTTTCGCGGTGGCGATATTTACGGGGTACTACAACGGATTTGTTAAAATGCTGCTCAATTTCTTCGGTGGAATAGCATGCTTTATAGTTGCGCTTATATTTTCTCCGATGGTCGCAGAGTTTCTGAAGGAAAACTTTTTTAAAGGATTTTTGCAGGATCAGGTCGCATCTAAGCTGGAGGAAATGCTTAATACGGCATCGGGACAGATAAATCTTGAAAGGCTTTTCGCAGATAAGCCGGAAGAGTTTACCGAGCTTTTGAAAAGATTCAACATAGATGTTGCGGAGCTTGAACAGAAATTTACGGATTTTGTAAGCGGCGGAGCTTCCGAGAGCATGGATTTTATAGCCGAAAGCATAGTTGAGTCCTGCGCTTATGCAATTTCTTATGTATTGTCATTTGTTGTCATTCTTATTGCGGCAAATATAGCCTTGAAGCTCCTTATATGGCTTTGCGATATTATTTTTAAGCTCCCCGTTATAAGTGCGGTGGATACGCTTCTCGGCATCGGTATAGGCGCTGCTTTGGGACTTTTCTTCGTGTATGTTTTCTGTATGCTCGGAGAGTATCTCATGCCTTACCTTGTGAATATAGACAATCCGTTCTTTGAAGGCGTTTCAAGAGACAGCACTCTTTTGTATAAGATGTTTGCATCGGGTAATCCCCTGTATGCTCTTGTAGCTGCTTTAATGTGATTTTTTGTTTATACGTAAAATCAAAAACGATATCAGACTGTGATATTCACAGATGTTTAAGCTCGCCGGTGGTGTGCGGCTGTCTAAGACCGGCTGAGAAATGTTTTGGTAAATTTTCGATAATAACAAATATTTAATCTTGATATGACGAAGCGTTTTTTTGCTTCGGTATCCGAGGAAAGGAATTCTTTCGAAAAGAGAAAGTAACGGTTATAAAATGGCTTTTAAGTTCAAAAAAGAAAACATACCCAATTATATTACATTTTTCAGATTGTTGCTCGTTCCCGTATATATTTGCGTATTTTTTGCTGATTATCCGAGGACGATGGTGTATGCAGGTATCATATACATAGTGGCGGGATTTACCGATCTTCTTGACGGATATCTTGCCAGAAAGAATAATTGGATAAGCGATATCGGTAAGCTTCTCGATCCCCTTGCGGATAAGCTTATGTCTATCTCGGCTCTTATCTGCCTTCTCATAAAAGAGCGAATAGTTATATGGATAGTTGTCATAGTTATAATCAAAGAGATACTTATGATATGCGGCGCCGCATTTATTCTGAAAAAAGGAAAGGTATATGTGAAGAGCAGCTGGTACGGTAAGGCGGCTACCTTTTTACTGTTCCTGCTTGTTTTCACGGTCACATTTTTCACCGATATAAGTGCAGCGGCTATAAATGTTATGTGCAGCTTTGTAATAGCTGTAATGGTTTTCGCTTTTGTGATGTATATAGTAGAGTATTGCGCGGAGATAAAAAAGGATATGTCTGCACTTTCCCGCGGAAAAAAGAGTTCATCGGATAAAAAAGAAGATTAACGCAAAAGCAGATATGTAATTTAATAATTCTTATTGAAGAAAGGATCTTTTATGCAAAAATTGTGCGTCAGATGTAAACAGCGTCCCGCTTTGATATATATAAATAAGATAGAGGGTCAGAAGGTATCCATGGAGGGCTATTGCATAAAGTGTGCAAAGGAATTGGGTATCAAGCCCGTAAGCGATTATATAAAAGGCTTGAATCTTTCGGAGGATGATATCGAGGAGCTTGAGAATCAGATGATCTCCATGATGCCCGAAGGATTACTTGAAGGCGGAGATGAAGGCGATGAGAGTGAGGATGACGGCGAGTCCAGAACCCCCGCCTTTGATCTTAAGAGATTGTTTGGCTTAAATTCCGACAACGGAACGAATCTTCCTGCGGAAAGCAAAGAGCCGAAAGCCTCGGATAAGACCGAACCCGCAAGGGATCAAAAGGACAAAAAGAAAAAGGACAGAAAAATGCTTTCCGCGTATTGCCTCGATCTTACGGGAAAAGCAAAAGACGGAAAGCTTGACAGGATAGTCGGCAGAGAAAAGGAAATAGACAGGATCGTTCAGATAATATGCAGAAGAACAAAGAACAATCCTTGCCTCATAGGCGAACCGGGCGTCGGAAAGACTGCTGTCGCAGAAGCGCTTGCGCAGAGAATAGTTGACAGAAGCGTTCCGCAGAAGCTTTGGAATAAGGAAATATATGTTCTCGATCTTACGGCTCTTGTTGCGGGAACTCAGTTCCGCGGACAGTTTGAAAGCCGTGTAAAGGGTCTTGTGGATGAGGTCAAGAGAGAAGGGAATATTATCCTTGTTATCGATGAGATACACACTCTCGTTTCCGCAGGTAATGCGGAGGGCGGCATGAATGCGGCGAATATCCTGAAGCCTGCACTTTCAAGAGGCGAGATACAGGTCATCGGAGCTACAACTCTCGATGAATACAGAAAGTATATCGAAAAGGATCAGGCTCTCGAAAGACGCTTTCAGCCCATAATGGTAAATGAACCCACGATAGCGGAAACCGTTGAGATACTTAAAGGTGTTAAGGGATATTATGAGCAGTTCCATGGCGTGAAGATACCCGAAGAGCTTTTAAAGCGTACTGTGGATCTTTCCGAAAGATATATCACAGACAGGTATCTTCCCGATAAGGCGATAGACCTTATCGATGAGGCATGTGCAAAGCTTGCGGTGACAAGCCCCATTATAGATGAGACAGAAAGATGCGCCTCGGAACTTAGAGATTCGAAAGAAGAAAAAGAGCTTCTTGAGAATGAAAGTTCTCCCACAAATGAAACATACGAGAAATTGGCAAATTTAAATACAAAGATTCTTCGTCTTGAAGCACAGCTTTCATCTCTTTCCGCAGAGCGGGATAAGGTAGTCCTTTCCGAAAAGAATATTGCCGATGTAATCGAAGCCTGGACACAGATACCGGCTTCCGATATTTCGGCATCGGAGTTTGATAAGATAAGACATTTGAAGGAAACACTTGAAAAGCGTATCGTAGGACAGGATAAGGCTGTGGATGCGGTGTGCCGTGCCGTAAAACGCTCAAGAGCAGGTATCTCATATAAGAAAAAGCCTGTTTCGTTTATATTTGCGGGTCCTACGGGCGTTGGAAAAACAGAGCTTGTCAAGTCCCTTGCGGATGCACTCTTCGATTCGGTGGATTCGCTTATCCGTCTCGATATGTCGGAGTTTATGGAAAAGCATGCTGTTTCAAGGATCATAGGCTCTCCTCCCGGATACGTGGGCTATGACGAAGCGGGACAGCTTACGGAAAAGATACGCAGAAAGCCTTATTCCGTGATTCTTTTCGATGAAATAGAAAAGGCTCATCCCGATGTTCTCAATATTCTTCTTCAGATACTTGATGATGGAAGAATAACGGATGCCCACGGAAAACAGGTCAATTTTGAGAATACCGTTATCGTAATGACAACAAATGCGGGAACTGATATAAAATCAAATATGTCGGGCTTTACCGTAACGACTCACAGCGATGATGAGGACAAGACGAAAAAAGGACTGAACAATTTCCTTCGTCCGGAGTTTTTGAACAGAATAGATGAGATAATAACATTCAACAGACTTACGGAGGATAATTTCAAGGATATAGCACGAATAAGGATAAAGGATTTGGAAACGGCGCTCGATGAAAAGGGAATAAAGCTTACCTTTGATGAAGGGCTGTTCGATCATATTGCAAAGAAGTCCTTCAGTGAGGAATTCGGTGCAAGAAATCTCAAGCGCTTTATACAGACCGATATTGAGGATAAGATAGCTTCTTGCATAATAGACGGAGATATCGGCAAGGTTTCTTGTGTTGATATCAGAACCGGTTGTGATTCCTTGGAAATAACAGCATCATGAATCTTTTGGATGTAGATCTTGAAAAATCATACGAAAGCCTCTGCGTTGATACGGAAAACGGTCTCAGCTCCAAGCAGGTCTTAATAAACAGGAAAGAATTTTGCACCGATGCGGGAATTAGCAAAAAGAAGAAAAAATACTCATTCAGACACTTTTTTGATGATGTGATGCGTATTCTTTTTGTCGTCATGTCCTTTGCATCTTATTACCTGTATAAGAATTACGACAGTGCGGTCTCACTTATTATTTTTGCCGTGGGGATGGTGCTTGTCAATCTGATACTGTTTCTCTTCGAAAAAAACGATAAAAGGATCGGAAAGCACAAGTATTTTTGCATAGTCAGACGAGACGGGAGAATAAAGAAGATCAAGACGGAAGAGCTTGTTCCGGGCGACATTATTATTCTGAAGCAGGGCGATTATGCTCCGTGCGACGGTGTTATTATCTCCGCCGAAGATTTCAGAGTCCTTGAGTTTGGTGCCGGAGATAAGATAACTGCCGTGGAAAAGCTTATGTATCAGCAGGTTAAAGCTCCTTCCCACGATATGTCCGAGATACCTTACCATAAGTGCCTTCTTTTTGCCGATACCATCGTGATAGGCGGTGCAGCTGAAGCGATAGTAATGAATACAGGAAGCGATATTTATGAAAAAGAGGGGAGACGCCATAAAAATTCCGAGGATGAGATGCCGCGCATCTATAAGGATGCTTCCTTTATCAGCAAGCAGCTTTCCGTAATATGGATTTTGATGGCTCTTCTGTATTTTGCCTGCGGAGTTTTCTTCAAGATAGATATTTTTGATGCATTCAGATTTTCGTGCATACTTGTGGTTGCATCTGTATCGGATCTTGTGTCAAACATCTGTGCGGCGGCAATGTATAGACAGCTTAAAAGACTTTCGAATAAAAAAATATATATTCAGAGATTGTCTTCCGTGGATTTTATAGGAGACGTAAACTGTATTACCGTTCATTCATCCGATTTCTTCTACAACGGAGAGTTCTATCTGAACAAATATCTTGCTGACGATTCACCTCACTTTTTCAAAAATGAACCGAAAAATGCAAGGGAGCTTTTGCTTGGGTCTGTTCTTACTTGTTCACGCAGGAGAGATACCGCACCTTATTTTAACGGAAAAAATATCGATCTGGCTCTCAGAAAGGTTGCCAAAGAGATCGGTATAGATAATAATTCCGATATCAAGAATTACATTCCGATAAAGCGTCTTGATTATTCGGAAACCATGGGGTTATCTTACGGTCTTTATCTTCACGATTCAGAGGCTTTCCTCTATGTAAGAGGACGTCCCGAAGCCGTTATCAGGAGATGCGGATATGTTTTCAAAAACGGCGGTGACGTTTTCATGAATGAAAGCGACAGATACAGGATGCTTGCATCCGCAAAGGATTTTTCCGATGATAATGAATATGTTATAGCAGTTGCGAGAAGACATTTTCCCAATGCACCTGCTGAGGATGCCGATGATCTTCTGTGCGATCTCAGCTTTGTGGGACTTCTGGGTCTGTATACGCCGATAAATGCAAATGCGGCTCAGGCGGTAAACCTTTGCACAAAAAACGATATAAATGTTATTTTGATGACAACGGGTGATCCCGGTGTCGCATACGGTCTTGCCAAGACAGTATCTGCGATCCTTCCCGGAGATTGTGACAGCGCAATAACTCCTTATGAATACAGGAGCAATGATTACGGCTTGTTTATTGCCGATCTTCAGAAGTATAAAGTGTTTTGCAATCTCATGCCTCACGAGGAAAGTGCCGTGATATCGGCGCATCAGAAGGATAAGGATATTGTGGCTTCATTCATAAACGGTGTTGAAGGTATAATACCTCAAGCGCAGACGGACGTATCCTTTGCCTCTATAGCAGAGAATTGCAATGCAGTAATGAAAAATGCGGATGTTCTGACGAGCCGTAAGGACGTTTCCGCAATTCCTATCTGTATACGTGCCGTTCAGAATATTTATGCGAATGTATCGAAGGTTATGAAATACATGCTTTATTGGCAGCTTACCCTTCTGATAACTTCGTTTTTAACGTTGATAAGCGAGGGAAGAGTGATCTTTACTTCTTCTTCCGTTCTTATTATGTCGTTTTTCGCAGTAGTGCCCGCTGCCTTGTCGATGGTATTTGACGAGCTTAAGAAGGGCTCTCTGAAAAAATCATATAACGAGAATTCCGAGGCGATGACATTGGGCGGATTTATAACCGTTCCGCTGTTTTGTGCCTTGGCTACCTCAATTATTGCCGAGCTCTTTTACAGAGGTACACTTATTCTCGGACAGGATGAAAAAGCTGCTTCGGCATCATTTGTCATATCGCTGTTTTCGGGAATATGCTTTGCGGCTTTCTCCTTGAGAAAGGATAAGAAGATATTTATTCCCGAGAAAAGAGTGAATCTGCTGTGCTTTGCGCCGCTGATCTGCTGTGGAGTGTTTATAGCCGCAGGTTATTTGATCGCCGGCTCGGGTGATATAACGGGAATGTACCCCGTACATTGGCTTCTTGTCCTCGTTGCCGCTCTTTCCGGAGTTATCACAATGGTGATAAGCGAGCTTTCAAAAAATATAGTTTTCAAATTGAAAAAGTAGATCCGTTAAAAGCTTCCCGACGGGTCGGACAAACTTATTAATATTAATCAAAATTAAAGGAGTATAATTATGAAAAGAGTAACAAAAGACACGCTTATAGGCGACGCTCTCGAAATGGACAGAGAAATAGGCAGATTCTTCCTTGAAATAGGAATGCATTGTCTCGGATGCCCTTCTGCAAGAGGCGAAACAATAGAAGAGGCTTGCGCCGTTCATGATACCGATTGCGACGATCTTATCGCAAACATTAACGACTACCTTGCTTCCAAGGAAAAATAATTAAAGATCATACTATGGAAAAGGAAGGGACTTGTTAATGAAGGTACCTGTACTTTCTCCTCGTTTAAAAAAAATCGCCGATAGTGTCGGAACAGCTGATAATATTGCCGATGTGGGAACGGATCACGGTCTGCTTCCGGCATACCTTCTTGTGAAAGAAATGGTAAGACATGCTTATGCATCCGATATAAACGAGGGACCGCTTACGGCGGCAAAAAGGACCTTGTCCTCCTTCGGCGTTTCCGATAAAGCAGATCTTATTCTATGCGACGGTCTTACCGACGTTCTCCGCTTCAACCCCGAAAAGATTGTTATCGCGGGTATGGGCGGAGAAACGATCGCAGGTATACTTGAGCCTTTGAAAAAAACGACGGAGCTTTCACCGTCGCTTTTTTTACAGCCTATGTCAAAAAAGGAAAAGGTAAGGGAATGCCTGTATGATCTTGGGTATACAATAGACAAGGAGCTGCTTTGCGGAGAGGATGACAGAATATACAATATCATTATCGCTTCAAGAAACGACGGTACTGCCGATTCTCCACGTAAAGACGATGTCATGCTTTATATAGGAGATATCGATAGAAGCGATGAGGAAAGCGCAGAGCTTGAGAAGGAGTATCTTTCAAGGCTTCTTGAAAAGACCGAAAAAAGATACAAAGGCTTGAAAGCGTCGGATAAGTCCGACAAAGGGGAGATGGAGTTTTCCTATCGCTGCCTGTGTGAATTGAAAAGCAGAATAAAAAGAATAGAAGCCGATGAAGAAAGGAGGATTATATGAATTTTAGAGAATTTTATGAGAAATTGGAGAAAAGATTCCCGAGTGAGTTTTCCGCAACATGGGACAATGACGGGGTAATGGTATGTACAGAACCGGAAAGACAGATCAAAAAATGTCTTACCTGTCTCGATATAACATTGCCTGCAGTTGAATATGCTGCGAAAAACGGTTTTGATGTTATCATTTCACACCACCCGCTCATATTCAGAGGACTGAAAAGTATTGATACAACAGGCTTGTGCGAAAAAAACGAGAGAGCCGTCTTGTTGTTGATTAAAAGCGGCATTGCCGCAGTTTCATTCCATACAAGGCTTGATGCCATGCCGGGCGGATTGAATGACTATATCTGTAAGCTTCTGGAGCTTGATAACGTTTATGTATGTCAAAATGACGAGTTTCCGCTTATGAGGGTGGGAAAGACGGGAAGGACGTATACCTCCGATGAGTTTGCACGTCATTGTTCGGATGTTCTTGAGCTTGGCAAGTATTCGGAAGCTTGTGCTTTATACGGAGATCAAAAAGAAATAAGGACTGTCGCTCTTGTTACCGGAAGCGGTGGTGATTATATCAAAAGTGCAGTAAAGTGTGGAGCGGATCTTTTTGTCAGCGGAGATGTTTCTTATCATGAGACGGAGGAAGCACTTCTTTGCGGGATCAATGTTATAGATGCGGGACACAGCGGCACGGAAAGAGCCGCAGCAAAGCTTTTGAAAGAAAAGCTCGATATTATTTTTAATGAAGATATTTATTCGGAATTTTTTATCGAAAAGAGAAAATGTAAATATTTTTTCTGAGATAGTCTGTTAATTTATAATATATATATCTCAAAAAAAGAAAATGGAAACAAAATAAATCAAATTTGTTCATAATTAATTAACATATTTTTATATCTATTAGCTTTGAAGAAACAGTACGGTTAACTTGCACAAAAAACGGTTTTAATATTTGTGCAAATCAAAGAATCTGAAAATTATGATTGCGATTCTGCTCAAATAATGTTATAATATATAGTAAGAATCGGTAAGTAGAAAATTATGGATACCGTAATAATTTCTTTACGCAAACTTTTAAGGAGGATGCATTTTATGAAGAGAATAATCGCGATGTTGCTTTTGACAGCGATGCTTGCGACGACGATGTTCGGATGTGGTTTCGATCCGGATGATAAGGGTTCTATAATACCCTTGTACATAGGAAGTGAGCAGTCAAATTATGACCCCACAGCCGTATTGTATGACAAAGATACAGTTAAGTATCTGGGACTTGTTTTCCAGGGTCTCACAGTTATGACATCTGAGGGTAAGATCGAAAAGGGTCTTGCTAAGGAATGGTACACAAAGACAGATGAGAGACGCGGCGAATACTTTATGTATTTCGAGCTTAACGAATCAAAGTGGAGCGACGGCAGACAGCTTCTCGCTGACCATTTTGTGTATGCATGGAAGAGACTTCTTTCTCCCGAAACAAAGAGCGAAGCAGCTGCTCTCCTCTTTGATATCAAGAACGCCAAGGCTGTTAAGGCGGGCGAAATGTCTATCGACAATCTCGGTATTGCCGCTGTAGATAACCTTCTCATAGAAGTGCAGTTTGAAAAGGAAATCGATTATAATCTTTTCCTCGAAGCAGTTTCCAGCCCTGCTTTGGCTCCTATGAGAGATGACGTTGTTATCGGTCATGAGGACACATGGGCTACTACTCTTGAAGAAGCTACCTTCAACGGTCAGTTCACTCTCAAGACAATGGAAAAGGGCAAGGCTACAGGTTTTGAAAAAGCTAACGGCTACAGAGCTTCCTCCAAGGATGATGAAGAAGTAAGTCCTCTCAAGTATGTTAAGCCTTATAAGCTTCTTGAAGATCGTACAAAGGATCTTGCAGGTCAGCTTTCCATGTTCAACAATGGCGAGATATATTATCTTGGTCAGCTCACAAAGAGCGATTATGAATCTAACAAGGCTAACCTTGTTACACAGCCTCTTCTTTCCACATTGACAATATACTTCAATAACACAAAGAAGGCTCTCTCCAGTGCTGACGGCAGAAAAGGTCTCAGCATGGCTCTTGACAGAAATCAGATAGCTTCCATAATCGGTTGCGGAACAAAGGCTGCTACAGGTTTTGTATCCGACGGCTTCTATGATGCTTCCTTCGGTTCCAGCTTCAGATCCGTTGGCGGTGATGTTATTTCCGCTTCCGCTGATGCTGCAAAGGCTAAGGATCTTATCAAGTCCGGCGGTGCTACAGGTTCTCTCACACTTACGTATCTCGAGAACGATCTCAATTCAGAGATAGCTGATTACTGCATCAGCGCATGGTCTACGGCAGGTGCTTCCGTTAAGGCACAGCCTCTCGCAAAGAAGAAGTACGAAGAAGCTCTCAAGAGCGGTTCCTTCGATATGATCATGCTTGACGTTCAGGGTCTTTCCACCAATGCGGTTTCCGTTTTGGCTCCCTATGCTACAAGATACAGCGGCTCCGTTGTTTCTGTTGCTGATGACAGCAAGGGTTACGCTCCTCACGTAACAGGCTTTGAAAATGCTGATTACGATGCAGCTATCGATGCTGTATATGCGGCTTCCACAATGTCTGAAAGAGCTTCTCTTCTTCATACAGCAGAAAAGCTTCTTGCAGAAAGCATGCCCGCAGCTCCTTTGGCATTCTACTATGACTACTATCTTGTTTCCTCCGAGTTGAAGAACGTTAAGTCTTCCGCTTACGGTTACAGATTGCTCGAGGATGCTGAGCTTAAGGACTATGCTGAAAAGAATGCGGCATACGAAGCAAAGCAGGCAGATGACGGTTCTGCGGCTGCGTAAGGACTTTAATAAATGAATTATCGGCTGTGATATTGCAAGGCTTCGCTCCTTTGCGTATCACAGCCTTAAAATATGAAAGGGCATATTTTTTATAACATGGAACTTGAACAAATTAAATCTATTATAGAAAAAAGTGTAGATGACAACAGAGATTATATTCTGCAGAAGGCTGCCGACATAATGAAGACTCCCGAAACAGGATACAAGGAATTCGAGACCTCTGCATATGTGAAGAAGGAATTTGAAAAATTCGGAGTTTTTGAAAAGGATGGCATTGCATATACGGGCGTAAGAGGAAAGCTCGGTAGGGAAGGCGGTATCAATATCTGCATTCTCGGCGAGCTTGATGCTGTGGTATGTCCTTCACATCCCGAAAGCAATTCTTCAACAGGCGCGGCACATGCTTGCGGTCATAACGGTCAGATGGCTGTTATGCTCGGTATAATGAAGGTATTGAAAGATACCGGTATTCTTGATGAGCTTGTAGGCAAAGTAACCTTCATGGCAGTTCCCGCCGAAGAAATGATCGAGATAGAATACAGAAAATCTCTTATCGATTCCGGAAAAATCAGATATATGTCCGGTAAGCAGCAGCTTATTTATGAAAAGGAATTCGACGATGTGGATATATGCATGATGATCCATGCACAGCCCGGTGAATCCGGACCTGCCGCTTATATCGGCGGTAAGAGCCTCGGATTTGTCATGAAGGTCATAACCTTCCACGGTAAGGCTTCTCATGCTGGTGCCGCTCCCTTTGACGGTGTGAACGCTCTCAATGCGGCTATGCTTTCTATGATGGGTATGCATATAGCAAGAGAGACCTTCAAGGATGAAGATAAGGTCAGAATACATCCCATTATAACGAAGGGCGGAGATGTTGTCAATATAGTTCCCGACCATGTTGTAATGGAAAATCAGGTCAGAGCATATAATCCCGAAGCTCTTATGAATGCCGATGAAAAGGCAGAGCTTGCGATCAAAGGCGCTTGCATATCCACAAAGGCTACAGCAACTATCGAAAGCAGTCCCGGATATCTTCCTTTGAGACAGGATGAGACTCTTTCCGAAATGTTCTATAACGAGGCTTTGAGTTATATCCCCGAGAAGGATCTTTACAAGGGAAGAGACATGATAGGCTCATCCGATATAGGCGATGTGGGACATCTTATACCCACCATTCAGCCTACCATCGGCGGTGTTACGGGAAGTGCTCACTCCAAGGAATTCGATCTTTCCGATAAGGAAGCGTCCCTTATTATCCCCGTAAAGATACTTGCTAAGATGTGTGCGGAGCTTTTGTATGACAATGGCGCTAAGGCTTATGAAGTGAAAAAGAACTTCAAGCCCGTTTTCACAAGAGAAGAATACATTAATTACCTTGACAGCCTCTTTTATGTAAAAGAGCTTCCGTGATGAGCAATAGTATATCATCAAAAGCCGAAAGGCTTTCCGAGATAAAGGAAGAGTGCTTGAAGTGTCAAAAATGCCCATTGGCGAAAACAAGAACGAATCTTGTCTTCGGAAAAGGCGATCCCGAAGCCAAGCTTATGTTTATAGGCGAAGCTCCCGGTGAACAAGAGGATCTTTCCGGTCTGCCCTTTGTTGGGGCGGCAGGAAAGCTTCTGGATAAATATCTTGGGTTTATAGGTCTTACATCCGATGATGTATATATAGCAAACATCCTCAAATGCAGACCGCCCAAAAACCGTGATCCTCTTCCGGAGGAGGAAGATGCGTGCATAGATCACCTTAGAGCACAAACAGCGGTTATTTCTCCGCGGATAATAGTTTGTCTCGGAAGAATAGCTGCAATGCGTATTATCAAAAGTGATTTCCGCATAACAAAGGAACACGGTCTTTGGTTCAAGAAGGGTAATTATATGATTATGGCTGTATATCATCCTGCGGCACTTCTCAGAGATCCTCAGAGAAAAGAAGAAATGCTCATGGATTTCAGAAAGATAGAAGCCGCATTGGAGAGTATAAGCGATAGTGAGTGATAACGGTCGTGTCTTTGTAAATATCAGTTGAAGATAACGGTAGACTTATTTTACTCCTACATCCTTTGAATAGTCATCTTCCTTTATTGCAAGAAGCTCACTGACGGTTACAAAGGAATATCCCTTTTCCTTAAGCAAGGGGATAAGCCTTCTTACCGCATCGGGAGTGGGACTTCCGTTCTGATTGAAATCGTGAAACAGGATGATATCTCCTCCCGCAGCTTCATTCATTACAGTTGAAATGACCTTTTCCGTTCCGGGTAATGACCAGTCACGAGTATCCACCGACCATAGGATACAGTTGTATCCGAGCTTTTTTACGTGCGAAATGCTTTTTTCATTATAGCATCCTCCGGGTGGTCTGAATATTTTCGGACGTATCCCCGTTGCGGAAAATATGGCATCGTCTGTATCTGTAAGCTCTTTTGTTATCCGTTCTTCTCCGAAATCGGATATATAGATATGATTGAAGGTGTGATTTCCGATTTCATGCCCTTCGTCATTGATACGTTTGACCTTGTCGGGATGAGCGGCAACATTTTCACCGATAACGAAAAAAGTGGCTTTCACATCATTTTCCTTTAAGATATCTAATATGATATCCGTGTATTTGCTGTGAGGACCGTCGTCAAAGGTGAGAGCAATGTGCTTTTCAGCCATACCGTTTTTCTTGATGATAAGCGTATCCTCTGCTGATGCGTGTGTCATAAGGAATAAGAATGCGAGAATGGATATTATTCCAAAGCGTATATGCTTTATAACTCCGATCTTCATCCTACACCTCCGTTTTCAAGCTCCGTCAATTCTCCGAATCGGTATCCTCTGACCTTTAATTCTTTAATATAGTCGTCAAGTATGGCGGCATTTGTAGAAGAGGTGGGGTGGAGAAGAACGATAGCACCGTTGTGAGTTCTGTCAAGCAGCTTCTGCAGAGATGCATCCGGTTCGGGTTGGGCGTTATTATCCCAATCCGCATATGCCACGCTCCAGAAAATGGTCTTGTATCCCATTTTTTCAGCCCAGAAAAGGTTTTTCTCGTTGAATCGACCTTCGGGCGGACGGTAGAATTTTGACAGAGCTTTTCCCGTTACTGCGGTATAAAGATCCTCCATGGCTTTAAGCTCCGCGGCGAATTCTTCCTCCGTGGCGCATTTTGCCATGTTTCTATGCTTCAATGTGTGATTGCATATAAGATGACCTTTTTCCGTCATTCTGTGAACCAGCTCTTTGTTGCATTCAACGAAATTCTTCAATACGAAAAATGCGCCCTTTACATCATTTTTAGCAAGGATATTAACTATCTTTTCTACGTTTCCATTTTCATATCCCGCATCAAAGGTAAGGTATACGACCTTTTCATCGGGACCAAGATAGTAAGAGCTGTACTTAGAGAAAAATGATGCTTCCTCTGGGTACGGAGGGCGTGCGTTATCCTTCTTCGGTACAAAATACCATGATATCTCCTTATCGGAAAGTGCATCTGAGCTTTCTGCGGCGGCAAAAATGTTTACCGCTGACGAAACGATGCAAAGAAACGATAAGAATAATGCTATTGTTTTTTTATAAATAACAGATGTTTTCAAAATATCTTTTCCTTTTTGAATTTGCGGTTTTCACCGTACAATTATTATTTGCCGAAAAGATATAAAAAAACATATAAATTATTTCCTTATTGAATTGAAAATTATTTAAAATAAATGCATAAATATGCATAAAACCCTTGACAAAACGAAAATAAAGTGTATAATATACATGTTATATAAATAATTATGCATTATATGCAGAAAGAAGCAAATATGTCGCAATTTAAAACCAAGGTATTCATCGACGGAAGCGAAGGTACTACAGGTCTTCGCATAAGAGAGAGATTATCGGAAAGAACCGATATAGATTTACTTAAGATAAGCGATGAATCGAAAAGAAAAGATAAAGATACGAGAAAAGAATATATAAATAAAGCGGATATCGTTTTCCTTTGCCTGCCCGATGATGCGGCAAGAGAATCTGTTTCCCTTTGCGAAAACGATCATACCGTTATTATAGATGCTTCCACGGCACACAGGACCTTGTCCGATTGGGCATACGGCTTTGCCGAGCTGTCTTCCGATTTCAGAAAGAAGATAGCCTCCTCTAAAAGAATTGCCGTTCCGGGATGCCATGCATCGGGCTTTGCGGCGATAGTATATCCCCTTGTGAAAAACGGTGTGATCTCTCCCGAAACCAATGTATCCTGCTTCTCCTTGACGGGTTACAGCGGCGGTGGAAAGAAAATGATAAATTCGTACGAAAACGAAAAAACAGAGAGCCTTTATTCTCCCGGAATATATGCTCTTGAGCAGACGCATAAGCATCTTAAGGAAATGAAAGCCATATGCGGACTTGAAAAAGAGCCTATTTTCTCGCCCATTGTTGATGACTACTATTCGGGAATGCTCGTTACCGTTCCGCTTTTTGCATCCGATATGAAAAAAGCTCTCGGTAAAAATGAGCTTCATGAGATGTATGCTTCCCATTATGCAAACGAATCTATCGTAAAGGTACGTCCTGCCGATGAGGGTATCAAGCTTGTTTACGCCAATGAAAAAACATCCTACGATAATATGATAATTACCGTTACGGGAAATGATGACAGAATGTGCATCCATGCAACATTTGATAATCTTGGAAAAGGTGCCTCGGGTGCGGCGATACAATGCATGAATATTGCTCTCGGTCTTGATGAAGGCACAGGGCTCAATCTATAGTATAAATAGTGAAAGGAATTTCTTGAAATGAAATATATTGAAGGCGGTGTATGTGCCGCAAAAGGATATAAGGCGTCGGGCGTTCACTGCGGCTTGAAAAAAGGAGATAAAAAGGATCTTGCCCTTATCATAAGTGAAAAGAAAGCGTCTGCGGCTTGTGTATATACACAGAATCTCGTAAAGGGCGCTCCCATATTCGTTACACGTGATAATGTTTCCGACGGTTACGCTCAGGCGGTTATATGCAACAGCGGAAACGCAAATACATGCAATGCTAACGGCATAGAGATAGCAAGTGAAATGTGCACTCTCGTTGAAAATCATACGGGTATCAGCAAGAATGATGTTATCGTTGCTTCTACGGGCGTTATAGGAAAGGTTCTCGATATAACTCCCATAGCAGGTGCAATGGATGACCTTTGCAAGGGTCTCGAAAACAGCGATGCTTCCTGTGCGGCGGCTATTATGACTACCGACACGGTTGAGAAGAGAGTTTCTGTAAGCTTTGATATAGGCGGTAAGGAATGTAAAATGGGCGGAATAGCAAAGGGAAGCGGTATGATCCATCCCAATATGGCTACCATGCTCGTATTCATAACATCCGATGCGGCTATCACTCCCGCACTTCTCCAAAAGGCGCTTTCCGAGAATGTGAAGGATACTTTCAATATGATAAGCGTTGACGGTGATACATCCACCAACGATATGGTTTCTGTAATGTCAAATGGTATGGCGGAAAATAAGCTCATCGATTCAGAAAACGAAGATTATGAAGCCTTCAAGGCAGCTCTTTGCGCCGTTATGCAGAGCCTCTGCATGGCAATTGCAAAGGACGGAGAGGGTGCGACAAAGATGATCGAATGTGATCTTACGGGAGCTCCCGATAAAGACAGTGCAAGAATTTGTGCTAAATCCGTTATCTGCTCCAATCTCGTTAAGGCGGCAATGTTCGGCTCCGATGCCAACTGGGGAAGAGTTCTCTGTGCATTGGGATACAGCGGAAGCGGTGTTGCACTCAATAAGACCGACGTATCCTTTGTATCCAAGGCAGGAGAGGTCAAGGTCTGCGAAAACGGAAGCGGTATAGAGTTTTCCGAGGAGATCGCAAAGAAGGTACTTATCGAAGACGAAATAACGATCAAGGTAGATCTTAAATACGGAAGCGAATCCGCAAAGGCTTGGGGATGCGATCTTACATATGATTACGTAAAGATAAACGGAGACTACAGAACATGACGAATAATAAAGGCTTGACAAACGAACAGCGCGCGGGTATTCTTGTCCATGCACTGCCTTACATACAGAAATATACAAACAAGATAATAGTTGTAAAATACGGCGGCAACGCCATGATAAACGAAGAGCTTAAAAAAGGCGTTATGACCGATATAGTCCTTCTTTCCCTTATCGGAGTTAAGGTCGTTCTCGTTCACGGCGGCGGCCCCGAAATTTCCGATACCATGAAGAGATTGGGCAAGGAAAGCAAATTCGTTGACGGTCTCAGAGTTACCGATGCGGAAACGGCAAAGATAGTACAAATGGTTCTCGCAGGCAAGGTAAATAAGGATCTTGTTAATCTTATACAGCTTCTGGGCGGAAGTGCTATCGGTCTTTGCGGTATCGACGGTCACATGATAAGCGTAAAGATGCATGACGAAAGACTCGGATACGTAGGAGATATAACGGGAATTAATACAAAGCCCATTTACGATCTTCTCGATAACGGTTATATCCCTGTTATCTCCACTGTCGGATGCGACGGCGAAGGAAACGTATACAATGTAAATGCGGATACAGCTGCGGCAAGTATTGCGGGCGCACTTCAGGCTGAAAGCCTTATATCCATGACAGACACTCCCGGTCTTCTCAGAGACAAGGATGATGAATCTACTCTTATACCCGTTATAAACGTTAGCGAAGCTCCTCAGCTCATCAAGGACGGCATTATATCGGGAGGTATGATCCCAAAGATAGACTGCTGTATCGAGGCTATAAGACGCGGCGTTAAAAAGGTATTTATAATCGACGGCAGAGTACCTCATTCCATCATAGTGGAAGTTCTGACAGATGAAGGTATCGGAACGATGCTTACGGGAAGTAAATAACAGGGAAGGGAAAACTGATAATGACAACAGAACAATTGTTCAATAAAGACAGCGAATATATAGCTCACTCATATAACCGCTTTAAAATAGCTCTCGATCACGGAAGAGGCTCAGAGATATATGATAATGACGGAAAAAGATATATTGATCTCGGAAGCGGTATCGGTGTAAATGCCTTCGGTGTATGCGACGAAATTTTCTCCGATGCGGTATGCGCTCAGGCGAAAAAGCTTACCCACGTATCAAATCTTTATTATACCGAACCTCAGATACGTCTTGCCGAAGCTCTTTGCAAGAAAACAGGCTTCAAGAGAGTTTTCTTTGCAAATTCCGGTGCTGAGGCGAACGAAGGCGCAATAAAGACAGCACGTAAGTATTCCATAGATAAATACGGTGAAAGCAGAAACGTTATCGTTTCTCTTTCCCACAGCTTCCACGGAAGAACGGTCACCACTTTGTCCGCTACGGGTCAGGACGAATATCATAAGGACTTTATGCCATTCAATGACGGCTTTGTTTTTATTGAACCTAACGATATTACAGAGCTTGAAAAGGCGGTAAGTGCCGATAATGTATGCGGTATCATGATGGAAATGGTTCAAGGAGAGGGCGGCGTAAATGTTCTCGACGGCGCATACGTAAAGAAAGCATACGAGCTTGCAAAGGAAAAGGATATTGTTTTCATAGTTGACGAGGTTCAGACGGGTAACGGAAGAACGGGTAAGTATTTTGCCTTTGAGCATTTCGGCATTTGCCCCGATATAGTTACAACAGCAAAGGGTTTGGGCGGAGGCCTTCCCATAGGTGCGGTGCTTTTCTCCGAAAAGACCATGGATACTCTCACATTCGGAAAGCACGGTTCCACCTTCGGTGGAAATCCCGTTGCGGCGGCCGGTGCTTTGACCGTTGTTGAACGTATAGATGACAAATTGTTAGGTGAGATCAAGGAGAAATCCGATTACATTTTCTCAGAGCTTTCAAAAACGCCCAATGTTATTTCCGTTTCGGGCATGGGACTCATGATAGGTATAGAAACAAATAAAAAAGCTTCCGATATAGTCAAAGCGGCAATGGATAAGGGCGTTCTCGTTCTTACCGCAAAAACAAAGGTAAGGCTTCTTCCGCCTCTTAACATACCCTTCGAGCTTCTCAAGGAAGCAATAGAAATATTAAAGGAGATAATAGCAGAATGACAGATTTATTGAAGCTTTCGGACCTTTCCGCAGAAGAGATACTTGATATACTTAACCTTGCGGATCAGCTTAAATACGAAAAATATAACAATATAGAGCATAAGCTTCTTGCAGGTAAGACCCTCGGTATGATATTCCAGAAGGCTTCTACAAGAACACGCGTTTCCTTCGAAGCGGGAATGTATCAGCTCGGCGGAAGTGCTCTTTTCCTCTCCGCAAATGATCTTCAGATAGGCAGAGGAGAGCCCATTGAAGATACAGCACGTGTCCTTTCAAGATATCTTGACGGTATCATGATAAGAACATATAAGCAGAGCGATGTGGAGACTCTTGCTGAATATGCAAATATCCCCGTTATTAACGCTCTTACCGATTACGCTCATCCTTGTCAGGTGCTTGCAGATCTTATGACAATAAGAGAGTATTTGGGAAGCTTCTCCGGCACAAAGATGTGCTTTATTGGTGACGGAAACAATATGGCTAACTCCCTTATCGTAGGCGGTATAAAGATGGGCATGAGCGTTTCCATAGCATGTCCCGAAAATTATAAGCCGGATGCAGACCTTATGAAGTGGGCAAGCGAAAACGGAAACTTCGAATGTATCCCCGATGTAATGAAGGCTGCCGAGGGTGCTGACGTTCTTTATACTGACGTATGGGCTTCCATGGGTCAGGAGGGTGAAGCCGAAATCAGAAGAAAAGCTTTCGAGGGATATCAGATAAACAGCAAGGTCATGAGCGTCGCAAAGGAAAACGCCATGGTTCTACATTGCCTTCCCGCACACAGGGAAGAGGAGATCACAGCGGAAGTTTTCGAACAGCACGCAAAAGAAATATTTGACGAAGCTGAAAACAGACTTCATGCACAGAAGGCTGTTCTCGTAAAGCTTATGGGCAATAAATAATAAAAAGTAATATATCTTTTCAGATCACGGGTGCCGTATTAAATGCGGCATCCTTTTTTGTGCGGAAAAGTAGCACGGCTAAGCCGTGACGGATAGGGTAAAATCAAAAAAGATCCCGAGCCTCGGATGAACTCCAAGCTCGGGATCGTACTGTCTTACAGTGCTGTTATTGTATTATCAGTTGAACATGGAAACGAACGCTTCGTATGTTTCGTTAGCCGCTGTCTGAGCGCCTTCAACCTTAGCTGCTACCAAGGAAGCAAAGTTACCGTTAGCAACTACAGCGTCTCTGACTACTGAGCTGATACCGTTCCAGTTGTATGCATAACCGACATCATAATACTTTGTGGAGAATATGATATCGAAGGACTTTTCTGTTTCGGTATCTCTCTTTACACGGCCGTTAAGGTATGTGTCGTAGTAAGCGGGAACCATGATCTCACGTCCGAGGTATGCAAGATACTCTGTAACTGCGCCAACCTTTTCAACGTCGGGAACGTTGTTGGGGATGTAGCAAGCTGCACAAGCATTTGTAAATACCTGATGGTAGTAGTTTTCCTGGTCGGAATCAAGCTTCGGAATAGGAAGCACGCCGAAGTCATCTTCCATCTGGATATATGTTGAGAACTTATAGATGTTAGCGGGAATAAGACATATTCTGCCGTCAACGACCATGCCGTTAACAACGGGCCAACCGCCGCTGGTGCTTGCCCAGATAACGGATTCCTTGTCATTGTAGAGACTAATGATCTTTTCCATAACTTCCTGAGCTCTTGTTTCGTTGAGGGTTATAACGGGCTTGCCTTCGGCGTCGAGTCTTGCCATAGCGGCATTACCGGAGTTGAGGAACAAGAAAGCGGATCCGGAGTCGGAGCCCATGCCCCAAAGGTCATCCTTATCAAGGTCACCGTCACCGTCAAGGTCTGAGGATGCGCCCTTAACGTACTCGTGGAGAGCATCTATAGTCCATGTGTTGTTTTCAAGCTTTTCGTAGAGATTGGGAAGATCTTTTTCTTCTGCCAATGTCTTGTTGATGAAGATACAAACAGATGTTTCTTCGTCGCTCATGGTGATATCGCCGGTCATGAAGTATACCTTGCCGCCGAATGCTAAGTCTCTCTGGATAGCCGGATCCCACCAAGGCTTTTCAAGGTCGATGTAATCTACTGTCTGGAAATCGAGGAAGGAACCCTTCTGAACAAGGCTTGCAACGTCGTTGATTCTGGGGAATGCTATGTCGCAAAGGAATGTTCCGGAAGAGATCGCGTTGTTAAGGTCTGTGTGTACGGTATTGGATGTGTTGTGAACTATGGTGATGCCGAATCTTTCCTGAGCCGCATTGATCCTTTCCTGAGCCTTGTGTTGATAAGCTCACCCTCGGCTTCTTCAAGAACCAGGAAGTCTCTGCCCTTTGTTTCGCCGTAGTTCTCGCCGAGAGCAAGAATAACGAATTCCTGATCTTCGAATTTCAATTCTTCGGGAATGTCGGGAACTATCTTTACTTCTTCTGTAGGTTCTGTGCTTGCTGTGCCTGTAGCAGGTGTTGTTCCCGGAGTCGTACCCTGAGTAGCGGGAGTATTATCACCGCAGGATACGAGAACGAAAGCCAACATCAAAAGCGCAAGCATTGCTGATATAGCTCTTTTCATTTTTTTATTTCTCCTTTTAAAATGAATTTAGATATAATAAAATATCAGAACAGAGTTATTATATCATATATGCTTTTTTATGTCAATATTTATTTCATTACTGTTAATAATTTAGAAACAAAATGTTCGGTAAAATTCCATTAATTGCTTTGTGAAAACAAAAAACGTACACGAATCATCCTATAGATAGTATCGAAGGTGAATCGTGTACGGGGATTATTATAATATAAAATACTGACGGGATCAATTATCAGTCGAATGCTGCAAGAAAGCCTTCGTATGTGTCGTTTGCCTGCTGCTGTGCTGTGCCGATCTTTGCTTCTATCAAAGATGTGATGTTTCCGTTCTGAAGTATTGCATCCTTGATTATTCCGCTGATACCGCCCCAGTTATATGCTTCGCCAAGGTCGAAACGCTTTGTGGAGAATATGATATCAAAGGACTTTTCTGTTTCTACATCTCTCTTTACACGTCCGTCAAGATATGTGTCATAGTAAGCGGGAACCATGATCTCACGTCCGAGATATGCAAGGTATTCTGTAACCGCACCAACCTTTTCAACGTTTTCAACGTTGTTGGGGATTACAAGTGCTGCGCAGGAACTTGTGAATACCTGATGGTAGTAGCTTTCCTGCTCGGAATCAAGCTTCGGTATGGGAAGCACGCCGAAATCATCTTCCATTTTAAGATATGTGGAGAATTTGTAGATGTTAGCGGGAATGAGGCAGATCTTTCCGTCAACGACCATTCCGTTTACATCAGACCATCCATTGGGGGTGTTGCTTGCCCAGATAACCGATTCCTTATCGTTATAAAGCTCGATAATCTTTTCGATAGCCGTTACGGCTCTTGTGGAATTGATGGTTATAACGGGCTTTCCTTCAGCATCAAGCTCAGCCATCGAGGCACCGCAGGAGTTAAGGAAAAGGAATGCGCTTCCAGAATCGGAGCCCATGCCCCAAAGATCTTTTGTGTCAAGTGTTCCGTCACCGTTAAGGTCATCGGAAGCACCCTTTACATACTGATGCAATGTATCGATAGTCCATGTATTGTTTTCAAGATTATCATAAAGATTGGGAAGGTCTTTTTCTTCTGCCAAAGTCTTGTTTATGAAGATACATACTGTAGTTTCTTCGTCATGGATCGAAATATCACCGGTCATGAAGTAGACCTTACCGCCGAAAGCAAGATCGCGTATGATGGCTTTGTCCCACCAGGGCTTTTCAAGATCGATATGATCTATCGTCTGGAAATCAAGGAACTGTCCTTTTTGAGCCAAAGGAGCAGCACTTGTTATTTGGGTAAAGGCAATATCGCAAACAAATGTTCCGGAAGCTATTGCCGTGTTGAGGGTGTTCTGCGGAGCCGTAGAGTGGTTGTGAACTATGGTGATACCGAATCTGTCTTCTATGGCATTGATCCTTTCCAAAGCCTTATCGTTGATCAGCTCACCTTGTGCTTCTTCGGAAACGAAGAAGTCACGTCCCATGTTTTCAAGGAAGTTCGAACCGGGGGAGATTATAACGAACTCTTCGCCGTCAAAACGAAGCTCCTCGGATATATCGGGTACCACTTTTACTTCCTCCGTGGTGAGAGACCCTGTCTGCTCGGCCGTTGCATCCGAAGTGCCCGTGGGTGCCGTCGATTTTGGCGTTTCGGAATCGCAGGAAACAATAGCAACGCAAAGCATGAGCAAAGCGAGTATTATTGATGTTACTCTTGTCATCTTTTTAACCGTTCCTTTCTTATATAAAATAATAGATTGCTTCGCTTGATTTCAAGCAGATTAATTATATCAAATAAGTCCGATTTAGTCAATGATACGAAGTGGCAAGCAGCGTGATTTTTGGGTTTTGATGTCTGACACCGTTTCGGACATGGACATGAAGGACATTTGCCGGTATATTTTATTTACAAAATTATTTACAAAAAAAACCTTGGAATTTGAATCCAAGGTTTAATGCTTACATAGTGATATGTCCGATTTCGTGAACGCAAAGTCCGAAAATGTTTTACGCGTTTATGATGGAAAGGAGGTAATCGACCGCCGTTTTGATGTCCTTTTCGGGATTAGCTCCGACTTCTCTTTCTATAGTCAGGAAGCCCTTGTAACCGATATCCTCGAGAGCCGCAAGGTATGATTTGAAATCAACTCCGCCCGTGCCGAGGGGAACCTCTTCGAAAAATTTAACGCCGTCATATTCTTCGGGAACGGGATGTACCGCACGGTATATGTATTCGGGGTTGCAATCCTTGAGATGCACGCCGTCCTTTGCATGAGTGTGAACTATATAGTCACGGAGATTGTAAACCGCCTGAACGGGATCGTCTTCCGTTACCATTACAAGGTTAGCGGGGTCAAGATTAACGCCGACACCCGTGGAATTGAGAGAATCCAGGAATGTCTTGAGGGTAGCGGATGTTTCGGGACCTGTCTCAATAGCAAAGTGTGCATCGATGGAATCTGCAAATGTAGCAAGCTCGAAGCAAGCCTCCTGCATTACCTTGTATCTTTCGTGAGAGGGATCGTTGGGAACAACACCGATATGTGTTGTGACAACGTTTGTTTCGAGCTCCTTTGCAAGCTCAAGAATTCTCTTTGACTTTTCAATAAGCTCGGGATTCAATTCCTTGTGTCCGAAGCCCTTGCCAAGGTCGCCGCAAAGTGCGGAGAAAATAAGACCGTTGGATTTTACCATATCGAGAAGCTCTTTTTTGGAGGAAGCCGTCATATTTTCGGGAGCGTATTCTCCCGTGGTAGCGTAAAGCTGAAGACCCTGAGCACCCATAGCCGCCGCCTTTTTTATTGCTTCTTCTGTTGATGTTCTGAAAGAGTTTACCATAACTCCTATCGGAAATTTATACATGATTATAACCATTCCTTTATCAAATGTTTTTCGCATTAAAAGCTTTAGTAAATTATATCAAAAGTCCGCTTCGATGTCAATAAAAATAACCAATAATTTTTTGTAACTTCCATATTTTTCTGTGATTTTGTATCTTGATTCTTTTTTGAAAAAATGTTATCATATCGCTGTTTGCGTTTTGATGAGAACGCATAAAAAGCAATCACGGGAGAAATTCATGCACGGCTCCGTAAAAAGACATCCTACTAACGATTTAAATACAAGACTCCATTACATTTCGGAATTATTTTCCGCATTCGTGAAAAAGAATGCAGTGTTGTGTGTCGCCGCATCCTTGGCACTTATAACATCTTTTATTGTTCCGGTAGATGAAAAATACATTTCGTATTTTGATTTTAAAACTCTTTCCTGTCTCTTCTGCACTCTTGCCGTAATAGGTGGACTGAAGAATCTGGGAGTGTTCGAAAAAACGGCTCATGCTATCATAAAGAAGGCGGGAACGCTCAGAACCGCTGTAACTCTGCTTGTTTTTATAACATATTTCGGTTCGATGCTTATAGCCAATGATATGGCGCTTATAACATTCCTTCCTTTGGGTTATTACGTATTGACATCAACGGGAAGAGAAGAATATATGGCATTTACCTTTATAATGCAGAATATAGCGGCAAATCTCGGAGGTATGCTCACTCCCTTCGGAAATCCTCAGAATCTATTTTTGTATACACGCTTCAATATCCCGGATATGGAATTTATGCAGATAATGCTGATCCCCTTTATTTCGGCGGCTGTTCTTATTGTTCTTTGCTGCTTTGTCGTAAAGAATGAGAAGGTTGAGTTAAAGGGAGACGAGGTATCAATGCCCGATGTGAAAAAGACGGTGTTATACCTGATCCTTTTCGCATTTTCCATAGCTATAGTATTCAGGGTGATACCTTATGTTCTCGGACTTATTATCATTCCTCTCGCAGTACTGCTCCTTGATAAAAAAGTGCTCACCGAGGTGGATTATCCTCTGCTTCTTACATTTGTATGCTTCTTTATATTCGCAGGCAATATGTCCCGTATAGATGTGATAAACAATGTTCTTTCCTTGCTTATGGAAAAAAGCACGCTTCTTGTCAGCGTTGTATCATGCCAGTTTATAAGCAATGTACCCAGCGCTGTGCTCCTTTCGAATTTCACGGAGAATTATCGTGAACTTCTCATGGGGGTGAATATCGGAGGTGCGGGAACATTGATCGCTTCTCTTGCAAGTCTTATTACCTTCAAGGAATATGTTTCACACGATCCTGCGGGAACGAAGCGGTATATCGGTCTTTTCTCCCTGATGAATTTCGCATTTCTTATAATCCTTACGTTAATATCGTATTTCACCTTGTAACAATTCAGCCTGCTTCAAGTATATCGGTCTTTCCGGAAAACTTGCGGCAGGCTTGGTTTTTTCATTTTTGCTTCTTGACATATTCTGTGTGCGGTGGTATAATTATACTGCATTTGCAAAAAATAAAATAGTGAGGACAAATATCAACTTCTATGGATACCGACAGTTGTAAACGCATTTCTATCTTATCTTATGAAAATTTAATATTGCGGATACGCATCTGAAGGGTATCTTTTTTCTTCGGCTTTCTGTCGGGGAATGTTTTCGTTTTTTCACTTCCTTTCCGATGAGTATCGGAAAGGATTTTTTTATGGAAAACAAAAGCTTGTTTGTCAACGAAAAAGATTATCGTGAAGAGATTCTCGTTTTATTTCAAAGCGATATATCCGATGAATTGAAAAGGGAAAAGCTCGACGATTACCACGATAACGATATTGCCGTGGTTTTTGAAGAGCTGGATACAGAGGACAGAGAACGCTTTGCCGATCTTCTCGGAAGCGAAAAGATGTCCGTCATACTTACTTACCTTGATGATGCGGGAGAATATATATCGGAGCTCGATGCAAATGAAGCCGCGGATATCATCGAGCAGATGGATGCCGATGAAGCACTCGATGTCCTCGACTCATTGGAGGAAGATACGAGAAGCAGCGTCCTTGAGCTTATTGAGGATGAGGTAAGGGAAGAGATAGAGCTTCTCGAAAGCTACTCCGAAGATGAATTCGGCAGCAAGATGAGCATGAATTTCATTTCCGTAAAGCGGGGAGCCACTATCAAGGCAGCTATGAGATCTCTCATTTCTCAGGCGGCGGAAAAGGATAATATATCCACCATTTTCGTAACGGATGAAAATGATGTGTTTTACGGAGCATTCAGCCTTAAGGACCTTATAGTTGCAAGAAGCACCGACGATCCCGATGACATAATCTATACTGCCTTTCCCTATGTTTGCGATAAGGACCTTATTTCCGAAAACATAGAAAAGGTACGCGGATATTCCGAGGAGCTTATACCGGTGGTATCATCCGAGGATAAAAGGCTTCTCGGTGTTATCACCTCAAACGATATGATAGATATCGTCGATGAAGAATTGGGCGACGATTACGCAAAGCTTGCAGCTCTCACCGAGGAGGAAGAGGAAAGCGACTCTCTTTTAAGGAGTATGGCGAAAAGAGTTCCGTGGCTTACCGCACTTCTTTTTATGGGACTTCTCGTGTCAATGGTAGTGGGCATGTTTGAAGGCTTGGTAGAGGAATTGCCCTTGATAGTGTCATTCCAGTCTCTTATATTGGGTATGGCGGGAAATGTGGGAACCCAATCTCTTGCGGTTACAGTAAGATCTCTCGGCGTTTCCGAAAGCTTCGGCTTTAAAAAACAGCTTCTGCTCATATTCAAGGAAACACGTGTGGCACTTTTGAACGGTGTTGCTTTGGGGCTTTTGTCCTTTGCTCTTGTAGGGGCGTATCTTGCATTGTTTACCGAGTGTACTGTTGGCTTTGCCATGGCGGTCTCGGGCTGTGTGGGAGGAGCAATGTGTTTTGCCATGATGATATCGGGCTTCACGGGTGCGGCTATTCCCATGTGTCTTTACAGATTGGGTGCCGATCCTGCGGTAGCATCCGGGCCCCTTATTACCACCGTCAATGACCTTGTGGCAGTAATAAGCTATTACGGTCTTGCATGGCTCCTTTTGCTGCAATTGGTTTAAATGTATCATTTAAATGTATCATAAATAAATATCGATCATGAAAGACCTGCTTATAAGCTTATCGGCTTTTGCGGGTCTTTTCTCTTTGTGCATTATTTTGCAAGCTCGTGCATATATTCTTAATACAGCCGGTCATACGGTTGATTTCGGAATAATTAAGAAGCATATAACAGCAGAGGAGAATATATGAACGGACAGTTTTTGCCGGAGGGCTTGCTTATCGGCACCCCGGATAATAAAAAAATATTATCATCTTTACCGCTTATAGAAAAGGCAATGGAGCAAAAGACCATTCTCGAAGCGAAAGCATATCTGTGCGACGATTCCTACAGGCTTATTTTTGAAGCAGGTGCGGTGTGCGGTATTATGGAGCCCGAGGAAACGGCGGTCGTTCCCGAGGACCAGACGGTCAGAGATATTGCCATAATATCAAGAGTGGGAAAGCCCGTTTCCTTTATCGTGGAAAGAATTGATTACAGCACGGAAAAGCCGACTGCTTATTTTTCGAGAAAAAAGGCGCAGGAGCTTTGCCTTGAAAAATATCTTGATAAATTGGAAGAGGGAGATGTTATCGACGCAAGAGTGACTCATTTTGAGCCCTTCGGATGCTTTTGCGATATAGGATGCGGTATAGTATCTCTTTTGTCCATCGACCGCATATCCGTTTCCCGCATATCCCATCCGAAAGACAGGTTCAGATTAGGCGAATATATTCATGCGGCGGTAAAGGGAAGAGACGAGATAATTCTCGGAACAAAGGGTAGGATATCTCTGACGCACAGAGAATTACTCGGCACGTGGAGCGAAAATGCCGCCAATTTCAATGTAGGCGAGACTGTCACGGGGATAGTACGAAGTATAGAAAATTACGGTATATTTATTGAGCTTGCACCAAATCTTGCAGGACTTGCGGAATATAAGGAGGATGTAGAGATAGGGCAGAGTGCCGCAGTATATATAAAGAGCATCATTCCCGCAAAGAAAAAGATAAAGCTCGTTTTGATAGATACATATTTTGAAGAGAATGCAAATATCAAAAAAGAATATTACATAACCTCCGGAAATGTCAAGGATTTCGATTATTACGTGTAAAACCCGCCTTTTGCAAAACACCTGCGCATAAGCAAAAAAAGAAATGCTCCATATAATATAGTGTCATGACGTAGTTCGGAATGACGATTATATTATAAGGAGCAATTGTTTTGAATAGACAAAATTCTATGAGAAAAGCGTTGTGCTGCGATGTGCCTTCACGCACTTTAAATAAATGCGGCTGTGAAAAAACAGACAACGGCTGTCAAAAGAACGAGACATGGAACCGTTTCGGAAGAGCAGAGCAATATGAAGCATCATGCGCTTGCGGATGTGCAAATACCTCGAGAGACGGTACATTTGACAAGGAATTTGCATTGGGTATTGCATATGTTCCCGTTCAATGTTGGAAGGGTATCACCTGCAACGAAACATCCTTGAAAAACGGAACCGTATTCGAGGAGCTTACAAAACCCTTTACGGGATGCGAAAGGAGAAGAATGCATGGGTGAAAAGTATTTTATGAACGGTTGCAGAACCAACTGTACAAATGAATATCTTCTTATGAAGAACGTTTACGAAACCTCCTTCGCTCTTGACGATCTTGGGCTTTATATTAATACCCACCCTTGTGACGAGGAAGCAAAGGCATCATACGCTTCAATGAAGCTTGCGGAGGAAAAAGCTGAAGAGGCTTACATAAACGGTACGGGAAGACCTATAAGACAGATACATGCGGCAAAAGAAAATGTAAACGATTGGACGGCTTGCCCGTGGCCGTGGGAAGGAGTTTATTGATATGTGGATATATGAGAAGAAGCTTCAGTATCCTGTGAAGATTAAAACGCCGAATGCGAAATACGCTCAGATCATAATGTCTCAGTACGGCGGACCGGACGGAGAGCTTGGTGCATCTTTGAGATATCTCTCGCAAAGATACACAATGCCCTACGGAGAGGTGGTAGGAACCTTAACGGATATTGCCACCGAGGAGCTTGCCCATATGGAGATGGTGAGTGCAATCGTGTATCAGCTTGTGAGAGATCTTTCTCCGGAAGAAGTTAAGGCTCAGGGCTTCGAAACATACTTTGTGGATCACACCCTCGGAATATGGCCGCAGGCAAGTTCCGGCACTCCTTTTTCCTCAACTGTATTCCAATCCAAGGGAGACATAATAACAGACCTCCATGAGGATATGGCAGCAGATGGCACGACCTTGTAAGAACAACCTTTAAAAACGAAGTGCCGAAAACCCTTGATTTTATTGGATTTTTTCGTTTTTGAAAGTAGTACAAGCCTTACCGCCCTGCATACATATAAGGACAACAAACGTCTAAAATCATCAAAAATAACAAGAAAGG
>SVTV01000018.1 GCA_015063605.1 Oscillospiraceae bacterium
CATTTTGCATACGCAAAAACGCACAACTTCCGTCAGATCAAACCCGCAGAAAAAGATTGCGCTTGCCCGCCGAAAGCGGGGCGGGCATTTTGCATACGCAAAAACGCACAACTTCCGTCAGATCAAACCCGCAGAAAAAGATTGCGCTTGCCCGCCGAAAGCGGGGCGGGCATTTTGCATACGCAAAAACGCACAACTTCCGTCAGATCAAAACCGCAGAAAAACGATTGAACTTGCCCGCCGAAAGCGGGGGCGGGCATTTTATCGGATAAAATCTTGAAAACTGCAAGGGATTTTTTCGGTTTTATTTTCACTATGTCTTGACAGCGGCATTTATTTACTATATAATTGAGGTAATGCTTTAAAGAAAGGCTTTTCGCACAGCGAAAAATTGGTTTATAAATATGAAATACCGTATATTTTCGGAGAATGATTGGGTGTACCCCGACAGCGATATAAATGAAGGCTGTCAGTGCGGTACAGCAAAATTGTACGCTCCCAGAAGAAGCGATGTATGCTTCCAGATACTGACCGATATCCTTCTTGACGGAACGGAGAGCTTTTCCGTTTCTTCGACTCTCGGACAGTGTGATGTTGAGGTGTATCAGCTTCTCGCCGCTACCTGCAAAGAAAACAGCGGACCGAAAACTTATACTACATTGAAATATGAAGATGTAAGCTCCTTCGTTACACGTAAGGCGCCCTTTGATGTATACGAGGTAACAAAGCCTCTCGATAAGGGAGAGCTTGAAGAGGGAAGAGCGGCATTCTATATCCGCCTCAATGTTCCTTCCGATGCGGTACCCGGAATTCACAACGGAGATATAACCATTAAAGCCGGAACAAATGATATCACGGTTCCCGTTGAGTTGAAAATATATAATACCACCATCCCTGCCTTGAAGGACGCCAATTTCCACATGATAAACTGGCTCTTTTATGAACGTCTTGAGGATCAGTACAATACCGAGAGAAGAACGGAAAAGTATGAATCGGTCCTCAGAGAAAACCTTAGAAATCAGCTGGACATGAGAAACGATTATATCATGATCCCCGCAGGTGAGCCTATCCGCGACGAAAGCGGAAAGGTAGTCGATTTCGACTTCTCATTCGTTGAGTACGTGGGAAATATAGCTCTTGAAGAAGGCTTCAAATACATAATGGGCGGATTTGTTGCCCGTTTTATAAAGTGGGATGATCCCGACAATGCTCTCCTTTGGGATAAGGATGTTGGATGTACCACAATAGAAGGCTACCGACAGCTGAAGATATACTTCACCCGCGCATGGGAATGCGTAACAAAAAACAATTGGCAAAATAATTACATGCAGTGCCTCGTTGACGAGCCTCAGTTCCCCAACAGTCTTGCATACCGTGCGTTGTCCGGAATATGCCGAAAGAATATGCCGGGCGTTATAATCAACGATCCCGTAGAGACTACCGATATTGCAGGTGCGGTCGATGTATGGGTAGTAAAGCAGGCAGTTTTCGAAAAGCATCTTGAAAACTTCCAAAAGCTTCAGAGCTTCGGCGAAGAGATGTGGATATATACATGCGGATTCCCCGCAGGCTCAATGATGAACCGTATAGTTGATCTGCCTCTTTCCGCAAGCCGCCTTCCCATGTGGATGTGCTGTAAGTACGGATGTCCCGGTTTCTTGCATTGGGGATATAACGCTCACAAGGGCGAAAGCGAAAGAGCGGATGTGTGCAGTGCGGTGAGTGCCACCACCCATTATCCTCCCGGAAATGCTCATGTGGTATATACAGGTGACGGCAGACCCTGGTATTCCGTAAGAGGTCATTTACAGAGAGCGGGCAGCTATGACGCAGAGCTTTTGATCCGGCTTGGAAAGAAGGATCATGCAAAAGCGCTTGAATTGATAGAGAAATGCTGCAGAACATTTGACGATTATGAATTCTCTCCCGAGGTCATTGACAAAACAAGAGTTGAGATACTTGAAATACTCGGATAAATGTGCCGAAAAAATTAAATAGTATTTAATACATGAAAACCACTTGTCACTGTGTAAATAGCGGCAAGTGGTTTTTTTGGTGTAGACTAATTCGAAAATTTTTGATATAATATTTTCACATATCTTGTCAGCAATTCGAGAAATGCCACACTATATGAATGAAAAGCACAGAGCTTTTCAGAAAGGAGGCGAGAAAATGCAAAAAGCGAACGAAATACGTGATCTGCTCATAAATGAATTCGCCGAAAGCTATATGGAGAAGCTGTTTTACTTCTGCTTGAAAAAGACAGGGAACAATATTGAAGCGGAAGATCTGACACAAGATATCGCGCTTCAGATCATTACGGCGTTGAATAAAGGCACGATACCTACAAGCTTTTCGGCATGGGTATGGCAGATCGCGCGCAACCGTTATTCCGTATGGGCTAAAGAAAAGCATAATCGAAACGAGTCGGTAACCGGTGACCATATCGGCGATTATGAGATTGAGGATGAAAGCGAAAATATCCTTGATGAAATGATACATACAGAGCAATTGGCTCTGCTTCGGCGGGAGCTGGCGTTCATTAAGAGTGATTATCGCAATATTGTCGTTGCCTATTATATAGAAAACAAGAGCGTTCGTGATATTGCATCGTCCCTTTCAATTTCCATAAGCGCGGTTCAGCAAAGACTCCACCGTGCAAGAATCATATTGAAAGAAGGTATGGATATGGCAAGAGAATTTGGAAAACTTAGTTACAACCCCGAAAATATTTCGTTTATCAACAATGGCTTATATGGTGCAAATGGTGAACCTTGGAATTTTATTTCGCGCTCTCTTTGCAAAAACATTTTGCTTGCCGCTTACAGAACGCCATCTACAGCAGAAGAATTGGCAATGGAAGTTGGTGTTGCGCTTCCGTATATGGAAGAAGAACTTCGTGGACTTGTTGATGCTACATTGATGAAAAAGAACGGAAATAAATACGAAACTAATTTTTTCATCGTCAGTGCAGATGCGCAAGAAAAAATCAACGTACATTTGAGAGCAATTACGCCGGAACTTACACGAGCGGTGATATCTGCTATGGAATATGAGGTTAATTGGAAAAATGAAAATTGTCCCGAATGGCACGAGGGATATCAACCGTTTGAAGATATGAAATGGGCGTTGCTTATGTATCAGACGGATATTATAAACTTTGATACTTTAGATACCTTTAACTCAACCAGAAAAGAACTCCCAAAGGCAAATTTGGGGAGATGGGGACATACAATTCGTCCCAATGAGGGCGAGTGGGATCTTCTTGGTATGGAAAGTTATCAAGGGGATGAACCTGCTTTTGTCGGATTACACGGTTGTGTGCCCTCGCCTGCTGAACGAGCCCTTACAGAAATAGGCTTTCAGCAATATAAGTTTCATTACAAAAGAATCGCAGATAAAACACCAGCGTCAATGCCGTATGCTTATGCACAAGCTCTTGTTTCAATTGCGAAAGGCGAAACAGATCAATTGGATGAATCAGTTATTACCTATCTTGAAAAGCATGGCTATATTAAAAAATACGGAGACTGCTACAAGCCCACTTTCTTGGTAATGTTTAAAAGTAAAAATAACGCCATGTCCCCAAAAGAGCTTAATGCGTTAGAAAATCTGCGAAGTGTTGCTACAGAAATTGCTATGCGACATTACCTTTTCTGCAGAGAGCAGATACACAAGGAAATACCTGCTTTTTTGAAGGAAGATGAGTATCAGATTGATCATGCTTGCGCGAATATTTTTGAGTTTCGTGGTGCAATTTTAGAAGAAGCCTTGCGTCAGGGTTATATTTCCTACGCAGATAACGATGAAAGAAAAATGCTTGGAACGTTTTTGAGAATTTGATAATATGAAACACCGCCGAGAGTAACCGTTTTGGTCGCTCTCGGCGGTGTTCATGTTACAAAACAAGGCAGGCACAAATTAATGTGCCTGCCGAAATTTCAGCTTTTATAAGGCTTTGAGATCAAAGACCCTTCTTAGCTCTTTCAACAGCTTCAATGTCTGTGAAGTTGTATGTGGATACATGATCCTTCAAGGGAAGTATCTTCTGGCTTATAGCATCAACTATCGTATCAGCCTGCGGGAAGAAGTACTTTTCAAGCTCGAATGCGGGTGTTATCCAGTTTCTGGAGCCTACTACTACGGGAGGTCCATCGAGGTAATCGAAGCAAAGTTCTGTAATATTGGAAGCCATGTCACGCATTACGGAGTTTCTGTCGCAAGCGTCACCAACGATAACGATCTTGCCTGTCTTCTTAACGGATTCGATAACCTTTTCATAGTTGAAGGGAACGATGGAACGAGCATCGATGATCTCAGCGGAGATACCGTACTTTTCCTTGAGTATCTTTGCAGCTTCAATAGCTCTGTAAAGAACAGCACCGATGGAAAGGATAGTTATATCGCTTCCTGCCATCTTGACATCGGGCTCACCGATGGTGATCTCGTAATTTTCTTCGGGAACGCCGCCTTCGTGGAACTGCTCGCCGATATCGTATATTCTCTGGCTTTCAAAGAATATAACGGGGTCTGTTCCGGAAAGAGCAGAAGCCATAAGACCCTTGGCATCATAAGGTGTAGCAGGGAAGCAAACCTTAAGTCCGGGAATATGAGCTGTAAGAGCTGTCCAATCCTGGGAGTGCTGTGCGCCGTACTTGCTTCCTACGGAAACACGGAGTACTACGGGCATCTTGAGAATGCCTGCACTCATGGACTGCCACTTGCTGAGCTGGTTGAATATTTCATCGCCTGCACAGCCGATAAAGTCAGCATACATCAATTCAACGATCGCACGTCCGCCTGCCATTGCGTATCCTACTGCCGTACCTACGATAGCACTTTCGGAAATGGGGGAGTTGAAGAATCTGTGATAAGGAAGAGCCTCTGTAAGACCGCGGTATACTGCGAATGCTCCGCCCCAGTCTCTGTTGTCTTCGCCGTAAGCTATTGTTGTGGGATCCGTGTAGAAGCGGTCGATTATAGCTTCAAAGAGACCGTCTCTGATATTGAATACCTTTGCCTTCGGAACGGGCTTGCCGTCTTCCGTATAAGCAGAGCGAACCTTTGTCTTGATGGACTTGACTCTGGGGTTTTCTTCCATGGGCATAAGAACCTCGGGTTCACGGTCGTCAAGCTTGGGAGCCTTCTGATTGGAGAACATAATGGAGGAAATAGCCTCGGGATCCTTGGAAAGATCCATTCTGGGAGAAATGGAATCATCTATAGCGAGCTTAATGATCTTTGTCATTCTTTCCTTGATGCTTTCGCGGATAGCGGAAAGCTCATCGGATGTAGCGAGACCGCCGCAGATAAGACGGTTGCCGAATGCTTCTATAACGTCCTCCTGCTTCCATGCTTCGATCTCTTCGGGAGTTCTGTAAGTGGAGGAGTCGGAAGGAGAGTGACCGGATATACGGTATGTTACTACATCGAGAAGAGCGGGGCCTTCGCCGTTGAGGAGAGCCGCCTTCTTGCGCTTGTATGCGTCGATGACTGCAAGAGGATTGTAGCCGTCAACACGTTCAGCAAGCATCTGGTTGGGTGTAACACCTGCACCTATTCTTGCGGGCATATTGTATGCCATTGTTTCGCCGTAGGTCTGACCGCCCATGCCGTAGAAATTGTTGTATACGTTGAAGAGTATCGGGATACCGCCGCCGAGGTCGCTGTCCCAAAGCTTCTTGATCTGATCCATAGCCGCAAAGTTGAATGCTTCCCAAGCGGGTCCTCTTCCGAGAGCACCGTCACCGAAGTTAGCAACAACTATACCGGGCTTGTGGTTGATATACTTATAGAATGCCGCACCTGTTGCTATTGTAGCGGAGCCGCCGACGATAGCATTGTTGGGATAAATACCGAAGGGAAGGAAGAAAGCGTGCATTGAACCGCCGAGACCCTTGTTGAAGCCTGTTGTTCTTGCAAAAATTTCAGCCAAAGCACCGTAGAGAAGGAAGTCGATAGCAAGATCCTTAACGTCTCCCTTGTTAGCTTCTTTGCCTTCAACAACGTTGAGTATCGTACCGCCGAGGAAGTCCTTCATGGTAGCGTAAAGATCTTCGGAGGAGAGCTTTTCTATTGCGGAAAGACCCTTGGAAAGTATCTCACCGTGGCTTCTGTGGGAACCGAAGATAAAGTCGTTTGTATCGAGGCAGTAAGCGGCGCCGACAGCGGAAGCTTCCTGACCGATGGAAAGATGTGCGGGACCGGGATTGTTGTATTCAACACCGTTGTAAGCACTCTTTGTTTTGATATCGTTGAGCATTGTTTCGAATTCACGGATAATAGCCATATCGCGGAATATTCTTATAAGCTCATCCTTTGTGTACAAGGCCTTTTCTTCTTCGATGGTCTTGTTATAAGCATTTACCGGAATGGGAGTAAACTCTATCTGACCGGCTTTTCTGACCTCTTTGGGGTCTACAAATTGACTCTTAGGCATAATATTATTCCTTTATATAAATTTATTTTTTTACTGTTTTATCTATCAGAAGAACATTGCTTCTCTGATTACTTCGCATACTGTGGGATGAGGGAATACGAGCTTCTGGATATCCGTCACACGCATTTCCGTTTCTACCATCATTGCAGCACCATAGATCATCTCGGATGCGTATGTGCCGTAGATGTGTACACCCTTCAAGGTGTTGTACTTGTTGTCGATAACGAGACGTACTATACCGTTACCGCCTTCGTTTTCCGCAATATATCTGCCGCTGTACTTGAGAGTTGCCTCAACTACCTTAACATCAAGACCCTTGGCTTTTGCGGATTCGGTCGTTTCACCTACACTTGCAACCTCGGGATTCGTATAAATTACCGCGGGGATCGCATTGTAATTAATTCTGTCCTTCTTGCCGAGGATATTATTGACGGCGACCTCGCCTTCTCTGTATGCTGTGTGTGCAAGCATGGATTTTCCGTTTACGTCGCCTGCCGCCCATACGCCGGGAATATTCGTTCTGAGATATTCATCCGTAACGATAGCTCCGCGCTCCGTGAGAACGCCGATGTTTTCAAGACCTATACCCTGAGTAACGGCACGTCTTCCGATGGAAACGAGAGCTTTGTCGCAGGGGATAGCTGTTGTCTTGCCGTTAAGCTCATAGGATACCGCATTGTCCTTTATGGATACTACCTTAGCACCGAGGATGAATTCAACACCGCGCTTTGCATATTCCTTCTGAAGGAGAGAGGATATTTGACCCTCCGTGGGACCTGCTATGTGGTCGAGCATTTCAACAACGTAAACCTTTGTTCCGATGGAATTGAAATAGCTTGCCATTTCAAGACCGATAACACCTCCGCCGACTACCACGAGTGTGGAGGGAACGGAAGTCATATCGAGTATCTCTCTGTTTGTGAGAGCAAAACCGTTTTCAAGAGAAGCCTTCAAACCGTCGATGGGAGGAAGAGCGGGAGAAGAACCCGTGCATATGAGAAGCTTGGAAGCTTTATATTCCTTACCTTCGGCAACAACTGTAAAGCCTTCGGAATCCTTACCCTTTATTTCGCCCAAAGCATTGATGACCTCAACGCCTGCTTTCTTCATCTTTGCGGCAACACCGGATACGAGAGTTTTTACTACCTTGCCCTTGCGGTCGATGACCTTTGTGTGGTCAATGGAAGCACCCTCAAACGTTACGCCGTAATCCTTGGAATGCTTGGCGTAATCATATATCTTTGCCGAATAGAGAAGGGATTTTGTGGGGATACAGCCTTCGTTGAGGCATACACCGCCCAAAGCTCTCTTTTCGATAAGAAGAACCTTAAGCTTATTGTGTGCGGCTCTTTCCGCAGCATTGTAGCCTGCGGGACCTCCGCCGAGAATAATAAGATCGTACATTTTTAACTTTCCTTTCGGAATATATTTTATTTGATCATGAGAAGATCGAAGTTTTCGAGATTTGCACAGAGAGCCTTAAGGAATTTAGCTGCAGGAGCACCGTCCAATGCTCTGTGGTCGAATGTGAGGGAGAGACCCATAGCGGGATATGTTACGTCTTCACCGTTAACTTCCTTGATTCTCTTTGTTATGTTGTTTACGCCGAGAATAGCTGTCTGCGGAGGATTGATAACGGGTGTGAAGCTTTCAATACCGAGAGAGCCGAGGTTTGTTATTGTGAATGTTGCACCGCGGAGTTTATCGGGGCTGATGTTACCGCTCTGAGCTTCCGTGATAACTGCCTTTGCGTTCTTGGAAAGCTCATTGAGAGACATCTTATCTGCGTTCATAAGTGTAGGAACGAGAAGTCCTCTGTCCGTATCAACAGCGATACCGAGGTTTACACAGCTGAAGTATCTTATTACGTTCTTATCATCAAGATAATGAGCGTTGATATCCTTGAAGCCGCCGACTGTCTTTGCGACTGCAAAGAGTATCATATCGTTGAGAGTGATGTTTCCGATACCCATCTTCTCCCCGTTTGCCTTGATGGAAGCACGGATAGCCTGAAGCTTCGTAGCATCGAAGGAGGTGTTGAGAGTAAGCTGAGCCATGTTGGAAAGGGAAGCATGCATGGATTTTGCAATGACCTTTCTGACATTGGAAAGGGGAACATCCGTGTATTCGGGCTCAGTTGCCTTTGCTTCCTGTGCGGGAGCGGCTGCAGGTGCCTTTGCTTCGAGATCGGATGTAACGACACGTCCGGAAATGCCTGTGCCTTCAACTGCGGACTTATATTCGTCACGTGCAGCGGAGGAAACAGTGTAGCCGTTTTCGAGAAGTGTGCGTACGTCACGCTCGATTATTCTGCCGTTGGGACCTGTCGGTACTGCCTTGAGAAGATCTGCATTTGTCTTTTCTGCGAGAAGCTTTGCTCTGGGGGAGATCTTTTCAACATTGAGAACTCCTGTAGCTGCTTCGGGAGCCTTTTCGGTAACCTCTGCGGTTGCCGTAGCTTCCTTTACCGATTCTTCGGGTGCACTTGCTTCTGCGGCTGCGGAAGCGGTGAATTCGGAGATATCTTCTCCTTCATTTCCTATAACACAAACATTTTCGAGACAAGGAACATCGTCGCCGTCTTCTCTGAGAATAGCGAGCATGGTTCCTTCTACTGTGGAGACTTCATCGAAGGAGGACTTGTCTGTTTCATAAGAAAACAAAACATCTCCTACCTTTACGCTGTCTCCTACTTTTTTGTTCCACGATGTGATGACACAGCTTTCAACGCTCTGTCCCTGACGCGGCATAATTACTGCGGTTGCCATAATTTGTCCTTTCGTTTACGAGAATTTTTATACTGAATCAGAATTCTTTATTTACTTTCATTAATAATACAGGCACCTTTTTCGCAGATCATTACTCTGCGATTATGACCTGTATATTGTTTGCCTTTATCTTATCGGATATATCTGCGGGAAGAGGAGCGTCGGTTATTATTACATCCACGTCCTCAAGCTTGCAGAATGTGAAGGGAAGAGACTTACCGATCTTATCCGATGTAAGAAGAATAACATTTTTGTGAGCCTTGGCTACTACTGCACTCTTAAGCTCGCTTTCGCTGAAATTACCCGATGTGAATCCGCTTTCAAGAGAAAAACCGGAGGGGGATATGAACGCCACATCAATATTGATCTTTTCGATGTATTCCGTGGATGAGGGACCGGAAAGAGAAATGCTGTCTCTGTTCAAAAGACCTCCCACAAGATTTACCATGATCTTTTCATGTTTTATTAATGAGAGAGCTACGTTTGCGCCTGATGTGGTGATGCTCAGACGGATTTCGGGAATGTAGTTCGTAAGCTCCATTGCCGTTGTTCCCGAATCGACATAAAGGGAACGGCCTGTCTCGATAAGCCTTGCAGCCGCCTTTGCAAGCTTTTGCTTCTTCTGTCTGTTTTCAGACGATCTTCTGGTGAAGCTTTCTTCTTCGGTATGCACAATAAACTTCATTGAACGTGCACCGCCGCGAACCTTAATAACGTCTCCATGGCGTTCACAGAATTCAATGTCGCGTCTCAATGTCATGCTTGATACGTTGGGGAATTTTTCCTCAAGCTCTTTCAATGATGTGAAGGGTTTTGAAACAAGAATATCGCGCACTATCTGTCTTCTAGAGTAATACATGTTTGACACTCCTTAGCTTATAAATGTTAATTCTAACACATTGTGTTTATTTTATCACGGTGAGCCAAAAAAGTCAAGAGCAGAAATGATAATAATTAACATTTTATGTTAAAAAGTAACATTTATAACGACAAACAAACATTGTTGAGGCTACTCTTCCAAGTAGTGAAGAATGATTAAATATGATACTCATCCCAACAGTCCCGTTTTAATTATACAGCTGCGGTATAGCAGTTACGCTTTTTCAATGAAAATGAAAAAAGGAGAAGTCTTTGAATTCAATATTTCAAAGTGTCCCACACAGTATTCTCTCCTGTTGAGCTTTTGTAATTCTTCGAGAAGCATTTGTCCTTCAAGATATCCTTCGGGATGACCGGGATATATTGCAATGAGAACGATCCCGTCACGGTCAAGAAGCTCTATTGCAGAATTGACTGCAGTAAGAGTCGATTCTCTCATCGTTGTAACGGATTTGTCGCCTCCGGGAAGATAACCGAGATTAAAAACTCCGGCACAGATCTTTTCCGTGATATAGTTTTTTGAATTGGCGTGGGAATCATGTATCAAGGTGTAATTCTTCGGTGCATTTTGCGATTCAAGGAATTTTTGTGTACTTTCCAAAGCGGAAGCCTGTATATCGAAGGCGTATACCTTACCGTCCTCGCCCACAGCATTGGAAAGCCATAATGTGTCGTGGCCGTTTCCCATGGTGAAATCGGCTGCAATGCCGCCTTTTTTTATGTGAGGTGCTATGAAGCTTTTTTCCAAAGATAAAAGATCTAACATTACTTTTTGACCATCCTTACTTAAAATTTTTCTTCGTTGAATACATTGTTTTCGCATATAAGACTCTTAGCTGATGACTTATTTGTTATATATATCGGAGATTTATTTGTATCCTTAAATGTTATATTGTTGTAATTGATAACAGCGTTTGAGACATTTTTGTCGTGAGTCAAGTATATTGGTATTCCGACGGGTTGCGTTTCTATGTTGAGTATATTATTTGTGAATATCAATGAATTATAGTTTCCGAGCTTTACGGTATTATTCAGGGCAGTCTTTGCATACATTTGATTTCCGTCAACAATAAAATTCACATCGTTCTTCTCTGATACGGTATCTGCGGAAAATGTAATAAAATTATCTATCTCATTACAATGCATGATGTTATCCTTTATTACGATGCGTCCTTTGGAGAAGGTTCCGTATCCCTGAATTCCGTAAGCACGTCCTTCACCGAGACCGTAATTTTCAATTACATTTCCCACGACCTGAAAATCGTAAAAGGTATCGGGATCATTTTGAGCAGTACCTATTCCTATGGCGTTATTCCAGGTATACGGGTCGCCGATATCGAGCTTTTCTCTGTCCATATCTGTTATGAAATTGTTTTTTATAATAATATGATTGACTCTTTTACCTACGACACAGACACCGTAAAGGCGGTTGGCTTTGCAGGTATTTCCTTCAATTATAACATTTTCACCGGCATGAAGGTCTACACCTTTTCGTTGATTGAAATTATGCTCGTTATTCAATATGCGTATATTTTTCGGAAAAGCACCTGATAACCCGGCAGAACCGTATCCCGTACCTCCGTCAAGATTTGAACCCATGTATTCCATCACAGAACCTGTTATGATGAGTCCGTCAACGAATCCGAACATTACGCCTGCCACTCTGTTATGGTGAAGATAGCAGTCTTTTACAACTATATCCGTAGCATACGCATCCGATAGCCCGGCAATATTTATTCCTGAACTGTTGAATCCCGTTATCTCAACATTTTCAACGAGAAGATCATGGATTTCCGTAAAATACAATGCGTTTATTTTTCCGGTATAGCTATCACCGAAATTCGGAAAAAACTCTCCTTGATATTCCATATACATATCGCATATCGATATATTGAAAACTCCTTTTCGTGCACCAAAAAGAGATATAGACTCAATCGAATCTATTGTTTTTTGCTCCCGTTTGTATATAAGTTTTGTTGCGTTACCGTCTCCCTTTACGGTTACGTTATCACCGTATATGTATAATTGCCTTGATAAAAAGTATGTTCCCGCAGGAAAATACAGAGTCCCGCCGTAGTTGACTTCACGCATTGCGGCTTGGCAAGATTTTGTATCATCTGTCACTCCGTCACCCACAGCACCGAAATCACGGACATTAACTAATACGTTGCCGCTCTCTTCTTCGGTTACGGGTGGTACATCCTTCAGAAAATCTACTCGTATCTCCGTATTCTCATAAGATATATCCATACCGTCATCATCAATGGAACGGATAGTATATCCGCCGGAGCTGCAAGAAACGAATATGAAGACTGCAACGAGTAAAAAAGTAAAAGAATAAAAATGCTTCATCGGCGATGGAGTTCCTTTCATTTCAAGTCTTTATGATGGTATTTAAAACGCCGGATAGTTTATTGCCGAATTGTTCAACCGACCGTTTTGCCGTTTATAATATTGTTTTCGTATATAATGCTTTTGCTCGAAGATTTGTTTGTTATGTTGAAAGGGTATGCGTCGATATTACCGCATGTGATGTTGTTGAAGTTTATAACTGCGTAGGAAAGCTCCTTATTGTGAGTCAATGATACGGGCTTCCCGAGTGATTGCAATTCGATGTTAAGAGAGTTGTTCGTGAATATCAATGAATTGTAATATCCCAATTCAACTGCATTATTCACGGCATTTTTCGCATAAAGCTGATTTCCTTCAACTATCAGGCTGATATCCGTGTCATTGGTGACACGGGCAGGATTAACAATAATGAAGCTGTCAACCTCGTTGCAATGCATTACGTTATTTTTGATGATGAACTTTCCCTTTGTGAAGCCGGAGTAACCTTGAATACCGTATGACCTGCCGTCACCGAGACCGTAATCCTCAATCACATTTCCGATTACTTGATAATCGTAATATTTATTGGAATCATTCGTTGCCGTTCCTATCGCAATAGCGTTATTCCAGGTATACGGGGCGCCTATATCAAGCTTTTCTCTGTCCATATCGCTGATGAAATTATTCTTAATTACGATATGATTGGTTTTCGGCCCCTCAACGTATATGCCGTAAAGACGGTTGGCTTTACATGTATTTCCCTCAATAACTACGTTTTCTCCCGAATGAAGGTCTATTCCTTTGCGATAGTTGTAATTGCATTCGTTATTTATAATGCGTATATTCTTCGGATAAGTGCCGCTGTTCCCGGCACTTCCGTAGCCTGTACCTCCGTCAAGCTTTGAACCCATATATTCCATTACCGAATTTGTTATAAGAAGTCCGTCGACAAACCCGTAAAACACTCCGGCAACTCTGTTGTGATGAAAATAACAGTCCCTGATGGTTACATCGGTTGCATATGCACCGCTGAGACCGCGGATACTTATTCCCGAACTGTTGAATCCGGTGATCTCCACATTCTCGACAAGAAGATCATGAATTTCGGTAAAGCAAAGTGCGTTTATCTTTCCGGAATAGCTTTCTCCGAAATTCGGAAAAAACTCCCCGACAAATTCCATATACATATCACGAAAGGTTACATTAACTGCGCCGGGACGCGCTCCGAAGAGTGATGAATCGGTTACAAGATCTGACATTGTCTGTCCTCTCTTATATATTATCCTTGTAGCGTTTCCGTCTCCCCTTACCGTTACATTATCGCCGTGTATATACAGCTGACGGGAGATCAGATAAGTCCCGGCAGGAAAATATACCGTACCGCCGCCGTTCAGTTCACGCAGTGCCTTTTGACATGCCCTTGTGTCATTGGTAATTCCATCGCCCGCTGCACCGAAATCGCGGACGTTGACAAATACGTTGCCGATCTCTTCTTCGGTTACGGGTGGTACATCCTTCAGAAAATCTACCCTTATCTCATCATTTTCAAAAGATATATCCACACCTTTATCATCAATGGAACGGATATTATATCCGCCTGTCCCGCAAGAAACAAGCAGTAATATCGCAATAAGTAAGAAGATAAAAGAATAAAAATGCTTCATCGATAATACATTTCCTTCCTTAAAGTATATCTGAGGTGATGGATATGCTTTGAGCTTGCTTCGTTTTTATAACAAAAACTAACCCATTAAAATTATATACCCAAATAAGGTTTTTTTCAAGTGTCGGAGGAGTTTTTTATTCAAAAGTTTTCCTTTTACATAAGACGACAAGTTCAAACACAATGTGAATGATAAAATAAATACAAACAATAGTCAGTTACGTAAAATACATTCTTGTGACCGACGGGAGGCGATGATAAAAATGACCGTATATATCGATCTGTATTTTCTGTTGAACACAATGATGAATACGGTGGTTCTGTACCTTTCATCAAGGCTTGTAAAAGAGGAAGTAACGCTTTTCCGCTTACTTTCGGGAGCGGTCATCGGCGGGTTATTCTCATCATTCGCTTTATTGTTTACGATGATGAGCATATTAAATGTTATTTTATCGGTCATTATAATTTCGGTAATGACGATTGTGACATACGGCTTCAAAAGTCCGCGGAATTTCTTGAAAAATTCCATTTTTACCGTAATGATAAGCGCACAGATAAGCGGTATTTCGGAGCTGTCCGCATATCTTTTGGGTTACAAAGGTAAGCCCGACTCCGCTTTTCTCATCCTTTGTTTTACATTTCCGGTGATATTTATATCGGGTCTCGTTTATGTGAAATATATCCGGAAAAAGCTTGATGTGGTATCCTGCGAGACCGTAATACAATTGAAAAACGGAAAAGGGACTCTGATATTAAATGGTTTATACGACAGCGGAAATCTTCTGAAGGATCCCTACAGTGGTGATCCTGTTGTTTTGGTGACAGGCAGAGCGCTTGAAAAGCTTTGCGGAGATGAAAGCTTAGATGCACAACGAGTTTTGATAGGATCAGAAGAAAAATACTTTTCATCTCTGATGATCCCCATATCCGGCTGGAGAGGAAAAAAGGATCTTATTACGGGATTCAGACCCGAATACGTTTTGCTGAAAAAAGGAGGAGTAATTAAGAACGATATTTATATGAAAAATATAACGGTAGGCATAGTGACCGATATTTCCGATTTTTCGGGATTCGACTGTCTCCTGCCGGCTGAGATAATTTAAAATACATACAAACATAACTGAAAGGAATTATATCAAATGGAGACTATCTTAAAAGAACTTGAAAAATTGTGTTCAAGGCTGAAGGCGCGGATAAGTATCATATCGGGAAAATCTTACGCCGAAGTGTACTACATCAACGGTCCCGAGGATCTTCCTCCGCCTCTTGACAGCGTTGATGAAGCTTTCTACCTCGAAAGACTGAAAAGCGGAAATTATGATATCGACGCACGCAATACACTTATTGAGCATAATCTCCGCCTTGTGGTTTTCATAGCAAAAAAATACGATAATACGGGAATAGATCCGGAGGATCTCATTTCCATCGGTACGATAGGACTTGTAAAAGCGATAACCACCTTTGATACGGATAAAAATATAAAGCTCGCAACCTATGCTTCAAAATGCATTGACAATGAAATATTAATGTATTTGAGAAAAAGCTCGTCAAAGCGTACTGAAATATCCATTGATGAGCCTCTTAATGTTGACCGTGACGGAAATGAACTTCTTTTGGGAGATATCCTCGGAACGGACGGAGAGGAGGTCAGCAGCAATATTGAGAGGGACGAGGAAAATATGATAATACATAATGCGGTGGAAAGATTGTCGGGAAGAGACAAGACAATTATAACGATGCGATTCGGTCTTGACGGAAAAGACGAAATGACTCAGAAGGAGGTCGCCGATACTCTCGGTATATCCCAATCTTACATTTCGAGACTTGAAAAAAGGATAATAGAAAAGCTGAAAAAAGAAATTATCAAATAATGGTTCGTTTCCTCTTTCCAAAACGAACAAAGTATGCTATAATATAATAGATATAAGTGTGCATACATGATGGCGGAAGGATATACGTGAAAGATTAAAACACGGGAGGACGGCAATGTTTAAATACTTTATACCGGACTATGTTTTCGACGGAATATTCGGTATTCCCGAGGATTTTTTTGAAAAGCTTGATATAAGAGCCGTAATATTCGATATAGACAACACTCTCGTGAAGGACGGATACCCCGTTCCCGATGAAAAAACAAAGGAATACATATATTCATTGAGAAAAAAGGGAATAGCCGTGGCTATCGCATCGAACAACAACGAGGACCGTGTCAAAATATTTGTTGAAGCCTTCGATTGCGATCTGGCGTACAGCTTCAAATCGGGTAAGCCGAAAAAGAGTTCTCTTGCTACGGTGCTCAATACCTTCAGACAACAGCCTTCCCATATTGCTCTTGTGGGCGATCAGATACTGACCGATGTCATAGCGGCAAATCTCAACGGAATAGTATCCGTATATGTCAAGCCCATTGATACGAAAATTGAAAATGCATTTTTTGTACTGAAAAGAATAGCGGAAAAGCCTTTTCTCGGAATATATGATCTGAAGCACAGAAAAGGATGAAAAGGTATTACGGAACAGTAAAAGTCACGAAGCCGATAGGAAGCGAAATAAGACTGATAATAAATTTTCAGACATTTTGATAGAAAGGCATGGTTATAAATATGACAGCGATCGAAAAATTTCAGAAAGAGCTTAAAAGCGGAGAAGCCGCTTTGATACAGTCATCCGTTAACAGAAGATATCTCACATCATTTCTGTCAAGCGACGGCTTTTTGCTCGTTACGTCTGAGCTTGCTGAATTGTATCTTGATTCAAGATATTTTGAAATGGCTGAAAAAGCAAAGCAGCGCGGTGAAATACCCGAAAGCGTGGAATTGAAAAAAACGGGTGTTTACGCAAGAGCAACGGAATTACTTACGGGTAAAGCAGACGCTGTGTTGCTTTACGAAAACAAGAGACTTTATTGCTCTGAGCTTGAAGCTCTTGAAAAAAGACTTCCCGGCATAAGACTCGCTCCCTTGGGAGACAGATTGGAAGCTCTCCGTGCCGTTAAAACGGAAAAAGAGCTTGGCATTATGCAGGTAGCTCAGAATATTGCCGAAAAGGCGTTTGAACATATCCTCAATTTCATAAACAAGAACAGGACCGAAAAGGAGATCGCTCTGGAGCTTGAATTTTTCATGAGAAAAACAGGCGCCGAAAATGTTTCCTTCGATACCATCTGTGTTTCGGGTAAGAAATCCTCCATGCCCCACGGCAGACCGGATGATATCCTTCTTACGGACAATAGCTTTCTCACTATGGATTTCGGTGCTGTCTACAAGGGATACTGTTCCGATATGACGAGGACAGTATGCGTAGGCAAGGCTACCGATGAAATGAAAGAGATCTACAACACCGTTTTGAAGGCTCAGCTTTCCGCAATTGCAGCAATCAAAGAGGGAGTGCAGGGAAAAGTTGTGGATAATGCGGCACGCAGTGTTATAACCGATGCCGGATACGGCAGTTATTTCGGTCACTCCACGGGTCACGGCGTAGGACTTGAGGTCCATGAAAGACCGGGATTTGCGCCTTCCTCCCAGGCGTGCGTTGTAAGTGGAAACGTGCTCAGTGTTGAACCGGGTATTTATCTGCCGGATAAATTCGGAGTAAGGATCGAAGATGTGGTGTGTGTGACCGAGACGGGATGCATAAATCTTACATCCGCACCCAAAGAATTGATAGAGCTTTAAAAGAATAGAAAAGACCGTATTAAAGATTGGCGAAAAGAGGTGGCAGGATACGGCTTTTGATGCATATATGGTAGCTTGCATATCGAGCGAGCTTGATGAAATGTTTTCCGGAGGCAAGGTGGAAAAGGTGCTTCAACCGGAAAAGGATGAAATAGATCTTATAATAAGAGCTAACGGTAAGAGCAGCCGTCTCGTTATTTCGGCAAGCTCAAACTTTCCTCGTATCTGTGTAACCTCTCAGGCAAAGGAAAATCCTTTAAAGGCAATGACTATGTGTATGCTTTTGAGAAAGCATCTCACATCAAGCAGGGTAGTGTCTGTCAGACAGTGCGCCTTTGAAAGAGTCGTCAGACTTGAATTCGATTCCGGTGACGAAATGGGATTCAGAAGCAGATATTCCCTTTATCTTGAAATAATGGGAAGAAATTCAAATATGATTTTCTGCGACAAGGACGAGAAGATCCTGGCGGCAATACGTACCTCGGATCTTACATCGTCTACTCAAAGAAAAGTTATCCAAGGGTTCGTGTATGAGCTTCCCGATAAGCAGGATAAAACAGATACACATACGGTTTCCGAAAGCGATATAGTGCGGATTTTGTCGGAAGAGGACGAAAACGCTCCCGCAGCGAAAACGATCACAGTACGCTTCTCGGGATACAGCATGCTTACCGCAGGTGAGCTTGTCCGGTCGGTGTCCTCAGATCCGTCGGCACGGCTGAAGGAGTGCGACCTTTCAATGCTTGCAAATAAAATGAAGGAGCTCGATGAAAGGGTACGGGAGAAAAGGATCGCACCCTGTCTTATTTACAGGCAGGATGAAAGTGTTCCCTTCGAATATTCCTTCATGGATATAAAGCAATACGGTGACCGTGCGTATTCGGTCGGATGCGATACCGTATCCGAAGCCATAGATAAATATTTTTGCGACCGTGACAAGAGCGAGCGCATAAGACAGCATGTCAATGATATCAGCACGGTGCTTAAAAATGCAAGAACACGCCTTGTCAAGAAGATTGCCCTTCAGACGCAGGATCTTGCGGATTGCGAAAAGGCGGAGAGCTTAAGAAATTACGGCGACCTTATAATGCAGGAGCTTTATAAGATAAAACGCGGAGACGGATCTGTCACGGCGGTGGATTACACCGCAGATGGATATCCCGAGGTGACCGTTCCTCTCGACAAGCTTCTTACTCCTTCACAGAATGCTCAGAAATATTATAAGGAATTCGCAAAAAAGAAGACGGCAAAGCTTAAGCTTACCGAGCAGATAGAGCTGGCGAAAAAAGAGCTTGAATATGTGGAAAGCGTTTCCGACGCTTTGTCAAGAGTGTCAAGCTCCGTTGAAATTGATGAAATACGCGACGAGCTTCATAAAGCGGGATACGGAAAGGGTTCCGCATCTCTGCGCCTTCGAGAAAAATCGAAAAGGGTACGTCCCGCAGAGCTTGTATCCCCGTCCGGATATAAGGTTTATATGGGAAAGAATAATTTGCAGAATGATTATGTGACAACGGTCGTAGGCGAAAAATTCGATTATTGGTTCCACATCAAGAATTATCCCGGCTCTCATGTTTTGCTTGTGACAAACGGAGAAGAGCCGCCCGCAGAGGATTTTACCTTCTGCGCCGAGCTTGCGGCATTTTATTCAAAGGCGGGAGACGGTGCCAATGCGGCTGTTGATTACACATATATCAAAAACGTGAAAAAGCCTGCGGGCTCCCATCCGGGATATGTAACGTATGATAAATACTATACCGCATACGTAAAGCCCGCAGATCATTTGAATAAAAGCGGAAATTAGTCCGGAAATGAATTTACGGGCGTGAAGTTTTCGGTATGTCCGCAAAGCGGGCGGACATTTCGCCGATGCAACAAACTTCCGGTTTGACAGAAAGGCATGGTCTTAATTATGCAGACAGAGATCAATGAATATATATCGGAAAGCGTAGAGGATACCGAGCGTATTGCGGCGGAGCTGTCTTCCTTGATGAAAAAGGGTGATTTCTATGCCATGTACGGCGACTTGGGTGCAGGAAAGACAGCCTTCGTGCGTGGATTTGTGGGAGCGTTGGGCGGTGCCGAAAAGGTCAAAAGCCCCACCTACGCTATAGTGAATGTATACAGAACAGAGAAAATGACCGTAAATCATTTTGACATGTACAGAATAAAAGGAGAAGAGGATCTTGAATCCTGCGGATTTTACGATTATCTTGAAAGCGGCGTGACGATCTGCGAATGGTCCGAAAATATTCCCTTTGCATTGCCGGAGGAATATACCCGCATAGAAATAACAAAGATACCCGAAAAAGAAAACGCAAGAAAGATCGTAATATCGAAGATAAAATGCTGAAAACCACTTTCTGATCGATAAGAAAGCATTGCATTACAGTTGAAAGGAATGATCGATTTATGTTGATATTGGCTATAGATACCTCGGCGACTACCGCTTCTGCGGCACTTACAGAGGATGACAAAGCTCTTGCGAGCTTTTCCGTGAATCTCAGACTTGAGCATTCCAGAAGAATACTTATAATGATAGATGAGGTAATAAAGCTTTCCGAAAAAAAAATAAGCGAAGTTGAGCTTCTTTGCGTGTCAAACGGTCCCGGTTCCTTTACGGGACTTCGCATAGGCGTATCGACCGTCAAGGGACTCGGCTTTGCCAAGAATATCTCGTGCTGCGGCGTATCGACATTAGAGGCTCTTGCGGAAAACTTGTCCGATTCTTCCGATGAAACTGTGATATGCCCCGTAATGGATGCCCGCAGAGATGAGTTTTATAACGCATTGTTTATTAAGAAGGGATCTTCCGTTGAGAGACTTACCGAGGACAGAGCAATATCCTACGATGAGCTTTTCAAGGAGCTGGAGGAAAAATATTTCAATAAAAGAATCATTGTCAACGGAGACGGCGCAGATAAGTTCTTCGTTCTTGCCGATAAGAGCGGAAGAAATGTTGAAAATATTTCACCTTCGTCGGAGATGACAAAATATCAGAACGCGTTGAGCGTTGCGCGCGTCGGAAAAAGGATGCACGACAATAACAGAAGCTGTACACCGGATAAGCTTATGCCGGAATACATAAGAATGTCTCAGGCTGAAAGAATGTCTAAAGAGCAGGCAAAATAAAATCCATATTCAGAAAGGAATTTTTTACAATGATAGCATTTGGTTGCGACCACAACGGAGTGGAACTTAAAAACGCCGTAATGAATTATCTTCGCGAGAAAGGAATAGAATGCACCGACGTGGGAGCGTATGAAAACGCTTCCTACGACGACTATCCCGTATATGCAAAAAAGGTAGCTGACCTTGTAAGCAGCGGCGAAGCTGAAAAAGGATTTCTTTTCTGCGGAACGGGCCTCGGAATGATGCTCTGTGCAAACAAGAAGCCGGGAGTGAGAGCTGTATGCAGCATAGACTCTTACAGTGTTAAGTATTCAAGACTTCACAACAATGCAAACGTTCTCTGCATGGGTGCGAATGTTATATCAAAGGGTCTTGCTTTGGAGCTTGCCGACATATTCATGTCCACGGGCTTTATGGGTGAAAGACACGAAAGACGAGTAAAAATGCTCGAGGAGATCTACAAGGACTGATCTTTTCGTATCGGTTTTGCAATATCGGATAAACCGTGATATCATGTATTGAAAGCCTGCGGAGGTGAAAGGTGATGTTTTCTTTATTCAGGTCCAAAGCAAAAAGGGAGCTTGATGGGATAATAGTTGAGCTGAATAATTATCTTCAAAACAATTATAAGGATCCCGCCCATGAGATGCGCCGTCTTCTCAAGACGAGGGCTGATGAGCTCTTTGCCGAGGGAAAGATCAAAAAAGAAGTCTACGATCATTACATCTCCGTTTACGACAGATATACCGTGATGATGAAGGATTATAGACATTGACTTATATTTACGGGATCGAAAATTGTCGTTTGATTCGTATTTTTTGACAATTTTTGATCCTGCTTTATTGATTTGTGTTTTTATGATCGTATTATATTTTCGAAATTGAAAAATACCTATTGAAAAATTAGAAAATATATGTTATAATCTAATGTAACGGTATCGATCGGGGATAATATATGTGTCCCTTTTTAATACTATAAATTTTTTCGGATCTTCGATATATCAGTTTTATCGGACGGGACGTGAAATAAGACCGTACTATCCGGGGAGTTAGCGGTGCCTTGTACCTGCCATCCGCTGTAGCAGGGGTGAATCCCCCGACTTGAGGAATATGGCTGTGTGGCTGCTCCGTGCGGATAATGTTGAGAAGTGGGTCTTGCGCAATTAAAGACTGTGAACCATGTCAGGTGAGGAATCAAGCAGCATTAAGCAGTGACTTTGATGTGCCGCATAGGTTGCCTGCTTTGAGTTGTACGTACGAAAAGCGCACATAGAAATATGTTCGAAGCGGGGTGTACGGTCTTATTTTGCGGCTTGTCCGTTTGTTTTTTAGTATAGGTGGTGAGATATTTGTATCAGGCGTTATACAGAAAATACAGACCTCAGGTGTTTGAGGATGTATGCGGTCAGGAGCAGACCGTGGCTGTTTTGAAAAATCAGATAAGATCGGGTAAGGTATCTCACGCATATCTTTTCTGCGGCTCCCGCGGAACGGGAAAGACCACCTGTGCCAAGATACTTGCCAAGGCGGTAAACTGCGAAAATCTGCAAAACGGTGATCCCTGCGGAAAATGCTTCTCCTGTCAGCTTGTCAATGACAATGCAACACTCGATGTGGTTGAGATAGACGCCGCAGGCAATAACGGGGTTGACAATATAAGACAGCTCTGCGACGAAGTAAAGTATATGCCGTCGGAATTGAAAAAGCGCGTGTACATCATAGACGAGGTACACATGCTTACGACAGCGGCGTTCAATGCACTTTTGAAAACTCTCGAGGAGCCTCCGGAGCATGTTTTGTTTATACTTGCCACAACGGAACTTCAGAAGATTCCCGCTACCATCGTTTCAAGATGCCAGAGACTTAATTTCAACAGAATAAATCCCGAGGTCATCGTTGACAGGATAATGCGCATATCCTCCGCTGAGGGTATACAGATAGAAAGGGAAGCGGCGGCGGTAATAGCCCAGCTTTCCGACGGTGCGCTGAGAGATGCCTTGAGCATCCTCGAATCCTGTATCGGCAAGGCTTCCGTAATAACCGAGGAAGAGATAACAAAAATGCTGGGCATGGGTTCCCGCGATATGCTTTTCGATATCTGTAAAGCTTGTGCCGATGGAAACGCTCCGAGATGTATCTCGCTTTTGGGTGAGCTTTATAATAAGCAATCCGATATGAAATCATCCATATCGTCACTTTTCGGTATATATAAGGATCTTCTTTTGATAAAGAATGTTCCTTCTCCGGGAAGCTTTATAAACTGCTCTGAAAGCGATCTTAAAAAGCTTACGGAGTTAGCCGATGGATTCGGTACCGATACTCTCCTGTATCATCTCGATATACTTCAGAAGCTCATGACAGACTATGACCGTATATCCTCGGGGAAGAGAGCGTTTATAGAGGTCTCCTTTATAAAAATGTGCTGTCCCGAAATATCGAGCGAGGAAAGTGCCCTGTCCGCAAGAATAGATCAGCTTGAAAATATGCTGAGAAGCGGTGCGGTGAGCGTACCGAAAAAGGAAGCTTCTTCGGTAAAGACTAAGGAAAAAGCGAAAGAGAATGCTCCCGTAAACGATATTCCCGTAACCGATGAGTTTGAAGGTCTTGATATCCCCGATGATGACGGCGATATTCCGTATGATCGTCAGATACCGGATGATTATGAACCTGTAAGGAGCGAACAAGAAAAGCCGGATAACGAGGAAAAGGAGGAGAAGAGCGCACCGAAGACAGGCGCATCGACCTCCTCGGACAACAAATCAAGGATATATGCGGGGAAAGCCGCCCTCGTTGGCAGGTTCGAAAGCGATCCTTTTCTGCAGATGTATCTCAGCGAAGCAAAGATGTACATTTCAGGTGATGTGCTCACTGTATTCACTGAAAAATTCACCTGCGATCTTTTGAAGTCAATGGGTGCTGAGGATACCTTGACAGAGGAATTGAAGGCTTGCGATCCTTCTGTAACTAAAGTTAAATTTGCGGCTGATGAAGAAGAAGCCGAAAAAGATATATTGGATACACTTTAATAAATTATTTGTTTGAAAGGAATTTAAAAAAATGAAAGCAAGATTGCCCGACGGAATGGGAAAAGGCCCCGGAAATATGCAGCAGATGATAAGAGAAGCGCAGAAGATGCAGGAGGAAATGGAAAGAACTCAGGAAGAGCTTGATTCCAGAGAGTATGAAGTTTCCGCAGGCGGCGGAGTCTGCAAGATAAAGATTTCGGGTACAAAGGAGATCAAGGAGATAAGTCTCGATCCCATGATAGTCGATCCCGATGATATAGAAACTCTTCAGGATATAATCGTAGCGGGAATCAACGAAGCTATCAAGCTTGTGGAGACCACAAATCAGGAAGCTTTGAATAAGATAACAGGCGGTTTGAAGCTTTATTAACGGTATTTTAAGGTGCGTAAGATTTTCGGACTTTTTAAGCGAAGAAAGGAATGGTCGCGGATCTGTTTTTTGGATCCGATTCGAAAGGAAAGGTCGTTGTTATGAGTTCGTTTATTCCTTCTGTTGAAAGGCTTATCGAAAAATTCAGAAAGCTTCCGGGAATAGGTTACAAGACGGCTGTACGTCTGGCATTCCACGTTCTGTCCATGAGTGAGGAGGATGCCTCCGAGTTTGCGGATGCTATAATAAATGCAAAGAAGCTTGTAAAGACCTGCAGCGTCTGTATGAATATATGCGAGGACGAGGTGTGCGATATATGCAGCTCCCAAAAGAGAGACCATTCTCTTATTTGCGTTGTTGAAGGCTCCAAGGATGTTTTGGCTATAGAAAAGCTTAACGATTACAACGGTCTTTATCACGTTCTCGGAGGATTGCTTTCTCCTCTGAACGGAATAGGACCTGAAAATCTTTATTTGAAGCAGCTCTTGAAGCGTGTTTCCGACGGCGAGGTAAGCGAGGTGATAGTGGCTACAAACCCGAGTGTTGAGGGTGAAGCCACCGCAATGTATATAAGCCGTTTGCTGAAGCCCTTCAATGTGGTAACAACGAGATTGGCGTACGGTCTTCCTGCGGGAAGCGAGCTTGAGTATGCCGATGAGTTGACCTTGTCAAGAGCTTTTGAGGGACGCCGGGAAATATAACGGCGTTATATGTATATGTTCAGAATTAAATCGAAAAAAGAAAAGTACAATGAGCTTTTGAAAAATGTACCCATAGATAAGGCTCATGAGCTTTACGGCGACAGATATGAACATTTAACGGGCGCAAATTACTTTACTTACGAAGACGAAATTCCAAAGGGCTATCTTCTTTCAAAAATAGCCGTCATAGGACTTTCGTTTTTGCTCTTTCTGTTTTCCCGAATTGAAGAGTTGGATCGTAATTTGTGTGTGCTGTCTTACATGATATCGTTTTTCATGCTTCTGTTTCCCGTGGTTACATTGGCATTCAGGGGATTGTTCAAGGGCTTTTTATTCACCGATGCGTTTTGTGTCGTATGCGCCGCCTTTGCTCTTTTGTCGGAAAGTAAGGCAAGAGCCGCATTTCCTCTGATTCTTCTGTCTGTTTATCTTGTTTCGGATATGCTGAATTACCGTTTTTACAGAGGCATATTGGGAAATGTACAAAGCTTTTTCAGGTACGGTATAAATATATCCGCTGTCAGATTTTTCAAAAGAAACTCCAAAAAAGCGATAACGAAGGGCGATACCGCTCATTTCGGTCCAAATGAAATATGTCCCGCAGGTGCTGTTATCACAAAAGGTGAAGCAGTCTGCTTTTTCGGTTACGGTAAGACACGTGAGATGCCTTTGATTTTAAAGGAAGGGGATAAACTTATATCGGGAACAAAAATAGTTGCGGGAGAGATCGATGTCGAATTTGTAAATGACGGCAGCGAGAGCTTTTTATATAAAATGAAAAAGGGAACGCTTGATAATATTGCAGAGACATCACGTACTCAAAAGGTATCACTGATCGTTTCTCAGATAATTCATTTTGTGTTTGCTTTATATTTTATTCTGTCTCTTCTCGGAATCACCTCTTACTCGGCGATCTTCGTTTCGGCGCTTGCTTTATGCTTCATCGATGCCCCTTTTCAGTGTGCATTGAATGTTATAAGCACGTATTTTGTCAAGAATCTTTACGACAGAGGTGTATATCTCAATAACAGAGATAAGGTATCTCTGACAAGGAAAGCAAAGATAGTCCTTATCCCCGAATCTTTACTGCTTAAAGCTCTTCAAAGTAAGGATGTGACTGTCAAGATAGATGAGTCATATACAAAGAGCAGGGAAGAGATCATTAAGCTTATATGGGCTATGACTAAGGACAGCGTCAGTTTGTTCTTTGATCCATTGAAGAAATACTTCTCCTTCAATGAGCTGCAATTATCGGGAAATACGGAAGGCGTTTTAAGTGAGATGTCGGATATCGCTTCGGTCGGTGAATATGAGATATCATGTAAATTCAAGGGCAGCTCTTACCGCTTGAGAAAAGCGGTCCGTGATAACATAAATGAAAGCAATGCTTTCGATATACCCCTGCACACCGTTATACAGATTATAATTAACGATAAGCATGCAGGATATATACTGTATAACTATGCGGATACTGAATTCATGAACTGTGAGCTGTACCTTGACAGCGAAAAGAATCGTTTCTATGTTCTTTCCGAGGATTTCAGACGTTTTGAAAAGGTATACACAAGGCTGATGCGCGATCAATCCTGTCCGTATTATAATACAATGGTAGCGGAGGTTGCCGATCCGGAAAATGAAGGCGGTATCGCAAACGGAACAGCAGATATTACTGTTCTTACGGATGCGGCAAGATACCCTTATCTGATGGACAAAGTAAACATTTCTTTGGTTGACAGATCCCCCGAGCTTTTGATATATGTTTCGGAAAAGTACAGAAAGTACAAGTATCTTTCGGGTATGTTGATCTTCCTTTATGCATTCTTGTCTGTTATGGCATTTTTCGGCACGATCATTATAGAAAGCAGAATGTTTCTCGGTTTCTCCGTTGCCTTGAAGGCATTGATGATATGCATCTTCTCGTATGCCGCAAAAAAGAGGATAGATACCAAGGGATCGGGATCATCCGACCGAACTTAATATGTTTTTATAACAACAACACCACCGAAAAAGGAATTCCTTTCACTTCCCGGTGGTGCTTTTGTTTTGTACAGTACCGATTTTTATCGGAACGTTATTTATACGGATATTCTCCTGTTATCGTGCTTCGGATAATTCGTCGTCCTTGAAAAAGAGGGAAATGCACCAAAGGGCGCTGAGTCCTACCAACGTAAAAATTATTCTTGATAATACGGAATCGCTTCCTCCGCACATCCATGATACAAGATCAAATCCGAAAAGTCCTATACTTCCCCAGTTTATGCCGCCGATAACGGCAAGAAGAAGTGCCAATCTGTCTAACATAAAACCTCCGGTCATTAAAAATAAATCGTGGATAAAGATAATGTACCTCATCCACGACTTATTATTTACAGGAAAATTGTCGTTATCCGTTGAATTTTTTGCTAAAAATATCGTTTTGTTTTCTTTTCGACGGGGTGTTAATACCAAAGTATAATTCAAAACAAAGTTTAAATTACCCTTGTGTTTTTGTTTTACGAGATAATACTGATTTGTCAAAAACTTTGAAAAATATAATAAAGAAAAATCAATATATTTCCGGGATTTCGGGAACGTTGGGATCGTATGTGTCGGGAGGATTTGATACGCCGTTGTCACCCGCCACATATTCGGATGATACGGTAAGACTTCCGAAACCGGCTTTCGCCCATATATAATCCGAAGAGCCGGATTGATTATACTCGGTATCCTTCATTTCCTCGCCCTCGACCTTTACCTTTCCGTAATTGGTTGACATTCTGATAGTATAATCGGAAAGCTTCTTTGTAGCCGTAACGCTTACATTTCCCAGCGTGGTCTCCATGTTGCTCTTGCCGTTTGAAACGATCGCAAAAATATCGCCCTTTATGATGGCAATATTGCACATGGAATAGATGTTCTTATCGAATGTAATATCAGACATATCTCCGTTTATCTTGATCGTTCCGCCTGTGAAATCACAGTTGGATACATTAGCTTCTCCGTATGCTACATTTATTGTAGCTTCACGGGCACTTACGGAATCAAGTATCACCTTTCCGACATTTGCATTTGCGGAAAGGCTTTCAAGAGTAACGCCTGAGCCGAGATAAACAATGACCTTTCTGTCTTTATTGAGAGAGCTTTTTGAATTGAATATCTGACGAAGTCCGTCAAATGCTATACCCTCGTTCTTTATTGATACACCCATAAAGCTCACGGGATCTATTTCACTTATCGACAATGTGTCTCCGAGAATTTCGCATTTGAGATTATTGACGTCTACATTTTCGTACTCAATATAAGTATCGCCGTCGGTCGTTCTCAATTCAATATCACCCACCTGAGAATAGATCTCCAAGGAAGAAAAATCGGGGTGGTCAGGATTGGGAGAAATGTTCTTTGTTGCATTGGGAGATCTCAATAAAATCTCTCCAATGGTCTCCTTGTAGGAAACGTACTGTGCTTTGCCTGATGATATTCCGTAAATATCAATATCGTTTGCCGCAGCATATATATAGCAGGAAGTGGTAAGTAAAAGACCTGCCGCAAAAAGAATAACGGCTGTACGAAGCATTGATCTTGTTGAATGTTTCATGTTTTACTTTCCTCCCTTTTATTTGCCGAATACAAGTATTTTGAATATTGCAAAGCCGTACTTATAAAGTGCGGTAAGCTTTTTAAGAATAGACGGTATTGCTCCTGCCACAAGCTGATATCCGAAGCCGATAAGAGCGATCACAACGCCGAATATCATTGTTCCGATTCCTATTTCTATAAGTGCCGCCGTTATATTGCTGAACAGCATTATAATACCGTAGCTCATGTCGATCACCGCTATTACTACGGGAATGACGACCAAAAGGAAAAGGAAGATGGCTATGCTCAATATAACTGCTATGGAAGCCACATAAAGCATGAAAAGCAATGCCGTAAGAACCAACAGAAGGGGAGTGAACAGTATGAGCAAGAGCGTAAATACGACGGGACGCATCTGCTTTGATACGTTCAGCTTTTTGAGAATGATCCCGAAGAGACCCTCCGTGTCGGGTAGCCACAGCTCCTTGACTTTTTGTTTAGGTGCGGGAACGGGATCTTCGTTTCCGGAATGGATCTCACGTACGGGAATACGGCGCTTTGATCCGACCGATACACCTTTGGTAGAAAATTTTCTTGTTTTTTCCTTTTCGGAATCTTCATCCGATACTTCATCGGATTCATCTCCCGGGAACTTTTCGCTTTTAGGATTCTTTTTGATTTCCGTAAATGTTTTTGTTGGATCTGAGAAACCGATGCTTTCCTCTCCCGAAGTTGTTTTGGATAGATCGTTTATTATCTCGGGATTGAATGTCAGCGTATCGCCTTTGCTTCTGAAGTCTGTAAGCTCCTGATACTTTACCTTGATCTTTTCTGCGATAAGATCTATGTCGCCGAAGCCTTCGATTATACCGAGCTCTTCCTCGGGTGAAGAAGCAGCCAATATTTTATCGCTGTAAAATGAAAGTATCTTTACGCGGTCTTTGTAAGCCATGAAATCAAGCTTTGAATCCAGGGTTTCGAGAAATACTTCGCTTGTCACTTCTATTCTCCTTATGAAATTTATATCCGTAATATCGTTCGTTGATCGCATGAAACGATATCGGTGTTTTGCATATGTAAGAACGGGATAAGAACAAATTATACCCCAATTTTGCATCCGTACTTAATAGTATACCATTTTTTGAGAAAAAATACAAGTATATTTTTAACAAAAAAGCGCTTGGATAAAAGATTTACAAATTAGTTACAAAAAAGTTACATTTGATTACTGTAACATGCATTGACTTGAGTATTTGAATATGTTAAAATTACATTGCAAGGTAATAGCAGCTTCAACTTTATTAGAGATCGGCAGATCGGAAAGGAATGTTATGAATAACCAACGAAAAAAACGTCTCAGAGTGATTACATCAGTTTTGCTATTGTTTTATGTTTTATCCATGGCATCCTGTCATGAAAGAAACTATGTTACTCCCACCGGTTCCCTTATACATTTAAATCATCCGGAAAAGACCGTTGATTCAACCGGTACGTTCGAAGCAAAAAACACAGAGCCTCTTACAGAAAAACCGGACTATATGACAGAGAAAGAGTGGCGTGATTATGTGTTTTCTTTAGATGAATTGAGCGAGTATGAGTATCGGGACGGATATGGCTTTGATTATTGGTTTGCAACGCGGAACGAATTGGAAGAGATTGTTAACAGTGGATTTGTTCCCATAGAATTTTATAACAATCCGCTTCATATGTCTCCCATAACAAAAGAAATGTATATTTCACCGGATGAGTTATTCGCAGATTCTTTTGTAGAATTTGGTGAAATGCGTTTCAGCGGTTTTCATGTTACGGACAGATATGGAAACGCATATCCGTTCAGGGGGCGTGATTCTGAAATGCAAAAATTGCTTGACGAATGTGATTTCAGACAGTATACTTGTTTTGAGAATCAAAATATAATATCGGTTCACCCCGAACATCGTATATTCAGCTATACGGTTATATGCGGCAATGATAACTTCAAAGAGTTTGATTACGAGGACTTTTCACCTTCAAACGAAATACCGTTTGACACTTTGAAAAACAGAATGAAGGATGCGGTGGATCTTTCGGAATTTGAAGAAGTAGATTTCGAGGAATATGAGGATTATCCGTCAATAGAAACCGAATTACTGATGAAATCCCCCGGAGGATATGAATTTCTCGTCGGTGTTACCGTTTATGCGAATAAATATGATGGAAAAATAGAGTACAGAGTGGGTGGAAGCGTTAAGTATCTTTATAACGGCGTATTAGTCAGCCTCAGTATTGACACATCGGAAGAGTTTGATGATGATGCGATCGTTAAGTTGAATGATATAGCGTCTTATATAGGTGACGGCTCAAAGTTCGAAAAGATATTTGAAAATGTTGAGAAAAAATACGGAAATAAGTAGTTAAAACACATTCCCGAAGTAAACTTCATGGTGTTGATTTACTTCGGGGATTTTCTTTAAAAAAATATTCCTTATGTGTAAAGATACTTAGGGTAATTGTTGCTTTTTTTCTCTTCATATGATATAATATATAATTGAGTAAAAGTCAGCATTTTCAGGCCCGTATGTGACCTTTATCCGTTGTCAAAAAAGCGGTAAAAACATATACTGAATAAAAAATACATATCAAGATGAGGTCTGCTGTGTCAAATACAAATACATTCAAAAAAATTAAAATAGCGGTAATTTTCGGCGGTGAATCCTCGGAGCATGAAGTGTCGTGTATGTCTGCATTCTCCGTATTGAAAAACGCCAATACCGACAAATATGATATATACAAGCTCGGCATTACAAAAAAAGGCGAATGGTATCATTACCTCGGCGCCGATGAAAAAATAAACGACCATTCATGGAGTCTTGACACCGCAAATTTGAAGAGAGCGTTCATTTCTCCCTGCTCAAAGGAAAAGGGAATATATGTCTTCAATGAAAAAGACGGTACATATGAAGTCATCTCCGTTGACTGCGTTTTCCCCGTGCTTCACGGTAAAAACGGCGAAGACGGCACAATGCAGGGCTTATTGAAGCTTTCGGGCATTCCTTACGTTGGATGCGATACATTAAGCGCCGCGGTAACGATGGATAAGGCGGTGACCAAGATGATAATGGATAACTGCAATATAAAGCAGACTCCTTGGGAGTTTGTCGATGCAGATGAATATTTTTCATCTAAAGGGTCGGAGAATGAGATCATCGAGCGGTTGGAGAATAATCTATCCTATCCCATTTTCATAAAACCTGCCAATGCGGGATCCTCAGTTGGTATCACCAAGGTAAAGTCACGCTTTGAAATGACAAAGGCTTTTGAAAAAGCCGCCGAAATAGATAAACGAATTGTAGCGGAGCAGGGAGTTGTCGGAAGAGAGCTGGAGGTTGCGGTGCTTCAGACAAAGGTAAACGGCAAGAATGAGCTTATCGCATCGAAATGCGGCGAGATAATTCCCGACGGAGCCTTTTACGACTATGAATCGAAATACGTAAGCGGTGAATCGAAGGTATGCGTTCCCGCCGACGTAAGCGGCAGCGTCAACGAAGAAATACGAGAGCTTGCGAAGAAGATATTTACGCATCTTAACTGCAGATCCTTTTCCAGAGTGGATTTCTTTCTTGATGAACGCGGAGAGCTTATTTTTAATGAGATAAACGTTATTCCGGGATTCACATCCATAAGCATGTATCCCAAGCTTATAGAGGATTACGGTATATCTTACAGCGAGCTTATCGATATACTGATAAGCGAAGCTATAGATCAATAATAGGGTTTTACTTCAATGACAGAAAATATAATTGATAGAAATGCTCCCATCGGAGTATTTGACTCGGGCTTCGGCGGACTTTCCGCCGTAAGGGAGCTTCAGGCTCTTTTACCTTCTGAAAATATAGTGTATTTCGGTGATACTGCCCGTGTTCCATACGGAACAAGGTCAAGAGACACATTAAGAAAGTATGCGGTTCAGGATGCAAATTTCCTTGCTTCAAATAATGTCAAGACTATAGTTATAGCCTGTGGTACAGTGTCAAGCGTTGCTTATGATATCATATCGGAAAATTACGACCTTCCTGTGGTGGGTATCGTTTCTCCCGCCTGTAAAGCGGCATCAGAGGTGACGAGAAACGGTATCATAGGAATATGGGGAACGGGAGCTACCATAAAAAGCCGAAGCTTTGAAAACGAGATAAACAGGCTCGGAGAATCACGGTCCGAGGGCTTCAGATCCATTGCCGTCGCTTGTCCCATGCTTGTTCCTCTTATAGAAAACGGATATATCGACGAGGATTGCGAAATGACATCTATTGCCGTCAGAGAATATCTTACAGATATTATTTCTGCGGGAGCGGATACCCTTATCCTCGGGTGTACCCATTATCCCTTGATATCAGATATAATCGAAAGAGAGTGGCACAAATTTTCCGACGGAAAAATAATCAATTCGGGCGAGAAGACCGCATTGGAGGTAAAAAGAATACTTCACGAAAAGGATCTTCTCAATGATGGTGTAGGAAAGGGATATTTGAAGATATATTCAAGCGACGATATGGAGACCTTCAGCCACCAGGCAAAGATATTCTTAAGATATACAGATAAAAACAGCGGGTCGGAAGAAGCTTATTTTTCTCCCGACAAGATAGAAATAGAGAAGTATTAAAATGATGACAGATGCAATTGATGTTGCAATTAATTTCAATGTATCGAATTACTATTCCGCAGAGAGATTTGCGAATATAACAAGATACAGGATAGCCTCCGGAGAGCTTATAAGAAACAGCCTCGGAAACAATGACGCAACGGTTGAAAAGACCTCCGGCAGTAAAACGGAAATAAAGCTTATTATCAATAAGTTCGGCACGAAAAAGCTTTTACGAAGGAAAAAAAGCCACAAGAGCACTACCGCACCCGAGCGGGATTCAAGCTTTATAATGCGCACTCCGATGCAGGAGGAAAAGCTGAAAAGGTCCATAGGAGCATATAATGACTACCTTAAAACATATTGCGATGAGGATGTTCCCTTGGAATATGAATTTTTCACTACGGGTAAGATGACAAAGAGCGATTCCGATTGCCTTGTGAGTTTCGATGATTCATATAATATCGATCTTCTTGACTCGAAGATATATATGAACATTTCAGACGAATGTCTGACAGTATACAGGGTATCCGAAAACAGCATGATAGCTCAGAACGGAGAGCAGTATGTTTTTCAGGAGAACAAGACCTTTTCATCAAAAATGAATTATGATGACGGAATGCTTAGGCTTTTTTTTACAGGGGATGTGGACGTTACTACCGAAAAAATGGAATTGAAGCGCACGGACGAGGATATCTCCATATCGCTGGACTTTCTTTCAAGAAAAAATGATATGGTTCTTGGAAGAAATAAAATATCATGCAGGATATCACCCATGTCCTGCGGAGAAATCAAAAACACAGAGGAGTAAACCGATCAAATATGAAAAAAATAGCGAGCTTTGAAATAGATCACGATCTTCTGACACCTGGACTTTATCTGTCCCGTACAGACAGAAATACATATACTCTCGACATTCGTCTTACAAGACCGAATACGGTTCCCCTTAAGGTAGGTGCTCTTCATACCATAGAGCATTTGGCGGCAACCTATCTTCGAAATTCCGATATAAAGGACGGCGTATGCTATTTCGGCCCAATGGGTTGTCTTACGGGATGCTACCTTGTCCTTTTTGACGATATTTCGGAGGAAAGGGCGGCTAAGGCGGTAAAGGCGGCATTTGAGTTTATTATTTCATTTGAAGGAGTTGTTCCCGGAACATCTTCAAGTAAGGAGTGCGGAAATTATCTTCTTCACGATCTTGAAGGTGCCAAGGAAATAGCAAGATCTTACGTTAAGGAGCTTTCGGACGGATTTAATGTTTATCCGTGATAAACGTATATCCGTGATATTACAGTATGATTTTTTCAAGTCTTGAATTTTTATTTGCATATCTTCCGATAACTCTCCTTCTTTATTTTGCGGTTCCCTTTAAATTCAGAAATCTCGTGATCTTTGCTGTAAGTATGATCTTTTACGGCTGGGGGGAGCCTGTATATATTTCATTAATGGTCATAACCATTCTTGTTAATTATATATGCGGATATTTTATCGGAATACACAGAGATAACGAGAAGATTGCAAGGATCTTTTTGATATTATCTGTTGTCGTAAGCTTGGGCATCCTCGGCTTTTTTAAATATTTTGACTTTTTCATGGTGAATTTGTCACGTATTCCGTTCCTTGATTTTTTGAAGCCTCTCGGAATAGAATTGCCGATCGGAATATCCTTCTATACCTTCCAGATAATGTCTTATACGATAGACGTTTACAGAGGAGAAGGAAAAATGCAGAAGAATATAATAAGCTTCGGTGCATATGTTACTCTTTTCCCTCAGCTGATAGCAGGTCCTATAGTACGCTATAAGGATATAGACGATCAGCTCAATGAACGAGATCACAATATAGAGCTTTTTTCCGACGGTATTAGAAGAACTGTAGCGGGACTTGCCAAGAAGGTGCTTCTTGCGAATACGGCAGGTGAGATCCTCGCTTCGTTTACCTCACTGCCATCCGATGAAATGACGGTCGTAGGCTCATGGCTTGGTATCATTCTGTATACCTTCCAGATATATTTCGATTTTTCAGCTTACAGCGATATGGCTATAGGTATGGGAAAAATGATGGGCTTTACCTTTCTTGAAAACTTCAATTATCCCTATATGGCTAAAAGTATAACGGATTTCTGGAGAAGATGGCACATATCTCTGTCCGTATGGTTCAGGGATTATGTGTATATCCCATTGGGAGGTAACAGAAAGGGAGCCTTCAAGACATACAGAAATCTTCTTATTGTATGGTTTCTTACAGGCTTCTGGCACGGTGCAAGCTGGAATTATATAATATGGGGACTCTATTTCTTTGTTATCCTCGTATGCGAAAAGTCGTTTTTGCTCAAAGCTCTCGAGAAGGTTCCCGTTGTATTCCAAAGATTGTATTCTCTTTTCTTCATCGTGATAGGATGGCTGATCTTCTATTTTGAGGATTCTGCGGCGGGCTTTGAATATATGCTTGCAATGTTCGGCAAGAATGAATTTATTAATGCGGCAACAGCTTACGATCTTGTAAGGCTCATTCCGTTTGTTCTGATATCGGTTGTGGCATGTACACCGTATCCGAGAAAGCTTTATTGCAAGCTTTATGACAAATTCAACACTGTACGGATGCTGATGCCCGTTCCTTTGTTTGTATTTATGCTTCTTGCGGTGGCGTATCTTGTGGATTCAAGCTTCAATCCATTCTTGTATTCACAGTTCTGATATTGAAAGAGAAGTACATATTCCAAAAAATGAAAGTGCGGATTTTGGTTCCGCGGTATGCTATATGAATAAAAAAAGTAAAGTTGATGCTCGTATTGAGCCTGTTTCACGGAATAAAACAGCGGATGTGATCGTGACGGTGCTTTTCTTAGCCGTGATATTCGGCTTCGGAACAGCGATACTTCTGATCCCCGATAATGAGTTTTCCGAGGACGAGAACAGATACCTGCAAAAATTTCCAACTTATTCATCCGTATCGAGCTTTGCGAAGGCATTGGCTGACGGAAGCTTCGGAGAGGATATATCGGAATATTATTCCGATCAGTTTCCCTTGAGAAATTATTTCGTCGGAGCAAAGGCTGTAAACGAAATGCTCCTTTTGAAGGGGCAGAATAATGATGTTGTTTTCGGTAAAGACGGATATCTTTTGAAAAGATTCGATCACTCCGATGAGGAGATGCTGTTTTCGAATCTTGATGGCATTGATGAAAAGCTTTCCGAAACGGGACTTCCGGTATATATGATAATACCGCCGAGATCACAGGATATCCTTCATACGAAGCTTCCGGAAAGCTTCCCGAAGGAGCTTTCCGACGCTCTTTATGAGCGCCTCAACGCTTATATGGCTGATGCCGATCTTACTTATATCGATCTCAGAGAGCTTTTGAAAAAAGCCGACTCCGACGGAAAGGAAATATATTATAAGACCGACCACCATTGGAGAAGCGGTGGCGCAGAGCTCGTTTACCGCGCTCTTGCAGAAACAATAGGCTTTGAACCCTTTACCGATCTCGAAAGAAAGACCGTCACCGAAAGCTTTTTCGGTACGACCTGGTCTGCGGCAGGTGCGAAATGGATATCTCCAGATAAGATAGATATATTTGTAAGCGATGATGATGAAGGTTTCGTGACCGAGCACATCAAGTATAACGATATATCGCGTCTTACGGGAACAGATGAAGATATTACCAAGAGATTCGAAGGCTTTTATGATGAAAAAGCTCTTGAACAAAAGGATAAGTATTCCTATTTTCTCAGCGGTAATCCCGCTTTTGCGAGAGTGTACAAGGATACGAATGTAAAAAGGGAAAAAGTATTGCTCATAAAGGATTCCTTTGTGAATTCACTTGTACCTTTTCTTGCAAGGCATTATGACCTTGACCTTGTGGATCCCAGGTATTATCAAGGATCCGTTAAAGCTCTCACGGAGCTTTCCGATTATGAATTTATTCTTTGCTGTATCAATATGGATATATTGACCACGCAAAGCGTAAGATTATTTTAATTATTTTTCAGGAAGTTCGAAGAAATTTCGGATAGAAAGGATATGTTATGACAATGAAAAGAAATATTATCGCCGCGTTGGCTTTTGTATTGGTGCTTTCTTTTGTGATGAGCGGATGCTCCAATGAAAAGAAGATAATCGGCTCTTGGATGGCTGCCGATTCCTTTATCAATGTTGAGTACACATTCAATGAGGATTCCACAGGCTCAATGACCGCCTTCGGCGTTACGGTTGATACAAAATATACATTTACCAAGGATGTTCTCACTCTTACCTATTCCATTATGAACATAGATACAACTGAGGTCTATACGGTAAGCTTCAATGAATCGGGTCACCTGATCCTTACATCCGATGACGGTTCTTCCGAAACTTATATCAAAAAATAAACGGTAAATTAACTGCGGATAAGGCGTATACAGTGCCGAAATCTATGCATCCACTGACATAAAAGAAAGGGCGGAAAGAAATGAAGCTTGCCGAAAAAAGACCGGCTGCCTTTGTTTGCGGCATTTTTGTTATAATATCTTTTCTTTCGGTTTATTTCTTCCGCTCTCCGTTTTTCTATGTCTGCCTTGCCGTTGTTTCCTCGATTCTTGTAATTTCGTTTATTTATGCCAAGAATGAAGATGCGGTAAAAAGAAGGATCATAATTGCATTTACGTTTTTTGCAATTATTGCCCCGATTTGTAACATTGCCGTAAATGAATTGCATATCATACCGCGCATAAGGGAGTATTCGGACAAGGATCCTGCCGAAATAAAAGGTGTTATTGTATCATCCTTTTCCGAAGATGAACACCTCAGATATGTAGCGGATGTATTTGAATTTTCGGGAAAGAAAGCTGAATATAAGATCCTTATCGAAAAATTCGGTGATCTGACCTCCTTCGATACGCTTTTTCTACCGGGAGATGTGATATCCTGTAAAGCAGTTATATCACCTATAGATGCAAGTGACGGATATTGGTACCACTATTGTTCGGACGGTACATACATCAGCGCAGATCCGGAAAGCATACAGCTTTTAAAAAGCGGTGAAGGTACCCTTGCTCGTTTTCTTTACAACATTACCGAAGCGTCAAAAGGATATGCTGAAACCTTTGGCAATTCAGTCTTTGTTAGAGCTGTGCTTTTCGGCGATAAGTCTCTTATCTCGGACGAGCTCAAGGAAAATATAAATAATGCGGGGCTTTCCCATTATCTTGCCGTATCGGGTTTGCATCTTACACTTATCATAGGCGGCATATTTTCGTTTTTTAAGCTTTTGGGTGTTCACCGAAGAGTAAATTCCTTCATATCCGTATTACTGTGTATTGGTTATATGGCAATATGCGGCTTCTCTCCGTCCGTTGTGAGAGCGGGGCTGATGCTTATCATGTATAATATATCCGTTATCATCAGAAGAGAAGCTGATGCTCCTACATCTCTGTGTGTCGCATCTTTTCTTATGATGGTGCTTGATCCGAAATGTATATATGATATAGGCTTCAAGCTTTCTTTTGCTTCCACTTTGGGAATAATAATCTGTGCATCTCCTTATAACAGGTATCTCGGCGAAATTGTGTTCTTTAATTCGGAAAGACCGTTTGTACGCTTTCTGACAAATATACCTCTTGCGGTCATACGTGCTTTGACGATCACCTTTTTCGCTCTTGCGTTCTCATTTCCGTTTTTATTGATTGAGTATCGCTATATAAATCTTCTTTCACCCGTTTATAATCTTATAATTACGGTAATATTTGTACCGTTGATGTATTTTATCTTAGCGTCCGTGTCTCTGCGCTTTGCGGCTGATGTATTCGCCTTCGCGGGAGGTGCTATAGACTTTACGGCGGATCTTCTCAGTGATGCATCGGACATGATGACCGAAGCTTTTGAAGCTGTAATAAACTTCTTCGGTTCTTTTACGGGATCTGTTGTTTATGTGGGAGTATCTGCTTCTCTTATTACTTCCATGGTATTTCTCGGAGTATTGATCTTTTTCGCCGCAAGAAAAGTCAATGTAAGATTTTATCCCATAATTCCGTTAGCTGTAGTAATTGCGGCAATTTTTTCTTCGGGCGTGTTTTATTTATTTTCAAGGGAAGCTCTCGGCGTTTATTCCGTTTCCGACAGAACGGATGAAAAGCTTATTATGCGTTATAAAAATGATATCATAATAGGTGAGCTCAACACAAAAGGCTACTATACATCAAAGCACGCTTTGGAGGCGCTCGCATACGAAAAGGGAATAACAAATGCAGACGGTTATTTTATATCTTCATATTCGGATAAGCTTCCCGATCAGCTTCAAATGGTATGTAAAATAATTACCGTTGATACGATTTATCTTCCTTACCCTGCAGATGAAAGAGAAAAGGATATCTTCCTCGATGTGTTCGTGTTCTGCTCGGAAAAGGGAATTGAGCTTGAAAGATTTGCCTTTGGCAGAGTGGTCGTTTGCAAAAGTTTTGAAGTCACTTTTGAAAAGAATGTGAGAGAAGATAATAAAAATACCGCCATTGAAATGAATGTTAAGACGGGAAACAAAACAGAGCTTTTGTATACATCGTGCCGTGAATGCTTCAAGGGAGCTCATTCGGACAAAGGCGACGTTCTTATCCATTTGAATTGTATTCCTTATGATGATATGGAATACGACAGAAGGTATTACAGCGGTGATATAGTCAAAGGCGACATTTACGATGAAAGCCTCACTTACGTTTCTGATAACGTGGGGTATTTCGGCTTTCGCGTATATAAGAAATTTGATAAAGAAAATAACCCGAGGTTGAAAACGATGACCGATCGTTGACTTCGGTTTGATTCAGAAATAATTTATAAATGAAAGGATATAATAATATGAAGTATAATGCAATAGTAGGACAGTCAGGCGGTCCCACAGCGGCTATAAATGCTACATTGTCCGGCGTTATAAGAGGCTGCAGAGAAAGCGGAAAGGTAGAGACCCTTTACGGAATGTATAACGGAATAGAAGGAGCTCTCAAAGAGAATTTCTGTTCCTTGTTTGACGTTATAGACAGCGAAGAAAAGCACAGACTCCTTGAAGGCACACCCTCCTCTGCATTGGGCTCCTGCAGAAAGAAGCTTCCCAAAACAGACGATCCCGAAGCAAAAGCGACATACGAAAAGCTTTTCAATGTTTTCGAAAAATACAATATAAAGTATTTCTTCTATATCGGCGGAAACGATTCTATGGATACTGTTGCGAAAATTTCCGCATACGCCAAAGAGAATAACAAGGAAATATTCGCTATAGGCGTTCCCAAGACGATAGATAACGACCTTATGGGTACAGACCATACTCCCGGATTCGGTTCTGCTGCAAAATACATTGCCGCAACGGTCGCAGAGACAGCACGGGACAGTGCGGTATACGATCTTAAATCCGTAGTTATTTTTGAAATAATGGGCAGAGATGCGGGATGGCTTACAGCATCTGCGGCACTTCCTTCTCTCAATTCCTCCGCTGCTCCCGATTTCATTTATCTTCCCGAAAGAGCATTCGATGAGGATAAGTTTATTGCGGATATCAAATCAAAGCTCGAGGTCAAGAATACCGTTCTCGTAGCTGTTTCCGAGGGTATAAAGAATGCTGACGGTAAGTATATCTCCGCTTCCGAGCGTTCCGAAATGAAGGATGCTTTCGGTCATGCATATCTTTCCGGTACAGGCAAGGCTCTTGAAATGGTAGTTCGCGACAAGATAGGATGCAAGGTCCGCTCCATTGAGCTTAACGTTCTTCAGCGCTGTGCTTCTCACATAGCTTCAGAAACCGATATAAACGAATCTGTGGCAATAGGAAGATTCGCAGGATTGAAGTGCACTGAGGGCGAAAGCGGAAAATTGGCTGTGTTCGTACGCTCCGATTCCGAAGAGTATTCCGTAACATACGATCTCAAGGACGTTGCTCTTATCGCAAACAAGATCAAGAAGGTTCCCGATGAATATATCAACGATGAAGGCAACAACGTAACAAAGGCTTGCCTCGAATATATCCTTCCTCTTATCATGGGCGAAAATAAGATAGAATACGTAAACGGTATTCCCGCTCAGATAGAAATAAAGCCTTACAAATAATCTTGAAAAAAATCAAAAATATTCAAAAAAACTATTGACATTTCAATTAAAATATGATATGATATACGGGTAATAAAGATAAGCAAAGCAGAACACCCGTTCTCGCCGATATCGGCTATGCCTGATAAGAATATCGGCCGTCCAAAGGACACTTATATTCCGTTATACATTTTTGATATTGTCGGTTTATATTATGCGCGGGGCTGTTTTGCACCGCGCTTTTGTTTTTGTATTTTTAAATTGGAGGTGCTCAGTATCAGCGCAAAAGAATATACGATCAATGAACAGATCAGAGCGAGCCAGATCCGTGTAGTAGACAATGACGGAGAACAGCTTGGAATAATGACAGTTAAGGATGCTTTAAAGCTTGCCTACGATAAGGGATTTGACCTTGTGGAGATAGCTCCCGCAGCTAAGCCTCCCGTATGCCGTATCATGGATTACGGTAAGTATCGCTTCGAAAGCGAAAAGAAGGAAAAGGAGTCCCGCAAGAAGCAGGTTGTGATCGAAACCAAGGAAGTTAAGCTTACCTGTAGGATCGGTCAGCATGACCTTGACACAAAGCTCAATCATGCAAAGAGATTTTTGACCGATGGAAATAAGGTCAAATTCACCATCGTATTTTCCGGCAGAGAAATGCATCACACAGACATAGGATACGAAGTAATGAAGAAGATCACTGAATCTTGTGCGGACTTCGGTCAGCCGGACAAACAGCCTTCTTTGGATGGACGTTACATGACAATGATCGTATCGCCTAAGCAGAAAGATCCTAAGGAATCCAAAGAGTCTAAAGAACAAAAAGAAAAAGCAACAGAGAATAAATAATGCCTACGGCATAATAAGAAAAGGAGATCATTCATATGGGAAAAGTTAAGTCACATAAGGCGACAGCTAAAAGATTTACAGTTACCAAGAGCGGTAAGGTTAAGATGAGCCACCAGGGCAGACGTCATAAATTAGGTAAGAAGGATACAAAGCGCAAGAGAATCCTTCGCAAAGCAGGTTACATCAGCGAAGCTAATGCGGCTAACATCAAGAAGATAATTCCTTATGCATAAGAGTTTGAACTAATACGGAGGTAAGAGAAGATGGCAAGAATTAAGGGCGCTTTGATGGCGCGTAAAAGAAGAAATAAAGTATTAAAGGCTGCTAAGGGTTATTGGGGAGCAAAGAGCAAGCACTTCAAGATGGCTAAGCAGGCTGTTATGAAGAGCGGCAACTATGCATTCGCAGGCAGAAAGCTCAAGAAGAGAGACTTCCGCAGACTCTGGATCGCAAGAATATCTGCACAGGCTAAGGTTAACGGCATGAATTATTCCACATTTATGCATGGTCTCAAGCTCGCAGGCATTGACCTCAACAGAAAGATGCTCGCTGAGCTCGCAGTTTCCGATAAGGACGCTTTTGCTGCTCTCGCAAGCAAGGCTAAGGCTGCTTTATAATTCATTTTTTGAAAAACAGGGAGTTGTTTCACCTATGTGGGACAGCTCCTTTTTGTCATTGAGAAATATCTGATTTTTAGTTGAAAATAATGTCCCGGGTGGAAACCCCCGGGAGGAAGAAAAGCCGATACGGATCTCTCCGTACCGGCTCTTTTCAATTCGTCTTTTGTATAAAAATAAAACTATTTCTCTATTATGTCCGAAAACTCGGCATTGCATGCAGGGCAGATAATGCACGAAGGATCTATGGAATCATCGAGAAAAACAGTTTCTCCGCAAGAAGGGCATGTGACCTCGAAGAGATCGCTGTAGTCATCGTCTTCCTCATATTCATCATCATCGTAGTCTTCATCATCATCTTCATCATAGTCGTCTTCGTCGTATATCTCGTCAAGTGCATCCTCAACATCGGCAAGATCATCGTCTATTTCTTCGATATATTCGTTGAGATATTCGATATCATCTTTTGCCTGTGTTACGGACTCAGCGAGATCTCCCAGAATGTCAGCCATAACTGTAAGAACTTTTCCCTCGGAAGTGGAATCATCGATTTTAAAGCCCTCAAGCAGACCCTTGAGATAAGAAACTTTTTCGGTAATGCTCATATAAGTGTCCTTTCTTAACGCAGAAAATATTGATGTGGAAATTAAACTCTTTCGAGATATTCTCCCGTACGTGTATCGATCTTAAGAATGTCGCCTTCGTTTACGAAGAGGGGAACCTTGATCTGTGCGCCTGTTTCAAGTGTAGCGGGCTTTGTTGTACCTGTAGCTGTGTCACCCTTGAAACCGGGCTCTGTTTCTGTAACCTCGAGCTCAACGAACATGGGAGGCTCAACTCCGTATACGTTACCCTTATAGGAGAGAACGCGAACAGTCATATTTTCCTTAACGAACTTAAAGTTGTCGCTGAGAACGTTTTCGTTGATCGGTATCTGGTCGTATGTTTCGGTATCCATGAAGTAGTAAAGATCGCCGTCAGCATAGAGATACTGCATTTCTTTTCTGTCAACGAATGCGGGAGGGAATTTTTCTGTAGGGCTGAATGTCTTTTCAACAACGCCGCCTGTAATAACATTGCGAAGCTTTGTACGAACGAAAGCAGCGCCTTTTCCGGGCTTAACATGCTGGAATTCTATGACCTGCATGACATTTCCGTCGAGTTCGAATGTAACGCCATTTTTAAAATCACCGGCTATAACCATAATATAATACAAGGTACTTTAATAAGTAACCTCTATCCTTTCTTTCCGGTAATCACTCCGGAATAATCATAATCATACATACTGTATTATATACTATTTTTGAAAAATTTTCAAGTGGTATTGAGAAAAAAATGCAATTTATTCATAAAATTCGGAATCTTTTTTTGAATATCACATATCTATTAGATATAAGAAAAGGAGGGAAAGTAAAATGAGCGGAAACAGGAATACGGAATGTACGCAATCAGGCTGCCGTCAGGTGGCTTTACCCGGTTGTTCTATAAATGAGCTTAAGGAAAAGGAAGTTATAAATATATCGGATGGTGCCCGTCTCGGATTTATATGTGATATAGAAGCTGATTTGTATACAGGCAGAATAATAGCGGTCATAATACCTTTACAAACGGGTATTCTCGGCTTTTCATCAAAAAAAGAGACGATAAGAGTATGTTGGGAACAAATAGAAAGAATAGGAGATGATATTATACTTGTAAAGCTTCATCCTTCGGAAGCGGAAAAATTGAAGAAGGCTACTCAATGTAAGGATAAGAATAAGTGAAGAAAGGCGATACGGTAGATTTATGAAAAAGTTAATAAGTATTATACTTATATGCACGCTTTTAACGGCAAATCTTCTTCTTTGCGTGCATGGTGAAAACGTTAAGACAAATGAAATATCATACGGGATAGAGGTTATCAAAAGCAAGACACAGCTCAAAAAGAACGGAGTAAAGGGAAGTGCAGTAGAATTTGATGAAGAGGATTTCACTTCTACCTTCGGAATAAGATCATATTCCCACATCAGGATAGATAAACTTCCCGATGTAACGGCAGGTGTGCTCAAGATAGGCGGAGTTGATGTAATAGAAGGACAGACCATATCAAAGGAGAATATCGGATACCTGAAATTTATTCCCCAAAGTGCTGCGATCGAAACGGCAAAATTTACATTCAGTGATTCGAGAGGCTTATCCTCAAGATGCCTTGAATGTGTTATCAGCTACAGTGAAAATGAAAATAATGTACCCGTATCAAAAAACGATGAATTCCGCACATACAAGAATGTATCCGTGTTCGGCAGACTTGAAGGCTATGATGAGGATTCCGATAAGCTATCCTACGTGATCACAAGCTCTCCCGGTAACGGTTTCATAACCGTTAAGGATGACGGAAGCTTTGTATACCGTCCCCTCTCTGCGTATACGGGAAAGGACGGATTTGAATACGTTGTATACGATGAATACGGAAACAGATCGGAAGAGGCTACCGTTAAGCTTGTTGTTTCAAAGCCGTATAATGATGTGTTTTTTACGGACATGGCAGATCATTGGGCTCATGCCGATGCGATCACACTTCTCAAAAACGATATAATCGATCTCACCTTGTCAAATAAGGAGCTTCCCGTGTTTCTTCCCGATAAGCAGGTCACAAGAGGTGAGTTTCTCGTTATGGCAATGAAAGCGACTGAGCTCGACAGAGGTTTGAAGGATGTTGATTTTACGGGCTATGACGACGATGATATGATTCCCTACTATATGAAAAAATACATCTCTGCGGCGAAAAAAACGGGCATAGTGAGAGGGATAGAAACGGAAGAGGGAATAATTTTCTCCTGCGATTCTCCCATAACAAGAGCGGAAGCGGCTGTTATTCTCAACAGAATACTTGATATCCCTTCAACCGGAAGCATAGAGGTGTTTGCAGACGGAAAATCAATACCAACTTGGGCAGAAACAGCCATGGGAAATCTTGTCGCCTGCGGAATAATGTCGGGAACGGGAAACGGTATACTCGACCCCGAGGGAATATTGACAAACGCTCAATGTGCATCTCTCCTTAATAAAATGATGGATTGGAAAGACGAAAACTGAAAAAATGTAAAAGCAAGCCTCCGACAGAAATTCTCTTGACGGAGGCTTGTGCTGTAATATTTCAGATCACTTTATTGAAACGTTTATTGTACCGCTGGAATTGAGTATCAACGTGCTGTAAAGGAACAATACGTCGGAATTTTCGGTAAATTCAACGTAATCTCCCAAAAGGGAACCGTCGATATATCTCATGTCAATGAGAGTTATCTTAGAGTATGCATCGGAGAGCAAAGGCGCAAGAGCGCTTGTAAAGGAATCTCTGAATATAAAAAGCTCCTTGTCTGTCTTTGCATTTTCATTTTCAATAACTATAAGGGGTTCCGCACCGGATAAAAATACGTCGTAAGGGTCTACACCCGAAAAGTCATCCTCATTGTACATTTCGGCTTCGTAATACTCAAGCTTTTTCGTATCAAACAAAGATACCTTAAGTGAATCGAAGTTTTCATTGGTAAGGTATGTAAGCTTGTCGGGGGCTATTGTGAGAGCAGCCTGACCGTAATATACGCCGTAGAAGGGAGACAATTCCTTTGATGTGTATTCCTTATCAAGTCTGTCTGCAAATCCCATTTCCGTTCCGAGAAACTCCGCTATCTTGACTATCTTGCTCTGGTCCCAATGAAGGTCTGTCGTATAATAATCGGAGATCTCCAATTGATCGAACATATCTATATACTTCATATCGGGATCCATTGCAGAGGTCATAATAGAAACAAGCTTTTCGTAGTCTATACCGGGATATCCGTGCTTTTCTGCGAGAAAATAACCCTTATCGGGAATGACAGAAAAGTACACATTGTGTCCCTTGAGATAAGCATTGTATACCTTATTGAATTTTTCCGCCGCGCTCTGAATGGATTTATCGTTGAGCGTCTCAAGCTTTGCGGCATAGCCGTCGGCAACGTAAATGTCATTGGAATCCTTTTGCATAAGTATTCCGCGGGCAAAATACGCCTTGGCTGTACGGAAGGTATCGCGGAAAATGAAGCTGTCAAGAGAGAAGTTGTCATCAAATTCACGCATGAACTTTCCGTTTACCACTCTTTCCCATGTCAATTCGGGAAATTTCGCAAGCTTTCTTCTTTCCGACATTGAGATCTCCGGCGGTGTATATATTAAGTTAGCAATGAAGAAGCCGAAAATTACAAGTATAAATGCACCGGCTGTCAAATAGTTTCTTAATTTCATTTTTAAACCAACCTTTCCCGCTGTCAGAATCTAAAGTAAATGAACGGATTGTAAGAGCCGTCAATGAGATATGCAGTTACCATAAGTAAGATGAATACCAAGGCAACAGGCTCGAGAATCGTATAAGCCTTACCGAACTTTGTTCCTTCAAGCTTTGTTACAAGGTTTTTAAGCAAGGGCAATGATCCGAACAGACCGGCTATCAATGCCACACCGTAGCTTCTTAAGTAGTAAAGCGTTGTTGTATTAGCAAAGGGAAGTCCGCCCGCACCGAACATGCTTCCTATAGTCTTGAATGCTTCGGTCATGCTTGCCGCATCGAAAAGTATCCATCCGAATATAAGTACTATTACGGTATAAATGTGTGAGAACACAACGGGAAGCTTCTTGAAAAGCTTCTGCAAAAAATATTTTTCAAGTATAAGGAAAATAAAGAAATAGATTCCCCAGCTGATAAATGTCCATCCCGCACCGTGCCAGAAGCCGGTGAGAAACCAAACGACAAATATATTGAAAATATGTCTTGCGGGCTTTGCTCTGTTACCGCCCAAGGGAATGTAAACGTAGTCTCTAAACCATGTTCCCAGGGAGATGTGCCATCTTCTCCAGAATTCCGTGATGGACTTGGATATGTAAGGATAATTGAAGTTTTCGATAAATCTGAAGCCCATTATCCTTCCGAGACCGATAGCCATATCTGAATATCCCGAAAAGTCAAAGTATATATGGAGAGAATACGCAATGGCGTATATCCATACGAAAAGAACCGATTTTTCATCGCTTGCCTTGTAAATGCTGCAAAGCTCACCCAATACGTTGGCGACAAGGACCTTTTTACCCAATCCCACAACAAATCTGAACGCACCGGATGATATCTTTTCAAGTGTTACCGTTCTGTATTCGAGATCCTCGGCAACATCTGTGTATCTGACGATGGGACCTGCTATAAGCTGAGGGAAAAGAGAAACGTATGCTCCGAAATTGATAAGACTTTTCTGAACTGCGGCATTACCGCGGTAAAGGTCTATCGTATAGGAGAGTATCTGGAATGTGTAGAAGCTTATACCGATAGGTAAAGCTATGCCCAAAGTCTTCAATGAGAAAAGCTTCAGGGAATTCAGACTTTCAATGAAAAAGTCGGAATATTTGAATACGCCCAATGAACCGAGACCTATGATGATCGATGCAAGTAACGCCGCCTTGGATATGGCAGTGCCGCGGTACTTTTCGATAAGAAGACCGCATACCCAACCGATCAAAGTGGTTCCGAACATCAGAAGCGTATATATGGGCTCTCCCCAAAAATAGAAAAACAAGCTTCCGAAAAGAAGTATCGAGTTTTTGATCTTTTTAGGTGCTGCAAAATACAGTATCAGAAAAATTGGGAAGAACCAGTATAAAAAAGTAACGCTCGAAAAAAGCATATTTATACCATGCCTTTCGTAAATTAATTAAAGCTTTGCGAAAGTGATTCCGCGTTTGTCATGCTATTAAAAGGTGCTGCCGCGAAAGCGACAGCACCGCAAAAAATTATGTACGGTTTTAATTATTCAGCAGCTTCGCCTGTGAAGAATACGTTTTCAGCACCTGCAGCTTCGCCTGCGAGTGTCTTGAAGCCGTTGAGGTAGAGATCAGCAACGGAAGCGGCGGAAGCAACGAGGAGAACGTAATCCTGAGCAGCTATAACGAAGCACTTTTCGGGCATAACGCAAACCCATCTCTGGGGATCAAACTTTGTGGAAAGGAGGGTAGCAAATTCTTCTGCATTAACACCTTCCTTAACCTTGAAGAAGGAAACGAGGTGAGCCTGTGCGCTCATCATAGCTATTGTAACCTGACCTTCAGCAACATTTGCTGTGAATTCATCGGGAGTAAGACCTACCATAAATTCGCACATATCTGTTGTGAGAACTTCTGTACCTGTTGCGATGGGAAGATTGTCTTCGTTGATGCCTGCTGCTGTTTCAAGAGCTGCAAAGTTGTCTGCCAATGTTTCAGCTGTGAAAACGGGAGCTATTTCTTCTTCGCCGCAAGATACGAGGCAGAAGGAGAGGAGGGTTGTAAGTACCAATAAGAGTGAAACTGTTTTTTTCATGATTGTTTTCCTTTCGAAAATATGTTATTTTTTTAGTTCCTTGTGTTAGACAAAGTGTTTTTGTTTTTGTTCCAAAGAAATTTATTTTTTTTTAATAAAAGTTTTTAAGAAAAAGCTCTCCCGCATATCGGTGATAAACGGGAGAAATAAAATGTTCGTATATTCAGTTGCTCTGTTCCGACGGAGCACCCTTCTTATAATTGTGCTGATACTTGCCGTTGTGATGTGATCTTTTATCCGGATGATGATTCTCCCCGTGTCTCGGAGGCTTTCGCAATTCCTCGCCCAGCATTTTGTAAACGGAGGCGAAGAGCGGAACACCGATAAACATACCGGCTATACCGAATATACCGCCGCATACTGTGACTGCGGTCAGTACCCATATTCCGGGAAGACCAATGGATGTACCGACCACCTTGGGATATATAATATTTCCCTCCAGCTGCTGAAGTACAACTATGAATATAAGGAAAACAAGTGCCTTAAAGGGATCTGCAGTAAGTATCATAAATGCACCTACTCCCGCACCTATGAAAGCTCCTGCTACGGGGATTAATGCGGTGAAGGCGACAAGTGCACCTATCATAGTGGCATATGGTATCTGAAGAATGAGCATTCCTATAGTACAAAGAGCACCCAGGATAAGTGCCTCTGTACACTGCCCGACGATAAATTTATGAAATGAATCGTTGAAGACAGAGAATACGTGATTGATCCTTTTGTATGTGCGATGCTTTATATAATGACGTAAGACTTTTTTGATCTGACGGTCGAGAGTATCCTTGCTCAATAAAATATAAAGAGAAAAGATCACACTCAATACAGCTGTAATGATTCCCGAAAATACCTTTGAAACCGTATCTACCACCGTACCCATTATTCCGCCGAGACCGCTCGTTATTACGGAGATTATATTTGTTATCCATGTATTCCAGTTTATATCGGAAAGCATATCCTGAACGTTTTCGGGCAAAAGGTTCATTTTGTCGGCGTATTCCACCATTTTTTCAATGTAACCGGGAATTACAGAAAATATAATTTCCACACAGACTCTCAATTGAGGTATGACCAAGCCGAAAATGGCTGTGATTATGACCGCACCCGAAAGAATGGCGGCTATAAGAGAACAGGGCTTTCGCAGTATCGACACAAGCTTTTTATCCGAGTTCGGAAAAAAGTGACGCTCAAAAAAGCTCATCGGGATATTCACAAGGTAAGCGATCAGCGCACCTATCAAAAGAGGAAGAGATGCCGAAAGGACAAGACCGAGAAAACCCACAAACCCGTTCCAATAATTTATGCAAAGATAAAGCAGAAAAATGCTGATCCCCGCTTTAAAACATGTTTTCCATTCAAGTTTCATTTGATTTTCCGTGAATTAAAAATTAGTTTTACGATGTAGGATAAATGATATCAATCCTTCATCGGGTTATGTATTGTATCAATAGATACGATGCTGACGGTAGGGAAGTAAGTCTTGATTATTTCTTCGCACTTATAACCTTGATCTACCATGTCCTTTATACCGTACTGGCTTATTCCGACACCGTGTCCCCAGCCTTCGCCTGTGAAAACGTATGTGGAATCGTCTATACCCGTATCTGCATATCCGTCAGCCGTTATTGCCTTTACCGTAGGATCGATCTGCGATACATATGTATTTCCGGATTCGTCCGCAGATATCGTGTAGAGCTGATCTGAGGTTGTATCAAACGGCTCTGTGTTGTCATTGATAACAAGCGTTGCGGGATACGATATTCTGAATTTCGAGCTTTTTACATACTTTGTAAGTATATTTCTTACCTCATCTGCCTGACGGTAAATAGCTGTATTTCCGTTTATGTCCGTCAAGGTGAGAGCATATGCATATCCGTTTTCGAGATAATCGGAGATCTTAACATCTACAATGGCAGTTGAAAGCTTGTTTGAGATCTTTGATTTTCCGAGAAGGTAACTCGAAAGCTCATCTTTGGTAACAATTGATACCCATTCGCCATTGGAATATTTTTTGTAATTCTCCAAAGGAGTATCGACCGATACAAGATAAGGATATTTGTTGCTTGACCAATCCCATGCATCAGTATAGCTTATGGTAGAACCTCCGGATATGGCATGGAAAAAAGTCATTGCAGGTTCACCATTATAAGCACATACAAGATTTTTGGTATCATCTACGGCTTTATTGGTATTGGCGTTTGCCCTAATGGTGCCTCTGTATGCTTGGCAATGTGTTTCGTCGCAGAAGTCATAGTCATTGTTAGGATGCTTTATATCGTATCCTGCAATTGTGTAGGAACGGAGTATAATGGCAAAAGTTTTTAAAGCCTCATACGGCCATGACGGAGAGATCTCGTAAGGAAGTATTCCCTTGATATAATCATCAATGTCGACGGTATTTATCATTGTCATACCCACAGAGTCCGAAGTGTATTCGAACTTTCCTCTGTATGTGTATCTGTGCTCATTAATAAGCTCATATGTCTGTACTCCGCCATCAGGTTGAACGGGATAAGCAAAAAGCTTTAATTCCTCGGTATCTATTTTGAAAAGCGTGTTTTCACTTGCTTTATCAATTACCGATATCATTGTATCTTTTGCCTCATAAGGAGAAAATCCGATACTTCCGACAGTTTTGAAAGAAACAGTTATTTCATTAAGAGTCGTTTTCGAAAGCTTGTATCCTATTCCGATATAATAACCGTCTTTTTTTATAATGGGGTATGCGCCTGTAGTCTTCACGTTTTCGGGAAGAGTACTTATAGCGTTTTTACAATCATTCAATGTTGAAAAGGGATGATCCGATATCAGTGAATACGGAGTAAGATCGGGTGTTTCATCCGGTTTTGCAAGGTAATAAAGTCCGTCCGATGCAAGCTTTGCGGGTCTATCGCACACAAGCATTACCGTCGAATAAGGAAGATCAATTCTTATATTGTTACCGTCTATTAACGTATAAAAATTAACACCCAAAGACCCGGTAGAACCTAATTGCTGGCTGAAAGCTCTGCAATCGGTAGTGGAGAACTTAAACTTTTTTGCTACCCTTATCATGTTTTTCGTATCTATTGGGTAAAATGTTATGTTACTGTCGGCGGAAGCAGTAATAACAGAGTAAAACGCACTGTATACTATACCCAGGATCATTAGAGCAGCAAGAATAATAGCAAAAATACGAGATAAAATTTTATTCTTCAATGGTGTATTCTCCTCGTATCATTATGTATACTTCATCGGAATCAACTTCTATACCTCTTCCGTCGTTACCTCTGGGAATGAGACAATAGTTATTCTTTGTAAGTGCATCTCCGTTGTACAGCTCAACGGAAGCGGTCATATCGGCAAGACCTTGATCTGAGAAGGGGGAGATAGCATGACAGAGTCCCGCTCTGTGTATTATCTCAACAGCAGATTTTGCCATGAGCTTTTGTCCCTTTGTAAGGTGTACGACCTCATATACAGATCCCGAGCCTTGAAGCTGTGAAAAAGCCTCCGTTGCCGATTTGAGAAGGGCGGACGCATTTTCCATTTTTACGGTCATGTCATTTATCTTGGATGTGATCTCTTCGTTTTTTGCAGTCAATTCTGCAATATCTTTTTTTATTTCCTCACTTGTCTTCGTGAAATCATTTAATTGAATTTGAGTTTCTTTGAATGCCTCAAGTTCTTTCTTTATGGCTTCGGCTTGAGTGTTGAGCGTTTCGAGCTCCTTTTTTGTGTTTTCCGATTCCTTCAAAATCTCTTCCTTGATGGACTGTTCAAGCTTGGGAAATTCTTCGCTCTTATAATTCTCCAATTCAGTTGTCAAAGTCGAGATCTTTGTTTCGTATTCTGAAACGGATGCTGAGAGCTTATTGAGATTCTCCTCGTAGGCGCTTAAAAGCTCAGCGGATGCGTAAGAGAGTATGGCATCCTTCATTTCCTGGGAAATACCTGCCGCAAGAGCAGTTGTGACTTGTTCCTGCACCTTTACATTCATATCGGCTTCTATCTGAGGTTTTAACACATTGTTTACATAGCTTAATGTAACGAGAGGGTCTCCGGAAGAAGCGGGAGCTGCGGCTGCACGAATTGCTCCGAGAGGGGTGGAATTCTGTGAAGCAGCATAGCTTATCGTGATAGCGGAAGCAACTGCGATCAAGGCGAGAGAGCAAGCAGCTAACCTTGTCTTGAAGTATACATTTTTCTTTTGCATATGGTTTTGTACCTTTCTTTGATCGTTTACGTAACCGATTATTATTCAGCCTCAAAATCAAGCTTCTCCACGGAAAAGAAATCTCTGTGGGAATACCTTTCGTTGAAGGCAACAATGCTTTGATTATAGAGGTCCTTGAAGTTGAGATTCAGAAAAACAGTATTATGGATAATATCTACCGTCGCTGTAGCCACATCAACTATCGACGGACCGAGCATATAGCCCATATCGTAATAAGCTCTGTCAAATATCTTATCGAATATCAGTGCTGACTTGTTATCCCTTAAATAATAGTTCATGGTTAAATCCAGATAAGCCTTGCGGAGCTTTCCGGCGGAAGCAGCGGAAAGAGTCTGTATTGCTGCACCCGTCAGATCGGTATCGGGAATATCATTAAGGAAGAATACAGCTTGCGCGCTGGTATCAACATAAGAAGAAGCCGTGTCGGAGCTTGTGTAATAGGGAAGCGGTATGATACCCCATTCGAATCCCACGGAGTTAAGATGAGATATGGAGGATGAGCGGGAAAAGCAGAAGAGAGTGCGTCCCTCTTTGAAAAGCTCTAATGCTCCCGATATCGTACTATCTTCCGAAACAAAGGTATCGTTCTTTGAGAAAAAGCTGTTCTTTATAAACTTTATAAGTTCTTTTGCCTCGTTGGTGTTGTAGCACATCTGTGGAGCATAAGGGATCTCATTTTCAATAAGCTGTATTCCCGAGGATGCCCACACCATGTCGCAGAAAGTATTATCGTCACCTGAAGCAGTCATGGCTGTATAACCGCGAGCCGATGCATTTTTTGCATATAGCAGAGCTGTCTCCCAATTCCATGCGTTTTGATCGAAAAGCTCGGATGGATCCCTAAGCCCTATTGCCTTTGCAAGATCCTTATTATAAAATGTGCACCAATATTTATCGGGTGAAAAGGTATAGTCGCCTATGACTCCGTATACCATTCGTCCCGGTGTCAGAGAATTCATCGCATTCTGATCGAAATAAGGCTTTGAGTAATCGGTATATCTTAAAGACTTTGCATTCATAAGCATATCATTTGCTATGAAAGCGGGCATAAGGCTATAGGGGATAACAAGCATATCGCATGAGGATATTCCCGAATTATATTGATTCGCTATCGTGTCAAAGAATACCGCAGGCTCGATCTTTATCTCCGTAATAAATGCCCCCAGTTTTTCCATTGCAAGAAGATTTCTGTCATTGACAGCATCGTGAAGAGGGTCGTTGTCCTGGGAAGAGAAAACGTAGCTTCCGTCATATGCCGCGATCCTGATGGATGCATGCATAAAATCGGGTATATCAAGCTCGTTTAAGTATGCCGTCGGAAGGATCTCTCCGTAATCTATCGGATTATCGGAAATAAGAGTGTTTTCATACTTCATATTTCCTGCGTGACCGTCGGATGGTGCATGGTCATCCTTAACGGAACCGTTTTCTTTTATATTGAATTCACATGAATACATGACGATAAGCATCGACACGAGAACAGAAAAGCATAATAATGTTTTTTTATATTGATTAATTTTTCTTTTGTTTATCATAACTATCCGAAATACTGCTTTCTGCAGTGAAAGCATATTTTTAAACCTATCCATTATTATTGTAACATTTTCCTTCACGGATGTCAATAAATAATTTTTTCCATAAATTCATATTTCCCAAATTTAATGTGAGTATTATTTGAAATTCCCGTAAAAATAAGCTTCGATGATGATTTTGATTATATTTCTATTGACATTTGTTCATATCTATGTTAAAATTAAAAAACAATTTGTTACTAAGGAGATACAAAAATGAAAAACATTGTAAGAGCCTTATCGCTCGTACTTATGCTTTGCATGGTAGTGTCCTTGGCGGCTTGCGGCGATACGTCGGATCCCCAGAACACAGGTTCTCAGAACACGGGCACTTCCGCTCCCTCCACCACAGGCGTGGCTACAGAGGAAGAAAAGGAAAAGCTTGAAATACCTGCAGATGCAAATTATGCTGACGGTGATACACCCTATGAGTTCAGAATACTCGGACTCAATAACGGCGCGTACACACACATCGACCTTACAGCCGAAGAGATCCTTGAAGAGCCCATCAACGATGCTGTTTATGAAAGAAACAGTCTTCTCGAAGAAAAGCTTGGTGTAAAGATCGTTGCTTCAATAGACAGCCCCGGTAATGTTCTCGCTACCGCAAGAAACAATATCCAGGCTGATAACGATGCGTATGATCTCTATATGCCTCCTATGAACTCTGCCGTTGTTCTCGCTACGGAAGGACACCTCGTAAATCTTCTTGAGGTTCCCTATCTCGATCTTGAAAAGTCCTGGTGGGACCAGAACGTCAACCGTGACCTCGTTATAAAGAACAAGCTTTATTTCACAACAGGTGAAATATCCATCCTCGATGATGACCTTACATTTATCATTACCTTCAATAAGGATGCTCTCGAGGAAAAGCTTCCCGATGTTGACCCCTACCAGATGGTAAAGGATTACAAGTGGACACTTGATAACCTTCTTGAGATCGTTAAGGACCTTAACGAGGATACCAACAGTAACGGTAAGATGGACGAGACAGACTCCTGGGGCTTTATGCTTAACTCCAACAACAGCACCATCTTCTATCAGGCAGCAGGCGAACGTCTTGTAAAGCCCGATGGAGAAGGCGGTTTCAAGTTCGGTCTTGACGAAAGCAGAGCTCTCGCTGTTACGGAAAAGGTTCTTGACCTTATGCTCGATAACGAATTCTTCAGAACTGATAAGATGGGTACTGCCGATACACAGCTTGCTAAGTTCATGGACGGCTCCGTAATGTTCAGAGCTACCGTATTCTCCGTTGCACGTCAGCAGAGAGGTATGGAAATGAACTTCGGTATCCTTCCCAATCCTATGTTTGATGAAGAACAGAAGCAGTATTACACACCTACATCCTCCAAGGGTTACCTCCCCGGCGTATGCGTACCCTCCTGCGCTTCCGATCTCGAAAGAACAGGTATCATCACAGAGGCTCTCGCATACTACTCCAGCGAATACCTTACACCCGCTTTCTATGAGGCTTCCATCAAGGGCGTTCTCACAAGAGACGAGGAATCCAACGATATGCTCGATATAATCTTCAATACAAAGGTTTATGACCTCGGTTATATCTACGACTTCGCAGGTAAGGGCTTCATTCTCAGAGAATTCATTCAGAACGAATCCAAGAACTTTGCTTCCGAATTCGACAAAGTCAAGGGCTCCATCGAATCCGCTATCAGTGACGTAATGGATACATTCGAATTCTAATAACGAATAAGAATTAATTCCCTTCGGGCAGACGTGCTTATCGTCTGCCCGTTTTTAAATATAAATTTTATAAAAGCCTTTACTTTTTTTGAAAATTATGGTATCATGTAAAGGTTAAATAAGCATTAACGAAAGGAAAAGAAAAATGTATCAATTCGAAGATCAAAAGACAAAAGCGGTTTTGAAAACGAATATGGGAGATATCAAGATCAATCTTTTTGCGGACAAAGCTCCCAAGACAGTAGAAAACTTTACAACTCATATAAAGAACGGTTATTATGACGGTCTTATTTTCCACAGAGTAATAAGAGACTTCATGATACAGGGCGGCGACCCGAGAGGAACCGGTACGGGCGGCGAAAGTATTTGGGGAAGAGCCTTTGAGGATGAATTTGACCATGAGCTCCACAACTATTACGGCGCCCTTTCCATGGCGAATGCAGGTCCCAATACAAACGGAAGCCAGTTCTTTATAGTACAGGCTAAAGAGGTTGACGGAAGAATGATACAGCAGATGCATGAAGGCGGTTGGCCCGATGATGTTGTAAATAAGTATTCCGAGGTTGGCGGTACACCCTGGCTCGATTACAGACATACCGTTTTCGGACAGGTATATGAAGGCATGGATGTCGTTGAAAAGATCGCCGCAGTTGCTTGCGACAGAAGAGATAAGCCCGTTGAGGATGTAAAGATCCTTTCCGCAGAGGTAATTTCCGAATAAAATATTTACTTATAAAATTTCCCGCAGACCGTTTTATTAAGGCTTGCGGGATCTTTGCACTACACAAAAATTACGATACACATCATAAAATGAGACATTGTTTTCAAAGTGTTTATCAATTATAATTATCTCGTAAGCTTACATGAGAAATTATTTTCATCCAGAAAGGAAAACACATTAGATTTATGAATACAACTGTTTTTACCGAGAATCTGAAAAGATTCCGCCTTGCGAAAAAAATGACTCAGGAGCAGGCAGCAGATAAATTGAGAGTTAATACACAGACCGTTTCCCGTTGGGAATGTGGCACGACTCTTCCGGATGTTATGATCCTTCCGGAATTGGCAAAGCTTTATTCCGTTACCGTAGACGATCTTTATAAGGAAAGCTCTGTTGCCTATGAAAATTATGCTCAGCGTCTTTCGGCAGTATATGAAAAGACAAAAGATCCCGATGATTTCATGCGTTGCCGTATCGAATACATCAAAATGATGAAAAACGGCGAGCTTTCCACACGTGATAAGTGGGAATATGCCACTATCCACCATTTTATGCTCCGGTACTGCAAAGATATTGCACTTGAATGGTATGACAAAGCGATTGCCGACGGATGTGAGAGCGATCCCCATGCTTACAGGCGTGCACGTTCACTTAAAGCAGGTTTGATGCATGAATTGGGAAAATCGGACGAGATCATAGCCGAGCAGGAGAAAAAATGTTCCCTTGCTCATGATGATCCCGAGGAGTGGGTGTATCTTATCGAAGCATATATCAACGGAAAGAGGTATGAAGAGGCTTTAAGCTGCTTTGAAAAAGCAATCGAAAAATTCCCCGAGAATTGGCTGCTTTATATACACGGAGGCGATATATGCCAACACTTGAAAAAATACGATGAGGCTTTTTCCTATTGGGAAAAAGCAGGGGAGTTGGGCACCGATTTTCATGACGAGCTTTATTGCATGGCATATTGCTATGATGAATTGGGGGAATACGAAAAGGCTTACGACATGTACATGAGAATAGCCGAAACGTTACACAATGAACAGTATCACGAAGAGGCTGAAATGACAGAGAAGCTTGCCGCAGATATAAAAAAGAAAACGGAAAAATAATTTCGAATTACAGATAACTCAAAGCGCACCGCAATTATATGTCAGCGGTGCGCTTTCAAATATTCGTCAATATATCTTTACGTTATGATGACTGAAGTGTATACCTTATTGCGGATGGAGCCGGTTGAATCATTTAAACATGCTTCTTTCTGTAAATAAACAGCTTCGCAGTGCGCGGAGTTTCGATGGTCAGCCGCAGGTTTGCAAGCTTATCGCCTTTCAGAGTGACTTCGCCGCCATCAAGATCCTCAAGTACATACTCGGCATCTGCATCAATACCGCGCAAATGGAATACAGCGCTGTCATATGGTGCATGCTCACGGCGGAAGATCTGCAATAACCCATCATCTTGTGAAGGTCGGTTATACTGCGCTGCACACCAAACATCCGTATTCGGTGAGGGCTCGGTGAGTGGATAAATATCCTCAGAAAAATAAGGCCGTACGCGCAGATACTCGGCACATTGACGATGTTGTTGGGTGACGTCCGCAGGTGCGCTGTCGGCATAATAAAACTGCGCAGAGCTGACTGCGGGCGCGTATCCGCTGCGGATATTGTACGGATCATAACCTTTGATCGCAGATCCGGAATACGGCATCCAGCTGCCGAAGGTCAGATTATGCATCTGAGCGACCTCCACATCGAAGTTAGCAGGGCAATAGTAATCGGTGCGCCAAAGGGGGATGCTGCGTCGGAGCGTTTCAATATCAATGCGCCGTCCACCCGATGCACAGTTATCGATGATGAGATTCGGGAAACGCTCCAACAGCGAATCCCAAAGTGAGTACATACCGGTAATATGCTTGATCTCAGTGATTCCTTGCCTGTCTTCTTCGTCGTTTTCACGCCAAATATCGAGCGGAGAGGCGTTGAAATCCTGACGGTAGCAGTCAATGGACAATTCCTCAAATCTATCGGACAGCAATTTGAAAATATGATTCCAAGCATCGGGGTTACCGAGATTCAACAGATGCCATCCGCCGTTGTAGAGAAAATACTCAGGATGCTCTCTTGGGTCCGGCATGCTTCCGCAAACCCGTTCGGGCTCGAACCAAAGAAGCAGCTTCAGACCTGCATCATGGACTGCACGGCTTACATCCCGCAATCCTTCGGGATGGATATGCGGACTTACTCTCCAATCACCGTTGTAGCTTCCCCAATCTCCTTCGAATTCGTTTGCTGAAGGTTTGCTGTCAATGCCGTACCAACCCGCATCGATCCAGATATATTCGTAGGGTAGCTTGTTTTCACGTATGAACTTCACACGGTCCAGCATGGTATCAGAGGTGTTTCCACCCCAGAATGAAGCGCAGAGAGGCGCCTGATCCACGCGCTTGCCCGCCTGCGAAAATTCGTCCTTCACCAATCTCCGCCATTTGTTCTGCGAATCTATTATGTCACCGTCGTAAGGCATCAGCACCACGGACGATGTACGGATCTTTTCACCGGGCAGCAGCTTAAAATGAAGTCCGTCGATACCGCTTCTGATGGTTAAGTTATCCGCACCGCGCGTGATGCGGCAGCGCCATTGTCCCGTCCATCCTACCGCCGCAATGACGCCGTGACCGTCCTTATGGATGTTGAAGAAAGGAGCCATTTCTTCGCTTGAGCGCCCTCCGGAAGCAGTGTAGTCCTTGCTTTCACCGGCGTAGATGTGGTTGATACGTCGATTTCCTACAAGCTTATCGGGATCGCAGAAAAATTCCTCTGCTGACCAAGTGGAGCCGGTGGGTGCTAAGATTTTTGTTGCAGTTTTTGGGTCGGGATGTATAGCGATCCAACGGTAAGGCTGCTCATACGGGAGCGGGAGAGCACATCTGCAGTCCCACAGTTCAGATATGATCGGAGTGGGCGTATCCGATATGTTTTCAAGAGTGTTTACCCACTCATATGCACCGTGTTTGTCGATTTTGCGGGCGGTATTGACGATACACAGTCCGTTTGCAGTGACAGTGGTGACGATCTTCGCATCATCGCATGTTTGTTCGATCGTAGGGTTCTGCTCCCAGATGCTTATTCCGTCAAGCAGCAGATCAAAACGGTTAGGGTTTTGCAGGAATTCCATAAATATACCTCCTTGTGTAGCGAAAACGTTTTCGCTTTGTTTAAATTAATCTCCGCAGCATCTGACTGCGGGATTTGTATATTTTATAAATAATGCTCTAAACAGCTCTCCATTACAAGCTCCGGTTTGATGAGGACGCTCTCGGGTATTACGCCAACGCTTTCGCGCATCATGGAGACGATCATATCTACGGCGCGCCGTGCTTGAAGGGGCTGATTCTGATATATCGCAGCTGTAAGCGATCCGTTCTGCAGGTGTTTTACCGTGCGCTCCCAAATGTCAACGCCGATAACCTTAATTTTCTCTGCCATACCGTGTTCTTCCAAACAGGCACAGACGGCGGGCGATACATATGATGATACGAAAATTCCATCAGGTGGATTCTGTCGGAGCATTTTTTCTGTAATAGCATGGGCGGAGTCGAAGGAATCAAAGCTTTCCTCCACCGCTGTGACCTCCATTGAACGTTTGAGTGCTTCTGCTCGGAAACCTTCAATATTATGCTTGTGGATATTTACATTTTTGTCACCAACGATCATGGACACGCGCCGACAACACAGACTGAGAAAATTCGCCGCCATACGTCCGACGCCGTAATCGTCTATGGTAACGCTGGGACATAGCGAAGGCTCGACAGATACCTGCAGTGACACCTTCGGTATAGAGAGACTGCGCAGTTCGTGAATAAACTTTTCCGCCTGATAGCTTCCTATGAAGATAAGCCCGTTGACCGTTTCCTTCAGCTTAGCGATGCCTGCAGGAAATTCTTCAGCCTCATTCGTACTGTTATATTTGATCTTGGTCAGAGTAAAACCGTACTCCTCATATTCGGCGATCGCATCGGTAAATCCGTTGTCGAAGAGAGAGAAGACCGGTTCCGGATTATATGGCATGATAATACCGATGTTTTTATTTTTTCCGGCAAGTAATTGTGCGGCACGGTTTGGCTTGTAGCCGAGTTTTTTGACAGCTTCGTTTACGCGCCGTACAGTATCGGGTGAGATACAGTCGGTTCCGTTGAGTGCCTTGCTGACGGTAGCATTGGACACGCCCGCTTCAGCAGCAACTGCGGCGATGGTGACTCTTGGCATATAGCCTCCTTATGGCAGGATACAAATGAGAATAAGCGTAAGCACACCGCGGGGAAGAACGAAGAGCTGACGCCTTGTAAGCGGCTCACAAAACAGAATAACAGGTAACTTTTTGCGAAAACGTTTTCGAAATGATAATCTATTATATCATTTCCTTATGCATTTGTCAAGGTTTATCTTGGTGTTATCAAATATGAATTAATCTTTAGTGAATTCCCAAAGTAAATTCCACAGTGGAATTTGAAGTAGAATTTAGTGTGGGAAAGAAATTGTGGTAGAATTTAGTCTGGGAAAAGGAGGTTCCGG
>SVTV01000019.1 GCA_015063605.1 Oscillospiraceae bacterium
GCAGAATATGAAAAGGATTGCATCCATCCTCTGGAAGAGGAGTTTGCTTCTTTTTTCTGCCCTACTTGTTTTTCCTTTTATTTGTTCAAAACCCGCCTTTTTGAGGCGGGTTTGTCAGTAGTCTGAACTTTTGTCTACCGACAAAAGTTGTTTTTTCAATGATATCCGTTCCTCACGGACCGGGTGATATATCTTCAATATGATATCGCTCTTCGAGCGGTGATATATGCCTTCGGCATATGTAGGACCGGATATTATATCATAATAGCAGTTAGAAAATTGTGCGTGCAGACGCACAATTTTGTTAAGCGCATGTTTTTGTTCGTACAGCAGTTGTTTGCGCTTATTATATCATACTTGCGCAGCGAGTATATCATTACAATACAAAAAGAGCATTATGACACAAACAATAAAAAGAAGGTGCATTTATGTCCGAAAATATAATACTGTTATTTTAGCAAAATAAATTTCATTTTACCTCTTGACAAAAGGTGAAATTTATGATAAAATACTCAAGTACCAAAAAAGGTATGCGCCGTTAGCTCAGCTGGATAGAGTGTTTGGCTACGAACCAAAAGGTCGGGGGTTCGAATCCCTTACGGCGTACCAAAAATTCCTCGGAAAAGATCCGGGGAATTTTTTTACCTCTTCACTTATACTGTGAAGAGGTAATTTTTTTGATCGGTATTCAAAAAGCCAAGATCATCTTATATCCATTTTATAAAGCCGTTCCTTCTCTCCGCCCTTGAAGGTATCCACGTATTCGATAAATCTCCATCCGAATTTTTCATAAAGACCCACGTGATGGGTATAGAGATACAGCTCTGTGAGCCCCGCTTTTGCGGCGTTTTCCTTGACTGTTTCCATCATAAAACGGCATATATTTTTGCCTCGGCAGGCTTCATCCACATATACATTTATAAGCCATGGATAGATATCGGGTCTGCCGGCGAGATCGTCGCTCATGGACAGCTGATACATTCCCACGGGCTTTCCGTTATCGAGTGCTGCGAAGGTCTGAGGAAGTCTTGTTGTATTCAACGAATGAACAAGGGTGCTTCTTGTTTCCGCCTCTCCGCCCTTGCAATACTTTCCCCACCAATTATAGCTCCATTCGAAAACCTTTTCGAATATGGGGCTTTTTTCTGTTTCAAGTCTTATAAGCTCCATTTGATCTGCACCTTTCCTTACAGTGATCTATTTTTCGAAATACTTTCTTATTCTTGTCATTGCTTCCTCCACACGGGAACGGGGAGCTGCCAGATTGAATCTGATATGATGCTCAAGTCCCTTGTAAGAGGCGTAAGCGGTGGTATCGTAATAGCTGCCCGGGTCTCCTATTACCCTCCATTTGTTATACATTACATCCTTCAGCTTGTCCGCATCCCATCCGAGCTCCGTTATGTCTGCCCAAAGAAGGAATGTTCCCTCGGGAAAGCTTGCCTTTATGGGAAGATCCGAAAGCATGTCCAATGCGAGCAGGAAATTCTTTTCCACGTAAGATAACATTTGTTCGAACCATTCTCTGCCCTTGGTGTAAGCGGCTGTCTGAGCCGCAATGCACATGACCGAAGGGCGGTTGCAGGAATGACCGTGGGCGTAAAAACGCTCGACTACCTTTTTGCGTATATCTTCATTCGGTATCACGGCGCTTCCGATGTGAAAGCCACCCATGTTGAAGGATTTCGATGCGGAGAAGGCGGATACAGTTCTTTCGCTGAGAGAAGGAATATCGGCAGGGGAGATGTGATGTCTGCCGTGCCACAAAATATCCTTATGTATCTCGTCGGAAATAACGTATGCATTATATTTATTTACGAGGAAAGCGATGCTTTGCAGTTCTTCTTCGTTCCACATTCTGCCCGTGGGATTGTGAGGAGTACATATCATAAGTGCTTTCGCACCTTTCTTGAACAAGTCCTCAAGACCGTCAAAGTCGATGGTATAACTGCCGTCCTTGTATATAAGCTCGTTTCTGAGAGCTTCTCTGCCGAGCATGGATGCCGATGCTATTGATGGCGTATGGAGAGGGGTCTGGATTATTACCTTATCAGTTTCGTTCGTCAAGGCATAAAGGGCTGTTCTTGCGGTGTATAAAACTCCGGGTGTCGCAATGAAATGCTCCTGCGGTATCCTTTTTCCCGTTCGGAAATATACCCAATCCGATACAGCCTTATGATCCTCATCGGTGAGGCAGACATAGCCGTATTCGCCTCGGTCGACGGCAGCCTTGACCGCCTCGCCTATTTCGGGCATAGGCTTGAAATCCATATCTGCGATGGACATGGATATCGCTTTGTCGGGGATGCCCTTCCATTTTTCTGCGTTTGTGCTCACTCTGTCCAAAGCTGTATCAAAATCGTATATCATGATGCTTCGTCGTCCTTTCTTATATTGATATGCATCCTTGCTTTACACAGACAATTATAATATATACGGGCTCTTTTGTCAATATGCGGAAACAGAGAAAAGCAACTTGTTAACATGTCAACATTTTGTTCATAACTTACGGTAAGAAACTTTACAAATGGTTGTATTGACATTGACTTGTCAATATGTTATAATGTGCTCAAGCATAAGCCGAAGGCTATGCTAAACAATAGGAGGAAATACTACCATGAAAAGAACATTATCGCGCATAAGTGTACTTATTTTAACGACAATGCTCATCTTAGCATTTTCGTCCTGTGCACCTGCAAACGAATCGATCCCCGAAGCATATTCGGGAAAAACAGCTATGTCCGTTCCGCGTTTGGAATACAAAGCCGAAGAAAGCGACAGAGCAAGATCCGAAAATACATCGACCGATACGGTTTTGGAAATTGGATCCGAATTAAAGTCCGAACCGGAGTCAAAAGAGTCTGCGCCTTCCCAAAAGGCGGAACAGAGATCTTCCGTCCCCGCCGCCGAGGCTTCCGAGCTTATGACAAGGGAAGAGGCATTGTCCGCGGCACTTGAGCACGCAAATCTTGATAAAGCGGATATCAGGGATGTTGAGGTAGAGCTTGACATTGAAAAAGGCGTCAAGGTATGGGAAGTGGAATTTGATTCTCAAATGACCGATCATTCCTACCGAATAGCGGCTTACAATGGTGAAATACTTCATTTTCACACGAAAAAAGAGTCGGCTCCCGCACCGAAAATTAAGTCCGAACCGGAGTCAAAAGAGTCTGCGCCTTCCCAAAAGGCGGAACAGAGACCTTCCGTCCCCGCCGCCGAGGCTTCCGAGCTTATGACAAGGGAAGAGGCATTGTCCGCGGCACTTGAGCACGCAAAGCTTGATAAAGCGGATATCAGGGATGTTGAGATAGAGCTTGACATCGAAAAAGGCGTTAAGGTATGGGAAGTGGAATTCGAATCAGGAAGAAACGAATATTCTTATGAAATAAACGCTTCCACTGGTGCTGTGATCGAATTTGAATCCGAATCGGATTGAAATTATACCAATTAACTGCCGATCTGCGTTATAGTTTAACTTAAAAATAGTATACGCTTATTTATTCTCCGCCGAGAGCTTCTTCGGCGGGGAATTTTTTATCCAAGGCTTGTAAGAATTTGAAAATGTCCGAATTTGCGGGCACTTTTGTGCATGATTCTTGGTTTTTCATTTTTATTTTATGTATTTTTGTTGACTTTTGTTTATTTGGCATGTTATAATAGACACGGCACCTATTCTTGTGCTAACAAAGATGCGCCGTGTCCTGGGTTGCATCTGAGCGGGTGGGCGAATGATTTTGTGCTAACAAAGATGTGCCGTGTCCTGGGTTGCATCTGAGCGGGTGGGCGCCTATTCTTGTGCTAACAAGGATACGCCGTGTCCTGAAATATTGACATTTAAGACAGAGAGGTGAGTCTGTGCGGAATAAAATATTTGCGATGCTTTTCTTTATATTTCTTTTTGCCGTGATGATAAGTGCGCCGATCAAAATGATCCTGACAAATGCGGGGATCATCGAATCGGAAAATGTGGGCAACGTCATTGAAGTTGAAAAGGTTTATGAAGAAGGAGCCTTCGGTGCGTCGCTTTTCAATACAATTGAAGAAGCGAAGCGTGATATAAACGATATATACACAAATTACATTCCCTTTTACGTGGGGATCACATCTGCGGCGGAGGGATTCAAGCAGAGACTCAATGAGCCGGTCACATCCTTTTTGCTTGAATTGGGCAATGAAATAATGCTTGAACGCAGGGAAGAGGGAAGTGAAAATACGGGAAACGATCCCATAGCGGGAAACGAAACCGTACCGCAAACGGAAAAAGTGCCCGAATCATCTCCGGAAACATCTCTCGAGACCTTGCCGGGGACGATACCGGAAACAGAGCCTTCCGAGCCTCCCTTTGAGACAATATACAATACAGTGTACCTTAAGGCGAACAATCTTCACAGGTATTATGAGATCACTGCAAAAACGGGTGAAGACGATCCTCTCGTTGATTTCTATATCCGTGTGCCTTCTCAGGATCAATCAAAGCTTCGTCCCGCCATGGAAAGACAGGCTTCGCTCATAAACGACTTTGCATCCCGCCGACCGAATGTGAATTGGTACGTTTTCCCCGTTACATGCTTTGAGGATACGGAGCTTTGCGAAAAGCTTCTTCCCGCAGAATCGAAGCACGGACTCTTTACGGAATTCTTCACAATGCTCGACGAGCGCGTGCAGTACGACTTTATTAAAATAGACGATATCAGAGATAAGGAAAATTTGTTTTATAAAACAGACCATCATTGGAATGTTTACGGCTTCACAGAGGGCTACCGACTTATAACGGAAATGTTCAAGGAAAACTATTCCGATATCGAGCCTCGTACACCGGTAATACATACCTTCGACGACGAGGTGACGTTGTACGGCTCCAATGCTCTCGCAGTGGCAAATTATAAAATGCATGACGTTTTCCATGCCGCCGATTTCTCTCTGCCCGATCACGATTACGTTATCGAAAGCGGAGTTTCCTACGGAGGAAAGGAAAGTATCGCACAGAACCTTGAGAAATATCTCAATAAAAAGCATAATACGAGCAGAAGTTACAGTCATTATATACTGTTTCAGCCTATTACAAGAGAGATAACTTACCCCGATAACAAAACGGGCAGAAATCTTCTCATTATAGGTGATTCCTATTCACCGCCGCTTCTGGAGGTACTGGCTTCTCACTTTGATAAGACTATCGTAAGATACGTTGACAGTAACAAAGCTCTTTCGACCGTGAAATACGAGGAACTTATAGACCAAAACAATATTACGGACGTCCTTCTTCTGGAAATGAGTGACCGTGTCATATACGATTACTATTCCGATTCCCTTAAGGGCTTGAAATGAGGTGAGCTTGTGGTATTTTCGAATCTGACATTCTTATTCGCATTTTTGCCTTTGTTTTTCTCGTGCTATTACACCGTGGGAAAATTCTTCGGAATAAGAGGGAAGAATATCGTTCTCTTCCTTTTCTCCCTTGTTTTTTACGCTTGGGGAGAGCCGGTATACGTTCTTTTGATGATATATTCCACCGTTCTCGACTTTGTTTGCGGACGTATGATAGAGGACGGAGAGATAAAAGGCGATCAAAAGAAGAAAAAGATATTTCTTGCCATATCCCTTACAGGAAATCTCGGCTTACTTGTCTTTTTCAAGTATCTCGTAATGCTTCTTTCCACGGTGAATTCCTTGTTCTCCGTCGGCATTGAGATACCCGATATCATACTTCCCATAGGCATATCCTTTTACACCTTCCAGACCATGTCTTATTCCATAGATGTATACAGGGGCAATGTAAAGGCACAGCACGATATAATTAATTTCGGTGCATACGTTGCCATGTTTCCTCAGCTTATTGCGGGGCCCGTTGTCAGATATGTAACTGTGGAAAGGGAATTGAATTACAGAGTGGAGACGATAGACGACTTTGCCGAAGGCGCAAGACGCTTTATAGTGGGCTTGGGCAAAAAAGCGCTTATCGCCAATACTATGGCACAGACCTGTGATGCACTCTTTGCAAGCTCTCCCTCGGATCTCGGTCTGATAGGCTCATGGGTAGCCATTCTGGCGTATACCTTCCAGATATTTTTCGATTTTTCGGGGTATTCCGATATGGCGATCGGTATGGGAAGAATGATGGGCTTTCATTACCTTGAAAACTTCAATTATCCGTACATAGCCGATTCCGTTACCGATTTCTGGAGAAGGTGGCATATATCCATGTCCACATTCTTCCGTGATTACGTATATATCCCTCTCGGAGGAAACAGAGTTTCAAAGCCACGATGGATATTCAACATATTTGTTGTGTGGTTTGCCACGGGCTTATGGCATGGTTCATCATGGAATTTCGTCCTTTGGGGACTTTATTTCGGTGTGCTTCTTGTCCTTGAAAAGGAATTCTTGTTGAAATTCATTTCAAAAAGCAAGGTGCTTTCCCACATATGGGCGCTATTCTTCATAGTATACGGATGGGTGATATTCACTCGGGAGACTCTGTCAGATATATGGGAGTATACGAAAGCTCTGTTCGGAGGCTACGGAGTTTTCGGTGTTGGTGATACGAACGCCGTAACGCTTCTTCAAAGAGCGGATGTAAATATGATATTTATTATAGCATTTATTGCTGCTGTGATCTTCAGCACTCCTATAGCTAAGAAGATTGGGTATTTTATTCACGAAAAGCTTCAAAACGTTTCCGAAGGCGTTTGGCAGGCAGGCGCAGGTATACTTTACGACATTGCACTGTTTGCCGTGTTGTTCCTCTGCACTGTACAGCTTGCGGTGGGAGCTTACAATCCTTTTATATATTTCAGGTTTTAATACTTGTAACGAGTTGGGGGCTGTCTCACTAACGTGAGCCAAGCCCTGAATAGCGGGTTTCCGTCCCCTATTTTCGTCCGCTGTTTTAGCGGGGGCATCGCTTAATGCGACGCCCCCTTTATTCTTTTATGGACTGCTTTACATCCGATAATATGAAATGATTAAGTTTTTATCCCCTGCAAAGGTAAAACATTAAAATTTTTAAGATTTTATCCCTTATGAAGGTAAAATTCAAATCGATTTGAGGCTTTGTTCCGTAAAAGGCAGATAATTAATGATCGCTGTACAAATTAAGATAAGCAAGGCGGCAGAAAAATGGGGTGTCTTGCATCGGCAAGACACCCCGGAGGAATATTTTATATTAAAATATCAAAAATCTTATCTCTTCTTGGAAGCGATCACTGTACCTGCGAGAGCAACTGCGCCGAGGATAGCGAATGCAACCATGCTGTCGCCTGTCGCGGGGTTGGAGGGCTCATCCTTAGGTTCGTCCTTAGGTTCGTCCTTAGGTTCGTCCTTAGGCTCTTCCTTGGGCTCTGTCCAAGGATCGAGGCTTACGATGTCGGTAGCAACTTCTGTGGAGGATGTTACAGTAACCCAAAGAGCCTTGTCTTCGCGGTCACGCTGAGCTTCTGTTTCAAAATCGAGAACCCAAACGTCCTTGCCGTTTTCAACGATCTTGAAGTTGTCATACCATGCACAACCGTTGTGACCGGAACCGGAAAGGTCACCGAAGAAGCCGATGTCCTTCTTGGAGGGAGCCTTTGCACATGCGGAGTTTTCTACGATAGCTTCGCCGTTTACGAATACGGAAGCGTTAGCACCGTCGTAACGGATTTCAAATGTGTACCACTTGTTAGCTTCGAGTTTGAATTCTGTGGGAGCATTGTTAACGGATACAACACCTGCTGTAGCTGTGATAGCAGCGCCTGTGTAAGCTGTGCCGTCATATGCATTCATTATTGTGAAGCCGTCTCCGCCCCACTTGTCCTGACCTGCGTCGGGCTTGTAGGAAGGCATATAAATGTCAAAGAACAAGGACCACTTGTCGCCGGAAGCCTGTGCGGAGGAGTTGAGTCTTACGCATCCGCCCTGGAGATCGTAGTATGTGGGAACGATGCAGTATTTGTGCTCGGAACCTTCAGCTTTGTCAACCTTGAAGGGGAATATTTCCTGGAGAGACCAGAATGAGATCTTGTTAACTGCTGCGGGATAAGAAGTACCTATTGTTGTTGTGCCCATGCGGTTGAATACCTTTTCAGCTTCAGCAGCATCAGCTTCGATGTCGGATTCGTAAAGAACCTTGTCACCGGACATGACCTTGATGTTATCCCAGTAGCCTACGCCGTCGTAGTTACCTTCGCCGTATACGCAAGCAGCTGCGCCTGACTTGTCAGCAGAGTTTCCGCCGGAGAGGTCGCCGCAGTAACCGAAATACTGGTTGAGTGTTGTAGCCTTGGGTGTGAGCTTGTCAGCGCCGCCGAACTTGAGAGCCGTTCCGTCAACAGAGATGGAAAGCTTAGCTTCGGAGTCCCATGTGAGCTTGAATCTGTACCATGTGTTTGCTTTGAAATCGAAATCGTCAGCAAATACTGTGCCTTCGGCAACCTGAGTTACCTGAAGCTTGTTGCCTGTAGCCTGGATCATACCGCCGTTATAAGCCTTGCCGTCAAATGCAGAGAATATAACGTAGTCTTTACAAGTGCTGATAAGAGTGTTGGAGATCCATTTGAAGTCGAATTCGACAACGTAGGTATCCCAAGAAGCGGGAACTTCGCCGTAATCTATACGGAAGAAGCCGTTTTCATTACCGTGGTCACTTGTCTTCAAAACGTATCCGGCGCCTTCAGCGGAAGCGGGAACTACGAAAGAGATCGCAAGAACAGCAACGAGAAGAATGCTAAGAAACTTTTTCATTTTTGTTTCTCCTTAAATTATTAGATTTTCAATGATATCTTCAAATAACATTATCCGGATACCATCGCACACTTATTGTATCACCAAAAGCGGAGGATGTCAATAGATAGAAACAAAATTATGGATAAAAATTAACAAAATGTGTATTTTTAAAATTTAACAAACTTTGTTACCAGCTTTTTTGCCGCCTTGTAAACTGTGCCTTCAAGCTCCTTTTGGGCATTTTCCAATTCCTTGCGGATCTTGATCCCCTGAGGGCAATGTCTTTCGCATTTTCCACACCCGATACAATTGGAAGCGGGGGAAGGATTTTTTCTCAATGCGGTACACATAAAGTAGTCGATAAGGCCGTGTATCTTGCCCTCGGAATAGCGCCTGTTGTATGCGGCGAAGGTTCCGGGGATATCCACGTTATGAGGACATGGCATACAGTATCCGCAGCCTGTGCATCCCACCTTCATTTTTGAATTTATCGCCTTTATGACAAGCTGCAGCATGGCTTTGTCTTCATCCGTAAGCTCTCCCACGGAGGCGGCGGATGCGGTCTTTATGTTTTCTTCTATCATTCCGAGAGAATTCATTCCGGATAATACAACGGTGACCTCGGGCTGATCCCACAGCCAGCGGAAGGACCACTGTGCGGGCGTGTATTTCTTTTCATGAGATGCGAAGATGCGCTTTGCCTCATCGGGAAGTCTGTTGGCGAGTTTTCCTCCCCTTAACGGCTCCATTATCATAACGGGAAGTCCTTTTGCATTGGCATGCTTCAAGCCCGATCTTCCCGCCTGGGAATTTTCATCCATATAGTTATACTGTATCATGCAGAAATCCCAATCGTATGCATCCACCAGCTTTTTGAACATTTCGGAGTTTCCGTGATACGAAAAGCCTATCTGACGTATCTTGCCGCATTTCTTCATATCGGATATCCAATCTGCGATCCCTATAGATTTGAGTCTTTCCCATGTGTCCGTGTCCGTAAGCATGTGCATGAGATAATAGTCCACATGATCCGTCCTCAGCCTTTTCAATTCCTCGGCAAACATCTTTTCTGCGGATTCTCTCGTTTTTATGAGATAATGGGGAAGCTTTGTGGCGATATTTACCTTGTCCCGTAAATTATTTTTGGCGAGTATCTCTCCAAGCGCCGCCTCGCTTCCCGGATAGATATAAGCCGTATCAAAGTAATTGATACCGTTTTCCACGGCGTAAAGTATTTCTTTTTCCGTTTCCGCCATGTCCGTTCTGCCGGCTTTCATGGGGAATCTCATGCACCCGAAGCCGAGTGTCGATAATTTGTTACCGTATTTGTCCTGTCTGTAGTTCATGTTTGTGACCTTAACTTTCGCACATTGAAAGTTCCCTTGTTAAAGTAACATATCAAAGCTTTTTCTTGCTGTATTCCAACGGTGACATTCCCGTTTCACGCTTGAAAAATCCTGAAAAATAATTCTGTGATGAAAAATTCATGGTTCTGCTTATTTCCGCCATTGACATTCCCGAGGAAAGGAGAGAAATGGCGTGATTTGTCCGCAGGGAGCGGTAATATTCCATAACACCGCCTCCCGTGAATTTATTGAAAAGCTTTTTAAGCGTACTGCCGCTCAGACCTGCTTCGGTGCATATGCTTTGCGTATCGAGAGGCTCGCATATATTGTCATTCATATAGCGGACAATGGCGGAGAATAGCTCCATCTGCTTTTTCAAAGCGGGGTCTGAATCTTCAAAAGAGGTATTGGAGTTTCTTCCCGAAAGAGAAAGAATGAGAAGCTCCAGAAGATTTTTGAATTTCTGCATAGTACCTGCGGACAGATCCTTGCGGAATGTCATCTGCTTGGCATAAAAATTTTCTGTATTGTCGAATATTGACGGGATAAGAGACGAAAGCATGTCAACGTAGAAGCGTTCCTCGTCATTGAGCGTGAATTTTCCGCAGGGTATCTTGCGATCCGCATATTTCCCGTCGAAGGATATAAAGAGCAATGAAGCATTTTTATTATCCGCTGCCCAGGAGGTGTGAAAAATATCCGGCTCATGAATGACCAGCTCATAGGGCGAGCATTCATAAATATGTTCTCCGGATGTGAATCCGAGCTTTCCGTCCGTGACGCAGTCAAGCTCCCAAAAGGAGTGTGTCTCTCCGGGAAATCTGAAATCGCGGTTGAAGCGTGCGAGATAAGCCGTATATATGTAATTTATAGAAAAGCTCGAAAAAAAGTTTACGGAGGTATAATCCATAAAACAACTCATCCTTTCCATTTGACATTCGAATATCCGAAATCATAAAAAATATATCTTAATTGATATATAAATTAATATATTTATGATTTACAATTATTATATCATTATGAATAATGTTTGTCAAGATTGTTAACCATGCTGAAAGCAAGAGCAGAGATATATTTTGAGTTAATGATGATGTATGGGAAAGGACTCTATATACAATGGATAAAAAGATAAGATTTGCCGTAATAGGTTCGGGACGTCGTTGGTTGAGCTTGGATGATTCATATTTTATGAATCCCGATGCAGTTCTTGTGGCTGTATGTGATAATGCTGAAGGAAAAGCGGCGGCGGCAGCGGAATATCACAAAAAGAAATACGGCTATGATGTGGAAGCATATACCTCTTATGAGGAAATGAGAAAGAAAGCGGTATATGATGCCGTAATAATTACATGTGACCCCGATATACAGGTGCAGTACGCAGTGGAAGAAATGAGCAGAGGCATACACGTAATGACGGAAGTGCCTGCCGCTTATACGATAGAGCAATGCTTTGATCTTGTAAATGCCGTAAAGAAAACCGGTTGTAAATATCAGCTCGCAGAACAGACAAGATATTGGGATTTTATATCCAAGTGGAGAGAAATGGCAAAAAGAAATGAGTTCGGTAAGATCTACTATGCCGAGGGTGAATACCTCCACTACGAGCCGAAATGGGACTATTTCAGAAACATAAAGACAGGTGAAACTATATGGACTGATGATCCTTCCCTGAAAAACGATCCCAATTATGAAACAACATGGAGATACCGTACATTTATGGATCCCATTTATTACCTGCCTCATGAGCTTTCTCCCCTTCTTTCCATAACGGGAGGACGTATCGAAAGAGTGAGCTGTATGGGAACAAAAAGAGGAAGCTACTGCGCAAAGGATTTTGATACAAGAGATATCGAATGCGCCGTAATGTACAACAGCGAGGATGTTATTTTCAATCTCAGAGCAGGATTTACAGCTCCTTACGGCAATAAGAACATAACCGCTTCTCATTGGTATCAGATAAAAGGCGTTGAAAGATGCGTTGAATGGTGCCGTTCCACATTGGATACACCGAAGCAATTTGACAGAGAAGGCGGTTGGACAGCTCATTCCGAATGGGGTACTTCCGATCCGAATGCGGAAGAGGTATTCAAAAATGCTGCCCACGGCGGTGCGGATTACTATCCCATGTATTATTTTGTAAAATCTATTATTGAAGATACAACGCCCCCGATGGATGTATATAAAGCTGTTGAATGTGCCGCTCCCGCTATTATGGCAGTGGAATCCGCAAAAAGAGGCGGGGAGCTCCTTGATGTTCCCGATTTCAGAAAATAAATGCGGTTAAAGTAAAATGGTGTACGGTTTTTTAATTGCTGCCGTGATCTCTTCCGGCGCGGCGAGCAATGTATATAAAAATATTTCTGCTAAAAGCGATTCGCCCGCTATGTCCGGATTCTTCCCGACTATGTGGTTTTTGCCGTTAGCTCTCTTCTTCGGACTCAGAACGGTTTCGAGCGGTACTACGGCAGAGAGCGTTATGAAGCCCGAGCTTCTTTTGCCTGCCGTCATAGGCGGCGTTGGGGTGGCCTTTGCGGCTTCGATCCTCATAGAATCCATGAAGCACAATACGCTTTCCGTTTCCGTGATAATTGTAAATATGAACTTTATAATACCCGTCTTTCTTTCCATGATATTCTTAAAGGAAAGTGCGGGTCTGTGGCAGATATTCGGAATACTTCTTTCCGTAGCGGTGATATTTGTTCTTAATATGAAAAAGGATGGCGGTGCTTCGGGAATTAAGGATGCTCTTTTTCTGCCTTGTGTTTCCTGTGTATCCAACGGCGTTGTCAATTTCTGTATCAAGGTATATCAGAACGGTAATGCGGCTCCCGATCTCAATGCGTTTTATACGGTTATGTACCTTTCGGGCGCTGTAACATGTGTTCTTCTGTGGATAATGATCGGAAATGCGATGAATAAAAAAGCGGAGAAGAGCGAAAGATCATTTTCCAAAGCATCTGTTGATGCTCTTATGATGTGCGGATGCAACGGTGTTTATTACTATACAGCGGGGCTCCTTGCCGGAAAAATGAATGCCGCAGCACAGTTTACTGTAATAACGGCGGCCTCCATCCTTGTTTCGTTGGGTATAGGTGTTATTTTCCAAAAGGAAAAAATAACGAAAAAAGCTGTTTTTTCTTTCGCCGCATGTCTGGTTGCTATTTTCTGCCAGGCTTCCGGTATATAAAAAGGCAGATATAATTTGAAAACTCGGACCGGTTTGCAAGAAAGGAATTGTTTTAATAATGAGCTTGTATTATCTTGCGGATAAAAAAAGAAGAGCTGAATTAAACGGTAAAAGCTTAGATGATACGTCGGCGTATATACCGGCTATTTTAAGATTTCTCGGTGTCAGCGGAAAAGAAACAGATATCGATCGTTTGAATGAATTGAAGGAAACGGATGTTCTTATTGCCTCGGGCTGTAAGCTTCCGGAGCTTTCGTGTACGGTCATATCCTTTGCGGAAAATATCAGTATGTATGATATTCCCGAGCAAAAAGTTTACGGGTATGTTTCCTGCGGCGGAAAGGATGCTGCTGTATTCGTTCCGTTTTTGAAGCCTTCCATCGAAAACGGTGTGGTAAAGGCATTTGCAAGGACCGTTGAGGGAGAAGCCGTTCCCGCCTTGGTCAAGCACGGAAAAAAATATGAATTCACCTTTGATCTTCCCGGAAGCGTCTGGAGAAGCGGAGACGGATTTCCCGCACCCGGCGGAAAAGGCGGATTTACGATAGGAAGAGTACCGGATATGAGACCCTTGCCTGTGGAAGAGGATTCCTCCGTTGCTTACAACGATGAGCTTTGCGAGCTTGTGAAAAGAATACTTCTCGAAAACGGTGTTCCTCTTTTCCATACGCTTCCTCCCCTTTCAAAGAAAAATGTTCCCGATATGGCGGTGCATGTTTCCGGTGACGACGATGCAACTTCATCGAATATGAACCTTACGGCGGCATGCAATATGGAAATGTTCGGAATTCCTTACCATGTTAATGCTATGGTCGTTCCGGGAGATCCCACCTCATTTGTTATGGATCGCGATCGTTATGAAGAATTAAAGAGTCACGGATGTGAAGTGGGACTTCATATCAACTTCAATGATGTTCCTTACACTCTTGAAGGACAAAAGCAGCATATAGATCTTTTCGAGAAGATATTCGTGGAAAGGGCTTATACAAATTCCAACCACTGCTTCTATTGTAACGGTTCCACTGCTGAACGCTTGTCATGGCTTGAAGCCTGCGGCGTTAAGGGCGACAACTGTAAGCTCGGTGAGGTAGACCCCAATGATGCCAATGTTTATAATGTTATGGGCTTTGGATTCGGTACATCCTTCCCGAGATACACCTGCACAGATGCATCCGAGGGCAACCGCATAGTGGAGACATTGGAAATACCTATAAATTATTACGAGCCGAGATTGGATAAAGACATTTTCAATGATGAAAATAAAATAGAAAGATATATCGATTCCGGTGCGGCGTATGGAAGAGTAGTGCAGTTTTTCATACATCCTCATTACTTGAGTCCTACTTATGCGAAGATCACATCCACGTTCAATGCTTTGAATAAGATAAAATCTCACATAGCGGAAAAAGGATATAAGGTCTGGTATACAACAACAAACAATATTACCGATTATTGGCACAAGCGCAGCGCTTCCGAAATAACGGAATGCAAGAACGGAGAATTTGCTGTAAATGCCCTTTGTCCTTTGTGTCTGGTCCTTCCCGATGGAGCGGAAAGTGCTTACATTAACGGAGAAAAAACTGTTATACACGAAAAAACGGTTAACGGAAAAGCTTTGAAGCTTATTTCTTTGCTTGAAAAGGGAAAATACGATATAAAGGTCGAGTATTCCCTATAATAGGTGATCGTCGCTTGTATTTGTAAATTTTTAAATGTCATATTATAATGAAAGGATTATAAAAAAATGAAAAAAGTAATATCAATCGTATTGAGTCTTCTGATGCTCTGCGCTGTCGTGTCCTGCGGCGACGAACAGCCTCACGTAAGCACCGGCGGAAGTGCACAAACGACCGGTTCAGCCACCGGAACTGTTGAAACAACAGAAGAAGTCCCCTATTTGCCCGATTCTTATCCCGAGCTTGAGGGAATGGAATTCAACATTCTCACAAGAGATGCCGGAGATGTTTATTGGGAAGTGTACGATCTTACAGCAGAAGAGCTGAAAGAAGAACCTATAAACGATGCCGTTTTTGAAAGAAACGCATATCTTGAAGCAAAATACGGTTTCAAGATAAAAGAGACGGCTACAACAAACAGCTACAGCGATACGATAACCGCTATAGAAAACGTAAACAAGTCAGGTACAGAAACGTATCATGCCGTTGCAATTAACGCCATGTACACAGCCGGCTCTCTTGCGACAAGCAACAACCTTATAGACCTTAAGACCGTATCTACTCTCGATCTCGAACAGAGCTTCTGGAATCAGCGCTTTATAGACAACATGACAGTAGGCGGTAAGCTTTTCACACTTACCGGAGACCTCACCGTAACATACCACGACGTTGCATGGATACAGCTTTTCAACAAGGAACTTCTTGAAGATAAAGGAATAGATACCGCTATCGGTAATCCCTATACCTTGGTTAACGAAGGAAAATGGACTCTTGATGTTATGCACAGAATGGGTGCTATGGCAGCAGAGGATCTCAATGGTGACGGCTTCAGAACCGAAACTGACAGATTCGGCTATGTATTTGCAGGCTTCAATAACTATGCATTGTACTACGCAGGCGGAAATGCTGTAATAGGCAAGGATGAAAACGATCTCCCCGTTCTTACGGTTTACTCCACACGTGCAGTTGAAACGGTTGAAAAGATCAAGGAAATGCTCAAGGATACCAATGTAAACCGCATGGACAACAGCGAACCCAACAAGGCTATATTCAACAACGGAAGAGCACTCTTCATGAACGCTCAGATGATCGGCGTAAGAGTTGACCAGAGAGGTGTCGAGTTTGACTTCGGTATTCTCCCCACTCCCAAGATCGACGAAAGCCAGGAAGAATATTCAAACGTAGTAAGTATGTCTGCTACCGTATATGCTATTCCCACGTCTTGCCAGCATGTGGAAGAAACAGGCTTTGTTCTCAATGCTCTTGCATATCAGTCTCAGTTTACTCTTCTTCCCGCTTATTTCGATACTACATTCGAGATAATAACAAGAGACCCCGAATCCGAAGAAACCTTGAGAAATATACTTGACGCTTCTTATTTCGACCTTTCCTTCATGTACGATACAGGTTGGTTGTATCCTTTGATGAATGATATGGCTGATATGGATCTTTCTTCCAAGTACGATTCCATGAAGAATACTTCTCAGGCTGTTATAGACGGTATAATAGAAGGTCTTAACAAGACAGAATAATTTTTCGAACAAATAAAAATGCATATCCCGCATCCGTTTTCCACGGCGTAAAGTATTTCTTTTTCCGTTTCCGCCATGTCAGTTCTGCCGGCTTTCATGGGGAATCTCATGCATCCGAAGCCGAGTGCGGATAATTTGTTACCGTATTTGTCCTGTCTGTAGTTCATGGTGTTTCTTCTTTCTGTGATATGAGAGTAAATGCATTTTCCGTTACGGTGACATCATATCACTTGTTTGTTGCCTTGTCAATCGGTACAGGCTTGGCAGATGAACCCGGCGTTTTGTTTGTGAACATATTTATCTCCGAAAATCATTGACATATTGTTCATACTTATGTTATAATTTGCTTGCGGTGTTCTTTTATCGGAACTTCCGCAAAAATTCAAATCAAACATAAGGAGAAAAGATAATGAAGATTTCCGCAAGAATACTTGTTTTGCTTCTGGCTGCCTGCTTCCTTTTCGCTTCCTGCGACAGTGCTCCCGGTACCACATCCGAGAACACCGGAAATGCAACGGCTGCAGTAACCGGTACCGTTGAAGAAACTGTTCCGGAATCCACTGAAGAAGGCTCCTTTGAGCCCCTTACCGATCTTAATATGAACGGCGAGGAATTTGTTATAATCGTTCCTCCGTCTGCGGCGGGTGCATGGAACCAGCATATGGACTTTGACGCTCCCGAGCTTAACGAGGATCCCGTAAACGATGCAAATTATGAGCGCATTTCCAAGCTCAAGGAGCTTTACAATGTGACGATAGTCAATAAAGTGACATCGGGCAAGGTTATCGACGATGCAAGAAAATGCCACAATGCGGGCGACAATGAATATGATGCCATACATTTAGGCATTACAGAGGCTCCCGTGCTTGCTCAGGAGGGCTTTCTCGTTGACCTTAACACATTGGAGTCAATGAATCTCGAAAACCCCTGGTATAACCAAAGTGCTGTTGAACAGATGTCCATCGGCGGTAAGCTCTTCTTCGTCCTCGGAGATATCTCCACCGTTGATAATGACGGTATCGGATGTATCACCTTCAACAAGGGCATGATAGAAGACGGAAACCTTACAAGCCCTTATGATCTCATAAAGGAAAATAAGTGGACGATAGACAACTTCTATGAGCTTTGCAAGGGATATGCATATGACCTTGACGGCGACGGTGATATGAATATAATGGACAGATGGGGATATCTTACTGCTTATTCCTCTATTTTCCTCCAGCTCAATGCGTGCGGTGTCCGTATAGTTGAAAAGGACGAAGATGATCTTCCTCACCTTTGCATCAATTCCTCCAGAACGCTTGAGGCGATCGAAAAAGTATTGGCTCTTTACATCGACAAGCAGACCACATTCCACGTAAATGAAATGAAAAATATCCCCGGCGGCGTTTCCGGCTGGCAGTACGGCAACAATATGTTCATGGAAGGCAGAGTAATGTTCCGTGAGGTATCCATGTACAGAGCTATACAGTGCCGTGAAATGGAAGAGGATTTCGGTATAATTCCTTATCCCAAGCTTGATTCCGAGCAGGAAAACTATGCTCACTCCTTCTCCACGGCTACTCCCGTTATCTGCATACTTTCCACGGCTGACGATCCCGAGGTAAACGGTGCAGTAATAGAGGCTCTCTCCTACTACGGAAGAACGATAGTCCGTCCCGCATATTATGACAGAGTTCTCAAGGGACTTGTCGCAAGAGACGAAGACAGCGAATTCTGCCTTGACCTTATCTTCGATACGGCTGATTACGATCTCGGTCTTGTTCTTAATCTCGGTAATCTTATAAGCGTATTCAGCGGATATGTTAATGCAAGACAGAGTACATTTGCTTCCGACTATGCTTCTCTCGAGACGACGATGAATTCACAGATCGCCGATTACGTTGAAGCGTATGAAAACGTATTGAATTGATAAGTATTCAGAAGTAAGTAATTATTTTACATAAGATCACGGGGCTGTCTTTTTTCGGATGGCTCCGTTTTCTTGCTTACTTCAGTACAATTCTAAGTGAATGTTTAATGAAATCGTTCTTATAAAACGTTCACAATACGATAATTATATTGACATTTTTCTTTTGTTCTGTTAAAATATAGCAGTATCAGTTAATACAATTACTCGAGAAAGGGAGGATAACACCGGACAATGGACGGCGACAGTAGCGGAGGGAAGCGATTCACCGCATTTTTTTCAAATGTTGACTTCAAATGTTTATATACGGCATATCTACGCAGAGTAATGGGTGTAGGTATGCCTTTTTGTGTCCAAAAACGGCTTTTGACCTGATAATCTGTCTTTTTGACAAGGCATAAAACGATCATAAAATTTATCATCAAAAGAGTTTAAGGAGACAAACATATAATCATGAATGAAGGTATGATAATGCAGATAGCGATAATGCTTTTTTGTATAATAATGTCTGCATATTTTTCGGCAACAGAGACCGCATTTTCGTCCTTGAATAAAACAAGGCTTAAGACAATGGCGGATAAGGATAATAAGCGTGCCGAGCTTGCATATTCCCTTGCGGAAAAATACGATAAGCTTATATCCACAATACTTATAGGAAACAACATAGTAAACATATTATTGGCATCCCTCGGTACGGTGATCTTCGTACATCTCATGGGGGATATCGGTGCTACGGTATCTACCGTGGTCATAACGGTAGTCGTACTCATCTTCGGTGAGATAACGCCCAAGAGCATAGCAAAGGATCAGCCCGAAAAATTTGCGATATTCTCGGCACCCTTGATAAATGTTCTTATCGTGCTCCTCACTCCCTTGAATTTCCTCTTTTCCTTGTGGAAGAAGCTTGTTTCAAAGCTTTTCAAGGTAGAGGAGAATGCAAAGATGAGTCAGGAAGAGCTTCTCATGCTTGTTGAAGAGGTTCAGCAGGATGGAAGCATAGACAATACTGAGGGTGATCTTCTCAGAAATGCCATCGAGTTTACCGACAGAAGAGCTGAGGATATAATCACACACCGTGTGGATCTTGAGGCTGTTTCCATAAACGACTCCAAGGAAGAGATAGCACGTGTATTTTCGGCAACACGCTTTTCAAGGATCCCCGTATATAACGAGACCATCGACGATATAGTCGGCGTTATCCATCAGAAGGATTTTTATGTAGACGGAAAGATGATAGACGGCGACATAAAGGATATTATGTCACCGCCCGTATTCATACATAAATCCGAGAAGATAAGTGACCTTTTGAAGCTTTTACAGGTACGCAAATCTCACATAGCCGTAGTTCTTGATGAATACGGCGGAACCTTCGGTATCGTTACGATGGAGGATATCTTAGAGGAGCTTGTAGGTGAGATCTGGGACGAGCACGATGAGGTTGTGGAGGATTTCAAGAAGATATCCGAAAACGAATACACCGTTGACTGCGCCGTGAATATCGAGGACCTCGAGCGTTTCTTTGATCTTGAAATAGAATCCGAAAGCGTTTCATTCGGAGGCTGGATAATGGAGCAGCTCGGCAAGATTGCGGAGGTGGGCGACAGCTTTGAATATGAAAATATCGAGGTTGTGGTTGATGCCATAGACGGCCACCGTGTCACATTTGCAAAGGTAACTGTCCATGAGATAGAATCCGATGAGGATGAAGAGACTTCTTCAAAGGATAATTCCTCTAAGGAAGGCTCCTCCAAGGAAAAATAATCGGCATTAATACAAAAAAATATTGCTTTGCCGCAGGTTTAGGTGTATAATTAACATATAATACGGCAAAAGCAGTTTTGATAATAGCTTATTCGGGGTGTCGTATTTGCGGCATCCCATTTTTTTGAAAAGGGGGAATAATATATGGCAGAGCTTATGGAATATAAATGTCCGTGCTGCGGCGCACCCATAGAATTCAATTCCGATGTTCAGAAAATGAAGTGTGAGTATTGCTCCACGGAATTCGACATGGAAACCTTGAAGTCCTTTGATGACGATCTTAAGGGCGATAAGGAAGACAATATGAATTGGGATAAAGCCTCCGGAAACGAATGGCAGGAGGGTGAGACCGATGGAATGAGAGTCTATTCCTGCAATTCCTGCGGCGGTGAGGTGGTTGGAGATGATGTTACTGCGGCAACGAGCTGTCCCTATTGCGGAAGTCCCGTTGTCATGAAGGGTCAGTTCTCGGGAGACCTTCGTCCCGATTACGTTATTCCTTTCAAGATCGATAAAAAAGCCGCCAAGGAAGCGCTTACGGCACATCTTAAGGGAAAGCCCTTTCTTCCCAAGGTATTCAAGGATGAAAACCATATTGATGAGATAAAGGGTATATACGTTCCGTTCTGGCTTTTCGATGCGGATGTTGATGCTCATGTAAGATACAAGGGTACAAAGACAAGAGTCTGGAGCGACTCAAATTATAATTACACCGAGACCTCGTATTTCTCCGTTGTCCGCGGAGGAAATGCATCCTTTGAAAGAGTACCTGTTGACGGCTCCGAAAAAATGCCCGACGATCTTATGGAGTCTATAGAGCCCTATGATTTCTCCCAGGCTGTCGATTTCCAGACTGCATACCTTGCGGGATATCTTGCGGATAAATATGACGTGGATTCGGAAAAAAGCAAGGATCGTGCAAACGGCAGAATCAAGGGAAGCATAGAAGCGATGCTCCGTTCCACCGCCCGCGGTTATACGAGCCTTATTCCGGAAAACAGCAATGTCGGCTTCAATAACGGAAGCTTCAAATACGCGCTTTATCCCGTATGGCTTCTCAGTACATCGTGGAAGGATAAGAAATTCCTTTTCGCCATGAACGGTCAGACGGGTAAATTCGTGGGTGACCTTCCCGTTGACGGAAAGAAATTCGCTCTCTGTCTTGCGGGACTTACAGCTGTATGTACTCTCGGCACGGCGTTGGCAACATGGCTTCTTGCCATGATGTGAGAAAGGGGGAAGAGCAATGAAGAAAACATTTATTTCTTTGATCCTTATTTGTCTTTTTGTTATGACTTCATCCGTTTCGGCGCTTGCCGACGGCGTTATACCCGATGAAAGACTTGTCGAACGTCTGACGGACGATGCGGATCTTCTCGATGAGGATGAGGAAGCAGTACTTCTTGATACTCTCGATTCATTGAGCGATACGTATCAAATGGATATAGTTGTCGTGACCGTAAATACTATCGACGGAAAATCTCCCCGCGATTTTGCCGATGACTTTTTCGATTATAACGGATTTGGCTACGGCGATACGGAGGACGGTATCCTTCTCCTTGTGAATATGGGAGAAAGAGATTGGTATATTTCTACAAGCGGCAGAGCACAGACTACATTTTCCGATTACGGATTGGATCATATGGGCGAAGAGGTGGTTTATTGGCTCGGCGACGGATATTATTACGATGCATTTGAACGCTTTGCGGAGCTCTGTGAGGAGCTGATATTGTTCGAAGCTGAAAACGGACCGTATGATGTTGATAATCTTCCGAAGCCCGTTTTCAAGATAGACTTTTTCTCCGTTCTCATAGGTTTTATTATCGCTCTTATTATTTCGCTTGTAATGCGCAGTAAGCATAAGACTGTAAGATTCAAGTCTCAGGCGGGTGATTACATAAGAAAGGACAGCTTCGCTCTCACGCAGTCTGCGGATCATTTTCTTTACAGAAATGTAAGCCGTACAAGAAGAGCCTCGGAAACCTCCTCGGGCTCGGGCGGAAGCAGTACACACAGAAGCTCCTCCGGAAGAAGCCACGGCGGCAGAGGCGGAAAATTCTGAAAAAATACATTTAACGTTGCGGAAGGCTTCCGATGAGCTTTCCGCAATAAATTTGAAATTTGAATTTGCGGAATATTATGGAGATCTTAGGAAATATTATAGGTACGCTGGCGACCGTCATGTTCGTTCTGAGCTATCAGATGAAGACAAGACGGTGGATAATCGTATTGAACGCCGGCTCAAGAATACTTTATGTAATACAGTATATTTTGCTGGGCGCATTCGAGGGCGCTCTTCTTGATACTGTTGCGTTTTTTATCTCGCTGCTTTGCCGAAACAGGGAAAAAGGATTTATTAAGGATCATTTTCTGTTAACCGTCATAGCGGCAAATATTGCTATCGTCGGATTCGGAATGATAACGTATAAGGACATTTTCAGTTTGCTTCCCATACTTGGCGTTATTTTCGAAACATTGGCGCTGTGGCTCATAAATGAGCGCAGTATTCGTATCGTGTCCCTTTTGGGCGCACCCTTCTGGCTCGTTTACAATACGCTGAATAAGGCGTACGGCTCATCAGCGGGAAATATCATAACGCTTGTATCCATAGCGGTTGCGATCATCAGATACGATATATTGAAGCAGGAGAAGAAAAAGTAAATATTTTGTAGGGCGGGGGCTTGTCTCCCGTCTCTTTATTTGCTTTATATTTGAAACTTGGCGGACAAGTCGACTAAGTTTCAAATGAGGACTTGATTTTTTTGAAAAAAGGTGGTATACTATATTTGAAAGTAAGTGGACAAGTCCGCTGAGTTTTAAATGCAGAGGTTTGATATGGGAAATATTATTGAGCGAAGCAGTTATTTGAAAAAGCTTATTGATAAAAAAGAAAACGGTTTGATCAAAGTTATAACGGGAATCAGGCGGTGCGGAAAAAGCTTTTTGCTGTTTAATTTATTCTATGATCACCTTATAGAGAGCGGTGTTGATGAAGACAGGATCATTACTATCGCACTTGATGATGATACGAAGGTAGCCTACCGTGATCCCGATGAATTATCGAAGTATATCCGATCAAAAATAGTAAATAGAGGTATGTACTATATTCTGATCGATGAGGTGCAGTATGCCATTTCGAAGGAAGAATTAAAAAATCCCGAGGAGATCAAGCTTTACAATGTGTTGAACGGTCTCTTAAGGCTCCGCAATGTCGATATTTACGTAACGGGCAGCAATTCCAAAATGCTTACCAAAGATGTACTCACAGCGTTTCGCGGCAGAGGTGATGAGATCAGAATATATCCTGTATCCTTTAAGGAATATTATTCGTTTACCGGTGGGGAAAAATCCGATGCTTACGAAGAATATGCCTTATACGGCGGTATGCCGTTAGTGCTTTCGGGTAAAACAGATGCGGAAAAAATGAGCTATCTGAAGGGACTGTTTACGGAAGTGTATTTTAAGGATATCATTGAACGGTATGATATAGAGCTTCCCGATGTTCTTGAAGAACTGACCGACGATCTGTGTTCTTCCGTAGGTTCTCTTACCAATGCGAGTAAGATAGCCAATACTTTGCAGTCGGTCAAAAGTATAAAGGTATCGAGCACTACGCTCTCAAGCTATCTTAATTACCTGATAGAATCGTTTTTGTTCGGTAAAGCAAATCGATATGATGTAAAAGGAAAAAAATATTTTGAATATCCATCAAAATATTACTGCACCGATATAGGACTTCGTAATGCAAGGCTTAATTTCAGACAGCAGGAAGAAACGCATATTATGGAGAATGTAATATACAATGAGCTTCTGTGCCGCGGGTATTCAGTAGATGTCGGTGTCGTTGAGATTTCGTCCCGAAACGGCGAAAAGAAAACAACGAAGCAATGCGAGATAGATTTTATTGCTAACATGGGCGCTAAAAGATACTATATTCAATCTGCACTTAATGTCAGTGATCCCGATAAAATGGAAACGGAGCTTCGTCCGTTGAAGAACACAAAGGATTTTTTCAGAAAAATCATCATAACAAAAACTTCGATGAAACCTTGGACGGATGAAGAAGGTATCCTTCATTTGGGATTGTATGAATTCCTTCTTAATGAAAATTCCCTGGATATTTGAAATACAATATAAAACCAAATCGGCAGAGAAATAACATCTCTGCCGAATTTTTCGTATGGGCGATTCACTGCTTAATTCGATCGTTACTGAATTTTTCCGTTTTCAAACTAATTTCTTGACAATTGTTACGGATAGTGCTATCATAATCACAGTATCTGAGGTTATAAGGACATGATGGAACTGTTTGGACGCGAACAACTTTTTTTATTGCTAAGAAAGTGGAGGAAAATGAATATGGTACGGGATAGAAACACAAAGAAAGAACTTGTATATGCGATTCGGGAAATGAAAATCAGCGAGTATCCGCTACTGAAAGATTTTTGCTATGAATCTATTTTTACGCCGGAGGGATATCCACCACCGGATCGATCGGCGGTTGACCATCCGCTATTGAAGGTGTATTATGTTGGTTTCGGATCTGAGATCCACGACAGAGCGTTGGTTGCTGAAGTCGATGGAAAGATTGTTGGTGCGGTTTGGACAAGAATTATGGATGACTTTGGTCATGTAGATGATGATACGCCGTCTTTTGCAATTTCCCTTTACAGTGAATATCGCGGCTATGGCATCGGCACAAAAATGATGCAGAAAATGCTGGATTGGCTGCGAATATCAGGCTATGAAAAAGCATCATTATCTTGCCAGAAAGAAAACTATGCTGTGAGAATGTATCGAAATCTTGGCTTTGAAATCATCGACGAGAATGACGAAGAGTACATCATGATATACAAGCTGCAAAAATAGCAATACTCTTGACACAAGCCCCCGCCCTACGGTGTAATACATTATAGCACGATTCGGCAGAGAAATAACATCTCTGCCGAATTTTTCGTATGGGAGATTCACAAATCGCTCCGATTATAATTCGTTTTATTACAATACGTCCGCAATGTCGAGAATAAGTCTTTCACTCTTTTCCCATCCGAGACAGGGGTCGGTGATGGACTTTCCGTAAACATCGTCATCGTTTATCTTTTGGCATCCGTCAATAAGGTAGCTTTCTATCATAAGACCCTTTACGAGCTTTTTGATATCATTGCTGTGTCTTGTGCTGTGGAGTATTTCCTTGGCTATTCTTATCTGCTCAAGATATTTCTTGCCCGAATTAGCGTGATTCGTGTCCACTATGACTGCGGGATTCTTAAGACCCGATGCGGCGTAAAGATCCGAAAGACCTTGGAGATCCTCAAAGTGATAGTTGGGCAGGGATTGACCGTGCTTGTTTACGTAACCTCTGAGGATAGCATGTGTAAGATCGTTTCCGGATGATTCGACCTCCCAGCCTCTGTATATGAATGTGTGGGAATGCTGTCCCGCGGTGATGGAGTTCATCATTACGGAAAGATCGCCGCCTGTAGGGTTCTTCATACCCACGGGAATATCAAGACCGCTTGCAGTGAGACGGTGCTGCTGATTTTCAACGGAGCGTGCGCCGATTGCAACGTAAGAAAGAAGATCGGAAAGGTAACGGTAGTTTTCGGGATAAAGCATTTCATCAGCACAGGAGAGCTCTGTTTCAGCCAATGCACGCATATGAAGCTTTCTTATGGCGATGACACCGTTGAGCATATCGGGCTTTTCGTTGGGATTGGGTTGGTGAAGCATACCCTTGTAGCCGTCACCCGTTGTACGGGGCTTGTTTGTGTATATTCTCGGGATGATGAGGATCTTATCCTTGACCTTTTCCTGTACCTCGCGAAGCTTGAGGATGTATTCTATTACGGCATCCTCACGGTCTGCGGAGCAGGGTCCTATGATGAGAATGAATTTATCGGACTTTCCCGTGAAGATATCACGGATCTCGACGTCTCTTTTTTCCTTTACCGCCGTCATTTGAGATGTTACGGGGTACATTTCCTTTATATCCATGGGGATAGGCAGTTTTCTTATAAAATTCATATTTTTCATATCAATGACCATTCCTTGTCTTTTATATCTTTTTATCAAATAATTTTCTTCTCTCCGTAGAGGTGCGCATCATTTGGCGCATGGATTCACGGTCGTTTTCCGCAAGATACCTTCTCATTTTTTCAAGCTCTGCGGAAAATCTGTCTATTTGCTCCAGAAGAGCATCCTTGTTGAGCATGAAAAGCTCGCTCCACATAAGATCATTTATTTTTGCTATACGTGTCAGATCTCTGAATGAGTCGCCCGTATATTTTTCAAGACCCTCCCGGGTGTTGCATGTCATGAGGGTGACTGCTATGACGTGGGTCAGCTGAGAGAGAAAAGCTATCATCTCGTCATGCTTTTCGGGGGTAAGCTCGGAGATCTTTCCGAAGCCCAGGATCTCTCCCAATTGCTTGCACGTTTCAATGGCATGCGGAGTATTCAGAGGAGTGGGGGTGACGATGTAATTTGCACCTTGGAATATCTTATCATCGCTGAATTCCACACCGCTCTGCTCTCTTCCCGCCATGGGGTGAGCCGCAATGAATTCCACATCCTTTCGGAGGATCGACTGTATCTCGTCAACTATACAGGTTTTTACACCGGTAACATCGGTTATGAGAGTGCCGGGGCGTATCATATGCTGATTTTCATTTATCCACTTGATAAATATTTTCGGATATACGGCAAATACGATGATATTTGCCGAGGATATAAGCTTTTCGTCGGGAAATGTTGCTCCGGATACGATCATGCCTCTTTCAAGGGCGTAGTCGATATCCTTTTGCTCCAATGTCAATGCGCTGACATTGTATCCTTTTTTTGATAATGCCTTAGCATAACCGCCGCCCATAAGACCGAGACCTACGATGAGAAATTTCGTACTTCTGTCAATCATTCAATCATCGTCTCCTTTTCGGAAAGAGCGTTCAATTTATCGAAAAAGTCGGGGAAGCTCTTTGCCACGGCTTCGGCACCGTCAATGGTTCCGCCCGTAACGGTGAGGAGTACAGCCAGAGACATCACTATTCTGTGATCGTCATGACCGTACAGGATCTCCTTGGGAGCATGGAAGCCGCAAGGGTATACCATTACCGTATCGTCCATGACCTTTACGCTGACACCGAATTTTTCAAGCTCCTTTGCCATTACCTCGGCTCTGTTGCTTTCCTTTATTTTCAATCGTCTTGTTCCCGTAAATATTCCTCCGTATTTTGCGGCGGCTACCGCAAACAGGATGGGACCCAGATCGGGACAGTCTCCGATATGTATTGTGGGAGTGCCCTTTTTCAGAAGGGGATATAGCTTTTTATATACTCTGTCGCCTTGAATACTGTCCTCTCTGAGACCGCAGACCTCGACATCGCCTCCGAGAAAGTTCAATGCTTCAAAGAAAGCAGCTCCCGAATAATCGCCTTCAACTGCTGTGTCGGTGGGCTTATAGCTTTGAGAGCCGGGGATGTAAAGGGTGTTTTCATCCTCCCATGTTACCGTGATCCCGAATTCCTTCAACGCCGCTATGGTAAGCTCGATATATGAACGGCTTTCAATGGGAGGAATTATACTGATCCTGCTGTCCTTTTCAAGCATTGGAAGAGCGAAAAGAAGACCGCTTATGAATTGACTGCTTATATTTCCCGCAGTTTTGTATTCTCCGCTTTCAAGAGGACCTCTTACGAAAACGCTTGTTTCGTCTTGAGAAAATGAAAATCCCTTTTCCTTTGCCAACTGCTCGTAAACGCTTAAGGGACGCTTAAGGAGTGATGTGTCTCCCGTAAGCATGATATTCTGTCCGCATATAAGGCATATGGGGATCATGAATCTCAATGTGCTTCCGCTTTGTCTGCAGGGAAGGGAGGAAAGAGCCTTTGCGTTTTTGATATTGATACCTTCGATCGTTACGGTCGTACCGCTTATCTCATATTTTACACCAAGTGCGCTTATGCAGTCAAGAGTTGCAAGTACATCTTCGCACATTGATACGTTTTTTATTACGCTTTTGCCTTTTGCAAAGGCGGCACAGATGATAAGACGGTGCGCCATGCTCTTTGAAGGTGGTGCGGTTACCTTTCCGCTGACCTTACCCGGGTATACTGTGACCTTCATTCTTTGATGCCGTCCTTTTCTTTGATGATCTCTGCCAGCTTATCTATGGATTCGAGATATCCGTCCGTTCCGTGGCCGGATACCGTAAATTCGCAGGCTTGTCTTATATAGCTTACCTGTCTGAAATCCTCCCGCTTTGATACATCGGAAATGTGTATCTCAGCGGTGGGGATCATAACCGATTTTACGGCGTCGAGGAGGGCAATGCTTGTGTGGGTGTATGCTCCCGGGTTTATTACGATGCCGTCCACCTTTTCAAAGTACGCTTCTTGTATCTTATCCACAAGGCATCCCTCATGGTTTGATTGGTATATCTCGTGTTCTATTCCCTTGGCGTCACAGTGACGAGCGATTTTTTTCTTCAATTCCTCGTATGTTTCTTTTCCGTAATGAGCGGGCTCTCTTATTCCGAGCATATTTATGTTCGGCCCGTTTATTATAAGTATCTTCATGGTTTTCCTGCTTTTATTCATTTATATTCAGTATATCCGAGACGGCGTGCTCCGCAATGCCGTCTGTTTTGAGAATTTTATCGGCTGACGAGCAATACCGGGGATAGCGTTCGGAATATCTTTTTTCGACGGCTTCTCTTGTGGATGCGAGGGGACGGTCGGATGTGGGGATAAGCTGCTCCAAGGGACGGTCGAGGAAGATGAGCTTTCCGTTTTTGCGAAGCTCTCTTACGTTTTCGTCTCTCAATACCGCACCGCCTCCAACGGCAATTATCCGTGAGCTTAAATGGGCAACTCTTTCTTTTATTATCTTTGTTTCCATGTCACGGAAGACTTTTTCGCCGCTCTCCGCAAATATATCCGTGATCTGCTTTCCCGCATATTCAACTATAAGCTCGTCCGTGTCGATAAGAGCTTTTCCGCTTCTTTCGGATAGAAGTCTTCCTATAGTGGATTTGCCGCAGCCGGGCATGCCGATGAGAACGATGTTTTCCTTTTCCGAAAGGATCTTTTCGTATACGCTTTTGATGACGCTGTCGGGATATTCTTTTCTGTCCGTGAAGATCGCCGAGGCGGCGACCGCCTGAGCCACAAGCATATAAAGACCGCCTCTTGCGGGAATACCCTTTTCCTTTGCTGACAGTATAAGCTCTGTACGCAGAGGGTTATAGACCGCATCGATAACCGCCGAAAGATGCTTGAATCTGTTAAGCTCCACGGGACATCCCCATATATCGGGATACATTCCGCACGGCGTGGTATTTATCAGTACATCCGCATCCGAGTGATGCTCATACATCTCATCGTAGGTGCAAACACCTTCCTTTTTGGTTCTGGAGACCGTTACGATCTCGGATGCACCCATAAGCTTTACCGCAGTGCGTGTTGTTTTCGATGTTCCGCCTGTTCCTGTGATGATTACCTTTTTACCGCTCAGATCGGGAATTACCGAGCGGATGAGAGCTGTCATTCCGAAAAGGTCGGTGTTGTGACCGTAAAGCCTTCCGTTCTTGTTTACTATGGTGTTTACAGCTCCGATGGCTTTTGCCATGTCGGATATCTCATAAAGGTAGGGTATCACATCCTGCTTATAAGGTATCGTAACGTTTATGGCGCGAAATTCTCTTTTTGTCATGAATTCATCGAGCTTATCCTTTGGAACCTCGCATATTTCGTATTTGTAATCGGCAAAGCTTTCGTGTATCTCCTTTGAAAAGCTGTGCTTCAGATGCTCGCCTATACATCCGTATTCCATATCTTTTTCTTTCCTTTTACCGTAACGGTATTTTGTAGTTTATAATCTTGATTCAGACAGCATGTCGTAAAGAGCTATTGCCGTGACACTGTCTATTACCGCCCTCGCTCTGTGGATGATGGCGGGATCGTGTCTTCCGTGGATGGCAAGCTTCGCATTTTCGTTTTTCGAAAGATCTACGGTGTCCTGCTCCTTATATATTGAGGGGGTGGGCTTTATGACACATCTGAATACGATGGGCATACCGTTTGTTATTCCCCCGTTTATTCCGCCGTTGTTATTCGTTTTCGTAAGTATGCTTTTTCCGTCGGTGTAAAATGCATCGTTGGCTTCGCTTCCGAGCATATCCGCAAAGCCGAAGCCCGCACCGAATTCCAATCCTTTGACTGCAGGAACGGAAAAGAGTATGTGGGAAAGTCTGCTTTCCACGGAATCAAACCACGGCTCGCCTATTCCTGCGGGAATTCCAGTGACGGCTGTCTCAAGGATGCCGCCCACGCTGTCGCCTTCTCTTTTAGCCGAGCGTATGGCTTCCTTCATAAGCTCTCCCTTATCATCATCCAGAACGGCAAACATTGAATCGTTGAGAGTATCGATGTCCTTTTCAAGAGAGCTTGAAGAAAAATCTCTGTCCTTTATTCCGTGCAGGGACGAAATGTGTGTTCCGATCTTTATGCCCCTATCCTCCAGGGCAGACATCATCAATGCTCCCGCCGCCGTAAGAGGTGCGGTAAGTCTTCCCGAAAAGTGACCGCCGCCTCTGTGATCCTGAAATCCCTTGTATCTTATAAGTGCCGTGTAATCGGCGTGGCCGGGACGGGGGAGAATCTTCAAGGAGTCATAATCCTTGGATACAGTGTTTGTGTTTTCTATTATCATGCATATGGGTGTTCCCGTTGTGTATCCGTTGAAAACACCGGATACTATACGGCATTCGTCGGGTTCTTTTCTTTTTGTTGAAAGCTCGTTTGCGGAGCTTCTCAGAGAAAGACGGTATCTTATGAATTCCTCGTCTACTCTTATTCCCGATTCCATTCCGTCTATTACTATTCCTATGTGAGAGCCGTGGCTTTCACCGAAAAGCGTTACCGTTACGCTGTTTCCGAATGTGTTTTTCATCGTACTGTCCCCCGAATCTGTTCCTTAAGATCGGAAAATAAAATATCCTCCATTACGAAGCTGCCCGCTTCCTCAACTCTTATTACCGTGATCGTTTTTCCCGAAAGCTTTTTGTCATGCTCCATCGAAGAGAAAAGCTTTTCAACATCGGCGTTGAATTCATATGGAAGCGAAAGACGCTTCAATACGGGAATAAGCTCACCGCGTACCTTTTTCGAGCACATGGGGATCATACCGAGAGCGACACATTCGCCGTGGTAAAGACTGCCGTCGAGAGCTCCGCTTTCGATGGCGTGGCCTATGGTGTGGCCGAAGTTGAGTATCTTTCTCAAGCCCGTTTCCTTTTCATCCGTTTCCACCACATACTTTTTGACCTTGAGGGAGCGGATGATTATCTCTTCAATATGATCCTTGTAATCGTCTGATTTGAATATATCGAAAAGCTCCTTATCACTTGTCAATCCCATTTTCACCGCCTCGGCGGCACCGTTGGATATCTGTCTTTCGGGAAGCGTTTTCAATGTGTCGGGGTCTATTATGACCTTCTTCGGCTGATAAAAGGCGCCGACGATATTTTTGACCGAACCTAAGTTCACCGCTGTCTTTCCACCGATGGAAGAATCCACCTGTGACAGAAGGGTGGTGGGGATATTATAAAAATCTATGCCTCTCATGTATGCGGCTGCGGCGAATCCCGCAAGATCGCCTACAACGCCTCCGCCTACCGCAACGACGCAGTCCTTTCTGGAAAAGCCGTTTTCAAGCATCGTTTCACAAAGCTCCTTGAAGGTATCGAGGTTTTTTGACATCTCGCCTCCCTCAATGACCGATATGACGGGCGCTTTGCAGAAGCTTGCTACGCTGTCGGAATATCCGCGGGGTACATTTTTATCCGTTACGATAAGCACCTTTCTGTCTAAGCTTATAAGCTCTCCCGCTTTTTTCAGAGCTCCCCGCTCTATTACTATATCATAACCGTTTTCTTTAAGATCTACGTGTAATATCATGTTCCGGTTTTCCTTACGATCAATATTTGAGATAAGAGCCGATGACCTTGAGAAGGTCGCACCATCCCGAAAGCTCCGAAAGCATCGTGCTTCCGTTGTCACCGTCTATTCTGCCCTCGCATTCAACGAGAAAATAATACTGCCATAAAAGCTCCTTCATGGGACGGCTTCTTATGGATTGCATATTGTATCCGTGTTTACCGATTATTTCGATAGCCTTTGCCAATGAACCCGCCTCGTTTTTAACGGTGAAGGAAAGAATGAAGCGTGCATCCATATCCCTTCCTGCGGTGATGGTATTTTTAACCTTTGACACGGTGACGAATCTTGTGGTGTTATTGTTTGCTTCGTTTATACCGCTGTCAAGCGTTTCCAATCCGAAAAGCTCTCCTGCCTCACGGCTTCCGATGGCGGCTGTTTTCTTATCACCGTTTTTTGAAACGAGCTCAGCGGCTTTTGCGGTGTTGGCGTATTCGTGTCTTGTCCATCCGTGCTTTCTGATATAAGGATCGCATTGAGCCAGCGCCTGAGGGTGGCTTACCACGTCGGTGATCTCGTCTATCGTTGTTCCGGGTATAACGAGAAGGTCGTGGGATACGGAAAGATCATATGCTCCCGTAACGTAAAGAGAACCTGAGAAAAGGATATCCGCTACCTGTCCCACTTCACCCGCACTGCTGTTTTCAAAGGGGAGAACGGCTGCGTGGCATTCGCCCGAGGCTACGGCATCGTATGCTTCATTGAAGCTTTGGTATCCTATGCATTCTGCAGAAGGGAATATTTTGCTTGACGCGATCTGTGCAAAGGCGCCTGCCGTTCCGCAATATGCGATCTTCATTCCCGACAAGAGATATTCCTGATATTTTTTCGATATTCCCATCGTATCTCTGAGAAAATCCAGATATGCCGTACGCACTGCCTCGGATTCGGAGGCGAGAAAAGCGGAATTCTTTCTTATTACCTGTTCCTCACGCTTTTCATCGAATATGGGAAGTCCCCGTTCCGCCTTATGCTCGGCAACGAGCTTTACGGCTTCCATACGGCGTGCGAAAAGCTCCGCCATTTTTCTGTCAACGCTATCTATTATTTCTCTTGCTGTTTCAAGCTTTGTCTGTGTTTCCGCCATTATTATAACGGTGCTTACAAAAAGCACTTTTCTCCTTATATAGGGGTGATCTTTTTGATAATTGATTTATGTTAACGGTGTTAACATTTTTTATGTGTGTATTATAATACTCATTTTGCCGTTTGTCAATAGGAAAGCGTGGATTTTTTATAAAATTACGTAAAAATACTTGATTTTTCTTCGGAAGTATGATAGAATCATATCAAATCAAAGAGAAATGATAACGGTGTTAACATGATAAAAGATATTAACGATGATTTTACTGACTATTCAAGTGATAACGAGAAAAGCGATATGAAAAAGGCTCTTGTGCTTTCGGGTATCACGGAGCTTGAGGAGCATGGAATAACCGATTTTTCATTAAGGCGTGTAGCGGGAAGATGCGGAGCGTCATGCGCCGCCCCCTACCGTCATTTCAAAAGCAAAAACGATCTTATATCGGAAATAGTATCATACGTGAATCTGCAATGGGAGGAGTTTTCCGAGCATGTATATGAGGCGTTCCCCGATGATCCGAAAAAGCGCTTCACGGAGATATTCGTTGCGGAGATACGCTTCTGGAGCGCCAATCCCCATTTCAGACATATAAAGATGATGGATGCCAGCGGCTTTGATGACGAGCTGAAAAAAGAAAAGAGCCGCATGTCAAGGGCGGCTCTCAGGGCTGTGGACGAATACTGCTGTTTGAACGAAGTATCGGAAGAAAAGAAAATAAGAGGAATATTCACAATAAAGGCAGTTGTGTACGGTACTATTCAGATGATATCAAACGGTGAAGCCGATGACTGCGACAAGGCTGTCTTTGCGGCAAAGAATGTGATTGAGAAAAGCTTTTCCGTCTTTTAAAGAAGCTTTATAAGCTCCTTTTGTTCCCGTGATATGCGTAAACTGTCGAGAAGCTTTCTCGATGTCATTTTACGTATGTCAGCGGGAATTTTTTCTTTCCTGAGCATATCATATACAAGGAAAAACCTTTCCGCACCCAATGAAGCAAGATACCATGCCTTCATCATTTTTACATAATAGTCATCGCTTTTTACCGATAAAACAATATCGGTATGGGATATATCGAAATCCTCTCCGAGAAAGAAGCACATAAGAACACGTATTCCGAAGCGGCAGGTATATGTATGACTTGATGATATCCATTGACAAGCTTTTTCAAATGCTTCCTTTTTGTGCTTACCGAAAATTTTCGGGCTTGTCATATCACAGGTCGCCCAATTGTCAACATGGGGCAGAAACACGTCAAGCATCGCAAAGCATTCGTTGATATCGGTGCATTTTTCAATGAGAAAGCCGTGGAGATTGTTTTCCTCATAGTAATAATGGGGAAGGGAGGATAGAAATTCATCGGCATCTGCACATCCTTTTTTCATCACGGAATAAAGAGATGAGGCATATCTTCGAAGCTCCGGTGTGCGGACACCTATTATCATTTCCGCCGGAATATTCGGTATCAGCTTTGAATGAAAGCTTTTGTAGCCTTCATCTGCCATAGAAAGCAGATTGCTTCTTATTCTGTTTATTGCATCGGACACGGTGATATTCATTCCTTTCTGTTATAAAATATAAGCTTGAAAGCATTTCTTTGTATTGACAATAATGGTGCATGAATGTATAATAATTACGGAAGAATGCTTGATATACGGAGGCAGTCTAAATGAAGATATATGATCTGAAAAAGATAACGGTATGTGAAGCTGATGAGAATTATCCCCGCCATTCCGAGGCAAGTGTTGCGGAAACAAAAAACGGCGGCTTGACGATGGTATGGCAGAGATTCGGAAGAAGCCAAGCGGGTTCAAATGATACGGCTCCCGCGGTAATTGCCATGATGGATTGCATCGGCGGTGATCCCATAGAGGGCGAATGGACAAACCTGCGCATCGTCGGTGAAAGGATCCCCGGATGCGTAAATGCATACAGCCCCAATCTTATCAGAAAGAAAGACGGCTCTCTCATGCTCATGTTCATGCGTTATATGCGCCTTGCGCCGGGAGAGATAAGTCTTGCCAATACTTACATAAAGATATCTCATGATGACGGAGCGACCTTCGGCGGGGAAAAGCTTATATGGGAGAAGCTTCCCGTTACCATATCAAACGACTGTCTTACGAGACTTCCCTCGGGCAGGCTTCTCGCTCCCGTGTGCCACCACGGCGGTGCGGGATGGGGTAAGAATGAGATAATAGAGGTATCCACCGTTTATTCGGATGATGACGGAGAAACGTGGGAATTTTCCCCTCACAGAGTCCATCTTCCAATGAGAGGGGCAATGGAGCCCTTTGTTGCCGTATGCTCCGATAAAAAGAAACTCATCATGGTCATGAGAAATCAGCTCGGAAGCCTTATGAAGTGTTATTCCGATGATGACGGTGTTACATGGACAAAGCCTCAGACGACGGGACTTTCGATACCCGAGTCGTGCCCTTACATTTCCAATATTCCGGGAAGCGATACGCTTATGGTAATATGGAACAATGCGGAATACGATCCCCTTTACCGTTCGCATTTCGGAAGAAGAACACCCTTTACCATAGCATTTTCCGATGATGACGGAAAGAGCTTTTACGGTATTACCGATATTGAGGATGATCCCGCAAGCGGTTTTACAAATCCCGGTGTAACGTGGCTTTCCGACGGCAGATGCGTTCTTACGTACTGGACTACCGTTTACCGTCCCGACGGAAGGATGGGCGGACCCATAAGCTTGAAGCTTGCGACTTTTAAGGTAAAATAATTTGACTTTATAACGAATGAAGGTGTATTTGTCATATGACAAAAGAAACACGTAAGATAAAAGAAAAAACTCTTCTTGGAAGGGTCGTTCTTATACTGCCCGAGTATATAGATAAGGATGTGCCTTTCGAAAAAAATAAAACATGCAAGGTGTATCACAGCCGTATACCCGGTATAAAGGATAACGGGGATATCTTTGCATACCTTATCGGTATGGATGATATTTCAAAGGAACGTCAATGCCGTATTATCGGTATTGTACACGGCAAGGAGCATGATAAGCTTGTTGCGGCACCCATTGGAAAGGTGTTCGATCAGATGGGGATCGCAGAAGCCTTAAACGGGAAAGAGAATGATCTCGAATTGGAATCGTACTACCACAGATCCTGCGGAGCGGTGGTATACCGATGGGAGGGAATTAACGAAGAATACCTTATTCTGCGGGGACGCCGATCCAATAAGTGGACCTTTCCGAAGGGACATATGGAAAAGGGCGAAAGCGAAAGAGAAACGGCAATAAGAGAGGTCTTTGAGGAGGCGGGCTTTACGCCTTGCCTTGAAGACACATTCAGAGAAGAGCTTCATTACAGAATGTCTCCCGTGGGAGAAAAGACGGTAGTGCTTTTCCTTGCGGAATATGACGGAAATATAAGAGTGAGAGCGGACGAGATAAGAGCGTATGCATGGGCGGATTATGACAAAGCGGAAAAGATGCTGGATCATGAGAATTTCTCCCGCGTGCTCAAAAGGGCTCATGAAGCAATCATTAATAAACACAGCGGTAATTAAAGGAGAGGATAATATAAATGGGATTTTTCTTCGGTGGATTTGAAATAATATTCTTTTTAATGTTCTTCCTTGTGTTCGGAATGATAATATTTTCGATCATAAGGAGCGTTTCGCAATGGAATAAAAACAATAACTCACCGAGACTTACGGTGGATGCGGTAATAGTTTCAAAGCGTTCTCACAATACAAGACATCACCATCATACGGGAACGGGTATGGGACACACCCATTATTCCACATCATATTACGTGACCTTTCAGTTTCAGAGCGGCGACAGGATGGAGCTTGGCGTGGACGGAAGTGAATTCGGACTTTTAGCCGAGGGAGACAGGGGAAAGCTTACGTTTCAGGGAACACGTTACCTGAGCTTTGAAAGAGATCATTCCGAGAGAGCGATATAGATATATGGTCCCTCAGTCGTTTTCCGACGAAAATGACAGTTTAGCAGATATAAGCTACAAAGGGACATTTGGCTTGTGCAAATTTTAAATGATATGCGTTAAATCAAAGTCATATACAATTACAAATTATCAAATTTTACTTGAAGTTAGCACTTATAAGCCTCCTTTGTGCAAAAGGAGGTGGCACGGCGTAGCCGTGACGGAGGAATTGTTACTTAACGCAAAGCAACTTTTATCCTCCTTTAGGTGTAAGGCAGATGCTTGATGCAAGCATCTGCGGGGCTCTGCCGAAGGCGGTGGGGGATCGTCAAGAAATATTAAATCTCAATTTTTTCACATATCTGAGTTTAAAGCCTTCTTTCTCTTTTGCCAATCGGGCATGAAGCTTGCCATCAGCGATGTGAAGCGCTCCGAGTGATCGGCATACTTTAAATGGCAAAGCTCATGGAGAATGACATAATCTATATACGATACATTCTTTTTTGCAAGAGCGAGATTCATCCATATGCGTTTGTCGGAGGTGTTGCAAGTTCCCCAGCGTGTCTTCATGTTTTTGATGCGCCACTCGTTGCAGTAAAGACCGGTTATGTTTTCCCAAAGAGGGATATGCTTTTCAAGCTTTTCGTGAAGAAGCTGTCTGTAAAGCTCGTTTAATGCCTTTTCCTTTTCACCGAAGGGTGCATCTTGGGAAAGAGTGAGAATGATGCTTTTTCCGTCAAAAAATGCCTTCGGCTTGCCGCTTGACGGAATGTATACCACGGGATAAGACGCTCCGAAGAGAAGTACTGTGTTTTTTTCGCATATATCCCTTTCCGGATTTCTGCGTGAGCGTATCTCAGCCTGCTTTTCTTCTATCCATTTTCTTTTTTCATATATAAATTTTTCTATACTTTCATCGGAAAGGCTTACGGGAACGGTAAGTCTGACATTCCCTTCCGGGGGAAGAACGTAAAGGTGAAGGTTCTTTATCCGCTTTTTTATTACCTCCACGGTAATACCAAAGTAAATTCGTTTCATTATTCTCAAACAACCTTGTAATATGCGTTATATGCTTATTATAGCACACATATTTTATCTTTACAATCATATATTTTCATTTTGAAGACCGGAAAATATTACCGGCTATTTTAACATTGAATATTAGATCAGCCGAAAGGAACGATACATTATGATTACAGCAGAACAGATAAGACCTTATAAAGACGAAATGCTTGAAATGCTTGCAAGAATAGTAAAATACGATTCATCGAGAAAGAGCCCCGCAGGTGATAAGCCCTTCGGTGAGGAAAACGCCGCATGTCTTGAGGAAGCACTCAAAATAGCAGAGGAAATGGGCTTTGAAACCGTTAATATGGATAATTACTGCGGTTATGCCGAAATAGGCGAAGGCGGGGATATAATAGGAATAGCGGGACATCTTGATATAGTTCCCGCGGGAGAAGGATGGGACAGCGATCCCTTTACACTTACCGAAAAGAACGGCAGAGTATACGGCAGAGGCGTCAGCGATGATAAGGGTGCCTGCATCGCTTCTCTTTACGCATTGAAGCTTATAAAGGAATCGGGGATAAGCCTGAATAAAAGGATCCGTGTCATCTTCGGATGCAACGAGGAGTCGGGAAGCGAATGCATGAAGCATTATGTGAAATACGGCGAAAAGATATCCGTCGGCTTTACTCCCGACGGTAATTTCCCCGGCATCCACGGAGAAAAGGGTATGTGTGCCATGAGAGCATACAGCAAGAATACAAAAATAGTATCCATGAACGGCGGATTCGTAACGAATGCGGTGTGCGACAGATGCGAGACAGTTGTGAAAGCATGCGACGTTGATAAAAACGAGCTTGAAAAAGCTCTTTCGGCATCGCCTCTCGCAAGCTTTGAAATTACCGAAAAGGACGGCAATATCACAATATCCGCCATAGGCGTTTCCGCTCATGCGGCGCATCCTCTTTCCGGAGTAAATGCTGCGGGCTGTACCATGATCGCATTGAAAGCGGCGGGAATGAAGGACGATTTCGTGGATTTCTATCTTGACCGCATAGGCATTACCTGTGACGGTGCGGGAATCGGTCTGAAATGCTCCGACGATTACGGCGTTCTCACTCTCAATAACGGTATCGTTAAAACGGAGGAGGGAAGAATCTGCTGCACTATAGATATAAGATATCCCGTTACCATGACAGCAGATGAATTGAAGAGCAGATGCGCTCCCTTTATGGAGGATGAAAGAGGAATAATAGAATTGAAGAGCATTACGGAAAGCCTCTTCTATCCCGTTGATTCTCCCCTTGTAAAGTCTCTTTACGATGCGTACGTATCGGTAACGGGAGACGACGAGACAAAGCCCGAGGTAATGGGCGGCGGCACATATGCAAAGAGCATTCCCGGTATCATTGCCTTCGGATGCAAATTCCCCAATACGCCCGACAATCATATTCATGATGCAAACGAGTCTCTCGATATTGAGGAGCTTTTGCTTCAGACGGCTATTTACGTTAAGGCTATAGAAAACCTTCTTGCGGTTTAAAGAAAACAAATCAAAAGGGAAATGATATGAAAAAGTATAATAAGCTTCTTTTACTGGGTGATTCCATAACCTACGGCTACGGTCTTGAGGGCGGCCCCGAAAGTCCTTTTCATTACGGTGTTCTTCTTGGCAAGGCTTTGGGAACGGAAAGCATAATAAACAGAGCCGTTATGGAAGCTTTCTGAAAATAATGTTTGCGCACTGAACAGATGCATTGCGGAAGAAACGGGAAAGCAGGGATATTTATTTGCCGATGCGTATACGCCCTTTCTCGGACACACAAGAGAGCTTACTTTTATGGATATATTCGATGTGCATCCCAATGAGAACGGTCACAGGGCTATTTTCGAAGCCGTTTTGAAAACACTTGAGAATATGTAAAGCGTCAAAGGGGCTGTCTCACTAACGTGAGCCAAGCCCTGAAATTGAACTTGATGAATAAAATTCATCGAATAAAATTCATCGTTTTGGCACCGAAATTACGTGAAAATTCGTACTAAAACACGCCAAAAACGTTCAAGTTTCCGAAAATAGCGGGTTCCCGTCCCCTATTTTCGTCCGCTGTTTTAGCGAGGGGCATCGCTTAATGCGATGCCCCCTTGGCATATATCCGTAATTAAGTTTTAACCGTAAAAGGGCGCTTTCCAATCAAAAATTGGTTCGGGAGGATCAAAGGGAAGCTTCATGAATTTTTCGGACTTCAAGGGTGTGCCGAGAGTCTCTCTTTCAATGACCTCGATAAGCATATCGAAATCCTCGGGCTTATGATCATGGCCGCCTTTTCTCCAGTACCAAAGAACGTTTTCTGCCTTTCCGTACATCTTCCAGACCTCGAGAGCGGCAAGGCTTGTCTGATATGTGTTTACGGGACCTGACCATATGTCGCTTTCCGCTTGGGAATCGAAGAAAACACGGGGGGCAATGAGAGCCTTCAGACTGTGGGAATCAAAGGGGAGAGAAGCTTCGTCATCCTCGTATGCTTTCATGCCCGGGCCGAACCAATCGGGAAAATTATTGATGATATCCTTGAGAGTTTCGCTTCGTCCTTCGCTTCCGTCTTCACGCAATGCTTTCATGTGAATACGGTAGCAGCTGCAGCTTCCCGCACAGGTGGCTTCGGGATTTACGATAGATGCGCGCTCGTCGAGAACCCCCGCAAGCATAGCGGTCTTTCCGCCTCGTGAAAGTCCCGTGAAGGTTATGCTTGACATATCCGCTAATCCCAATATTTCCAAAGCATCTACCACACGGCTGTAGCCCCATGCCCATGCGGCTATTGCGCCGAATTGTATGTCGGAGTATGTTTCGTAAAGATTGTTTGTGCGCTTCGGATCTCTTGTGTCGGGTACTATTTCACAGCGGTTGAATTTTAAAAGCATGATCCCGTGATCCGTGAATTTTTTCGATATTTCGGGAGTCTGCATACATGTGTAGCAGAGATCACCGTCAATTACCGCGGGAAACGGTCCCTTACCGACGGGAACATGGGCGTATACCGTGAAGGCGACGGGGCATTTTCTCGTACCCGTGCGTATACGGAAAATTCTGATGCGTTCATCCGACACCGATGCCAAAGGGTCGATTTCAAGGAATTCCGGTTTTGGCGGTATTTCTCCGTATTGCAGCTCAACTGCGGTCTTGTATATTTCTTTTCTGCGCTTTTCCCAATCCTCCAATGTTTTTACCTTTTCACCGTTATCGAAGGTAAAAAGATCGGGGAGCTTACCGAGAACTTCGTATGATGTTATCTTCATGGATCATGCCTTACCTTTCTTTCGAGTATAAAAATTATATAATATCCTTTTCAAACACTAAATTCATTCCCAATTTCTTTAATTCATTACAAAACCACGTAACTCTGTCGGGAAGATAATCCTCCACTCTGTGACCGTCGAAACCCACGGAAAGCAAAACGCCGGAATTGCGGACGATCTCCTGCTGATACTCGTCCGACAAAAAGCGTTTTACGTATTCGTGCTCTCTGTAGTTGTGAATACTGTCGTAGGAAACGTTCATCTCCCAAAAGATGTTTTCATCCGCCATCCGCTTAAAATAATCGAGAGGCTTTTCACCCATTTTTTCTATATGTGCGAACATATCCGTATGGGCAACGCCTTTATAAGCGCAACGGAATCTTTTTGCAAAGCCGAAAAGCTCGCCTTCCGTAACGGAGTCCTCCCAATCAAGATTTTCTATCAGGCAATAATCAAATATTGACATATCTTCACCCTCGGGAAGTGTGGCATTGTGAAGTGTTTTTTGAGTATTTATTTCGATCCCCCGGAGCACTGTTATCTTATCGGCATATTTTTCCTTCAAAGCACCGATATGGTCAAAATATCTGATAAGCGTTTTTCCGTAATCGTTGAATCTGTTTTCGGTCTTTGCGGCAGTATAGACCTCAATTCTCCCCTGACCCACGCCGTGGGCGTGATCGCTTATGCCGAAAAGCTCTATTCCGCCTTTTATGGCGGCTTCTATTATCTCTTCCGGTTTATCTTTGCCGCAGAAGGAGTAATATGTGTGTGAATGAAGATCCTGTATCATATAAAACTTTCACTTTTTTAAAAACGGGTGACCGCAAGCGATTGCAGCCACCCTCATCTTATTTATAAATTATTAAGATATTATCTTTTTATTAAACGATACCCTGAGCAATCATAGCGTCAGCAACCTTGATGAAGCCGCCGATATTAGCGCCCTTAACGTAGTTGACCTTGCCGTCAGCGCTCTTGCCGTACTTAACGCATGTTTCGTGGATACCCTTCATGATCTTAGCAAGCTCTGCGCCTACTTCTTCAGCTGTCCAGCTTCTCTTTTCAGCGTTCTGGCTCATTTCGAGACCGGAGCATGCAACGCCGCCCGCATTCGCTGCCTTACCGGGAGCGAATTCTACGTTAGCTACGAGATATTCAACAGCTTCTGCTGTGCATCCCATGTTGGATGTTTCAACAACGTACTTACAACCGTTAGCTACGAGAGCCTTAGCATCTTCTATACCAAGCTCGTTCTGGATAGCGCAGGGGAATGCGATGTCGCACTTAACTTCCCAAGGCTTCTTGCCTGCGATGAACTTAGCACCGAACTTCTCTGCGAAGGGAGAAACGATGTTCTTGTTGGAAGCGCGGAGGTCGAGCATGTAGTCAACGCCTTCAGCTGTGATACCGTCTTCAATGTAAACATATCCGTCGGGACCGGAAATCGCAACTACCTTAGCACCGAGCTCATGAAGCTTCTTTGCGGCGCCCCATGCAACGTTACCGAAACCGGAAACAACTGCTGTCTTGCCTCTGATCTCTTCGCCGTTGAGAGCGAGCATATGCTGTGCAAAGTAAACTGTACCGTAACCTGTAGCTTCGGGACGAACAAGGCTTCCGCCGTATTCTCTGCCCTTACCGGTGAGAACGCCTACAAATTGGTTAGCAAGACGCTTGTACTGACCGAAGAGATAACCGATCTCTCTTGCGCCAACGCCGATATCACCTGCGGGAACGTCTGTTTCCGGTCCGATGTGACGGAACATTTCAGTCATGAAGGACTGGCAGAAACGCATTATTTCCATATCGGATTTGCCCTGAGGATTGAAGTCCGAGCCGCCCTTACCGCCGCCCATGGGGAGAGTTGTAAGGCTGTTCTTGAAAGTCTGTTCGAATCCGAGGAACTTCAAGGAACCGAGTGTTACGGAAGGATGGAAACGGAAACCGCCCTTGTAAGGTCCGATCGCACTGTTGGTCTGAATACGGAAGCCTCTGTTGATCTGGATCTCGCCCTTGTCATCTACCCAGGGAACGCGGAACATAACAACTCTTTCCGGCTCTGCTATTCTTTCCAATATCTTGTTTTCAATATACTTGGGATTATCATTGAGGAAGTCTTCAAGAGATTCCGCAACTTCGCGTACTGCCTGATGGAACTCGGGCTCTGCGGGGTTCTTGGCGATGATTTCCGCCATAAATTTCTCGACATCAAATTTCATTTTAAATACCGATCCTTTCACAGTCTTTAGCAACGCCGCACAACGGCTTGCCGCATCTTTGTTATTTTAAGAATTAGCTTTTTATTCAGAGGATATTTCAAAAAAACATCCTCAAATCCTGCATTCTCATTATATCATTACTATTTTATAAAAGCAACCTTTATTTATGAAATTTCTGCACAAACTTTCGATAAATATTATCAGATTAGATGCGCAGTTTCACTATTTTTCTTTTGGGTGTCTGTGTGAAATTAGCAATAATTCGTTTTTTTGAGTGTTTATCAGCTCAAAAGGCTCTTTGCAGTATCCACAAAAAGCTTTGCCGTCTCCGGAACGGCGTCAACGTAGGAGGAAATTCTCGTTTCGTATGCCGTAGTGGTCATTTCAAAGCTCGGTGCTTCGAGTCTGTTCTTATGCGCAAGCTCGGAGGCAACATAACCTATATTGCCGTTGCCCAATTCCACCGTCATGGTATGCTCAAGGGGAGAAATGCTCTTTATATCAAGCCCTATCTGAGTAAATACCTCCCCGGGAACGGAAACGATAGCTGTACCGCCGATTTTTATGCACTGCATGGGGATATTGTGAGGCTCTCTCGCCTTACCGCAAAGTCCGATTATGTCATTGGCATATGTCGCATCCATATGTGTGGTGTCTTTATCGGCAAGCTTCTTTTTCGCCCAATCAAGCTCATCGGATGTAACGTCACGGCGGTCTATCTTCATATACTTGTAAGAAGCTTCAAAGCTGTCTATAGTGACTGCCTCGGCTTTTTCTCTTGCGGAAAGAACATCGTACGCAAGTATCCTTCCCATCTTTCTCCAATGACCGGGCTTGATATATTTCGGCTTTGTAAAATCAAGATGGTTTATATCGCCGCAGCATCCGTTGAGGAAAAGGCTCACAACATCAGCCCCCAATTCTCTCTTGATGACCTTAGCCATTTCCGAAGGGTAGTCTCCGCAGTATTCCTTACCGCCGACACAGTCCAGATGGCATGAGAAATTCGTTACCACCGCAATAGGCTCGCCCGTTTCCGCGCTGTCTATTCTCAAAACCTCTACTGCCGTATCCTTGGGGCCTTCGTTTTTGACTATATCGGGAGAAGCGAAGGGAGGATTCATTTTGACCGTTCCGTTCTTCATATAGAAGCGTCTGTTAAAGGATATTCCGTCTTCATACGTTCTCGCAGAGCCGATAAGAGCTTCTTTTCTGTTATTAAAGGCTATGCTGACAGCATCCGCTATCTTCATGCAGGAAAATTCCGTACACTCCGCATCGGCTTTAGTTCCGTACAATTCAAGATCCACAGGGGCTGCCGTGTGGGAATGGGTGAAATGAACAAGGATATTCTCTTCGGGAATGCCTGTTTTTTCACTCGCCAGTTTTCTTGCTCTCTTTACCATTTCAAAGCTTCCGCCCAAGGAGTCCAATGCCGCTATAGCCGCTACCGTCTTTCCGTCATCTATAACTATAGCCTTCGCATAAAGATCGCTCAAGACTCCCGTTGCGTTTCTTACATTGAAATAACCCGGTATCTCTTTGCCCAATACCGGTGTTGCGTTTACTTCGCCTGCTCCGATTTTTAACATAAGGTATTCCTTTCTGTGATATGTAAATTGATGCTGTATTGTTCTTAAGCTTTACAATTTAATTATAACGATTATAAGCAGCTATGTCAATAGAGAACAGAAAAAATGTGTGATTTAAACGGAATGAATGTATTGATAAATGAAAACTCGAAGGTAGAATGACATGCGAAAATGTCCCTTGTGGGACATTTTTACAGTTAATGTCTGTTATGATTCTTTTTTTTTGAGAAAAATGTTAAAAATAATTGAATAAAGATGAAATATGTCCTGTTTCGCTATTGAAAAAAAATGAGTTTAGTGATATAATTGTAATGTATGCATACTGCATATAACACCTATTTATTGTTAATAAAATGACAAACAAGCCTTTGCAAAGGAGGACAATACTGTGGCAAAGAAAAAATCTTCGGTACCCTTTAAGGGCACGAAGGAACAGGAAACAAAATTGTACGAAAGCATAGCCGCCCACAAGCACATTGATGGCTGTCTTATGCCTATCCTTCAGGATGCACAGAACATTTACGGTTATCTTCCCATCGAGGTTCAGAAGATGATCGCTGACGCTCTTGATATACCGCTTTCCGAGGTATACGGAGTTGCTACTTTTTACGGTCAGTTCTCGCTTTCCCCCAAGGGAGAATACGTTATCAGTATCTGTACCGGTACAGCTTGCTACGTTAAGGGTGCAAAGCCCATCGTTGATGAAGTTGAAAAGGAACTCGGAATCAAGGTTGGTGAGACCACCGAGGACGGAAAATTCTCCATACAGGACACACGTTGTCTCGGATGCTGCGGTCTTGCTCCGGTTCTTCTCGTAAATGAGAAGGTATACGGCAGGATCACCGAGAAGGACGTAAAGGGTATACTCGAAGAGATATAAGCTTTTCGTAAGGAAAGGAAATATCTCTGCCGATTCTCCTTTTCCCGATAAAAACAGGGTTGAAGTCTTCATATTGTTTTATAGGGACTCAAAAGGGGATGTGGTGAGAATGTAAAATGAATGTTTTTGAGCTTACAGATAAATTATCTCTTGAAAAGGTAAATATCTCCGACGGGACAAGAGAGATTTCGGGAGGCTTTGCCTGCGATCTTCTCAGCCATGCGCTTGCAAACGGATTCGAAGGATGCGCATGGGCTACGGTGATGACGAATATAAATGTTGTAGCCATAGCGTTTCAAAGGAATATCTCATGCGTTATTCTTTGCGGCGGGGTGTCCCTTGACGGTGATGCACTGTATGCAGCAAGGGAACACGGAATAAATGTTTTATCTACGGATAAAACGGTTTATGAGGTGTGCCGTGATATGGGAAAATCCGGTATATGACATTTCCCGGATCATTCGAAGGGATCTGACGTAGACAATGAAAGAATTATCCTTGAATATACTGGATATAGCGGAAAACTCGGTGAGAGCAATGGCGGAGAATATAACGGTTGCTCTTGAAGAGGATGATGATATTCTGATGCTTTCCGTCCGGGATGACGGATGCGGAATGTCAAAGGAGCTTCTTGAGAAAGCGACCGACCCCTTTACGACCTCAAGGACTAACAGAAGGGTCGGATTTGGGATACCGTTTTTGAAGTATGCCGCGGAACGAACGGGAGGATACATTGTTATAGGTTCTTCTCCCGGGATCGGTACCGAGATAAAAGCATTATTTTACAAAAAACATATCGATTATGCGCCCTTGGGCGATGTGATATCGACTGTTGTGACCTTGATACATGGCAGTCCGAATATTGATATAGTGTTTTCACACAGTATCAAAGGAGAAAATAAGAGAAGGGTATATCTTTCCACAAAGGATATGAGGAGCGTCTTGGGCAGTGTAAGGCTCGATGAACCCGAGGTTCTTTCGTGGGTAAGGGAATATCTTCTCGGACAGTACGGCGGTGAAGCTTGAAATGACCCGTCATGCGGCCGCATAGGGCGGTCGGCTGTAAAAAGAGCGTAAAAATATTGTTATAAATGCGAAAGGATTAGAATCATGAAATCATTGGCTGAACTTGCGGCTATAAAAGAGAGAATGAAGGATAAGATCTCTTTGCGCAAGGGAGAAGATAATGTACGAGTTGTGGTCGGCATGGCAACTTGCGGTATATCCGCAGGCGCAAGAGCCGTTCTCAATGCATTCGTTGAAGGCGTTGCGGAAAACGGTCTTTCCGACAGCGTTACAGTAACACAGACAGGTTGCATAGGAATGTGCGCTTGTGAACCTATAGTAGAAATATTCGAAGGCAACGAAGTCAAGACGACATACGTTAAGGTAGATGCCGAAAAGGCAAAGAAGATAATTTCCGAGCATCTCAAGGGCGGAAATGTTGTTAAGGAATACACTGCAGAAAATAAATAATTACCGTTCGTAACGAACACTTACGGACAAAAAACGAATATTCGAAAATATTGGACGCTTAAGGCGTCATCGGAGGATTATAATATAATGATACGTTCACATGTTCTTATATGCAGCGGTTCCGGATGTACATCTTCCGGAAGTGTAGCCATTGCAAAGGCTCTTACAGAAGAGCTTAAAAAGCAGGGACTTGCAGAAGAAGTAGAAGTTGTTAAGACAGGCTGCTTCGGACTTTGCGCATTGGGTCCCATAATGATAATATATCCCGAAGGAACATTCTACAGCATGGTAACAGAGGCTGACGTTCCCGAGATAGTTTCCGAGCATCTCCTCAAGGGTAGAATAGTTGAAAGACTTGTTCATGACGAAAAGAAGCTCGACGGTACAACAGAAAAAGTTACAAATCTTAACGAAACACAGTTCTACAGAAAGCAGATGAGACTTGCTCTCCGTAACTGCGGTGTAATTAATCCCGAAGAAATAGACGAATACATAGCTCTCGACGGCTACAAGGCTCTCGGTAAAGTTCTTACAGAGATGACTCCTGCCGAGGTAATCCAGCTTATGCTCGACAGCGGCATCAGAGGCAGAGGCGGCGCAGGCTTCCCCACAGGTATGAAGTGGAGCTTCGCAGCCAAGAGCGTTTCCGACAAGAAGTACGTTGTATGTAACGCCGATGAGGGTGACCCCGGTGCGTTCATGGACAGATCCATTCTTGAAGGCGACCCCCATGCAGTCCTTGAAGCTATGGCTATAGCAGGTTACGCTATAGGCGCAGACGAAGGTTACATCTATGTAAGAGCAGAGTACCCCATCGCTGTTCAGAGACTTCAGATCGCCATAGATCAGGCAAGAGAATACGGACTTCTCGGAAAAGACATATTCTCCACAGGCTTCAACTTTGATATCCACCTCCGCTTCGGCGCAGGTGCGTTCGTATGCGGCGAAGAAACAGCTCTCCTTACCTCCATTGAGGGTAAGCGCGGTGAGCCTCATCCCCGTCCTCCTTTCCCTGCAGTTAAGGGTCTCTTCGGACAGCCTACAATAGTTAACAACGTTGAAACATTGGCAAATATACCTCAGATCATCCTCAAAGGTCCCGATTGGTTCCGTACAATAGGTACAGAAAAGTCCAAGGGTACAAAGGTATTTGCTCTCGGCGGTAAGATCACAAATACAGGTCTCGTTGAGGTTCCCATGGGAACAACTCTCCGTGAGATCATATATGATATAGGCGGCGGCATACCCAACGGCAAGAAGTTCAAGGCAGCTCAGACGGGCGGACCTTCCGGCGGATGCATACCCGCAGAACATCTCGATACTCCTATCGATTACGATTCCCTTATGGCAATAGGCTCCATGATGGGCTCCGGCGGTCTTATAGTTATGGACGAAGATAACTGTATGGTCGACATTGCTAAATTCTTCCTTGAATTCACAGTTGATGAATCCTGCGGTAAGTGTACACCCTGCCGTATAGGTACAAGAAGAATGCTCGATATCCTCAATAAGATCACATCCGGCAACGGTGAAGACGGCGATATCGAAAAGCTCGAAGAACTTGCAAACACCATCAAGGCAAGTGCACTTTGCGGTCTCGGACAGACAGCTCCCAACCCCATTCTCAGCACACTCCGTTACTTCCGTGACGAATACGAAGCACATATCTACGAAAAGCGTTGTCCCGCAGGCGTCTGCAAGGCCCTTGCTAAGATCACTATCATCGAAGATAAGTGTAAGGGTTGTACGGCATGCTCCAGAGTATGTCCCGTCGGCGCTATCTCCGGCAGCGTAAAGCAGCCTCATGTTATAGATCAGTCTAAGTGCATCAAGTGCGGAGCCTGCATCGAAAAATGTAAGTTCGGCGCGATCGTTAAGAAATAAGGGAGGATATGATATGAACACCGTAACTCTTAAGATAAACGGTACTGAAGTAACCGTTCCCCAGGGTTCAACTATTCTTGAAGCTGCTAAAGCAGCCGGAATAAGGATCCCCACACTTTGCTATTTGAAAGATATAAACGCTATCGGCGCATGCCGTATGTGCGTAGTAGAAGTTAAAGGCGCAAGAGCTTTTGCGGCTGCCTGCGTATACCCCGTAACAGAGGGTATGGAAGTATTCACAAATACTCCCAAGATCCGTACAGCAAGAAAAGCTACTCTTGAGCTTATGCTCTCCAACCACAGAACAGACTGCCTCTCCTGCGCGAGAAGCACAAACTGTGAGCTCCAGACTCTTTGCCGCGAATACAACGTTGATATGAACAAGTACGGAAGCGACGGACTTAAGCCCGACATCGAAGCAAGTGCTCCTCATCTCGTTCGCGACAATTCCAAGTGTATCCTTTGCCGCCGCTGTGTAGCAGTGTGCAAGGAAAATCAGCACGTAGGTGTTATCGGTGCCGTGGAACGCGGTTACGATACACACATCGCAAGCCCCTTCGATCTTCCTCTCGGCGAGACCGCTTGTGTTAACTGCGGACAGTGCATCGCTGTATGTCCCACAGGCGCTATCACAGAAAGAGACGACACAGATAAGGTTTGGGAAGCTCTTTCCGATCCTTCCAAGCATGTTGTTGTTGCTCCCGCTCCCTCCGTACGTGCTCAGCTCGGCGAAGAATTCGGTCTTCCCATCGGAACAAACGTTGAAGGCAAGATGGTATCCGCTCTCAGAAAGCTCGGATTCGCTAAGGTATTCGACGTTGATACAGCAGCTGACCTTACAATTCTCGAAGAAGGTACAGAGCTTCTCGAAAGACTTAATAACGGCGGTAAGCTTCCTCTTATCACATCATGCTCTCCCGGATGGGTCAAGTTCTGCGAATATTACTATCCCGAATTCATCGACAATATTTCTTCCTGCAAGAGCCCTCAGCAGATGTACGGCGCAATGATGAAGACATATTATGCGGAAAAGATGGGCATCGACCCCAAGGATATGTTCGTAGTAAGTATAATGCCTTGTACAGCTAAGAAGTTCGAGATCGAGCGTGAGGATCAGAACGCTTCCGGTTATCCCGATGTTGACGTTTCCCTTACAACTCGTGAGCTCGCAGCTATGATAAAGAAGGCAGGCATCGTATTCGAGGATCTTTCCGACGAAACATTCGATCCCGCATTCGGTATCGCTTCCGGTGCAGGCCACATATTCGGCGCTACAGGCGGCGTTATGGAAGCTGCTCTCCGTACAGTATACGAAGTAGTAACAGGCAAGACTCTTGAAAAGGTTGAATTCACCGAAGTACGCGGCGTTGAAGGCGTTAAGGAAGCTGAATACGATCTTAACGGAACAAAGGTTCGCGTTGCCGTTACATCCGGTCTTGAGAATGCTTCCAAGCTTCTCGATAAGATCAAGTCCGGCGAAGCTGACTATCAGTTTATCGAGGTTATGGCTTGTCCCGGCGGCTGTGTAAACGGCGGCGGTCAGCCTCATCAGCCCGGTTACGTAAGAAACTTCATCGACCTCCGTGCTGAAAGAGCTAAGGCTCTTTATAAGGAAGATGCGGGCATGGCACTCCGCAAGAGCCATGAGAACCCCGTTATCAAGGAGCTCTATGACACATATCTTGAAAAGCCCGGCAGCCACAAGGCTCATGAGATACTCCACACAACATACGTGAAGAGAGACAGAAAGGTTTAATTTACCCGTTCTGACCCGTATGTGTTAAAAATCAAATATCCGAGATTTTTCCTGCCCCGTTTGCATCTGCTTCGGGGCAGGTGTTTTTTCGAAATAAAAAATGCGGCAGATAAGCTTTTTCAGCCTCTGCCGCACATAAAATTATGTTTTGGTTATCTTACCATTGTAGCGCCGCCGTTTACGCAGAATATCTGACCGTTGATATATCTGGAGCCTTCGGAAGCGAGGAATACCATTATGGGAGCGCAATCGCGTTCAGCATCGCCCATCATACCGTCGATGGGGTAGCGGCGCTTGAGACCTTCAAGGTGCATCTTCTTAACAGCGGGATCAACGGTAGCGAGCCACTGTTCGTACATTTCTGTTCTGATGGTGGGGTTAACGCAGTTTGTGCGTACGTTGCTTTCGATACCCCATTCCATAGCGATGGAGCGTGTCCAGCCTACTACTGCTGCCTTGGATGCCGCATACATAGCGCCGTTGGGCATACCGGAAAGAGCTACGTCGGAAGCGTAGTTGATGATGGAGCCTTCAACACCGTTTTCCTTGAAAATTTTGTAAGCCGCCTGGTTTGTATATATCGTTCCGTAAAGGTTAACGTCCATAAGGAATTCTGTATTTTCCTTTGTGTAATCGGTAGCTGCCATGTTTGCTTCAACGCCCGCTACATTTGCGAGAACGTCGAGACCGCCGAGGATCTCCATTGCCTTAGCAAAGAAAGCGTCTACAGCTTCCTTGGAGGAAATGTTGCAGTTGATATATGTTGCGTGGCCGGGGAATCCGAGGGAGTTTACCTTTTCTTCTGTTTCCTTGCCGCGGACATCATTTGTTCCGCAGAATACTACCTGTGCGCCCTCTTTTACGTAGAGCTTTACCGTAGCGGCGCCGATTCCTCTTGTTCCGCCGGATACGATTATTTTTTTGTTCTGAAGTTGCATTTACTTTTTCTCCTTTTTATGTTATAATAACAAATGAATGATTTGTTATTTTTTTATCATTCTATATGATATCATATTTTTTCTTAAAAATAAAGGGGTAAAGGTCATGGTGAAACAAAACGGCACGATCTGTGTCACCAAAAAAAGCATGAGCATCAATGATACTGTGCGTGAGTCTCTTGCAATAGCACTTTTGAAGCTGATGGAAAAAGAAAAGCTTTCACGTATATCCGTGAGCGATATAGTGAAGGTGGCGGTAGTGGGAAGAAGCAGCTTTTACAGGAATTACTCCTCCAAGGAGGAGCTGCTGTTTGATTATATCATATCCCTTTACAGAGAGTATTTCCGTGAACGAAATGTGCCGCTGACTATGAACGATGCAATGCGTGTCGAGGATTTTTTACTACCCAGATTTATTTTTATAGAAGAGCACAGAAAAATATTCGGTCTGTTGCATAAAAGCGAAATGCTTTATTATTTCTTCAATAAGATAGAATCCGATTTTATCCTTGTGCTTTGCGGTCAGGATATTGAGACCTCACCCTATTACCGATCCATGTTTTCCGGCGCCTGTGCGGGAATAATCAGACAATGGATAGAAAGGGATTTTGCCGAAACACCCGAAGAAATGGTGAGTCTTTTCAAAACGCTCCCCGGAGCGCATATTGTGAAAAAATAACAGTAATATAATATATATAAATATGTAAGAAAAGGTGCACCAAACGAAGCGTACTCTAAAGGACAGTTTAGGTAATATGTTGCGTACAGGCAGGAAAAGTACAGAGATTTTTTACGTTTTTTTTATTCATACCATTGACATTTTGCGAAACATTGGTTATAATGGTTTCATAACAAAGGACAAGGGGAGCGGTGATGTAAAATGAGTGAATACGTGCTTGGAAATGACAAGAGCGGAAAAAATATAATCGATCTCATATGCATTGCCAGAGGGAGCATACTGCCCCGTTCATCTTCTTCCGATATTGCCTTTGAGAGTGAAGGGAAGGCATCCCATTCATCTGCACAGGAAGCCTTTGCCGAGATAACCGAGCGGTATAAGAATATGCTCGTATCCCTTGCCGGAGCATATGTATGTGACGGGCTTGATTTTGACGATCTTTATCAGGAAGGACTCATCGGACTTTACAAAGCGGTAATGCTTTACGATCCCGAGCGCTCGTCATTCTCCACATTCGTTTATCTGTGCATGAAACGCAGTATTATCAGTGCATACAAAAGTTTCAAAAAATCAAATCCCGAGATCACCTCACCTCTTTCTGATGATTTTGAGGAGCGCGAGGATGAAGAGCTTTATGCGGGATTTGTTTATTCCGATAACAGCACAAATCCCGAAACGCTCTTTATAGATAAGGAAACGACGGAACAGCTTTTCGAAAAGATCGATAAGCTTCTTTCACCGTTGGAAAATAAGGTGCTTCGGGCATATCTTGCCGATAAAAGCTACGATAACATTGCCGATGAGCTTGAAATATCAAGAAAAAGTGTTGACAATGCCCTTTTACGCATAAGAAATAAGCTGAAGGGACTTTTGAAGTGAGACGGAGGTCACTTATGAAAGAAAGAGTAAAGAAAATAGACATTCACGTACATTCCGTATTGAAAAAGGGTCTTCCACGAGATAACGGCGGATGCTGTACCACTCCCGATGAGCTGAGGGTAATTTACGATAAGTACGGCATAGAGAAGGGAGTGCAGCTTCCCAGCATCTCACCCGAGTGTCAGTTTCAGGTGATAACACCCGAAGAATCATATGAAATAGCAACACGCTTTCCCGAAACGTACTTCTGGTTCTGTTATGTTGATCCCCGCCAGGGAAGAAACAGGCCCGATTACGACCTTACACGTCTGATAAATTATTACAAGGATCTTGGCGCAAAGGGTATAGGAGAGATCTGCCCGAATCTTTACATAGACGATCCCTTTATGTACAATCTTTTTGCGGCTTGCGAAAAGTGTGATATGCCTCTTACATTCCATTTGGGAGTTAAGGGTGGTGATTACGGTATCGTTGACGAGGTGGGACTCCCCAGACTCGAAAAGGCGCTGCGTGATTTTCCCAAGCTTAAATTCTTAGGACATTCTCAGAAATTCTGGGCGGAGATCAGCGGCGATTGCAACGAATCTAACCGCGGCGGATATCCCAAGGGAAAAGTAGTTCCCGGAGGAAGAGTGCCTGAGCTTATGAGAAAGTACCCCAACCTTTACGGCGATATGTCTGCGGGCAGCGGTGCGAATGCCTTCATGCGTGATCCCGAGCATGCATATAAGTTTATTGAAGAATTTCAGGACAGACTTCTTTTCGGCACCGATATATGCGATCCCCGTCAGATAGATGATCCCATGCTCAAATTGGCTGAATTCCTTGATGAAGCTATGGAGCAGGATAAGATATCATATGAAGCATACTACAAGGTATCAAGAGGAAACGCTCTCAAGCTTTTGGGAGTTGAAGAAACAAAATAACAAAATGAGACTTTGATCCCATTGCAATATAAAATATCCAACAGAGAAAGGAAAATATCATGAAAGAAAGAGTAAAGAAAATAGACATCCACGTTCATTCCGTTTTGAGAAAGGGTTGTCCCCGTCCCGACGGCGGATGCTTTACAACTCCCGACGAATTGAGAAAAATGTATGACGATATCGGAGTAGAAAAGGGCGTACAGCTTCCCACAAACGCTCCCGAAGGTCAGTATCAGCTTCTCACAAGCGATGACGCTTATGAGCTTGCAACACGTTTTCCCGAAACATACTTCTGGTTCTGCAATGTTGACCCCCGTCAGGGACAGAATCACTCCAAGTCCGATCTTAAGCACTTCCTTAACTATTATAAGGGACTCGGCGCAAAGGGCGTAGGCGAGATCGTTGCAAATCTTCCCGTTGATGATCCCATGATGTACAACCTTTTTGCGGCTTGCGAGGAATGCGAGCTTCCCCTTATATTCCACATGGGTAAGAGATTCGGTGACTACGGTATGGTAGATGAAGTCGGTATGCCCAAGCTTGAAAAGGCTTTGCAGGATTTCCCGAAGCTTCACTTTATCGGACATTCTCAGAAATTCTGGGCTGAAATCAGCGGCGACTGCAACGAATCCAACCGAGGCGGATATCCCAAGGGTAAGGTAGTTCCCGGCGGAAGAATTACAGAGCTCATGAGAAAGTATCCCAATCTTTCCGGCGATATGTCCGCAGGCAGCGGATGCAACGCATTTATGCGTGATCCCGAACATGCTTACAAGTTCATCGAAGAATTCCAGGACAGACTTTACTACGGTACAGATATCTGCGACCCCAGAAATGCAGGCAGCGATATGCTTCTCCTTGCAGGCTTCCTTGATGAAGCTATGGAACAGGATAAGATATCCTATGAAGCATACTATAAGGTATCGAGAGGAAATGCTCTCAAGCTTCTCGGCGTAGAGTAGAGAAACAAAATAAATTTTGTTTCTCGTGGAGTTTGTGGCTTGTCCGCAAAGGCACGCGGACATTTTGCTGGCGCAAAAACGCACAAACTTCCGTTAGTACAAAGGGAAAGCTTGGTATCCCAAATAAATATTTGCGGCTTGTCCGCAAAGGCAGGCAGATAAAAAATATTTGAAGTCAGGTTATAAAAATGAAAAAAGTAAAGAAAATTGATATACACGTTCATTCCATTTTGAGTAAGGTCGGTTCCCCCGATGATAACAGAGGCGGAAACTTTACCACTCCGGATGAACTGAGAAGAATATATGACAGATACGGAATAGAGTTCGGCGTACAGCTTCCTCTTTCTTCCCCCGAAGGCAGAGGCAGACTTATAACGAGTGAGGAATCCTACCTTTTGGCGCAGAGATTCCCCGAAACATACGTATGGTTCTGTAATGTTGACCCCCGTCAGGGCTATAACACAGCTAACTTTGACCTTACCGTATTCCTTAAAGCGTATAAGGAAATGGGTGCCAAGGGTGTTGGCGAGGTCTGTGCAAATCTCTACATAGACGATCCCTACATGTACAATCTTTTCGGCGCTTGCGAAAAAATGGGTATGCCCCTTACATTCCACATAGGAACAAAGGGTATTAGCTACGGCATGGTGGACGATCTCGGACTTCCCAGACTTGAAAAGGCTTTGCAGGATTTCCCGAACCTCATATTCCTCGGCCACTCTCAGCTTTTCTGGGCTGAAATAAGCGGTGACTGCACCGAAGATATCCGCGGCGGATATCCTACGGGCAAGGTAGTTCCCGGCGGAAGAGTTGTAGAGCTTATGAGAAAGTACCCCAACCTTTACGGTGATATGTCTGCGGGCAGCGGTACAAATGCGTTCATGCGTGATCCCGAGCACGCTTATAAGATGTTTGAAGAATTTCAGGACAGACTTTTCTTCGGCACAGATATATGCGATCCCGCGCAGGAAGAGGATGAAATGCTTCTCATGGCAAAATTCCTCGATGATGCAATGGAGCAGGGTAAGATATCTTACGATGCATACTATAAGATTTCAAGAGGAAATGCTTTGAAGCTTCTCGGCATGACAGAAAAAGAATAAAATATTATCATATATAATATAAATGAAAGGAAATTATCATGAAAGAAAGAGTAAAGAAGATAGATATACATGTACATTCCGTTTTGAGCAAGGTTGGATGCCCCCACGCTGACGGTGTCGGACATTTCACGACTCCCGACGAATTGAGAAAGATGTATGACGATATCGGAGTAGAAAAGGGCGTACAGCTTCCCCTTTCTTCCCCCGAAGGACGCGGCAGACTTATCACAAGTGAAGAATCTTATATGCTTGCAAAAGAGCATCCCGAAACATACTTCTGGTTCTGCAACGTTGACCCCCGTCAGGGCTATAACACAGCTAACTTTGACCTTACCGTATTCCTTAAGGCTTATAAGGATATGGGCGCAAAGGGTGTCGGCGAAGTAACAGCCAACCTTTACATAGACGATCCCTATATGTACAATCTTTTTGCGGCTTGCGAAAAGGTAGGATTCCCCTTGACATTCCACATAGGCACAAAGGGCGTAAGCTACGGTATGGTAGACGATCTTGGTCTTCCCAGACTTGAAAAGGCTCTTCAAGACTTCCCGAACCTCAAGTTCCTCGGCCATTCTCAGCTTTTCTGGTCCGAAATGAGCGGTGACAACAATGCGAAGATCCGCGGCGGATATCCCAAGGGCAAGGTAGTTCCCGGCGGAAGAATTACAGAGCTTATGAGAAAGTACCCCAATCTCAACTGCGATATGTCCGCAGGCAGCGGCGCAAACGCATTCATGCGTGACCCCGAGCACGCTTACGGATTCATCGAAGAATTCCAGGACAGACTTTTCTTCGGTACAGATATCTGCGACCCCAGAAACGCAGGCAGCGATATGCTTCTCCTTGCAGGCTTCCTCGATGAGGCTATGGAACAGGATAAGATCTCCTATGATGCATACTACAAGGTATCGAGAGGAAATGCTCTTAAGCTTCTCGGAGTAGAAGACAAGTAAGAAACATAATTGTATTAAAAAACGAGGCGCACCGAAAGGTGCGCCTTGACTTTGCTTAATACATTTATTACAACCTTGAGGCTCTCCCTATGGGAGAGCTGTCACGTTTTAACGTGACTGAGAGGGCGAAAACAGGACGAAACACCACAAACCCATATTGACAAAATCTGACAAATATATTATAATACCTGACGAACAAGGTAAACAAAAACGGTAGGCGGTAGCCCTTCTTTCTCAAAAAAAGGAGGGTAAACACTTTTCCCTCCGGAAAGGAGGGGATATTATGGTTACATATGAGCAATTGTTTCTGATGATAACAATGATCATATCTGTCATAAATCTTGTTATTACCATAACAAAAAAGAAATAACCGCCCTCAGCCAAAGGTAGCGGTTAATCTTTTTTTATCGTGATCTGGGCTCACCGTCTACGGTTGCCTTGTTTTCACTTATATTATACTATCTATCTGCGGAAATGTCAATAGGAAAGTTGCTTGATACATGAACAATTTTAACAAATACAACCTTGAGGCTCTCCCTGTGGGAGAGCTGTCGCGCTTACAGCGTGACTGAGAGGGCAAAAACGGGACGGAACACCACAAACGTATATTGACAAAATCTGACAAATATATTATAATACCATACGAACAAGGCAAACAAAAACGGTAGGCGGTAGCCCTTCTTTCTCAAAAAAAAGGAGGGTAAACACTTTTCCCTCCGGAAAGGAGGGGATATTATGGTTACATATGAGCAATTGTTTCTGATGATAACAATGATCATATCTGTCATAAATCTTGTTATTAACATAACAAAAAAGAAATAACCGCCGGCGTCCAAACGAGCGGTTAAATTCTTTTTAACTTATCTTTAAGGGCTCACCGTCTACGGTTGCCTTGTTTTCACTTATATTATACTATCTATCTGCGGAAATGTCAATAGGAAAGTTGCTTGATACATGAACAATTTTAACAAACACAACCTTGAGGCTCTCCCTGCGGGAGAGCTGTCACGTTTTAACGTGACTGAGAGGGCGAATAACAATGATCATATCTGTCATAAATCTTGTTATTACCATAACAAAAAAGAAATAACCGCCCTCAGCCAAAGGTAGCGGTTAATCTTTTTTTATCGTGATCTGGGCTCACCGTCTAC
>SVTV01000051.1 GCA_015063605.1 Oscillospiraceae bacterium
CCTACGATATAACTACTTCGCGGCTTGATTTTTCGGGTTGGAAAAGGATGAAAAACCTTGCCTGATAACCGAAAACCCTTGAAATACGGGGCTTTTCCGGTTTGTCGTAATTATACCGTAAGGGCAATCCTGTGCTTGCCGAAAAGTATTCCACAAGAACGGTGACTATGCTCGACGGTCTCATCACCTCCGATTCCGCTCCTTTGACGGAAGAGGAAGCGTGCGCAGAGCTTGAGGATGCAAAAAAGAAGGCAGAAGCCGAAAAGAACGTGAAAAAGCCCTCCATGTCCTTTGCCACATCCTTCGGTCTTTCCCTTAAAAACCTCTTCACAAAAAAGGCAAGAACGGCGCTTACATCATTTGCGGGAAGCATCGGTATAATAGGTATTGCCCTCATATACGCCGTTTCCAACGGTATGACGGTATATATCGACCAGGTCCAGGAGGATACCCTTTCTTCTTATCCTCTCATGCTTCAATCGAGCCATGTGGATCTTTCCACCATCATGATGTCATTCATCGATTCCGCGGGAGCCGCAGAGCCCCACGAAAATGATGCGATATATCAGAAAAACGTAATATATGACATGGTCAATGCCATGAACAATATTGAGGCAAGAGAAAACGACCTAAAAAGCTTCAAGAAGTATCTTGAGGAAAATCGTGACGACAAGGAAAATCCCTTGAATTCGGCTCTCAACGGCGTTCAGTATTCCTACAGCAACGATCTTGTGATATACACGAAAAATGTTGACGGCAATATAATAGCCTCCGATATGGAAGAGCTCATGAGAGGAATACTTATAAAGTATTTCGGACAAAGCTCCTTCCTTTCAGAAGCTTCTTCCATGATGTCTTCATCGTCCTCCATGGCTTCCATGATGGGTCCCTCTGCAATGGGGGGCGCGCAGATATGGCAGGAAATGCTTCCGGGATTTGACGGAAAGCTTATAAACCCCGTTCTCGAAAAACAGTACGATGTGATATACGGCTCATGGCCCAACGATTACAACGAGATAGTTCTCGTTGTAGACGAAAATAACGAGCTTGACGATATGACTCTTTACGCTCTCGGTCTCCGCTCCGAGGAAGATATAGATGCCATCGCAAAAGCTGCATTCAACAGAGAGGATATAGTTCCCGACGGAAAGAAATGGTCATACGAAGAAATATGCGGCATGGAATTCCGCACCATCCTTCCCTCCGACTGCTATATTTACGATGAAGCACAGGGCATCTATACCGATCTTCGAAGCACCGATGCAGGTATAAAATATCTTTACGATAACGGTCTTACCCTTAAGGTATCGGGTATCATCCGTCCCAGTGAAAACGCCGTTTCATCCATGCTGACAGGCTCTGTGGGATATACTCAAAAGCTTACTGAATATCTCATCAAAAACTCCGAATCCGCACAATCGGTCAAAGCACAGCTTGATTCTCCCGACACGGATATCTTTACGGGACTCCCCTTTAAGGAAAGCATCGGAGATCTTACCGACAAGGAAAAGACAGAGGCATTCAAGGAGCATATCAAGTCTCTCGATAAAGACGGCAAGGCAGCTATGTACATTTCCGTCATGAGCGTTCCCTCCGAGGAATTCGTTGAAAAAAGCGTAAGCGGTGTTCTCTCCACCATGAAAAGAGAAGACATGGAAAAGGCGATGCTTACCGCTTTGACAGCTCAGATGGGTATGGCTTCCGATGATGTTGAGGAATACCTCGCATCGCTCACCGACGATGATCTGAAGGAGATGTTCTCCTCAGCCATTGCAGAGCAGGTCAAGGAGCAATATGCCGAAAATGTCCGCAAGCAGATGAGCGCAATGACCTCCGACCAGCTTTCGGGGGCTCTCGATATGGCGGTCAGCGGATTTACGGAAGAACAGTGTGCAAATTACTATGATGAAGTAATGGAATTCTCCTCTTCAACATACGATTACAACCTGAGAAGACTCGGATATCTCGATCTTGAAGATCCTTCCGCCATTAATCTTTACGCCTCAAGCTTTGCGGATAAGGATATAATCGAGGAGGCAATCGCAGAATACAACGAAGGTATGGACGAAATGTCACGTATCGAATATACGGACTATGTGGGTCTTATGATGTCCTCCATAACCACCATTATCGATGCTATAACATACGTTCTCATTTCCTTTGTCGCTGTTTCTCTTATAGTATCCTCCATTATGATAGGCGTTATAACGCTTATTTCCGTTCAGGAAAGAACGAAGGAGATCGGTATCCTCCGTGCTATCGGTGCATCCAAGAAGAACGTTTCCGGTATGTTCAATGCGGAAACGGTAATAATCGGCTTCACATCCGGTGCGCTTGGCGTAATAATAACGTACCTCTTGTGTATCCCCATCAACATGATACTTCATGCAGCAACGGGAATACCCAATCTTGATGCCATTCTCCCCCTCCCCGTAGGTATAATTCTTGTGGCAATAAGCATGATCCTCACACTCATTTCGGGCATCATTCCTTCCCGCAGTGCAGCAAAGAAGGATCCCGTAGTGGCACTCAGAACGGAATAATGTAATTATTTTAAATATGGCTCAGAGCTGTTCTTACTTCAAAAAGGGCAGCTCTGTTCTTTTTTTGCGGAACGGAAGTTTCGCCGTTTCAGCTCTCGTCCGTAAGGAGATAGCCGATATTCTTCTGTAGAAAAAACGAACATTTTTCTCCTCACTTAAAGCCGATTTTAAGTAACGGGGTTATAATAGCGGTACAAAACACAAGGAGAAATAATATGGCGTTTCAAACCGTTTTCAAAAGATACGAGCTGAAATACTTAATAACAGCCGATGAAAAGGAAGAGATCCTTGATGCGATGCTCCACCGCATGAGGCTTGATGATTACGGAAAAACGACTATCAGAAATATCTACTTTGACACATCCGATCACCGTCTTATACGGCATTCCATCGAAAAGCCCGTTTACAAGGAAAAGCTTCGTTTAAGAAGCTATTCCCAAGTCCGTGAGGAAGACACGGTATTTGTCGAATTGAAAAAGAAATATGAAAGCGTGGTATATAAGCGCAGGATCCCATTAAGGGAAAAGGATGCCGTAAGCTGGCTTGCGGGAGAAAAGGGATGTCCCGTCGATAAGCAAATATCGCATGAAATAGAATATTTTATGAAATTTTACGAGGGCTTACAGCCAAAGGTGTTTTTATCCTATGACAGAGAAGCCTATTACGAAATAAACGGCGGCGATTTCAGAGTGACCTTTGACGACTGCATATTGGCAAGACAGAACGATCTTTCACTTACAAAGAATGTATACGGCACGCCCCTCTTAAAAAACGGAGCTGTGCTTATGGAGCTGAAATGCTCGGGCGGTATTCCCTTATGGATGACAAAAACGCTGTCACGCCTGAGGATATACAAGACCTCTTTTTCAAAATACGGAAAGGCATACGAAAAAATAATACTTCCCGCCCTCATCACGAATAATTATACGGGGATAAAGGAGAATATAAGCTATGGACACATTGTTTAAAGGAATATTTGACGGAGAATTGGTCAAGGTCATAGATATAGGTGATTTTCTTATATGCATTGGAGCGGCTCTTCTTTTGGGAACGCTTACTGCAATATCCTACACCTTGAAAAACGAGCATACGAAGAGCTTTGCCGTGACCCTCGCCCTTCTCCCGTCGGTAGTGTGTGTCGTCATTATGATGGTCAACGGCAATATCGGAGCGGGAGTTGCCGTTGCGGGCGCATTCAGTCTGGTCAGATTCCGTTCCGCACCCGGCTCTGCAAAGGAAATAGTTGTGATCTTCATGGCAATGGGAACGGGACTTATAGCGGGAATGGGATATATAGGATATGCCGCACTGTTCACCCTTATAATGTGCATATCTTTTATCATATCAAATATATTCATTTCCCGAAAAACACAAAATGACAACAGAGTAAAAAGGACTCTTAAGATCACCATACCCGAGGATCTCGATTATACGGGAGTCTTCGACGATATATTCAAGGAATTCACAAAAAGTGTCGAGCTTATACGGGTAAAGACAGCAAATATGGGAAGCATGTTCCGTCTTACATACGATATAACCTTAATTGATGCTTCGAAGGAAAAGCAAATGATAGACAAAATACGTGAGAGGAACGGCAACCTTGAAATAGCTGTTTCAAGGCAGGAAACACAGCAAACGGAGCTGTAAAAACAATTACGAAAGGAATGAGTATATGAAAGAAAAACTGATCGCTCTGCTTATTACCGCATCACTCCTCCTTACGGGATGTCAAAGCAATATATCAAACAATACGGATGGCGGCAATTTCACCGAGGATGCGGGTATCTTCGATCCGTCGGACACAGACGGATCCTCGGACAACCCTGATACATCCGAGCCGGGAGAAGCCGCGGATCTCGGAGGTGATGACAAGAGCTTCGGTGATGATATAGATTCAACCGGAGCATATGACGGATATTTTGAAGGAGAATCAAAGGAGATCACCGTTGAATGGATATCGGGAACGAAAAACGCATACAAGCTTGAAGGTGATACTCTATATTTCACAGAGGTAACGGAGGATACGGTCTATGCTCTTTCGGGAACCTTTACGGGAAATATCGTAACCGATACGGGAGATGACTTCAAATTCGATCTTGAGCTTCACGGATTCTCGCTTATAAGCAATACCGTAAACCCCATAACCGTATTAAGCGGCAGCGAGGTCTCCGTAAAAGCAAAAAAGGATACGAACAATTATATATACGATATGCGCGAAGCCATTGATGAAACAGATGATTCCCTTTATTCGGGTTCCATACATTCCGAGGTAGATCTTGAAATATCGGGAAAAGGAAGCCTTACAGTGGTTTCCGAAAATAACAACGGCATCCATTCCAAGGATGACCTGCAGGTGAAGAATCTCACCTTGTTTACCGCCTGCATCGACAATGCGCTCAAGGGAAACGACAGCGTTGAGATAACGGAAGCAAATACTACTCTTATCGCCTCCGCAGGCGACGGAATAAAGACTTCATCCTCGGATATTTCATCCAAGGGTAATCAGAGAGGTATCATTTCGGTTTCCGGCGGTACGCATACAATTTACGCCGCCTGCGACGGGATCGACGCCTCTTATGATGTGATAATAGACGGCGACACCACCGTATTGAACATATATACGGACAAATATTCCTCCTATTCAACGGAAGTCACCGCAACCGCATCCGATGAATACTATATTCGTTTTTCAAGCAAGAGCTATAAATACTCCGTAAAATTCATCGATTCCGCCGATGGAAAGTACGAATGGGTAAATGCGGAATACCACTCTCAGGCAAGCGGGGGAAGATCGGTATACTATTATTACGCCTTTCCCAAGCTTGAAGGGTATGACAAGCTTCAATTCTTCGTATACACCTCCGATATGACATCTCAGCAGGAAAGCGAATATGCCGCCGCATCCGATGAAATGGCACTCAACACATCATATGACACCATAGCTCTTACAAACACGAGCTACAGCTGGACAAATTACTCCACCACGGTTCGGGAAGGGGGATTCGGCGGTTTCGGAAGACCCGGAGGCGGTCCCGGCGGTATGGGCGGTATGGGCGGTATGGGCGGTATGGACGGCGGAAATACCGACAAAGGAAACTATTCCACCAAGGGAATCAAAGCCGCAAACGAAATAGTGATAAACAGCGGAAATATCAGTATAAAATCATATGACGATGCTATACATGCCAACAAGGACACGGAGCTTGAAAACGGAAATGCTCCTCTCGGAAATGTAACGGTAAACGGCGGCAATGTCACCGTATATACCAACGATGACGGACTTCATGCCGACGGAACGCTCAATATTAAAAGAGGTACCGTCACGGTAACGAATTCCTATGAGGGCATAGAAGGCTCGATCGTAAATATTGCGGGAGGCTTTGTAACGGTAAGCTCCAAGGATGACGGAGTAAATGCCACATCTACCTCCGGTACATCCATAGAAATAAGCGGCGGTACTGTATATATAAGCTGTACGGGTGACGGCATCGATTCCAACAGCCGTGCTTCCTATTCCGGAATAGTATTTTCCGGAGGCAATACCGTTGTTATATCCAATTCCGGCGGAAATTCCGCTATAGACTCGGAGCAGGGATATTCATATACGGGCGGTTCCGTAATAGCATTGATGCCGAGAGGCGGAATGTCAAATGAAGCCGTCCATTGCAAGGACTTTTCAAGTGTGGGAGCATACGATCAGATCTCCCTCAACAGCGGTGATCTTCTTGAGGTAGTCATAGATAAAACGACCGCAACCGTAAAAATGCCCTTCTCTATGACAGCCCTTGTTATAGTATTGGGTGACAAGGATGCGAAGATCACCTCGAAAAGCTCTTCCTCCGCCATTCTTGACAGCAACGGCGTATCGTGGAGCAACGGCGCTTCCATGCAGATCTGACAGCCTTCACGCTTTCCGCAATAAAATTACAATATGTAAAAAACGATACCCGCAGTACATCTTCCATACTGCGGGCGTTTTAGTTTGAGCAGTAAAAACTTTTTCAAAGATAATGCAACTTTTTCAAACGACTTTCTTGGAAATAATGCAACTTTTTCAAACGACTTTTTATGTTCGTGCGCAACTTTTTCAAGGGAGTTTCCATTATCGCCCGACTTTTTGAAATAACTCAAAAGTCGAAAGCTCTTGACAAGCGCAGTGTAATGTTGTATAATTCAATTGGCATTTGAGAATAAACGATACACTATGGAGCAAGTCTGAAAATATATTTTCAGCTTTGTTGGAAAGGAATGGTCATAATTATGAAAAGCGCAGCCGTTACAACAGTATTTCTTACAGTATTATTGATCTTGTCGGCTTTTTTTATCAGCGGATGCACCTACGATGAACCTGTACACTCTTCGGGCACTACTACCTCGGAATATACCTCAGATACCTCCGATACCGCTTCACAGACTCATTCCTCGGATGAAACCTATGCCGATACATCGGAGGTTTCGGCGGAAACGGTTCAAACCCCGGAAGAAAAGCTTTACACCGATGCGCTTAAAATGATATCGGAAGGTAAATACGAAGAAGCGTATAAAACTCTTACGGATTGCGGTGATTTCAAAGACACTGAGGATCTGCTGAAAAGATTCGTCCCCGCTTACGATAAAGAGACCGCATACGGCTACGACTCAAACGGCGATCTTTCTTCCACATTCACGCAAGAATACAAATACGACGAAAAAGGAAAGCCCGTTCTTTACGTCTCTTACGATAAAGACGGTAATGTTACCGATAGGACCGTATTCCAATACAGTGACGACGGCAGTCGAAAGACAGCGATCTCTTATGATGCCGACGGCAATATTACGAGCAGATTTGAATACGATCAATACGATAATGCCATTCTCACGATCTGGTATAACGAAGACGGCAGCATCGAAAGCAGAGATTCGACCGAATATACGTATGACGAAAACGGTCATATTACCCGTACGGTAACATATAATGGTGACGGTAAAGCAATAAAACAATTCGAATACGACAAATACGGCAATATCACTCTTATGCTTTGGTATAACGAAGACGGTAGCATAGAAACCGAGTACAAATACGACCTTGAGTATGACAGCAACGGTAATGTTACGCTTCAGATCTCTTACGACACCGACGGAAACATCACGGAAAAGACAGTAAGCGAATACGACAGCCGTAACAATGCCACACTTTTAGCCTCCTATGACACCGACGGAAGCGTTATTTATAAGATCACGAATAAATACACCTATGATGAAGACGGAAGGATACTCACCATCATAGAATCCGATCAAAACGGTGATGCAGTCTACCGCTACGAGCACAATTATCACGAAAACGGAAAAATGAAAAGCACGGTTCAATATGTTGCGGACGGAACCGAATACCACCGGATAGAATATGATAAATACGGAAACGTAACATTTGAAATCATGTATGAGGGTGACGGCATTGCTTATAAATACGAATATGAGCGTACAAACCCGAGATTCATATATCAATCTTAAGAACACCGTCGGGAGTGCCTCATTCCAAGGCTCTCCCGGCATTTTCCCGAAAACCGGATCAATGATCGAAATCGGATGTACTCATCTTTGCTTTTTTCACTTTAAAAATTTTAAAAAATCCAAAATTTACTCTTGACAAAAGCATCTGTATTTGTTATAATATCTATGCTCAATACGGCCCGTTGGTCAAGCGGCTAAGACACCGCCCTCTCACGGCGGAAACAGGAGTTCGATTCTCCTACGGGTCACCAAAAAACGGCAAGCTTTTTTACAGGCTTGCTGTTTTTTATATCCACGGCTATAATCGACTCCTCGCAAATCCTTTTGGATTTGCCGTTTTGCTCGCATAAAGCGGGAATAAATGTTAACTTGGTGCAAAACGTATGTTCTGATTCTCCTACGGGTCACCAAACGTAACAAATCCGAACTATTTCGTAAATCGAAATTGGTTCGGATTTGTTTTTTACTATAATTATTCGAATTAATGTAAAAATCATAGTCGCCGGCGTTTTGGCCTGCGACTATGATTTTTTACACATATATTATACCACAAAAACAGAAAAAAGTCAAGTCTTGTTTTTTGTGGACGCGTGTGATATAATAATTATGATGAAAAACAATTGGAGGTGCGCTATGATTCTTAACGCTATTGATGAGGTTTTATT
>SVTV01000020.1 GCA_015063605.1 Oscillospiraceae bacterium
ATCCTCCTTTGATGTTTTTATTGTTTGGTTGGCAGACCAACTCTATTATACATCAAAGGAGGTATTTTTTCTTCGCATAGCTAAAGCTTTTTGGTGCCACCAGCACTGCTGGTGGTTGTTGGGACAACACTTAAGACTGCCGCACAAAATGCGGCAGCCTCGGTTAAAGTTATGTTAACTCAGATGGATATAGCGTTATTTGTCTTGTAAAGATATTCAAGCTCTGCGGTTCTGAATGCGATACGCTTCTTCATTTCTTCCACTGTTTCGGGAGAGAATTCCTCGCAAAGCTGTGCTTCCGTCTTCTTGCCCTTTGTGAGGTTATCCATCTCGATGGCGTAATCAAGAGGAATGGAGACTATCTCGTTATTCTGAACGACTACAACAACGTTGTCCTTGCCCTCGAGCATAAGCTCAACAGCCTTCATACCCATAAGGGAGGGCATAAATCTGTCACGGAATGTGGGGGTGCCGCCTCTCTGCATATGTGCGAGACGGACGAATTTCGTTTCAACGCCCGTTTCGTCAAATTCGGGAACGCCGATGCCTATCTTGGAGTTTATGTAGGAGCAGAGCTTTTCCGCATAAGGTGTCTTCTTGCCGTCCTCATATACGGGAAGCATATTTTCGGATACCACAACGATGAATCCGCGCTTGCCTATAATGTCATTTCCGGATATCTTTCTTGCATCGAGGATCTTTTCGCAAAGCTTGTCAGCCGCTTCGTAATCGAAGGAGCGGAGCTTGGGATCCGTTACCGGATCGTCAGCCTTCTTGGGATAATATTCGTTTGCGATTATTTCCGTAGCACCGCCTGCGATACCCGCTTCAACGGTAAGATATCCCGCACCTCTGCCCATTACCTCGACGATGTTGCATCTTGCATGGGATTCGCATGTGTCTCTGAGGCTGTCTATTATATTGACAACAGTGTTGAGAGCCGTATCAAAGCCGATGGTGTAATCGGATGAAGCCATATCGTTGTCGATGGTTGCGGGAATACCTATGCAGGGCATACCGTATCTTACAAGGTCACGAGCGCCTCTGAAGGTGCCGTCGCCGCCTATGGCAACTATGACGTCTATTTCCTTTTCACGGCATACCTCGATACCCTTCTTGACGTATTCGGGGTTCATGAATTTTGTGTATCTGTCTGTGTAAAGGAATGTACCTGCTCTGTTTATTATGTTGGAAAGCTTGAATTCGTCAAGCTCGATCATATCGTCTTCAACAAGACCCTTGTATGCGTTCTTTATGCCGAACACCTTGATACCGTTATCAAGTGCCGCACGTGCAACGGCTCTTGCCGCCGCATTCATACCGGGGGCATCGCCGCCGCCTGTGATTATACCTATTGATCTTATCTTTCTTTCTGCCATTGTTTCTGTCCGCCTTTCAATAAAAGCCCTTATCGGCTCTGAATGTTATTTCGTATGATGATATTCTACACTTATATACAAAAAATGTCAATAAAAATTAAATGAAAATTTTATTTTATCTCTGCTTGCCCGTTGCCGTACCCGGATATTCATCAAGGAACCATTCCGCGGTCTTTGTTATGACAAGCTCCACTCTGTCATCATTGAAGGTAAGCGTTGTAGTCATGTTTCCGAGATAATCGTCTATAACGTATGTCCTCATGAGAAGCGTATCCTCGGATGTCCATGCAACACCGTTGAGACAGCGGTATCTTTCTCCCTTGGGAGTCCATATGCGTCTTCCGGAATAATGAGTCTCGGGGATGAATGTATCGGAGTATCTTCCCACGCCGAAGGGGAAGCGCTTCGTTCCGCGGTCCGTTTCAAATGTGAGAACTCCCATATGCTCATTGAATTCCACGGTAACGCTCTTCATACCCATTTTATTCTCTTCAAGCTCATATGTTCTTCCGTTTATCTTTTCCGCCATGGGGGAATATGCATTCCCCGCAGGGAAGCTTACCTCAAGGCTTTCGAGAATGTTTTCGAGTCTTTCAAAGGAAGCATCATCGTATTCTATGGAATCACTTTCGATCTTGTTTATGACCGTATCGAAAAGAACATCGACGAAGCCGTGGTAACCGTCCGCATCGCCCTGTGTATCGGAGGTGCAGACGAAAATTATATCCTTATGAGGAATGACCACGCCCAGCTGACCGCCCATTCCGAGAAAAGCGAAGCCGTTGTCACGGGTGAGCCATATCTGATATCCGTAGCCTCTTCCCGAAACGGCATTCAACGTGCCGGAATAATTGTCTATCTGCTTTGAAGCAGCCGCCTTAACGTATTCTTCGCTCAAATACTGCTTTCCGTTTACCTTACCGCCGTTTGCAAAGAGCATGGTAAATATAAGCAGGTCTCTCGTTGTGCATTCCACTCCCGAGCCGCCCCATCCGAAGCCCTCGGGTGCTTCAACGCACCATGCATCTTCGGAAAAGCCCAATTCACGGAGAGCCTTGTCCTTGAGATATTCAAGAAAAGACTTGCCCGTTATCTTTTCCACTATAACGTCAAGAGTGTACGAAGCGGAGGTATCATATCTGAAAAATTCTCCCGCCTTGTGGTCGGGCTCATAGGGGGGATCGAAAAATGTATCTATCCAATTTTCTCTTGTGAAAGCATAAGTAGTGACCTTATGGCACGTTGCCATGGTGAGAAGGTGCTCCACCGTCATTTCTTTGATATAAGGATGTACCTCTTTATCCTTGGGAAGATATTCGGGAAGAAGGTCAACTATCTTGTCGCTTAAGCTTAATTTTCCTTCGTCAATAAGGAATCCCACAGCGCCCGATACGAAGCTTTTCGATACGGAATACATTCTGTGAAGTCTGTCCTTGTGAAAGGGCTTCCAATATCCTTCCGCAAAGATATTTCCCTTTCGCATCATGATAAAGCTGTGGCACATTTTTCTCTGTCTGTTTACGGTGTTTACGTAATCTTCGACCCACGAAGGGTGTACGCCCACTTCCTCGGGGCGGCAGAATTTCAAAGTGTCCGACATGATATTCTCCTTAATAATATTTTACGTTTATTTTATTACAACTCCGTTGTTATCGAATGAAAGCTCTCCCTGCCATACGGAGACCGTATTCCATGTCACATTTGTTTCCTCTTTGTCCCAGGCATGGAAGAAAATGATATTCTTGCCCTCTTCTTCGATAACAGAGCAATGTCCCGCACCTTTTAACAGCTCATTTGCACACAAAACGGGATCTTTTGCTTTTTCCCAGGAAGAAGCGTTCAAAGGATCGTCGCCCGTAAGCAAAAGATAAGATATGCAGTAGTCCTTGCACCATGAGCCTGCAGCCGAATACAACAGATAGAATTTATCTTCGTGATGTACCCCGAAAGCACCCTCGTTTATAAAGGGCGAGCCGGGAGCACCCGTTGAGCCGAGCTTTTCCCAAGCGTATTCGGGAGAAGAGATCAATGTTCTTTCGGGATAAAGCTCAAAGGGGCTTTTCATTTCGGCGATGTAAAGGTTCTGGCATACGTTCTCACAGCCTTCCCAACCCGACCAGATAAAATAGTTCGTGTTATTTATATTTACCACTGTGCCGTCTATCGCCCATTTATCGGAAGCATCGGTTATCTTTCCGTGCATTTTATAAGGCAAAACAGGATCGTCGGAGCCGTTTTCGAGAGCGTACATTCTGTGATTATGGTTATTCCCGTCATCGCACGCCACGTATATATAGCACTTCCCGTCTATGATATGAAGTTCGGGTGCCCATAATTGCTTTGAGTATTCCTTGCCTTCTTCGGGAACATATACCTCTGTTCCTTCCGCTTTTGCCAAAGCCTCCAAGGAATCGGCACACGCTATAAATACGGAATCCGAGCTTTCGGTATAGCATCGATAGTATTTGCCGTGATGCTTTGTAATAAATGGATCTCTCGGCGCAGAGTTCCCCGATGAGTTAATAAATTTTTTCATATCGTTATCCTTTACTATGTGAAGTGTCGAATGAAGTTATCAGAGTCTTACGCCTGTCTGACGTGCAACCTCGTCAAGAAGGAGTCCCTGAAGCTTTTCCGCAAGCGCTCTGTCCTTACCGCCCACATCTTCACCGTCTATATTATAAACGTAAAGAATATTTTTCGTGGTACTGCAAAGGATGATCTCATCCGCCGCCTTCAATTCGTCGGTGGTAAATTCCTTTACGGTAACGGGGATGGAGTTTTCCTCGCAAAGCTTTATGATAACGGCTCTTGTGATGCTCGGAAGTATCAATTCGTCAAGGGGAGGAACGACGAGAGCGCCGTTTTTCAGCATAAGTATACTGCTGTGCGCCGCCTCGGTAACTCTGCCCTTTCTGTTGAGGAGAGCCTCCGTATACCCGTTTGCGGTAGCCTTCTGTGCGGCAAATACGTTGGGCATAAGATTGGTGGTCTTTATATTGCAGTATTGGAATCTCAGGTCTTCAATGCTCATAAGGGATGCTCTCTTATCCTTGGGAGCAAGCTTCTGAGCGGAGATGAACATGATGAGATTGGGAGTTGCGTTTTCGGGATACTCGTGCTTTCTGGGAGCCGCACCTCTCGTTACCTGGAGATAGAGCATCGCCGCATCACTGTCGCAATAGGAGATAAGTCTCGCAATTTCCTTTTTCAGCTCTTCTCTATCCATGGTGAAGGCTATTTCAGCCAATTTACAGCTGTTGTACAATCTGTCCAGATGAAGATCCAATGCAAAGGGAGTTCCCTTGAGCACCAGAACCGCATCGTATATGGCGTCACCGTAAAAAACAGAGCGGTCGCAAAGGGGTATCTTCATTTCCGAAAGCTCGCCGATCTCTCCGTTAAAATATCCTGTGGTTTTCATTTTCTTTATCCTTTTTTATGTTAATGTGAATCGTATTTTTTCTGTTTTTTCGCTGCCTCGCTGCGTTACCGCAGTCAAGACACGAACACATTATAATTATAACACAATATGAAGCGCAGTGCAATAGTTAATGTGCGGTTCTGACTTATACGGCAGGCAAAATTCCGTTTGCCGTAAACAATAATTTTTCAAAAACGGTAAATAGAAATTTCATCTTGACAAATATGATCCCTGATAATATAATAGATCCAAAGCTTACAAAGGATCGATAACACATATGAATAAATATCTTCTCGGCATCGATGTGGGAACATCGTCCTGCAAGGTGTCACTTTTTACAAAAAACGGTGAGACCGTTTCTTCGGCTTCATCCGCATACGAGGTGTCATATCCCCATCCGGGATGGGCGCAGCAGGATCCCGAGGATTGGTGGGAAGGCGTTTGCCGTGCTCTGAATAAAATGTGGAAGTCTTCCCGTATAGATCCGCGGGACGTTGCCGCCGTGGGAATAAGCGGTCAGAGCTGGTCTGCCGTTGCGATAGACGAAAACGGAAATGTGTTATGCCCCTCGCCCATATGGACGGACACACGCTCTGCGGATATCTGCAAGAGGATCTCCGACAGAGTGGGTGAGGAGCGTATTTTCAGCCTTTGCAAGAACGCCTTGAATCCTACATATACCACGGGCAAGGTGCTTTACCTGAAAGAGAATGCACCCGAAATATTTGCAAAAACAAGATACATACTTCAATCCAACAGCTATATTGCGTTTCGTCTGACGGGAGAGATATCCCAGGATGTAAGCCAGGGCTACGGATGGCATTGCTATGATATGGAAAACGGAAAATGGGACGAAGAGATTTCGGAGCTTCTCGGGATACCGTCAAGCCTTCTGCCTCCTGTCTTTTCCTGTGAATCCATTATCGGAGAGGTAACCGCGGAAGCCTCGAATAGAACGGGGCTTGCTTCGGGAACACCTGTAGCTGCGGGCGGTCTCGACGCCGCTTGCGCCACGCTGGGTGCGGGAGTAACGGAAAACGGACAGACTCAGGAGCAGGGCGGTCAGGCGGGAGGGATGAGCATCTGCACAGACCGTGTATTCGCCGATCCCCGATTGATAACGGGAGCTCACGTTGTACCGGGAAGATGGCTTTTGCAGGGCGGTACCGTGGGAGGCGGAGGAGTGATGAATTGGCTGGAGCGTGAATTCGGGATCTCCGAAAGAGAGCATGCCGCCGAAAGAGGCGCTTCATCCTTCGAACAGCTTGACAGACTTGCGGAAAAGACACCTCCCGGATGTGACGGAGTGATCTTTCTTCCCTATATGGCGGGAGAGCGCACCCCCATATGGGATCCGAAGGCAAAGGGCGTTTTTTACGGTCTCGATTTTTCAAAGACACGGGCACATATGATACGTGCGGGAATGGAGGGCGTTGCCTTTTCTCTGAGGCACAATCTTGACATTGCCGAAAGTGCGGGAGCTTCGGTGGACGTTCTTTATTCCACGGGCGGTGCGGCAAATTCTCTTCTTTGGACACAGATAAAAGCCGATGTTACGGGAAAGACTGTGATCGTGCCATCCTCCGATACGGCATCCTCCTGGGGAGCAGCTATCCTTGCGGGAGTGGGCTGCGGTGTCTTTTCAACCTTTGACGAAGCGGTAAAGGGCAGCGTTAAGCATATCCGCCGCCACGAGCCCGATGCGGAAATGACACAGGTCTATTCCGAAGCTTACGAAACATACCTTAAGCTGTATCCCGCTTTAAAGGACATAATGCAAGGGGGAAAATGAGATGGCAGTATCCCATTTTCCCCGACAATCATACAATATGTAAGAGTGAAAAATATTAATTACACAAGCAAGAACGCATAATTTCATTTGGTTAAGTGTTTTTTCTATCGCTTTGGTCTGCAGCTGCTTTTTTTCCGCACCTTACTGTAAACCAAACGGCTGTCGTCAATAAAGCGAGAAAAAGCATGGCTATAAAAGTAAAAATTGAAAGTTTCTTTAAAGCCATATCAAATATAAAAACGAATACGAGATCAAAAGTGAAAAGGATAGCTTGCATCCTCATATATTTCCAAGAACGTTTTGCGGGCAGCATAATAAAGAGTCGGGCATACATGAGTATATACGATCCGTACAATCCCATCTTAAACAGAACACTTCTCGTATCAACATTTAAGTTGAAAAGCGCAAATTCAATTTTCGCAGGCAAAACTTGATAGAAGGGTAAAGCTTCTAAAAAGTTTATAAATGTGTCATTGTCTGTTTTTATAAAATAGGAAGGAAGCGCCAACTCATTCAAGAGCATTAAAAAGAGCGTTTCCATCATTATTGCAATTATTCCTATTCTAAAGTACTTGTAAATAGCTTTGTAGTTCATTTCAACCTCTGCTTTTGAGTATTGTCCCCGGTTAACATTCCTTTAAACTCTTTAATTTAATCCAAGCTGTAACATCAATTATGCGCTAAAGCATCATTTTAACGCTTATATTTACTTAAACGCCTTCGAATATAACTTTAGCTATTGAGGATAGCATCATTTCAAAATTGGAGATTTTTCTCTCATGCGGATGGAGACATGTCTTTGGAGCTGTATTTATCTCGACATCGTTTGTTAAGATTATATTAAAACAGTATTTTTTATTATTTTCGTCAAGAATTTTTCTGAGCTCTTCCATGTGGCTGTCATCCTCGGTTATGAGTATAACGGTGATTTTTTGCTCCAATTTGATATCTATATCAAAAGGTTCCGGATAACTGAGAACACTGTTCATTCGTTTGAGCTTGGCTATCAGGTCGGCTATTGAGTTTTCTGTTCTCCTAACGGATTCAATGAAAATGGTTTCGCTGTCAAAGTTTACACGCGCCACAGGTCTGAAGATCTTATCATTCTTTTTCGAAGAGTTTGTGTTTGAGACAATACTGGAAACGATTATTGATTTAGCTCTTTGCGAATAGTTTTGAGAAATCACAAGCTGGAGGGCTGCTAATATTTTTTTTATTCCTATTGCATCAAGACCGTTAAGATATTCCAAAAGATTAGCTTCTTTTTCTACGGTTTCGAGAAACAATTCTCCTTGTGTACCTATTTTGTAAACTTCAACTACGGAAATTTCCATAGGTGAGATAAGCTCTATTTTTGAAAGATATCCTGCGGCGAAGAGTTTATTCAGCGAAGTGCTAATTTCATTAATATCCGCCTGTTCCGGATAGAGCTGTAAGAAGAGCTCATGTAAAAGTGTATCGGTGGCAAACAACATTTCGTTGATCGTAAGTATAACCAATTCATCTGTGTAAGACAATATCTGTGTATCACAAATGTCGTTGTTTTGAACAACCTTCACCTTTTCTGCAGGATATATCGCAAATGGCGACTTTGGTGTAACAGGTATATTAAAAGCGTTATTTTTCATGTTTTCCCCTTTATTTATTAATAAATTGCTCCTTAGACGATATGACGTGCACGGAATACACAAGCCTCTTTTATTCACAATGTTTGAATCTTTCTGTTAATTTTAATAGATCTAATAAACAACTTTCGGCTTTTTTAGGATTTCCTCTGCTCGTACCGATAACTGTTTTGCAACATTTTTTTGCTTTTTCTTTATCTATATCCGAGGAGTGCGCTGCCGGATTTCGATACTCCTGAACGATCTCTGATACTGTTTGGGTATAGCAACTTCCTCTGTATGTAAAAACGTATTCGGGATTTTTGTCGGTGTATACTTGTCTTTCGTACTTATATGCACCGGATACTATATCCGGTGAAATGATACAGTTTTTCAAGTATTCACGCACAATCTCTTGATGATTTGCGGTATAATCATATATGTGTTTACTCGGGTCGTTCGGATAAGCTTCATCCTTTTTAAAATGTCCAAGCCAAAGAATATATTTTACGTCACCTAAGGTGAAATCACATTGACCGTTTTTCGGTTTAAGAATGTTAGGCAAATCGCTTTCGCTATAATTTTCATTTTCATTTAAGTAGTCTATAAGCCCCGTATAAAATCTTGCTTTCAGTTCGCGCTCAAGCGCAGATGTTGCAGAAATAACGATGCCCCGGCAATCATCCAGCTTCTCATGTTCTGCGCAAGCAAGCAATACCCTTGCGGCAATAAGACTTTCCTTCGTTGATTCAAGGAGTTGCCCGTTTGTCCAGTAGTTACCGAAAAGAGAACTCAATTCGTTTATGCAAGCATCACGAAGACTGCTACACTCGGGAGAGGCTGCTTGAGTTTTGCACTCTTCTTCCATTTTATCGAAAAAATCTTGCATTTTGGACGATAATGTTTCAATATTGTATTTCGTTTCATTAACTGTCCACTGTATATCAGAAAGTCCTTTTTCAAGTTGCTCATGCATTTGCTCAAAGCACTTAATAAACTCTGCATTCGCCCTGGTCACTTCATCCAACTTAGAAAAAATCAGTTTTTTTATCTTTTTCGGTATGGCTTTGACCAATTTTCTGACTTTTTTGCTTTCGCTTATCACAGTAATGCGAGTTAGCTCGGACTGTTCATTGGTATTAGCAATAATTTTGTCTCTGTTGCTGTCATTAGAGGCAATAATTCTTGCCGTATTTTCGGAACTATTCTGCTTTAGATCTTGGAGCTCTTTTCTCATCTCTTTAATCTCCCGCTTCAAAGCCATCAGCGATTCCAAATTTGTATCAGGCTTACTCTGCGTTTTCTCTTCGGAATACAGGTCGTCCAGTTCCTTTTGTGCGTTAGGATGCCCTTTGTCCTTCGCCATTTTTAAATATTCTTCCGCTTTTCCTATGTTTTTTTCACAGCCGATGCCGTCTGCATAAAAACAGCCGAGATTAAAAGCAGCCTCTAGATTACCGTGATCAACAGCCCTTTGAGCGTAATATTTAGCCTGCACTTTGTCTTCTTTTAAACCACACAGACCAGACAGGTAACATGTAGACAAGAAATGCTCTGATTCAGGATCATCTTTATTTGCCGCTTCTTTCAGCCACATTCCAGCTTCAACAGAAGAAGAATCTTTGAGTGCCAAGTATCGCCCGAGTAGGGACTGCGATATTAATACGCCTTTTTTAGCGTACTTACGATGATTAGCTATCGCCAAATGTAATAGGTGTTTTGCCTCTATATTACGCCTTTCAGCGGCTTGATCGAACAAAGTAATGGCAATCCACTCTTCTTTATCTGAAATCATTTCCAGATAAAGAAATCTTCCCAATTCGCATTTCAGTCGAGGATCATGAGGAAAGTTGTTTTCAAGAATATGCTTTTTAAGTCGCGCAATTATAGTATTGCGCGACTCAGCGTCTGTTGCCGTATTATACTCAAATAAAAGTTGAGCGACATAGATATCTATTTCATTTGAATAATTTTTCCTTTTATTGAATATCTTCATTGCTTTCTTATCGCTCCATCAACTATTACGTGGTTAAACTCTTTGAAAGCTCCATCTATTGCTTCGCTATAATAGACAGCATTATTCATAATTAGCACGCCATCGGAAGTATATCTTTCCATATCGGTGGTTTGTGTCAGTTTAATATATCCATGTACTGTTCCATCCTTGAACTCGCCTTCAATTGTCCGGGTAACTCCCTCATTCTCAGCTTCGACATATCCATGAACAAAAATACCATAGCCATTCAGTGTCTGGTTACTCATCATACCCTCATATGTACCATAAAAACCCGAAATGGTTTCTCGTCTGGAGCGAACCCACTTCCAAATTCCCGATATCGGATCTGATGTTTTAGGATAGAATGTTCCATAACCATTTATGTCATTGGCGACAAAATTGCCTTTGTAATATACTCCAGTGCTACTCCAAGTAAGTGTGCCTTCACCATTGCGATGTCCGTCTCCCCACATACCTTCGTATATATCTCCGTTGGAATATGTCATTTTTCCGCAGCCATGTTTCTGCCCATTCTTCCATGACCCGTCGTAAATATCGCCGTTAGCGTGTGTCATTATCCCTTGACCTTCAGGCATATTGGCAACCCAGGAGCCCGTATAGACATCACCATTACAGTACGTCATAGTACCTTGACCTTGTCGGGTGAAGTTTTCAAAAGAGCCCACATAAATATCGCCGTTTCTCCAAGTAAGCGTTCCTTCCCCATTTGGCTCGCCTTTTATCCAATAGCCTTCATATGACAAATAATCACTATTATCATCATATTTGTATGTACCATATCCATTTCGCTTACCTGCTATATGCTCACCAACATAAACATCGCCATCATTCCATAACTCGATCCCGTAACCATGCCACTTATCTTCGACTAACATTCCAGTATAAGAACATGCAAGCCCACTATTGTATCCTTCGATTTTTTCTTCAACCCACGATACATTATCTAATACTTGACTGTTCCCTTTAATGGGAGTATATATGCCCTTTCCTATTGGTCTATAATCTGAGGAGATGGTGCCAACATATTTACTACCATTTGGAAATACACAAGAAAAGTCACCTTCAACTGCACCGTTATTCCATGAACCCGAACAAACTGTACCATCATTAAGTATTAAAGTACCGTTTGTATCGTCGGGGAAACCATCTTCATTGACCTTACCTGTATACTTTCCGATTTCTTTTCCAGTTACAGAGGAAATTATACCGTAGTTTTCTTTATAGACAGACGAATTTGTTTGTTGCGCAAAATGCACCAAAAAAACTAATACGCAAACAAGCAATATGGGAACCATCCAAAAACCAATCCGTTTATTGATTCCACTCCAAATAGGATTCGGATGTTTCCGAATAAAACTTTGAATTTCTTGAGCTGCTGGATTGCTATTTGGTAAATTTTTATCTGGATTAGCCATGTCCAAACCTCCTATATATGATCACGTGCTTATGTATACAAAATAAATAACCATAACACATTATAGCACATACTATTGTTTTTTTCAAGATTATGGATGATATTGTTAGAAAAAATGAAACATAGATAACCAACAAATGCTACCCAACAATTCGAGAAACTACGGCGAGAATCTTTTCCCATACCGTTTTCCTAGGTTTGTACGGATGTATGCAGTTTTCAGGCTGATTATATACGTCCGGATCATTTGTGAAAGCCAAATCGAAGCAAACTCTATCTTTAGAAGCCTTAACAGCGCTGATGACAGACAACATATGGTCGAAGTCTTCGCAAATGATAACGATTTCCACGGTTTCATGAATTTCCGTATTGAGATACTTGCTATGCTTCAGGCAATTATCTATTCTTTTTAATTTGCGAAGCAAGTCGTCTTCGCCGGCAAATGTTCTTCTGACCGATTCTACGAAAACAGTCTTGTTTTTAAACTGTATGGTTGCATTCGGGCGAAAAATATGATCGTTCTCCTTCGCATTACAATTTCCTCTTTCGGCTACAATCGAAGCCATTGATATTGTCGTTGCCTTGGAAATGTAGTTTTGTGACAGAATAAATTGTAATGAGGAAAGAAGCCTTTTTACCGCAGTAGCGTCCAATCCATCTACATACCCGGAAAGCATAGGGTGCTTGCCTTTGGATTTTACAAACATCTGCCCTTTTGCCGCAAGCGAGTAGACTTTATTAAGTGATTTTCCCGCAGGAGAGGCGAACTCCATTTTGGTAAGATATCCTGCACCGCTGAGTTTTGCCAATGAAGCGCGGATTTCATTGATATCTACCTCCTCAAGCCCCAACTGCAAAAGGTACTTATGTAAAAGAGCGCTGGTCGATACTAACATTTCGTTGATCGCAAGCATTGCTAATTGGTCTATATCGGTTAACTGTGTATCACGAGAAACGCCGACATTGATAACGTTTAATTTTTCCGCGTAAAAGACCGCAAAGGGTGATTTTTTGTTAACAGCTGTATTAATAACGTTATTTGTCATAACCATGTCTCCTTTCGACTCAAAGACCGAAACGTTTGAGAACGTCAGCGGTATTGGCAGTGGTCTTCTTTTCCGAAATTTGATCCAAACTATTATGCGATTCAAAGAAGTCCTGGAGCTTCCCAAACTGATCGGAAATGCGTTTGACAGTAACGGTATGGTTTATTTTCGTCGAGCGGATCTGATTGAAAAGCTTGCAGTCTGCCGCTACATCCCCTGACTGCGTCAGCACCAGGATGTTTGTATCCCAAATATTCGTTGCAACCATGCGGATGATCGCAGCATCTGCGGTCTCACTCTTATTCGGATCACCTCTAAAAACAATGAACCCCGCATGGAAAAGTGCGTGTATGCCCTCCAGCGCCTTTGTAGCTTTTCCGGCTACTCTTTGATCAACCGATGCTGAAAGAAATTTAAGCTCGCTCAATGTCGCCTGAGGGCAAATAATCTGACGCTTGTGTTTTGCAAGGAAGGGAATGAACTGGCGAACAAGAGCGTCATAAGCAGCCCCTTTTTGCGCTGTATCAGCATCCAAAATGATCATGTCGCTGGTCTTGATGAGATTATCAAGATATGCCAAATAAGACGGGCTCTGTGCGGGAGTGTTAAGGTTGCCGGATATAGAATTAATAGTATTGGACATTATAAAGTCCTCCTTTATAAAAAATTTTTGATTTAAAAATTGGTGTGCATTATGCGAATAGAAACAATGTCTCAGGATGAAATGCCGAAACGTTTGAGAACATCCCGTGCGTTGTTTGGCGCTATATCTTTCTTTTGATAATCAGTAAACGGAGAAACTAATTCCCCTTGATGTCCTATTTTGCGTATGTAGACAGTGGGAAGCGAGGATACCGAAGTGATGTTATTAAGCATAGCGATATCTTCAGCAAGCTGTCTATCCTGGGTAGTCACTAATATTGAATCACGATTAAAGCGATTGATGGATATGTACTTGATAATCGAAAAATCAGCTTGTTCGGATACAGCCGGATCACCTACAACAGAAATAACCTTAGCCTGCTCCAAAACTTGCAGTTCGTTCAAAGCACGGCAAGCTTCCTCACGACAAGTCGATGCCACAGCATTAGCAAGGTAACGAAGTTCTTGCAGAACAGAAGAGAGAATGATAATTCTATTCTTCGTATGGCAGCTAGAAATAATTGATTTCATGCACGATGCAAAGGCATCACCCTTCAGAATAGAGCAAGTATCAAAGAGAATTATAAGGTTCTCTTTCTTTGATAAATTTTTACTTTCTTTAGACATTTATTCTCCTATTTTTTCGTTCATTTTTGGATCCGTTTTTTCTCAACCGATTATATTATAATATTCATTGTAGCTAAATTCACGGAAAAAAAGCTGCGAATTCTCTCCTTTGGACACATACCTTAAGCTGTATCCCGCTTTAAAGGACATAATGCAAGGGGGAAAATAAAAAATTCCCGCCGAAGTAAATTCCGACAGAGTGAAAAAATGTGTTTTTACAATGTGTTTTCGGTGATTTAAGTATTGATTTTTTTAAAAATATATAGTATAATTATGTCGATGTTTGTATTTTTTGCAGACAAATTATCCGAAAACAAAATAAAACGGAGGAAAAAGAGAAAAATGGATAAGTTTTTCAAGATTTCCGAGCGCGGCTCCAATGTGAAAACAGAAATAATAGCCGGACTCACCACATTCTTTGCAATGGCGTATATCGTTGTTGTAAACCCCAACCAGATCACCGGTTTTACACCCGGACTTGATTCTATCTGGAATGCAGTATACATTGCTTCCATCCTCGTAGCTGTTGTGGGAACTCTTCTCATGGCGTTCTATGCAAAGCTTCCTTTCGCTCAGGCGTGCGGAATGGGTCTTAACTCGTTCTTCTTCGTATCGTTCGTTCTTCCTCAGGTAATATCCGGAGGAGATGCGGTCAAAGGTTATCAGGCAGGACTTGTAATAATTCTTGTTTCCGGTCTTATCTTCCTTATCCTTTCCATCACGGGCGCACGTTCCTACATAGCAAAGGCAATGCCCGATTGCATCAAGAAGTCCATTCCCGCGGGAATCGGTCTTTTCATCGCATTCATCGGCTTCCAGAATGTAGGTATCATTCAGGCAAATCAGTACACACTTGTTCAATTCGTTAAGATCAACGGTGCAAATTGGGCGGACATCGCTCCCGCAGTTATTGCTCTTCTCGGATTCCTCATCATCGTTATACTCACCAAGCTCAATGTAAAGGGTGCTGTGCTTCTCGGCATATTCGCTACCACAGTTATCTATTACCTTGCTACATGGTCTCTTCCCAGCTTTGACCTCGGCGCTATAGGTCAGTCCTTCTCCGACTTCTTCAGCGTAGGTATCGTAGGCATATTCAAGCCCGAATCTTGGGCGAACGCCTTCTCCGCTGAATTCACAGGCGGTATATTCAGCGCAATAATGCTTGTTGTAACATTCTGCATCGTTGATATGTTCGACACCATCGGAACACTTTACGGCTGTGCTTCCGAGGCTGATATGCTCGACGAAAACGGCGACCCCATCGACGTTGACAAGGCCATGACATGTGACTCCGTAGCTACAGTTGCAGGTGCGGTTCTCGGAACAAGCACATGTACAACATTCGTTGAATCCGCTTCCGGTGTTGCCGCAGGCGGCAGAACAGGTCTCACAAGCCTTGTAACATCCATCTGCTTTGCGATCTGTCTCTTCCTCGCTCCCTTTGCAGGTATCATCCCCGCGGCTGCTACAGCTCCCGCTCTCATCTACGTCGGCGTTCTTATGCTCAAGAACTTCTCCAAGGTCGATATGAAGGACCTCCGCAGTGCAGTTCCCGCATTCCTCGCTCTCGTTATGATGCCTCTTACATACTCCATAGCAAACGGTATCGGTATAGCTGCTATAGCTTACGTTGTTATCTCCCTCTTCACAGGCGAATACAAGAAGAAGGATATCCCCGTAACTGTCATCGCGCTCCTCTTCGTTTGCAAGTTCGTATTCGGAGCTATCTAAGTAAAACATAAACGGGGCTGTCTCACTAACGTGAGCCAAGCCCTGAAATTGAACTCGATGAATAAAATTCATCGTTTTGGCACCGAAATTACGTAAAAATTCGTACTAAAACACGCCAAAAACGTTCAAGTTTCCGAAAATAGCGGGTTTCCGTCCCCTATTTTCGAGGGGCATCGCTTAATGCGACGCCCCCTACGGACATACATAAAAATCGGCAGAGATGTTGTTTTCTCTGCCGATTTGTATTATAATGGGACTAACGAAAAGCCTCCCTCCCGGAGGGATCCTTAGGATGCGCAACCGTAGGGGGTATGGGCTTTGCCCTGTGCCTTTGTAAAACAAAGGCGAAACTGGCGATAAAGGGACGGAAAAACAAGATATTGCAGGAGATGAGAGCCATATGAAAGTGAACTTCTATGAACAGGTTGACGACAAACTACTAAAATTTGCGGTTATTATTTCTAAACACAATGGACAATGGGTATTTTGCAAGCATAAAGATAGAAGCACATATGAAATTCCCGGAGGGCACAGAGAATCAAACGAGGAGATAATTCAAACAGCCAAGCGGGAACTATATGAGGAAACAGGTGCGTTACAATTTGACATATTTCCTATCTGTGTATACTCTGTTACGGGTAAGAACAGAGTTAATCAAACAGGTGAAGAAACCTACGGTATGCTATTTATCGCAAATATTCAGTCATTCGAAAAAGAACTTCATAGTGAAATGGAAAGAGTCTCTTTCTTTAATGATCTTCCAACGGAATGGACTTATCCGCTTATTCAACCCGTATTGATTCAAGAATATCTGCGACGTGCCAATACTAATTGAATTTCAATATAGAACACCCCAACAGACCTTGAAAAATCTGTTGGGGTTCATTATCTGTTTCCTGCGGGGCAATTTTGCGCAGTATAATCAAACTAAATTGTGATTTCTCCGATAAGGACATCTCCCATTCGGTTCTCTGCTTTTTTGTTTCCATGGCGATGATCTTATAACAGAAAAACGTAAAAACATACAAAAATCTATTATAGGATATTGACTTGCGGGAAATTTAAGGATATAATATAATAGAAAAGTGTAAAAGAATGCAAAAATCTATTATAGGAGAAATAAATGGAAATAAAGCGCGATATTTATTTAAACAAAATGATAAGCCTTAAGCATAATGGGCTTATAAAAATAATCACCGGAATAAGAAGATGCGGAAAGTCTTATCTTTTAAACGAGCTCTTTTACAACCATTTGCTTGATTGCGGTGTTGATGAGGATCATATTATACGCTTTGCTTTCGATTCCGGTGACGATCTGGCTTTGATCGGAGAAAGCATCATTGAGATCGAAAGACAGAAAAGAAAAGCCGATCCCGATAAATTCATGGCATATATCCGCGGACAGATCAAGGATAATAACATGTATTACCTTCTTTTGGACGAGGTGCAGATGCTCGATTGCTTTGAAACGGTGCTGAACGGATATCTTCGCAAAAGGAATATGGATGTATACGTTACGGGAAGCAATGCGAAATTTTTATCCAAGGATATTATTACCGAATTTGCCGGACGCGGCGATGAAATACACATGTACCCCTTGAGCTTTTCCGAATTCATGACCGTATACAAGGGCGACAAATACGAAGGCTTGACGGAATACATGCTTTACGGCGGGATCCCCCTTGTGGTTCTCAGAAACGGCATGGAAAATAAAGCGGCGGCTCTTGAAAATCTTTTCGGCGAAATATATATCAGGGATATTCAGAGGAGAAATAAGATAAGGAATATTTCCGAGATCGAAGATCTGCTTAATATATTGTCGTCTGCGATCGGCTCTCTTACCAATCCCGAAAAGCTTAAAAACACTTTCAGATCTGTCAAAAATTCAAATATCACCTCGCAAACGGTGAAAAAATATCTCGACTGCCTTGAGGATTCCTTTCTTGTGGAATCTGCGTTAAGGTATGATATCAAGGGTAAGGCGTATATTGAAACTCCGAAAAAGTATTATTTTTCCGATATGGGCTTACGGAATGCAAGATTGAATTTCCGTCAGTTTGAGCAGACTCATGCAATGGAAAATGTGATCTATAACGAACTGCGTATGCGTGGATATAATGTGGATGTGGGAGTGATCCCTATCACACAAAAGGATAAGGACGGGAAGACCGTAAGAAAACAGCTTGAGGTGGATTTCATTTGTAATCTCGGTTCATTGAAATATTATATACAGTCCGCATTTTCCATTCCCGATGAAGAAAAAAGAAAGCAGGAGATAAGACCGTTTACGAAAATAAACGATTCATTCAAAAAGATCATTATTACAAAGGATATCGTTCCTTCTTATTACGATGAAAACGGAATATTGACAATGAATATTTACGATTTTCTGACAGATGAAAAAAGTCTGGAAAGATAACCCCCGTGCTTTTGAAAATATCCGTTATACCCTCATTTTCGTTATACCCCTTGACAAAAGGGTATAACGGGGGTATAATGGGTATAATGAACGATAAGTCAAGACCACCGGCTTAGCCGGTGGCTTGCTCAGCCCTATAAGGGCATATTACTGGCAGGGCTGAAAGCCCTCTGAAAAATCTGCCAACCGCAAGCGGACTCAAGCTACCGCTAAAGCGGTTGGCTTACTTTTTGCTTGCGTTCACTGGCTCACCCGTAAACGGGTCTATAAGTTCTTTTATGCTGATTTGCTCGTACGCTAAATCTTCTTGTAGTTGATTTTTGATATACTCTGCTATTGCCTTTTTGTTCTTTCCTACCGTGTCTACATAATATCCTCTGCACCAAAATTCTCTATTTCCGTATTTGTATTTTAAATTTGCATGTTGATCGAATATCATTAGACTGCTTTTTCCTTTCAGATATCCCATAAAACTTGATACGCTGATCTTGGGTGGTATTGATACCAGCAAATGTATATGATCTGGGCACGCTTCTGCTTCTGTTATTTCTACGCCTTTCCATTGGCATAGTTTCCTAATTATTTGTCCTATTTCTGCTTTTATCTTTCCGTATATTACTTGTCTCCGATATTTCGGGGCAAATACTACGTGATACTTGCAATTCCATGTTGTATGTGCTATACTATTTGTGTCAATTTTCATAATTGATCTCCTTCTATTTTTATTTTGCTTGCGGTTGGCTAGACCCGCTTGCATTATATCATAGAAGGTGTTTTTGTTCAACGGCATAAGCCTCTTTGGAACCACCCGCTTAGCGGGTGGTTTTCGTATAAAAATTACACGCGTGCGTTTCTGTCAACATAAAAAACGCACGCGTGCGTTTTTCGTGCATTAGCGTGCGTTTTTGTGTGGTTTCAGAGTGTGTATTATTCCCAATAGGGCTCTTCTTTTCTGAAATGTAAGCAGGCTCTCTGGTTCGGATGAACATCGATTCCGCGTACGGGACACTCGGGAACACCGTCACCGTAAGAAATGTATCTGCAATTATCGCAGATAGTGTTTACATAATAACCGCAATGGGGGCATGTTCTCGCGATGCTGGATACCTCGTTTCCGCATTCGCCGCATCTTATAAGTGCCATAAAAGTATTCTCCTTATTTAAGTAGATCAATTAAATATAAAATACTCGCTTGTAACTTTCTTGTAAAGAACCAAGAGAAGCTCGCTTAATAAGTTTATTATTCTATCAATAATTCTCTTTTCTTATTTCAAAGAAACTCTGAGGATGCTTGCAAACGGGGCAAACTACGGGAGCTTTCTTGCCCATTACGAGATGTCCGCAGTTACGGCATTCCCAAATAGCCTCTTCAGCCTTTTCGAATACTGCCTGGATCTCAACGTTCTTGAGAAGAGCGCGGTATCTTTCTTCATGTGTCTTTTCGATAGCAGCTACCATTCTGAACTGAGCCGCAAGCTCTGCAAAGCCTTCTGCTTCCGCATCGTCAGCAAACTTAGCATACATATCTGTCCATTCGTAGTTTTCGCCTTCTGCAGCGTGGAGAAGATTTTCTGCTGTGTTGCCCAATTCGCCGAGAGCCTTGAACCAAAGCTTTGCGTGTTCCTTTTCGTTGTTTGCAGTTGCTTCGAAGATAGCGGCTATCTGTTCATAGCCTTCCTTCTTTGCTACGGAAGCGAAGTATGTGTACTTATTTCTTGCCTGGGATTCGCCTGCAAAAGCTTCCATCAAATTCTTTTCTGTCTTTGAGCCTTTAAGTTCCATTTTTGTTTCTCCTTTTTTTGATTCATTATTATTTGCCGTTTCTATTTTTTCAAAATCTTCTGCGGGGTGCTTGCAGAGAGGACATACGTAATCTGCGGGAAGGGTATCACCCTCATATACATAACCGCAGACCGTGCATCTGTAACCTGCTTTCTTTTCCTCTTTAGCGGGACGGGGCTTTATTTTTGCCTGATAATAGCTGTAGGTAACGCTTTCCTCGGATGAAATAATCTCCGCATCGGATATGCTTGCCTTAAAGAGAGTGTGTGAGCCTATGTCTTCTTCGCCCGTTATTTCAAGAGAAGCGTATGCATTTGTGCCGGCCGTGATATATGTCACGCCGTTTGCGGCTCTCGATACACCTTCAAAACCTTCGAATTTATTCATGTCTCTGCCTGAATTCATTCCGAATCTTTCATAGATGCTGTATGGTGCGGAAATTGTCAGGAAAGAAACATTGCATTTTTTTGTTCTCTTAAGGATATCGTGGGTAAGATTCATTTTATTTACGGCAAGGACAGCCGTAAGAGGCTCGCTTGCGGCTTGAATGAATGTATTGATTATACATCCGTTATCGATACCGCCGTTCTGAACGGTCAATACATACAGACCGTAGCCTATTTTGTATAATGCTTTTTTATCCATTTTGCGAACTGAGCTGCTTTGGAGCAGTATACCTTTCCGAATTAGTATTAACAGCTTAATTATATCATTGAAGTCTTGGTCTGTCAACAGATAAAGATACATATTTAAGTGAATTTTTTATTCACGGACAATGTGAGTTTCTGCTTATAATTGTATACGGTATTGACATATCACGAAAAGATTGATATAATTTTCATATGAAGAAAGACAGGATATTTATTGCGGTATATATGCTCATCTGTGTGGTTATTTCCGCGGTCGTTTATTTTTATCCGCAAGGAGGAGAAAGCCGTGAGGCTGTCATATACAGAAGCGGTGAAAGGGTAGCTTCTCTTCCTCTTGATAAGGCAGGGGAATACACCTTTGAGGATATAGGATATACGATCGTATCGGAAAACGGAAGGGTGTTTATAAAAGAGACACATTGCCCCGGTAAGCTTTGCCTTAATATGGGAAAGATCTCACGTATAGGCTCTTCCATAATCTGCGTGCCAAACGAGATAACGGTCATGATCGTTTCAAATAAACGTAATACTCTCGACGGAGTGGCAGGCTGAAAGCAACGGAAATGACAATATGAACAACAATTTTGCAAAGCGGTTATGTGAGCTTTCGGCATTCGTTATGATAGCGGTAATGCTTTCATATATCGAGCATCTTTTCCCCATAGGTGCATTTATTCCCGTGCCGGGTATAAAATTGGGGTTATCGAATATCCTTTCCCTCTATCTTGTGACACGACACCGCACAGCGGATGCATTCATCACGGTAATATCAAAGTCGCTTTTTTCATTTCTTCTTTTCGGAAACGGTATATCCTTTATTCTTTCCCTTTCGGGTAATATCGTATCCGTGATATTTACGGTCTGCTTTCTTTTCATGCTGAAAAGAGGGTATACGAATATCACCCTGAGTATTATCGGCGCATCGTTTTTTAACGTTGCACAGATATGCGCCTCCGCCTTTTTCTACGGTGCACCCGTGTTTTATTATCTTCCGCCTCTTCTCTTTTCCGCATTGATAACGGGCGCTCTGACGGGATACGTGGGAAATATATCCTTCGGAAGGATCGATGTGATCTTGAAGAGGGTGTAGGGGGATCGCTTCAACGCAAAGGAAATCCCCGTAGGGGCGGTTCACGAATCGCCTGTGCAAGGGGGTCATGGTTTGTGCGGATTTTTATTAAATCACATATACTTTAGGTCAGATATAACCCTAATTTATCAATTGACAATTCCTCCGCCCCTTCGGGGCACCTCCTTTTACACAAAGGAGGCATGGGTTTGTGCTAATTTCTATTATAATGCGTATACTTCAAGTCAGATATAAGTATTAGTTATCAAATTTTACTTGAAGTTAGATGTATAAGGCTCCTTTGTGTAAAAGGAGCTGTCAGCCGTATGGCTGACTGAGGAATTGTTACTCAACTCAAAACAACTCAAAGTCTCCACCTTCGGGGGAGATGCCGTGACGGAGGAATTGTCCTTTTCTCAAAACAACTTCCTCCTTTGTGTAAATCAGAAACGCAAGCGTTTCTGCGGAGGTGGCACGGCGGAGCAATCAGATGCAAGCATCTGCGGAGGAATTGTTACTCAACTCAAAACAACTCTTATTTACGAAAGGACGGAACACCATGACAAAACGAATAATATCCATCCTTTCGGCGCTGATGCTTATACTTTCCATGGTATCGTGCAATGAGAAAAAAGAGCCCTTCATGTTTTTTGCCATGAACACATTCTTTACCGCCGATATTGAGTGCGATGATGATGAGATCTTTTCTCTGCTCCAAAACAAGGCAGCGGAAATGGAAAAGATCTTCTCCGCAGCAGACGGCGATTCTCTCGTTTCTAAGGCGGGAAGAGGCGAAAGCATAAAAAATTTCGAGGGCAACGTTCATCTTATCACTCTTGCGAATGCATCGGTTTCGGCATCAAAGGCGACGGGCGGTTACTTCTCTCCCGTTATGGGTGCTCTTACTTCATTATGGAATATAAACGGTGAGGACTTTGACCTTCCCGACGAAAAGGATATCAAAAATGCTCTTTTGACCTCGGACATATCAAACCTTATCGTAAATGAAGATGATCTTATCCTGAAAAACGGTGCCCGCCTCGATATGGGCGGATGTGCCAAGGGATATACCGCCGATGAATTTTTGAAGCTTTTCGATGAAAAAAGCGTGACACGTGCCGTGGTCTCCTTGGGAGGAAACATACTTTGTTATTCCCAAAATGAGGACGAAGAATTCAAAATAGGTCTTCGCGCGCCCTTTGTAAACGATGATTCTCTCTGTGCCGTGTTGAATACATCTCGGGGAGTGATCTCCGTTTCCGGCGGATACGAACGCTATGCGGAAATTGACGGAAAGATGTATCATCACATAATCTCGCCCTTTACGGGCTATCCCGCAGATTCGGACCTCGCCTGCGCCGTTATTGTATCGAAGGGGATATATAAATTGTGCGGAAGCCTTGCGGATTGTTATTCCACCGCACTCTTTGCCGCAGGCTTTGATGAAGCATTGAAAATATATGAAAATATAAAGGAGGATGCAGATATCATCCTCATAAAAAACGATAAGACCGTTTACGCTTCGGAGGAATTGAAGGACTCCCTGAAGCTTTCCGACGGTTATTCCTACATTCACTAAGGAGGCGTCTTGTTTTGACTATACTTATTCCGGCTTATGAGCCCAATGAAAAGCTTATTGCTCTTATAAAGGACCTGAAAAATGAAGACCTTGAAGAAAAAAATTGCAGGATCCTCGTTGTCAATGACGGCAGCGGAGAGAAATATGAGCATATATTCGATAAAGTGAGAGAGGAAAATATCGAAGTTCTCGTTCACGAGGTGAACAAGGGAAAGGGCGAAGCCATGAAAACGGGGTTTGCTCATATAAAGGATTCCTCCGATTATACCGCTCCCGTTGTTACCGCCGACTGCGACGGTCAGCATAGACCGAAGGATATAATGGCTGTGGCAAAGGCAAGCGGAGAGAATCCCTCCCATCTCATTCTCGGATGCCGTCACTTTGTGGCAAAGGACGGAGAGGAATACGTTGTTCCCTTGAGAAACAGATTGGGAAATCTTTTTACCGTCTCTCTTTTCAGGGTCGCTACGGGAATGAGAGTAAGCGACACCCAGACGGGGCTCCGCGGTTTTTCCGAGGATATGCTCCCCTGGCTTTTGTCGGTAGGCGGAAGCAGGTTCGAATATGAGCAGAAAATGCTTCTCGAAACGAAAGCGGCGGGCTTTCCCGTTTTTGAGATCCCCATCGACACGGTCTACGATAAGGAGAATTATTCGTCCCACTACCGCCCCGTTGCCGATTCCATTCGTGTGGTAAAGCCCATACTTAAATATTTTACCGCATCCTTTGCGTCTTTTATTATAGACTACATTCTTGTGCTGGTTTTCGATATGTATTTCTCCCTCTTCACCTCGGTCGTGGCGGCGAGAGTTATCAGCGCATCGGCAAACTTTACCATGAACAAGTTCTTAGTCTTCAATGACACAAAGAAAAAGACGGGAGCATCACTTATAAAATATGCCGTCCTTGCTGTGGCAATGGTATTCGCAAGCTACGGATTGCTTTACCTTTTCAGAGATATGCTTTCAATCCCTCTGGCACTTGCTAAGCCCATAGCCGACGTAATTCTTTTCTGCGCTTCATATTGGATACAGAGAAGATATATATTCTTCTGATAATTATGGCTTGCCTCGTATTTGCGGGGCAAGCCTTTATTATAACCGCAAAAGTACCGTTGATTATAAAGTTTTTAGGTTTATAACCGCAAAAGTACGGAAAATTCGAAAGTTTTGCGGATAGAATTACAAATTACCGTTGACTTTGCGCGAAAATTTGAGTATACTATAGGTGTGGGAGGTGTTTGATATGATATTAAGACCCGAATATGTAGACAAGATCATAACATACATGGACACGCCTTTTGTAAAGATCCTTACGGGTGTGCGCCGATGCGGAAAATCCACCATAATGAAAATGCTTCGAAATAAGATCGAAAGCAGAGGCGTTGAAGGTGAACGCATCATCGGATATAATTTCGATTCTCTTGAATATGAGGGCATGACCGCCAAAGCCTTATACTCCGAGATAAAGGAAAAGCTTTCCTCAAATGGAAAGACTTATCTTTTCCTTGATGAGATACAGGAGATAGACGGATGGGAAAAGGTCGTCAATTCACTTATGTCCGACTGCGATGTGGATATTTATGTGACGGGCTCCAATTCAAGGATGATGTCCTCGGAGATATCCACCTATCTTACGGGACGTTATATCTCATTCCGTATCTACCCTCTTTCCTTTTCCGAGTATCTGAGCTTTCGTAAGGAATATACCTCGGTCGGTGATCCGAAGAATGAGCTTGCCCGCTATCTGCAATTGGGCGGCTTTCCCGCAATTCATCTCAGGGAATATACAAAGGAAGAGGCATATCCGATAGTAAAGGATATTTATAATTCCACCGTATTTACCGATATCGTAAAGAGAAACAATATACGCAAGGTGGATCAGTTCGAGCGGGTCGTAAGATACGTTTTTGACAATGTGGGAAATACCTTTTCCGCATCTTCTGTCACAAAGTATCTCAAAAGCGAACGGCGTTCTATTGATAATGAGACGGTATACAATTATCTGAGTAAGCTGGAAAGCGCATATATACTCCACCGCTGCGAAAGATTCGATATCAAGGGCAAGGAGATATTGAAAACACAGGAAAAGTTTTATCTTTCCGATCCCGCATTTTTGTACAGTGTTCTCGGATATAACGTTGACAGTATTTCGGCTATGCTTGAAAATATCGTATACCTGGAGCTTCTGAGACGGGGATATGATGTGTGCGTGGGCAAGAATGACAGCTTTGAGATCGATTTTATCGCAACGAGACGTGAAGAAAAAATTTATGTTCAGGTTGCAAAGGAGATAGGAAGCGAAAGCACAAGAGAGCGGGAATATAACCGTTTATTGGAGATAGAGGATAATTATCCGAAGTATGTTCTCCTGTACGATGACCGTGCGGGAGGAAATTACAAGGGTATAAAAACAGTTCATATCGCAGATTTTCTCTTGAGTAAGGAATTTTAACACACATAAAAACAAAAGACTTGTAACCGTTACCTCGGCTGCAAGTCTTTTTTATAATATATCATAATAGCAGTTGGAAAATTGTGCGTGCCGACGCACAATTTTGTTAAGCGCATGTTTTTGTTCGCACAGCAGTTGTTTGCGCTTATTATATCATATTATCCTTGACAAACTACTCCTGCAGGAGTATAATATAGACGGAGATTGGAGATGATAGCTTTATGATAAGAAAATTATATCATGGCTCCGCAAAGATCATTGAAAAGCCGATTTTCGGATACGGGAAATCGTACAATGATTACGGACTCGGCTTTTATTGCACCGACAGTCTTGAAATGGCTAAAGAATGGGGCGTCGGAAAAGATAATGACGGTTACGCCAATTGCTATGAGATAGAGTGTGACGGACTTAAAATATTGGAACTTAACGGAGACGGATACTGTATCCTGCATTGGCTTACGGTTTTGCTTAAAAACCGTGAATTTGATATTCCGTCGGGGCTTGCTTCGGAGGCTAAGGAATATCTTACCGATAATTTCTCTGTAGAATACGAAAAGTATGATGCCATCATCGGATACCGTGCGGATGACAGCTATTTTTCCTTTGCGCAGGATTTTATCAACGGTACTATCTCATACCGTCAGCTCAATAATGCAATGCACTTGGGAAAGCTCGGCTTACAGTTCGTACTGAAAAGCCCGGAGGCCTTTGAGCGCATCCGTTTTATCGGAAGCGAAATAGCGGATAAGGATGAATGGTACACAAGAAAGACGATGCGTGATAAAGCGGCACGACGGGAATATTTCGACACCGAGAAAAACAAACGCATGAGGGGAGATCTGTACATCATGCAGATCTTAGATGAGGAGATGAAGAACGGTGATCCACGCTTACGATAAGGTATATCTTGAAAAAGCACGGACAAACTTAGGGCGTATGCTTGATTTTGCGGTATATGATCTGGAATACGATATGGAGGTTTTCTTCGATCTTTTCCTTTCCTCGGGTGTTGCCCGGAGATTTGAAAGCGGTGATTTTTCCTTGATCGCAGGTATGTCGGGAATAGAGCTTGCGTACAAGGTATTGGAGTGCCTCGGAAGAGATCACGAACGCATAAAACCGAGATTTACCCAAAACAGAAGTCCCGAGTATTGGACGGGTTGGGCGTTGGCATACTATCAATGGGAAACAGCCTTAAGCTTTTCCGAAATAACGCAATATATTCCCATAAAGGATATCGCCGATCTGTATTCACCGTACCATGAAATGGATATACGGCAATTCACCGATAAAATGAATGAGCTTTACGGTCGTGCAAAAACAGAAACGAATCTCAGAATATTACGAAAAAAAGCGGGGCTGACGCAAAAGGAGCTTGCAGAGATGTCGGGCGTTCCCTTGCGTACCGTACAGCAGTATGAGCAGCGCCGTAAGGATATAAACAAGGCGAGAGCCGAATATGTCGTGGCATTGTCCAAGGTCTTGTACTGCGATGCAGAGGATCTTCTTGAAAAGCACACATAAAAACAAAAGACTTGTAACCGTTACCTCGGCTGCAAGTCTTTTTCGCTATTGTTTACTATTTACTTTTTATGCTATTATTCCCCATACAAATGCGAGAAGGAGCGATACGATAACGGGGATGATACATGATGTGACGCATATATCGAGATACGATTCCTTATGGGTGCAATGTGATACCGCAAGGAGCGTGAGCACCGCGCCGTTGTGAGGAAGAGTGTCGAGACCGCCGGAGGCAAGAGACGCTATTCTGTGGAGATATTCGGGATTCATTCCCTCAGCGACCGCTTTTTCAAGATACTGGGGAGCCAATGTCTCCAAAGCTATAGACATACCGCCCGAAGCCGAGCCCGTTGCACCTGCAAGAACGTTGACAGCAACAGCCTCGGAGAAAAGTATGGAGCCGGGCATATTGAGCATGGCATTCTTGAGAAGGGTGAATCCGGGAACCACCTTTACAACGGAGCCGAAGCCGACAGCACACGCCGTATTCATTATGGCGGTAAGAGATCCGTTTGCACCGTCGCTTATGGCGGGAAGGAGTATCTTGAATTGACGGATATTCATAAGGCATGTGACGATTATACCGCCTGCCAATGCCACAACTATCGACTGATTTGCATCCCATTCAACTATTCCCGCATTTTTTAGAACGGGAGGAAGAACATTGAGCATAAGAACGACAACTATAAGAGGAATAAGACCGCTTAACCAATGCCACTTGGGAAGAAGAGATGCATCGATGGTCTTTTCCACAAATTTCTTGTCTTCCTCGAAGTGAAGTCCCTTTTTGCGTGCTTCGCGGCATCTCCATTCAAGATATAAGTAACCGGGAATTGCAATAAGTATTGCGGCTATGATACTCATTACGGGTGCCGCCGCAGCTGTTGTTCCGTAATATTTTGTGGGAATGATGTTCTGTATCTGAGGTGTGCCGGGAATTGCGGTCATGGTTATACCGAAGGCGCCGAAGGCTATGGCACCGGGGAGAAGCGTTCTGGGAAGATCGGCTTCACGGTAGATGGCGTAGCCCATGGGATATATAACGAATACCACGACAAAAAGTGATATACCGCCGTATGTCATGAGAAGGCAGGGGATGACTACCGCCGCAACGGCAAATTTCGCACCTATGAGAGAAACGAGCTTATTTGCCAACGAACGTGCGGAGCCCGTCATATCCATAAGCTTTCCGTATACTGCACCTAAGAAGAATGCGGGGAACCATGATACTATATAATCGGCAGTACCCCTTATATAATCGCCCATGTAGGCTTCAAGAATATTGAGACCGCCCAAAACGGCAACGAAGACCGCACAAAGAGGCGCTACCCATATTATGGAATGACCCTTGTATGCAAGATATATAAGCAGACAAAGACCGATGACGATACCCAGTAAAGAAACAAACGATTCCATTGGTGATCCTTTCCGCAAAGGCTTATAAAGCTTTCGCTGTGTCCCGTTTTATATATGAAGTTTTTGAAGGACACTTCAATTATACATTCATTTTATTCAAATGTCAATATAAATACTTACTTCCGCAGAAAACAATTATGCTCGGGAAAATCCGGGAATGTCCTGTGCGAATATGAATTCATATCCGTTTTTGTACATGATCTCGCACGCCTTGAGAAGCTTTTCTCCGTGATCCTTCTGATATGCGTAGTAATCGGGGTAGAAATACTGCTCATGACCGCCTATTCCCGCAAATTCATGCTTGACAGTGGGCTCGTATTCCTTCTCCATTTCCTCAAGGGTGGAAAGATTCACCACGTTTCCGTATGTAAGAAGGCATTTGAAATGCACCTTCAATTCCTCGTTGTAGACGGTCTTCAGATTATACGCCGTCTCCTCAAGCTCCTTGGGGCTTATGTGGTTGTATGCACAGAGAGACCTTGCGATAGCCTTATTGAGCCCCGTTCTTGTGTAGAGCCTCGTTTCCGGTTGGCGGTTATGCATAAGACGTGCTGCATGACCGTAAGGCAGGCTTGACGGGTCGCCGTCGTACTCCCTCGTTTCGCCTTCGGTGGAATTTATGAGTATTATTCCGTTATCCGCCAAGGCACGGCACCCATCACGGCTTATGGGACGCCAATGGGAGCATACGGCTTTTGAAAAGCTGTTTTCCCCCGCAAATCTCAAAACCTCGTTTTTAGTCAGAAGAAGATCCTTTTTCACAGACTCATACGAAGCGTTTATCAGGGGATAATCGGGAAATTCCTGCAGGGAATGAAATCCGAATTTAAGCCACTCCGAGGCTTTTTCCCATTCATCCTTATATTTATCCGTCATTTCCCGAAGAGTGAACTCGTCTGTGCCGTAAAAATAGTCGGTGCGGTAGAAGACGTTCATCTGAGCCTTGAAGCCGTACCTTTCGTGGGCTTCCTTAAAATATTTCAAATAGAAGTGATCGAAAACGGAATCATGCTCATATCGGGTAAGGTCTCTGAAGAGCCATATGACGTCATCGAAATAGAAAAAGCATTTTTTTGAAATACCGTTCATTTTTCAACATACCTTTCTCTGCAGTAAAATACTGCCTCAAGCCTTATTCTCCGAAGACTTCTTTACGTCATGGCGTACTATACCGATAATGATGGACGCCATGGCAAGAAGCTCGTTTACGGCTCCGGTATACGCACCGTGGACTATGTTGTACACAAGCCAGCACGGTCCCACAAAGAGGGAAACGATGCGGATATGACTTGCCTTTTTCATCCACAGAGCTATGGTGGAAAGCACCGAGCCCAATATGGGGAGGATGCTCCATCCGTCCTGCCATGTAAGGATACCCGTTCCTATCATTGCTATGATGAATACATAGAGCCATATGGGGGAGGATGCCCACTTTTTATCATTCTGCGAGAATATTGCCGTACGGACAAAGGATATAGAGTCTATACATCCGCCCGTAACGGCGCCGACCATAAATAATTGAATGCAGAACATAGCGCTTGCTATCATCTGGAAAAGCATTACCTTTTCACGCTTTTTGTATTGAAAGGAAATGAGAGAGCAGGCAATGCCGATAAGTCCGACAGCCTGAGCGGCAATATTCATCTGAACCTTGGTTACCTCCGACGGAAAGTGATTCGAAATTTAATAATATTATAATGTGTATTTTGCAAGATAATTTTCGCCGTAGCCGTAATTTTCTATTATATAGTCCACGTCCTTATCGCCTCTGCCGCTGAGACAAGCGAGAACGGCACCGCCGCGCTTGTTGTTTTCCTTAGCATACTTTATGGCATAAGCTACTGCGTGGGAGCTTTCGAGAGCGGGGATTATTCCCTCGTACTTGGAAAGAAGGAAGAATGCTTCAACCGCCTCTTCGTCGGAAACGGGAACGTAAGTCGTTCTGCCGATATCCTTGAGGAATGCGTGCTCGGGGCCTACAGAGGGGTAATCGAGACCGCTGGCGATGGAGTAAACGGGAGCGGGGTCGCCGTTTTCATCCTTCAGCATATAGCTTTCAAAGCCGTGCATGATACCGGGAGTACCGTAAGCCATGGAAGCCGCATGATCGCCCATTTTGGGGCCCTTTCCGAGAGGCTCAACACCGTAAATATCAACGGGATCGTCGAGGAAAGGTGTGAACATACCGATAGAGTTACTGCCGCCGCCCACACATGCTATTACAGCATCGGGGAAGTTGCCCGTCATTTCCAAAAACTGTTCCCTTGCCTCAGAGCCTATTACCATCTGAAAATCTCTTACCATAAGGGGGAAGGGATGAGGACCCAATGCACTGCCGATGCAGTAGATGGCATCCTTGTACTGCTTTGCATAGGAATCGAATGCGGAGTCAACAGCCTCCTTCAAGGTTGCAAGTCCGTGTGTGGCTTCAACGATCTTCGCACCCAATATCTTCATACGTGCAACGTTGGGAGCCTGCTTTGCAATATCCACAGTACCCATGTGTATCTCACATTCCAATCCGAAATACGCCGCCGCCGTGGCAAGGGCAACACCGTGCTGACCTGCGCCCGTTTCGGCGATAAGCTTCTTTTTGCCCATGAATTTGGCAAGAAGTCCCTCACCCATGCAGTGATTGAGCTTATGTGCACCCGTGTGGTTAAGATCCTCACGCTTCAGATATATCTGCGTGTTGCCGAAAAGCTTCGACAGTCTTTCGCAATGGTAAACGGGAGTGGGTCTTCCCTGAAATTCTTTTCTTATTCTTCTCAATTCGCTTATAAACTGCGCCGAATGGCATATGGTCTTGTAAGCATCTCTTATCTCTTCAAAAGCGGGCTTCAATTCATCGGATATCATAGCTCCGCCGTGTGTTCCGAAATATCCGTTCTCATCGGGGTAATTCTTAAAATATCTCTTGTAATCCATTATATATATTTCCTTTCGATTGATTTACAAAAACAAAAAACCGTCCTTGTGAAAAAACTCACCAAGGACGGATGTTATCCGCGGTACCACCTTGTTTTGCGCATAGCGCACACTTTTACGAAATGCCGGCACATTTCCCGCCCTCTAACGCAGGCGAAGCGTCATCGACTAATCAGGGATTCTTTCCCCTTTGTCAACACCCTCAACGGTCCATTTACGATACCGCATTTGCCACGGGGCTCTCAGCTGCCCCCGCTCTCTGTAAGCTGCGCTTATCGTTTTATCTCCGCATCAACGGTTTACTGTCATATGATATCACATGTTTTACGCTTTGTCAATAGTTTTTAAAAAAAATTTTTAAAGTATTGATTTGTTTGTCCGTAAGTAGTATAATATAGATGACGTAAAATTATTATAAAATGAAAAGCACACATTAAGTCCCGCAGAAAGGCATTTATAAAAATGAAGATATCAGAGCTTTTAAAACAAAACAAATTATCCCTTTCCTTCGAGGTCTTCCCTCCGAAGCTCGAAAGCGCCTTTGACAGCGTAAAAACAGCCACAGAGGAAATAGCTAAATTGAAGCCCTCCTTTATGAGCGTAACGTACGGTGCAGGCGGCGGCACAAGCAAATATACACTTGAAATTGCTAAAAATATAAAAGAAATGTACGAAGTTCCCACTCTTGCACATCTTACCTGCGTTTCATCCACAAGAAAAACCGTAAGCGAAAAGATTGAAGCAATAAAGGAAGCGGGTATTACAAATATCATGGCGCTCCGCGGAGACATTCCCTCGGATATGCTTGATGCGGACAGAAGCGGATGGGATTACAGATACGCCATAGATCTGGTAAAGGAGCTTAAGGAATCCGATCCCGATCTTTGCATTGGCGGTGCATGCTACCCCGAGGTACATCCCGAAAGCGCTACACAGAAGGAGGACATCATCCATCTCAAGGAAAAGGTGGATGCGGGATGCGATTTTCTCACCACTCAGATGTTCTTCGATAACAATCTTCTTTACAATTTCCTTTATAAGATAAGAGAAGCCGGCATCACCGTTCCCGTTATCCCGGGAATAATGCCCATTACAAATGCAAATCAGGTGGAAAGAGCAATAAAGCTTTCCGGATCCTTCATGCCTCAGAGATTCAAGAGCATAGTGGATAAATTCGGTTCCGATCCCGCTGCCATGAAGCAGGCGGGAATAGCATACGCCACCGATCAGATAATCGACCTTTACGCTAACGGAATTACAAACGTACACGTTTACTCTATGAACAAGCCCGATGTGGCGATGAAGATACAAAGCAATCTTTCCGATATTCTCGGAAAAGAGATCCCCACATGGCAATAATACGGGCTGTGACCAAAAGCTTTCCTCCGCCGCCCGTTGATACGGATGAGATACTGCGCTATGCGGGATGCCGCAGAGGCGGAGACGAAGTAATACGAAGCCTTCTTGACGAGGTCACAAAGGAAGCCGAGGGACTGCTTACATATAAGGTCTGCTATCTTATTTCCGATATTACCGTCACCGATGACGGCATATATATGGGAGAGGAATTTTTCCCCTCGCGTTCTCTTGCGAAAACGCTTCAAGGCTCCGATAAAGCGGTGCTTTTCGGTGCCACCGTGGGAATAGCTCTTGACAGGCTTATAATGAGATACTCAAAGCTTTCTCCCGCCAAGGCAGTACTTCTTCAAGGCTTCGGAGCGGAAAGGATAGAGGCTCTCTGCGACGAATTCTGCTCTTTCCTGCAATCGGAATACAAGGATAATAAATTCACATCAAGATTCAGCCCCGGATACGGAGACCTTGATATAAAAAATCAGAAGACTATATTTGACCTGCTCAATGCCGAAAAAAATATAGGACTTTTCCTGAATGAAAGCATGCTTATGACCCCGTCAAAATCGGTAACCGCGTTTGCGGGAATCTCTATTTAATCACGTTGACTTGAGGGTAGATGTAAGTATAAGTTATCGAATGACAATTCCCCACCGCCTACGGCGGAGCCCCGCAGATGCAAGCATCTGCCTTACACTTAAATGAGGCTTATAAGTTGTTTTAAGTAAAGGACAATTCCTCAGTCACCTTCGGTGACAGCTCCTTTTACACAAAGGAGCCTTATGCATCTAACTTCAAGTGAATTTTGTTAAATTAGGGTTATATCTGACTTGAGTTAATGTGATTTAATAGAAGTTTGCACAAACCCATGCCTCCTTTGTGTAAAAGGAGGTGGCACGGCGTAGCCGTGACGGAGGAATTGTCCTCAACACAAAACAACGATCCCCCACCCCTACAAAAACAAAAGAAAGAACACCACTATGAAATTTACGGAATTTTTGAAAAATAATATAGTCTGCCTCGACGGAGGAATGGGAACGCTTCTCCAAGAAAGCGGACTCAAGCCCGGTGAAGCTCCCGAAAGGCTGAACATCGACGACAGAGACACCATAATAAACATTCACAAAAGATATTACGAGGCGGGAAGCAACGTAGTAAACACAAACACCTTCGGAGCAAATCTTTTCCATTTTTCAAAAGAAGAGCTTGAGGGAATAATAAAAGCCGCCGTAAATAACGCAAAAGAAGCAAAAAAATACGCCGATGAAAACTACGGCGCAAAGGAAAGATTCGTTGCTCTCGATATAGGACCAACGGGCAAGCTTCTCAAGCCCTTGGGCGATCTTGATTTTGAAAAAGCAGTATCGGTATTTGCCGAAACGGTAAAGATCGGTGCAAGGGAAGGCATCGATCTCGTCATGATAGAGACGATGAACGACAGCCTTGAAACGAAAGCGGCGCTCCTTGCGGTAAAGGAAAACTGCGATCTGCCCGTTATCGTTACAAACGCTTACGGCGCCGACGGAAAGCTTATGACGGGCGCTTCTCCTGCCGCAATGACATTTCTCCTTGAGGGCATGGGTGTTGATGCTCTCGGTGCAAACTGCTCACTCGGTCCCAAGCAGCTTCGGGGCGTTGCCGAGGAATTGATAAAATACGCCTCCGTTCCCGTTGTTCTGAAGCCCAACGCAGGTCTTCCCCATACGGAAAACGGCAAGACCGTATTTGACGTAGGCGCTGAGGAATTTGCCGAGGAATTGTATTCCCTTGTAAAAAAAGGCGTACGTGTTGCCGGCGGATGCTGCGGAACGACTCCGGAATACATAAAAAAGCTTACCGAGAAGACAGAAGGTGAAAGTCCCTGTCCTCTGACGGATAAAAATATCACCGCCGTTTCATCCTATACCCACGCCGTTGTATTCGATAAAACGCCCGTTCTCATCGGTGAAAGAATAAATCCAACGGGAAAGAAACGCTTCAAGCAGGCACTTATCGAAAAGGATATGAATTACATCCTCAACGAAGGCATAAACCAGCAGGAAAAGGGCGTGCACATCCTCGATGTCAACGTGGGTCTTCCCGATATCGACGAGGTCGCCATGATATCCGATACGGTCTGTGAACTTCAAGCCATATCCGATCTGCCTTTGCAGATAGACACCTCCGACCCCAAGGCGATGGAAGCGGCTTTGCGTATATATAACGGAAAAGCCATGATAAATTCCGTAAACGGAAAGGAAGAAAGCATGAGAGCCGTATTCCCTCTTATGAAGAAATACGGCGGCGTTACCGTTGCTCTCACTCTTGACGAAGGAGGAATACCCGATACAGTCGAAGGCCGTGTAAAAATTGCAAAAAAGATCCTGAAAACGGCAAGCGAATACGGAATATCGAAAAAGGATATTATTTTCGATACGCTTGCCATGACTGTCAGTGCCGATAACAATGCGGCGCTTGTCACTCTCGGAGCTCTCAACAAAATAAAAAAGGAGCTTGAATGCCATACCTCTCTGGGTGTTTCAAACGTTTCCTTCGGTCTGCCCTGCAGAGATGCAGTAAATGCAGCATTCTTCGCTCTCGCTCTCGAAAACGGTCTGTCCGCCGCAATAATGAATCCGTATTCCGCAGATATGATGAAAACATATTACGCTTTTAAGGCATTGAAGGGTCTTGATGAAAACTGCGCCGATTATATCAGAGCCTCCGAAAGCTTCCCCTCAGCCGTTTCGACCTCCGCACCCGTTTCCGGTGCCTCCACAGCAGGCGATGCATCCGGCAGTGCAAGCTCGGAGCTTCAATATGCAATAATCAAGGGCTTGAAGGACAAGGCGGGAGATATCACAAAAGAAATGCTTTCCTCCGTACAGCCTATGGACATAGTTCGTGATGAGATAATCCCATCCCTCAATACCGTCGGTGAAGGCTTCGAGCAGAAAAAGGTATATCTTCCTCAGCTTCTCATGAGTGCGGAAGCGGCTAAAAGCGCCTTTGAAAGCATTAAGGACTATATGGCTTCCCATTCCGAAGCGAAGGAAAGCGTTAAAAAAGGTCCCTTCGTTATTGCCACCGTTCACGGTGACATCCACGATATCGGAAAGAATATCGTCAAGCTCCTTCTTGAAAATTACGGCTTTGATGTTATAGACTTGGGTAAGGACGTACCTCCCGAAAGGATCGTCGATACCGTGCTTTCGTCCAAAGCTCCCCTTGCGGGCTTAAGCGCCCTTATGACCACCACAGTTCCCGCCATGGAGGAAACGATAAAGCTTCTCCGCGAAAAAGCGCCCTTCTGCAAAGTAGTCGTGGGCGGCGCCGTCCTTACAAAGGAATATGCCGACAAGATAGGCGCCGACAAATACGCCAAGGACGCCATGGAAACTGTAAGATACGCAGAAAGCATTTGTTAAAAAGCGGAGATGCCCGATGTTTACAACCGTTTCGAGGATCCCTCAAAGGTTGACGGCCGGAGCTTTACGAACGCCGACGTTGAAAACGGCAGACAGGTGTATATCTGTCAGATAAACAACAAAACGACATAGTAAAATAAGGGCTCGCCTCTTTTGCATATATGCATCTGAGGTAAGCCCTTTATTACTTATTTATTTCTCAAGCTTTTCTCTTGCTCTGATCTTTGCTCTCATTTCATTGGAAAGAACTTTCTTTCTGAGTCTGAGAGTTTCGGGAGTTACCTCAAGAAGCTCATCGTCGGCGATGAACTCAAGGCACTTTTCAAGGCTCATTATTCTCGGAGGAACGAGGCGCAAAGCTTCGTCCGCACCTGCGGATCGGATAGCGGTAAGATGCTTCTTCTTGCAGGGATTTACAACGAGATCGTTGCCGTCGTTTGCTTCGCCTATTATCATACCCTCATAAACGTTGGTCTGGTTACCCACAAACATCGTACCTCTGTCCTGAGCATTGAAAAGACCGTAGGATGTGGTAGTACCGTTTTCCCATGCAACGAGAGAGCCTCTCGTTCTTGATGTGAACTGACCCTTCATGGGATAATATCCGTCAAGCTCGCTGTTCACAATGGCATTACCCTTTGTAGCCGTCATAAGGTCGCTTCGCGCACCAATAAGACCGCGGGATGTGATGGAGAATTCAAGACGTGTGTATCCGCCGGAAATGGGAGACATATCCTTAAGCTCACCCCTTCTCTGGGATATCATATCTATGACCGTTCCGTTGTATTCATCGGGAACGTCAATATAAAGCTTTTCGTAAGGCTCGCAGAGAACGCCGTCTATCTCCTTGGTGATAACGACGGGATTGGATACCTGGAACTCAAAGCCCTGTCTTCTCATATTTTCAATGAGGACGGAAAGATGCAATTCACCTCTGCCCGATACCTTCAAGGTATCCGTGCTGTCCGTATCCTCAACCTTAAGACTGATGTTGGATTCAAGCTCTCTGTAAAGTCTTTCTCTTATATGGCGGGAAGTAACGTATGTGCCTTCAGTTCCCGCAAAGGGGCTTGTGTTTACGGAGAAGAACATGGAAAGAACGGGCTGATCTATCTCCACGAAGGGAAGAGCATCGGGGGTTTCGGGATCGCATACCGTTTCGCCTATATTGATATCGGTGATACCCGCAAGACAAACTATATCACCTGCATAAGCCGTGGTGACCTGCTTCTTCTTCAAGCCGTCGTATACGTAAATGGATGAAAGCTTGCATCTGTCTACCGTTCCGTCCTTACGGCATACGGAGATTATCGTCTTTTCGGTAACGCTGCCGCGGGATATTCTGCCTACCGCAATTCTTCCCGTATATTCGTTGAAGTCGATATTGGATACCATCATCTGGAAGGGCTGTGTATCGTCTCCCTCGGGACAGGGGATCTTATCGAGAATAAGATCGAAAAGTACATGAAGGTCATCGTCCTGCTTATCTGAGGAGAGAGAAGCCGTTCCGGCTCTTCCGGAGGCATATACAACGGGAACGTCAAGCTGTTCCTCGGACGCACCGAGGTCGATGAGAAGATCATACATCTCATTGAGGACCTCATCGGGGCGCGCCATGGGTCTGTCTATCTTGTTTATAACAATAACGGGAACAAGGTTCAATGCAAGAGCCTTCTTGAGCACCGTTCTTGTCTGAGGCATACATCCCTCGAATGCATCAACGAGAAGAAGAACGCCGTCTACCATGGAGAGGCTTCGTTCAACCTCGCCGCCGAAATCGGCGTGACCGGGGGTGTCAACTATATTTATCTTGTGATCCTTATAAATGAGAGCTGTGTTCTTTGCGAGAATGGTGATTCCTCTTTCTCTTTCAAGATCATTGGAGTCCATTACTCTTTCTTCTACCTGTTCGTTTGCTCTGAATATACCCGACTGCTTGAGCATTGCATCTACCAATGTTGTCTTGCCGTGGTCAACGTGAGCGATTATCGCAATATTGCGAATGTTTTCTCTGTTCATATAAATAGTCCTTTATTAAAGCCCTTTCGGGGGTGAAATCTTATGTACGACTTTATATTATACCATAGAATTTTATAAATTTCAACACCTTAAGAATATATTTTCCGCTTTTGTGCAAAAATATTTTGTGTATATTTTCCAAAAGAAAAAAACTACTGCAATTTTCATACAAAAACCGAGGAAAAACCATTGAAACATGAAAATAAATGTGCTATAATAATGTGTCTAAGTATAATCTGCGGTAATACCGCTTTAAATAAAGAAAACGAGGGAACAAAATGGAATACAGATTGTCTGATAAAATGGAATGCATGAAGCCTTCCGCCATAAGAGAAATATTCAAGTCACTTACAGACCCCACTATAATATCCTTTGCGGCAGGAAACCCCGCAGCGGAATCCTTCCCCGTAGAAGAGATATCTAAAATTTCCGCAGATATCTTCTCCGATCCCGCAAGCGCCGCTCAGGCGTTGCAGTACAGCATAACCGAGGGATATCCCCGTCTCAGAGAACAGGTCAAGGAAAGATTAAAGAATAAATTCAACATAGGAAAAGAATTCGATACCACCATAATCACAAGCGGCGGTCAGCAGGGCATCGACCTTGCATCCAAGGTTCTTTGCAATGAGGGCGATGTTATCATATGCGAAAATCCCAGCTTTATAGGTGCGCTCAACGCTTTCCGTGCCAACGGTGCACGCCTCGTGGGCGTCCCCGGTGAAACGGGCGAAAACGGCGAGGATCTGGGCATATCCATAGAATCATTGGAAGAGACGCTCAAGGCGGAAAAGAACGCCAAGCTCATTTACATGATACCCACTTTCCAGAATCCGGCGGGAGCTACTCTCTCCCTTGAAAAGAGAAAGGCTGTTTACACTCTTGCAAAGAAATACGGCGTTATGATCCTTGAGGATAACCCTTACGGTGAATTGCGCTTTGCAGGCGAGGATGTTCCCACCATAAAGAGCATGGACGAGGACGGCATCGTTATCTACTCGGGATCCTTCTCAAAAATCCTTTCTGCAGGTATGAGAATAGGCTTCCTCTGCGCTCCCGATGCTATCGTTTCCAAGATAGTTGTTGCAAAGCAGGTAAACGACGTTCATACGAATATATTCTTCCAGATGGTCTGCTCCCGTTTTATCGACGAGTGCGACCTTGACGGACATATTGCAAAGATACGTGCGCTCTATGGAAGAAAGTGCGCTCTCATGCTTTCCGAAATGGATAAGCATTTCCCCAAGGATAAGGTGGTCTACACCCGTCCCGAGGGCGGTATATTCATTTGGTGCCGTCTTATAGGCGAAACGGATTCCTCCGCTATCGTCAAGAGCGCTATTGCAAACAAGGTCGCCGTAGTTCCCGGCGCTACCTTCAATGCTGATGAGTCGCAGCCCTCCAACGGCTTCAGACTCAATTATTCCACACCCACCGACGAGCAGATCGTCAAGGGAATAGAGATATTGGGTAAGGCATTAAGAGGGGAATAAATTCACACTTAACGGTGAGATTTTCACTTGAAGTCAGATCTTTATGCCTCCCCTTTCAGGGGAGCCTTAGAGTTGCTTTATGTAAGGAACAATTCCTCAGTCAGCTAACGCTGACAGCTCCTTTTGCACAAAGGAGCCTTAATGTGCGAACACATCAATAAAACTTCAAGGTATTATAAACCCTAACTTTATGTATAAAGTAACAAATCTGTAGTACAAAGCCTCCTTTGTGTAAAAGGAGGTGGCATGACGAAGTCATGACGGAGGAATTGTTACTTAACTTAAAACAACTCAATATAAATAATCGTCGCTATCACGAAAGGATATAAAAATGGCAGGAGAAACAGAGAAGAAAAAGATAATTTTTTCCGGGGTACAGCCCAGCGGAAATCTTACATTGGGAAATTACCTCGGTGCATTGAAGAATTGGTCAATACTCCAGGATGAATATAACTGCTTTTACTGCGTAGTCGATATGCACGCAATAACGGTAAAGCAGGAGCCCGCTTCACTCAGAAGAAGAACTCTCGAAACATTGGCGGTATATATAGCAAGTGGAATCGATCCCGAAAAGGTAACGCTTTTCGTACAGAGCCACGTAAGCGCACATGCGGAATTGGCATGGGTGCTCAACTGCAGCACCATGTTCGGCGAGCTTTCAAGAATGACACAGTTCAAAGACAAGTCCGCAAAGAACGAATCGAACATAAACGCAGGTCTTTTTACTTATCCTGTGCTTATGGCTGCCGATATCCTTCTTTATCAGACCGATCTCGTTCCCGTGGGAGCAGATCAGAAGCAACACATTGAAATAGCAAGAGATATTGCCGAAAGATTCAACAATACATATTCTCCCACATTCGTTATTCCCGAGCCTTATATCGGAAAAACAGGTATGAGAATAATGTCCCTCACCGAGCCGGACAAGAAAATGTCCAAATCCGATGAAAACGCAAACTCTTACATCCTCATCCTTGATGATAAGGATACGATAATAAAGAAATTCAAGAGGGCCGTAACCGACTCCAACACGGTTGTCAGATATGAAAACGGCGGCGGTATTGCAAACCTTCTCAACATTTACTGCTCCTGTACCGGTAAGACTATCGAGGAAGCGGAAAAGGAATTCGAAGGAAAGGGCTACGGCGATTTCAAGCTTGCGGTAGGCGAGGTCTGTGCCGATTCATTGGAGCCCGTAAGACAGAAGTTCGACGAGCTTATAAAGGATACCGCATATCTTGAATCCATATTGAAGTCAGGTGCGGAAAAAGCATCCCGCCAGGCATATAAAACGCTTGATAAGGTCTACCGCAAGGTGGGATTTTACAAGCTTCCCAGATAAGGAAATCCTATCATGAACGAATTTAACGCATACGACCTTCTGATGGGGCTTCTTGCTCTCGTATTCAGCGGTCTTTTATCCTTTACTCTCACTCCTTTAGTCAGAGTCCTCGCCTTTAAGATAGGCGCTGTGGATACTCCCAAGGATGACAGAAGAATGCACAAAAAGCCTATGCCTCTTATAGGCGGACTTGCCATATTCTTAGGCTTTGCCATATCGGCACTGCTCTTCTGCAATATAACAAAGCAACTTGCGGGAATGCTTTTGGGCGCTTGTGTCATAGTTCTTGTCGGTATTGCGGACGACGTAAAGGATCTTAACCCCTGGGTAAAATTGGGCGGTCAGATATTGGCAGCTCTCATTATCGTCTTTTTCGATATGAGGATCGAATTTATCAATATTTTCGGTAAATATATCGTATTCGGCGTATGGAGCTACCCCATTACCGTTATGTGGATTGTCCTCCTTACAAATGCAATAAACCTGATCGACGGTCTTGACGGTCTCGCCTGCGGAGTTTCCACCATATCGTCTGTATGCCTGCTCATTTTTACAGTGCTGAAGTCAGAGCCGGAAATAGCTCTCATAACTGCGATCCTCACAGGTGCGTGTATGGGCTTTTTGCCCTTCAATACAAACCCGGCAAAGATATTCATGGGAGATACGGGAGCACTTATGCTGGGCTTCCTCCTTTCCGTAATATCCGTTCAGGGACTTTTCAAGTTCAATGCCGTAATATCCTTCTGGGTACCCTTTATGATATTCGGCCTTCCCTTCGGCGATACAGCATTTGCATTCCTTCGCCGTCTTCTTACGGGAAAGCACCCCTTCCATGGGGACAGAGGTCATCTTCATCACAGATTGATAGATATGGGCTTCTCTCAGAAGCAATCCGTAGGTATTCTTTATGCAATAAGTGCAATATGCGGTATATCTGCCATCCTCTTTTCCGAGGAACGGATAGTAACATCGGTGCTGATAATCATAGTTGCCGTTACAATAGGCATACTAAACCTGCAGATATTCAAGCACGGTGATGAAAACACATGCGAAATGACGGGCGTTGAGCTCAAAGGAAAGACGGCTGCTGCAAACAACGCCGCTTCATCTGTCGAAAACAGCTCTACCAAGCAGTAAGCTCACTGAAGGTATATTAAATGAAAGAATCAGAAAACGGTAAAAAAAGCTTTAACTATGAACTTGTAAAAAAAATACTGTTTTTTACGATAACGGCGGTCTTTACGGCGGCCGTTATTTACGCTGTTCTTATTCTTATTGCAAAGTTCGATGTGTTTCCTCTCTCCGATAAGGCAAAGGAGCTGATTCTGTTTTTCGAAGGAAGAGAAGATCCTCCCTCACCGGAGAGAGATAAGATGTTCGGTATTCTTCATACCGAGGGAGAATCGGGAGACAATTATGAAAAAGGTTTTATCTCTCCAAATGTTCTCGCATATCTTGAGAACTTCAAGGAGCCGGATGTATTCTTCCGTGAAAGCATTACCACCTATTATTCGAGTAATAAAACAAAAAGCTTCACTCACAGAATATACAAAAACGGCGATAAGGTGCGTATAGAAACGGAATCGGATGATAACTACAGCCGAACGGTGATACATTCAAACGGCGATACGTATATACGATACCCCAATACGGGCGAAGAAGTGCTCTACAGAAACGATGAAAGCTTTTCTTACCTTGCCGAAACGGGCATACGAGCCGTTTCAGATTTTTTCACGGCGGATAACAAAATGGACGAGCTCGTTTCGTTCACACGAAGCCCGTCCGGTTCTTTGATGAATATCGTTTTTTCTTCCCCCTCAACAAAGCTGAAAGAGGAATACAGAATATCTCTCCATTATGAGATCGTTTCAAGTGCGTATATATATTCCGGAAACACACTTGTATATACCTTGACAACGCCTCAATTCGTAGCAGACAGCTCAATGTCCGAAAGTCTCTTTGCGATCCCCTACAGAGATAACGAGGAACAGAATAATAAGTAAAAAAGCATGGTGATTGCACAAGCTCGTTAATAACGGACTTATGCACAAAGCACCATGCTTTTATTTTTACCGATGCAAACAGTGAAGAACTTGGTAATCTTTATTGTTTTTATAAGCAATAATTATTCTATAAGACCTTTTTGCCGTATCCAATTCACAGACTGCTTCAAGCCTTCGATCGTTTTTGTTTCTAATACCACACGGCACTTTCTATCTTCTGCCAGAGACAGATATTTACCAATATCTAATTCTCCGGTTCCAAGTGCTAAATGGTTTTTCTTTCCCACAGCATCATGCATATGCATATGGCAAAGATACAGCCGGTTCTTAAAAATGTAAGCTTCATCAAGATTTCCGCATCCGTGGTTATGTCCGATGTCAAAAGTCAAGCCAAACACAGAAGATTGAAGAAGAATATCCAGAGCTTCTTTTTGAAATTCACGAAAACCATCACAGTTTTCAATACATATCATTATATCGGCTTCTCCAATTACATTTTCGCACAGCAAACGAAATTCGGTTATACTTTTCAAATACTGTTTACGATACTCATCAAAAAGATACACTTTTTTATCCGGGAGAGTAAAATATACTCCTTGAGAAAGATGCATGTTTATGATCGAAACGCCAAGATTCTTAGCCAACTCAATAGTTTCTATTACTGTACGTCGGTATCCATCTGCAATATAAGAATTAAAGTCACTGATATTGAGATTCTCATCCAAATGAATCGTATAAAATATCTCATACTTGTTCGCCACATCAATAAAGTGCGAAAAATCAATATTTTGCAGTTGGTATTGAGGCAAATTCATGTTTAGCTCTATAAAATCCAATTTGAGACTCTTGCAGAGCGTTGCACATTCCTCAAGAGTGTTCGTTTCTATCAATGTCGGCATTCCAAACAGCATTTTGTTATCTCCTGACTTTGACTATATTTATTCATTGGCAATATGTTTCCTGATATCCTCGATAGACGGAAGTTGTTTGCTCAAATCTTCGGGAAGATCGCTCGTTACCCTGTATTCGCTGATTCCGATAGGCTTAGACATATCCTTGAGCGCGTATTCTGCAACAATGTTGTTTTTGCTCTTGCAAAGCAACAGACCAATTGTGGGATTGTCATGCTCAGACTTCAAAATACCATCCACTGCAGACAGATAGAAGTTAAGCTGACCGGCATAATCTGGCTTGAATTCGCATGTTTTTAACTCAATTACAACATAGCAACGAAGATTGAGATTGTAGAACAACAGATCGATGTAGAAATCATCTCCACCCACATTGAGATGATACTGATTGCCGAGGAAAGCAAAACCGGTGCCCAACTCCAAAAGAAGCTTGGTTACATCCTTCACGAGAGCCTGTTCAATATCTCTTTCTACCATATCCTCATTGAAAGGAATGAAATCAAAAATGTATGGGTCTTTCATCGTCTGCACAGCAAGTTCGCTTTGCGGAGCAGGAAGGCGATTTTCAAAGTTGCTGATTTTATCCGCAATGACTTGGCGCTGATAAAGTCCGCTTTCAATCTGATGAATCAGAACGCTGTGCGACCAGCCATTCTCAGCCGTTTTACGGATATACCACTCACGCTGTTCGGGCGTTTTTGCTTTATCCAGAATCGCCGTATTGTGTGACCATGGAATTTGTGCAGACACCGTCTGCACAAATTCCTCATCCTCGTAGGTAGCTGCAAACTTCGCCATATATTTGAGGTTTCTGACAGAATATCCTTTTGCATCGGGAAAAGAAATCTTAATGTCGGAGGCAAGATTTTCAATGAATTTATTGCCCCATGCCTTATGCTCGTTGATAACACGACCAATTCCGTAATACAGCATGATCAACTCTTTGTTAACACTCAGAGTTGCTTTGTACTGTGCTTGTCTGATTTCCTGTTTAACCATCCGGACCAAGTCCAGATATTCCTTGTTGTTCATTAGCATTTTCAACCCCTCCGCTTATGATATCACAGTTAAATTATAACACTTTTTCTCAAATTTTACAATGTAAAATATTAAAAATATAATAAAAGTATGTATAAAAAAAGCCTGGTGCCCGCACAAGCTCGTTAATAACGGACTTATGCACAAAGCACCATGCTTTTTTATTATTTATCGTAAGATTTTACTTAGCCGCTTTCTGTGCGAGAGGGCATATGGAAACGCCGTGATATCCGGAGGACTTTACGTAATATTCACTCTTGAAGCTTTCTTCAAGGTTCATTGCGTAATGCTTCTTACCGAAGTATCTGAGATAAGGAGAGCGGGCGCCGTTTTCAACAACTGCCATTTCCTCCTTGTAGGGATATGCATTCGCATCAGCTGCGGGAAGAGCCCAAAATGCTTCAAGCTCTTTTATAAGAAGAGCGGATTTCCATTCGCATATTCTTTCGTCGCCGCCGGGAACGTATCCTGCGTTGAGAGCTTCCATATTTGTACCGGATGCAAGATTACCGCAATGGTGCATTGACCAGAGAGTATTGTAATCTTCCTTCTTCATAACAACTGCCGCACAGTCACACTCTACAGCACAGCCTTCATCAAATGCCGCAACAGCCGCATCCGCATTGATGATGGTGGAAGCGCCGTTATAAAGTGTGTTGAAGGGATCGGATGTGCAAACGATGAGCTTTACGCCCTCGGGAAGCACAGCCTTGATCTTGTCGTAATCACAAGGATATCCGCAGTAATCCTCGCAGATAACAGCCTTTACGGACTCATCCATAAGACCATCTATCCAATCGGGAGAGATAACGCATGTGCCCTTTTCAATATCCGCAAATACTACTGAGCAGCCTACTGTAGCGGCTGTCTGAGCTATATAAGGAGAAGAGAGAGCGGGAACTATTACCTTATCGCCGTGACCTATGAAATATCCTCTTATAATTGTTTCGAGAGCCGCATACGTGCTGTCGCAAAGAACCGCACCATAGGATCCGTCGGGAGCTACACGGGAAGCTATCATATCAGCGGCGTTTACGGAGTAACGTCCGATAGTACCCCAGTTATTGGAAACGAGAACGCCGTTCAGAGCTTCATAAACTTTTTTATTGTCTGTTCTTAACATTGCTTTTTACCCCCTTATATATTTCTGATCTCATCAAGGTTTGCATAAACCTTTTCGAATGCATTGGCAGCCATTTCCATGTCAGCCTTTGTGCCTAAGAAGAATGTATGGTAGCACCAGATACCGTCAACAAAGGAAAGTCTTTCGCAAACGGGGAGAGTCTTTCCGGAAAGATCCATCTTTCTGCCTGTCATCTTTTCTACATAGGGACTCTTGAGAGTCTGTGCAGTATGGCAGGGAGCCACATAGCCGGGACCGAAGGGAACACCTTCGGCGTTGAGAGCCTTGAGGAATCTGTCACGTCCCACATCCTTGAGAAGAGGAGCGTTGAGTCTCATGATGAGAAGGTGACGGCTGTCCTTTGTAATTCTGTCGTCCTTCTTGAGAGGAATAAGGAATGTAAAGTCCTTTGTAAGCTCTAAGAAGTAATTGATGTTTTCTTCTCTCTTTGCGATCTGCTCGGGAAGAGCTTCAAGCTGAGAATTGAGGATAGCGCACTGCATTTCGCCGGGTACTCTTATCTGACCGGGGGCAACGTACTTGCCGTCAACCATACCGCCGTTATACAGAGCAAGAGCCTTTTCATAAAGATCCTTGTGAGATGTAATAACTATACCGCCTTCTCCGCAGGAGAGATTCTTGCTGTTCTGTGTACTGATGGAACCGAAAGCGCCGTGGAGACCTACATGTACACCGTTCCATTCGCTTCCTACCGCCTGAGCGCAGTCTTCCACAAGATAAAGTCCGTGCTTGTCGCATACTTCCTTGAGAGCGTCGATATCGCAGGGTCTTCCGCCTACGTGTACGCAGAGGACAGCCTTGGTCTTGGGTGTGATCTTCTTTTCGACAGCCTTGGCATCGAGAAGGAATGTAGAAGGATCTACATCTGCAAATACGGGAAGTGCGCCGGAGTAAAGAATGGAGGATACGGATGCGATAAATGTGTAAGGAGGAACGATGACCTCATCGCCGTAGCCTATTCCGAGGGTACGAAGAATAAGCTCAATACTTACCGTTCCGTTTGCAACGGGAAGAACGTATTCCGTCTTTGCAAATTCTCCGAAATTTTTCTTGAATTTTTCAAGCTGTGCGCCGTTTTTGATAACGCCGGAATCCGCAACCTCTTTAAGAGCTGCGGAATCCTTTTCACCGTACATGTGCCAGTAAATTCTGGAGCCGGTGTAGGCGGGAGATCCGCCAAATAAAGCAAGCTTTGACATAGTTGAAACTTTCCTTTCTATGATGATAAGTCAGCTGACTTTTCTGTTCTGATATAAAATTAAAGTATTCTTATAACGGGAGAATATTTCTTTACGTAATACTCGCCCAATTCCTTCTGTGTATCGATGTTTCCGCTGGGGAATATTTCCGCCTTGACACCCTTTTCACCCAATATTTCCGCAGTTCTGCACATTATGGCGTGAAGGATAGCCGCTCCGGTTACCGTAGATGTAGGACCTACCATCATCCCGTCTATATCGAGAGCCGCATCGCCCGTGATACCGCAGTTGTCTATAACGATATCGCTTACCTCGTAAAGCATCTTACCCGAGGGGTGGCGGGAGGAGCAGGAACGGGAATGGTTAAGATTTGTAATGCAGACGGATGTAATTCCTCTTTCGCCTGCCCACATAGCCGCTTCAACGGGCATCGTATTTCTTCCGGAGTTGGAGAAAATATAGATAATGTCCTTTGAATTGATGGGAAGAGCGTTGAGCAGAGTCTTTGCGTAACCTTCTATACGTTCAAACTGAGAGCTTCTGGATGCATTGGTGTGAAGCATGAGGGCATCGTCCAAAATGGGATATACGGGAGCGAAGCCGCCTGCACGGTAAAATACCTCTTCCGCAAGGATGTGGGAGTGACCTGTACCGAAGGTATAAATAAGTCCGCCCGCTTCAAGAGTCTTGGCATTTGCCTGAGCTGCCGCCTCAATGGCATCGCTCTGTGTTTCTTCGATCTTCTTGAGAAGCGCTATGGCATTTTCAAGATATTCGTATGATTTTTTCATTTTGTATCCTTTCCGCCGTTAGGCTGATGTGATTTTTGATTTTGTTTCTGCCTTACACTTAAAGGAGGAAGTTTGTTTTGCATTGAGGACAATTCCTCCGTCACGGCTCCGCCGTGCCACCTCCTTTTACACAAAGGAGGCTTAAACGATCTAACTTCAAGTAAAATATTGCAAATTAGAGTTATAATTGACTTCAAGTATATGTGATTCAATAGAGATCCGCACAAGTCAAAGCCTCCTTTGTGTAAAAGGAGGTGGCATGACGAAGTCATGACGGAGGAATTGTTTTTAACTTTTTCAACTCTGAGGCTCCCCCTTTGGGGGAGCTGGCACGCCTTGTGCGTGACTGAGAGGGCAGAGATAAGTTGAGGTTTTATCCCCTGCTTTCAGCCCTCTCATCTCACCCCGGAGGGGGGAGACTTTGTTAACAACTATCCTCTCGAATTTCGCATCGCGTATTCTACTGCCGCTTCCTCTGCGGAGACGGTGGGAAATTCGGGACGGACCGTGGGGTCTGTTTCCTTCAATTTTACCGTAAATCTGTCACGTATGTATTTATCATTTTTGAAAATGCTTCCGTACATTCCGAAAATATCGGAACCGGAGAGACTTACGAGTGTATGTGTAAGACCTGCAAGGATATCGGCTGTTCTGTCAAGTATGGACAATGCAACCGCGTCGTTTTTCGCCGCTTCCTCGGAAACTCTCTTTGAGAAGGAAGCAAGAACGGATTTATCGTAATCGGGAGCATATATTATATCAAGAATATTTCTCGGGGAAGACAAATTATAGTGATCCATCATAGCATCGCAAAGGGATGTTTTTTCACCTATGCCGTCAAAGGCACGCAAAGCCGCCTTCATTCCCTCAAAAGCGATGTAATATCCGCTTCCTTCGTCGCCCAATCGGTCGCCCCATCCGGAAACGGGATAAAGCTTACCGTTCTTATCGCACGCCATTCCCATAACACCCGTACCTGAAATGAGGATCGCACCGCTTTCGCCCTTTGTCATCGCAAAGAGAGCCATGAAAGCATCGCTTTTACACATTACATTTGGTATTTTCTTGCCTTCGAAAAGCGATGAGGAAATTATCTGCTTTACAAATTCATCGGTACCCGCGACCTCGCCGAAATCATCGAGAGCGGAGCTGCCTATTGCGATATCGGTTATGACATATTCATCGTTGTCCAATGAAGCTACTGCTTCTTTAATTGCATCAAGCACATTCGAAGCGGCACGCTCGGGGGTATCGGAAGCAAAATTTGAGCCGCCTCCCACACCTCTGCCTATGTTTTCGTATTTATTGCCGTTTATAACGGAAGCCGCAAGAGCCGTGGTCCTTGTACCGCCGCCGTCGATTCCTATTACAATTTTTTTCATATAGTATGACCATTCCTTTTTAATTTGCTATTGACATACCGACAATTATATTATAAAATAGAAGTGAAGATAAATCAATAAGAATTTTGCCGAAAACTATAATTATTTTGCTTTTTTTATGTATTACGAAAAGATTATTTACGAAGACCCCCGTTTCCCCTTAAACGTACTGCCCTATTATGAGAGTGCAGGCAGACATACACGTCTTATAACGAGAAACCCCTCCTACCATGAGCAGGTGGAGATACTCTATTTTCTTGACGGCGAAACAGCCGTAGTGGTAAAGGACAAGACCTATAATTGTAAAAAAGGCGATACGGTCATCGTCAATCCCCATGAGCTTCATACTCTTTACAAAATATCGGGAAACGTAGTCTACCATTGCATAATGATAGACGCTGTGCTTCTCAGCGCAAAAAACGATATCACAAACGAAAAATACATAAAGCCCTTTGAGAACCATGAGATAATCTTCAACAATTTCATCCGCGACGAGGAGCTTGGAAAATGCATAAACGCCCTTGTGGATGAAATGATAAAGAAGGAATCCTGCTATGAATTGGCTGTAAAGGCGCAGATATATTCCATACTCACCATCCTTACACGAAAATATGCGGCGGGAAGCATGACCACAAAGGAAAAGGAAAAGAATCTGAAAAATCTTCACCTTGTGGAAAAGAGCATGGATTATATACGGGCTAATTTGAAGAACCGCATAACCTTGGGAGATATTGCAAAGCACCTTTCCATAAGCGAATACTATTTTGCCCGTACCTTCAAGAGCCACACCGGTATGACGGTATTTGAATACGTGGAGGAAATGAGGATAGCGACCGCAAAAAAACTTCTGACGGAATCGGATATGAGCATATCGGAGATAGCCTCAGCCTGCGGATATAACGATCCGTCGTATTTTTCAAAGACCTTCAAGGATCACACGGGCATGACGCCAAAGGAATATACACGAATATGAATTATCAGGATAAGACACGCTTGGACGAAGCGGCGCCCGATGTTTTTATAGAGCAATTTGAAAACGGCTTTGCCTACGGCACAGATGCCGTTGAATTGGCATCGTACGTTTCCTTCAAAAAAGGCGCCAAGGGTGCGGAGCTGGGAACGGGAACGGGAATAATACCCATCCTCATCTGTACCGATAAGGAGAATAAACGGTATCCCGAAAAGATATACGCCTTTGAGATACAGGAGAAATACGCTCTTCTTTCCGCATCAAACGTAAAAAGAAACGGACTCGAGGATATAATAGAGGTGATCTGCGCCGATATGAAGAATGCTTCCCGCATCATGGGTGAAAAGGGTATTTTCTCGGAGCTCGATTTCGTATTTTCAAATCCGCCGTATATGAAAATGGACAGCGGTTTTTTAAACGAGACCGAGGATAAGCTGATCGCCCGCCACGAGGCGGCGGCAACCATATTCGATGTGTGCGAAGCCGCATCAAGGCTTCTGCGCCACGGCGGTGACTTTTTCGCGGTATACCGCCCCGACAGGCTCTGCGATCTGATGTGCGCCATGAGAGAATCTTCTTTAGAACCAAAAGATATGGTATTTATTTCGGGGCGCACGGGAGCAGATCCCAAGCTTGTCCTTGTGAAGGCAAAAAAAGGCGCCGCTTCGGGAAATAAGATACATTGCAAGGCATTGAGGTAAAAGAATGAAAATATGCATGACACTTATGGGTCTTGAGATAGGCGGCGTCGAGACTCACGTTCTTGAATTGTCAAAAGCCCTTGCCGCCAAGGGACACGATATCACCGTAGTATCAAACGGCGGCGTTTTCGTTTCACAGCTTACCGAGGCAGGCGTGCGCCACATACAGCTTCCGCTGAATAAAAAGAAGCCCGGTGCCGTATTGAAAAGCTATTTCGGACTGTCAAAGCTTTTCCGTGAAGAGAATTTCGATATAGTTCACGCCCACGCCCGTATTCCCGCATTCATATGCGGACTTCTCCACAAAAAATACAAATTCAGATTCATTACCTCCGCCCATTGGGTGTTCAAGGTAACACCATTGTGGAAGCTTATAACAAATTGGGGCGAAAAGAGCATTGCCGTAAGCGAGGATATAAAGCAATACCTTATCGACAATTACAATTATTATCCCGATAACGTTTCCGTCACCATAAACGGCATCGATATGGAAAAATTCGCTCCGGGAAAGGAAACTTCCGAAGCGAAAGCGATAAGAAATGAGTACGGTATTTCGGAAGGCGGCAAGGTAATACTTCACGTCAGCCGAATTGACCGTGACAGAAGCGCCGTATCCTTCATGCTCTGTGACAGCATGAACACCGTCTGCGCCGACGGTAAAAACAGCGATGTAAAGCTTCTGATTGTAGGAGCGGGCAATGATTTTGAGGCATTGAAAGCGAAAGCCGAAGGTGTAAACGCTTCTCTCGGAAGAAATGCCGTTATCCTTGCGGGAGCGCAAACGCGGATAAGCGATTTTATCAAGGCAAGCGATATCTTCGTCGGCGTTTCCCGTGCCGCATTGGAGGGAATGTCTGCCGCATTGCCGACTATTCTTGCGGGCAACGAAGGTTATCTCGGAATATACAGAGAAGAGCTTTTCAAAAAAGCATACGACGGCAACTTCTGCTGCCGTGATACGATAGATCCCACTCCCGAGCTTCTTGCCCGTGATATTGAGGAGCTTATTAATATGTCTGAGGGTGATCTTTTATCCATAGGAAGGGTAAACCGCTCTCTCATAGAAAAATGCTACTCCGTTGATAAAATGGCTGAAGATTATCTTACCGTTTACCGTGATGTAACGCCTTACAGAAGCTATAAATATCCCGATGTTGTCATAAGCGGCTATTACGGCTTCGGAAATATGGGTGATGACAGCTTTTTACAGGTAATGATATCTCTCCTTAAAAAATATCACCCGGATATAAAAATAACGGTGCTTTCATCTGCACCGAAAAAGACAGCCCGTATCTACGGCGTCAACAGCGTATACAGATACAGGCTTCTGAAGATATTCAATATATTGAAAAGATCCAAGCTTCTCATAAGCGGAGGCGGTACTCTTCTTCAGAACGAGACAAGCTCCCGATCCCTCTTCTATTACACCACCGTAATGTCACTTGCCAAAAAGGCAGGAACAAAGATAATGGTATACTCCAACGGAATAGGTCCTCTCAACGGTGAAAAAGCAAAAAAGAAGGCTCTTGCCGCTCTGAAGAGCGCCGATGCGGTAAGCATGCGTGAGCCCACCTCATACAAGGAGGTTAAGGAGGTATACGGCATTGAAAACGCCGTTCTTTCCGCCGATCCTGCTGTATGCATGGAAAGATGTACCGATAAGCGTCTTGAGCTTCTGGAAAAGCGTATCGGCATGGATCCCGATAAAAAGTATTTCGCCGTGGCTGTCCGTCCCTTCGAAAAGGATGAGGAGATAATAAAAAAGGTTGCGCATTTCTGCGCCGAAGCCGAGAAGAAATACGGACTTTATCCCTTGTTCATCCCCATGCAAAGCAGTGTGGATATAGAAATATCCAATAAGCTTTATAAAATGTGCGGCGAAAAGGGATGCGTCGCGGGAGGCGTTACGGCAAAAGAGCTTCTGGGCATCCTCGATAAAACGGTATTCGTTCTCGGAATCAGGCTTCACGTATTGATATATGCCTTTACCGCATCAAAGCCGATGATAGGTATATCTTACGACCCCAAGGTGCGCTCCTTTATGGATTCTGTCAATATGCCCTATTGCGTGGAAGCTTCGGACTTTGATCCCGAGACACTTTCAAAAATGCTTGAGGAGCTTATGGCGGATCTGCCCGCCATCACCCGATCTATGAAGGCAAAGCTTGAGGATATGCGTATTTCCGCCCATAACGATGCACGAACAGCTGTGGAATTTGTAATTTAATAATACTTTTGGGGCGCCGTTAATGCGGCAGCCCCATTTTTATTGAATCTTCTTTTTTTCCTCCGTTACATCAAAGGTAACGGGGTTTATTATTGTAAGCGTTCTGTTATTGCTTCTGGCATAGCTGACCGTTGACCATGTACCGCCGATACGCTTTCCGTTCCATACGGCTATAACGTATTCGCAATTATTTACCATGAATCTGTTACGTGCCAGCATACATCCGTCAACGTATTCAGGCTCAAGTGTGTACACATGATCGGCAAGCGCAAGGATACCGTAGTATCTGTCCTGCTCAGCCATCTTCCAGCTTTTGCATTGATCGGTGCACGGAAGAGCTGCCACAAGTACCACATCCTTATGAGTCTCCCTGAATCTTATGACCGCCTCTGCGGCTATCTGATCCGTGCCGAGAGCCATGCCCGATATAAATACACGCACGCCCTTTTCATTGTATAACCTTTCAATCTGCTCTTCAAGTAAGCTTATAAGCTTACGGCATTCCTCACGGCTCTCATCAGCGCCGAAGGGAAGCCCTTCTTTTCTGTGGCCTGTGAAGCAGGCTTTCTTTGTTTTAGGATCGTTTTTGGTCATAGTCTCATCCGTTATTGTTATTTCTCCTCAATACCGCCGTAATGGACACCACCGCCATACAAATAACCGTTGCAACAGCAACATAAAGCCAATTTATGGGAGAAGGTGTCTTTTCTCCGCCGTTTTCATCGACTGTATTTCCGTCAGCGGGAAGCTCAGCCGCCAAAAATTCAGCAGTCTCGGCAGTTTCCGAAATGTCGAAATCGGGATAATGCTGGGAATTGGACTGAGACGTGCTAAGCGTGGTGACAGTTTTCAACAATGTCTTCACTTCACCGGAAACGGGATCCTCTATCTTCATGGATATGCCGTATTCGCTTTTACCCGCTTCATACTTATCCGTGAGATAAAGCCAGCCGTCCTTTAATTCGAACATTGCGCTGTCGCCTATTTCACCGTTGAGTGTGATTTTATATTCGGGAAGCTGATAAAGGCTGTCAAGCCCCTTTCTTACAACGAAAAGTCTGCCCACTCTGTCGCCCGGGACGGCGTCCTTCTTTATATTATTGGATAATATAACATCGCTTATGTAAGAAGGAGTCTGCTCGAAGAGCTCATCCGTATCACCCGTCATTTCCGTAAGTCTGATATAGAATTCTCTGTTTATACCCACATCGTAAATATAACCGCCGTCGATCTCCTTTGCGTTCTTGTATGAACGGATGGGCGTAACATCTCCTATATCGAGAATGTACTCCTCACCTTTCTTTTCAACGCCGGCTATTCTGTAGGAAGCGTTTCTTACACCGTCATGATCGATGTAGATATAATTTCCCACAAGCTTTTCTTCATCAACAGCCGTATCAAATTTTACGGTAATGCTGTTTTCCATCGAAAGCTCTCTCGTAAAGTCCGTTACAACGCCCGTATATGATGTCTGCTTTTCATCAAGAGACACTACAGCATCATTTGTATACGTCACTATATCATCATCACGAATACTTACAACGGCGAAAAAGCCCTTGAAATAGAATTTCTTGTCTATCGTATATACGGTATTGGGCTCTTCGGAGTAAACGATATAATCCGTTCTGCCGTTTCTGAAGGTTACTTTGACAGCCTTTACGGAATCGTCGTAAACCTCGCCCGCATCGGTGGTAACGGGAACGGTATCGGTAGAAAGAATATATCCCGTTCCTATATAAGGCTCAATTACCGATACGAAGAGAGATGAAAGAGACTTGTTTGACTGTCTCGTTGCAAGAACGTAATCGAGACCTGCGGGATTGTCCGCCTTATTTCTGGGAGGCGTACCGTTGGCAAGAACCACATTGTCAAGCTCCGTAAGCATTGTAAGCTTCAAATGTATATCGGCAGCAGTCGTATATCTTGCCTCCGTTATCGACCAATCGAAGGATATCTTGCTTTCGGGATCGCTGTCCTTTCTGACCTTGTCCAGATATTGGAATCCGGAAGCGTAATTGCCCGTTCCCCACTCGACGGTGGGTCCCATGAGAGTACCTACGTAATTGCCCTTTTCATCGACCTGCTTTGTAAATTCAAGTCCCTCGGTGATAACACCGCTCGATTCTGCGGGATGGAAGGAGTAGGTATGCTTCTTACCGCCCTGTACGGCGAAAAAGTCCACCACATAGGAATACTCGTTATCGTATTTTATAAGTGCGGAGGTACGCATATACTTATCCGTCACATTATAAGCATTTGACGCATCCACGGATACCATGGAAACAAGCTCCGAGGAGTCGAATGCCTTGGGGTCGGATACTATCTGATTTCCCATAGGCGCTTCATTTACAAGCACCGTGTTATGTGATACCGTATTCGATACCCAATATACCTGATGGGGTGTACCGTCGCAGAATTCCGGGTATCCCATTTCGGGAGACATATTTATATCGAATGCAAAAAGCTCAAGATTCAATGTATCGGAGTGACCGTGGCCTGCAGTTCTTCCGAAATACATAGTCATGGTGGTTCGCTCGTTACTGAATTCGGCGGCGCCGCTTCTCATTGTTTTGATGAATTTAACGCCCTCGATGGAAATAGGACCTACCTTGGAAGACGATGCTTGGAAAGAGATGACATGGTATCCCGTTACGTATTCCGCCGTTCTTTTGAAATATACGGGTGTACGCACGCCCTTCTTTGTGGCAAAATCCACATCAGCCTGCAAAAGCTTGCCGTCAACGTACACGTTGTATTTTCCGCCATTGTCAGCACCGAAGGAATAAACGAGTAATTCGTAAACTCCCGCGGTGTTATCGAGATTGACACCGACGGAGAAGGTATCATTCGCCTTTTCGGGGGTAAATGTAACGATATCGTTTTCTCTTACAACATTGGTAAGCGCCTTTGCATTGATGACGGAATAGTCTTTCCCCGTAAATTCCGATGTCTTTTCATCGTTTACCGCAGCTTCTCCGGCTGCATTTATATTCATGCAGGTCGCAAGACCGTAGCCCGTAAGCATTCTTGAATCGAGAACGTATTCTCCGTGCTCCGCCACATCTGCCTTTATCTTCTCGGGAAGACCTTCCGGATCCTTGTCGAATATTCCCAATCGTATATTGTCTACATTGCCTTTTGACAGGAAGTATATCATCTGTGCATATTTCGGCTCATCATATGCACAGTACGCCTTTATAAGATATGAGTTGCTTGCCACGATACCGCCCGAGCCCGTTGTACCCGTATCACCGATATTGGGAGAGAATTTAGGTGTTGCCATGATCTCTACACCGGAGGCAAACATTTTCTTGAATTTTATGTTTTCATAAAGATCGTAGCTTAAGCTCGTACCGTTTATAACATAACCCTTGAGAAGGTCTGCCATGCCCATATAACTGCCGAGCCATCCCGAGTTGTATCCGGGAGACGCCTCATTGCCCCAGCCGTCACGGTCAACATCATCAACGAAGGTAGCGGAAACATTTCCGCCCACACCGATACCGCCCGCACGGAAAACGTAATCGAGCCATTCGGCGCTTAAGGTCTTATCGTCAAGAACTACCGCAGCTGCGGAAAGGGTATACTGATGCATACCGTTATTGCCTCGGATATTTCCCGCCTTAACGGTGGGATAGATCGTTTTCAGAAGACCGTCCTCGATGTTTATCATAACATCCTTGTAGGTCTTTATTTTTGTATCTTTCGACTTAAGAAGATCGAGAGCCTCCTTTCCCATAGTGGGAAAGCCTCTGAAAAACGCATCGTAAGTAAAAACGAAATTGCGGATAAGTCCCGTTTCCCAGATACTTCCTATGATCTTACCTTTTGTTCCGCCGGAGTGCCTGTAGCCCGCCGACCAGGGACAATCGTTAATATTGAAGGAGGGGTAAAGATCGCCTATACGGTTGAGCATGACGATACCTGCGTCGGCATACTTCTGCTCGCCGGTGTAAAGGTACGCATTGGCAAAAGCTTGTATAGCCTTGGTAATTATACCCGAATACCACAATTCCCAATGGCAGTAATATGCCACGAAGAAATATTTTTTACCGTCGGTGTGAACGTAGGATGTACCGTCATCGACGCCCCACTTTTCGCCCTTTTCGGGATAAAGTGTGTTTTTGAGAAGGCTCTTATCGGCTCTTGCAGGAACAAAAACTCCCTTGGAATCGAGTCCGCTCTCATAATACGCCTCAAAATCATTGGTGGGGAATTTCATCTTACAGTTGGGGCATGTTATCTTCCACGGATCGGTCATATGATTGTGGGTATAGGGATAATTGCCCCATGCATCTATGGCATTGCCGCAGTTGAGACAGCCGTAGGTCTGATTTACTCCGTAGGAACGGAACACCTTCTGTGAGGGTATAAGCTCCCACAGCTCCTTGAGTGAATAATGGGAAAGATACTTTTCGGCTGCAGCTTTTGCCGAGCTTACCGTATTATTCGCCCACTCATAGGTCTCTATGTTTTCCTTCATGTTGGCAATCTTTTCGTCGGTATAATACGTGGCACGCTTTTTCAAAGGCTCACCCGATGCGGCATTTGCCGTAACGGTAAACGCGCCGACGCACGGAGTCAATATAAGTATTCCGCAAAAAACGAAGATGAAAAAACGCTTAAAAATGTTCTTCATTGTTATGTACCTTTCTTTTTTGGGGTTGGAGATTTTGGGAGACTTGAGTTGTTTTAAGGAAAGAACAATCCCCCACCGCCTACGGCGGAGCCCCCTTTACACAAAGGGGCCTTAAATGTTCTAACTTCAAGTAAATTTTGATAAATTAGGGTTATATCTAACTTCAAGTCAACGCGATTCAATAGAAATCAGCACAAACCAAGCCTCGTCAGATTGTCAAGCCAAGTGCAACACTTTTTTCAAAAAATCATTGGGAGACAAAAACCCAAGGCATTTACGAGGACGATTATTGATCAAAGAAACAACAGCGTCCAACTGT
>SVTV01000052.1 GCA_015063605.1 Oscillospiraceae bacterium
GGAAGATGATGACTGAAGTTAGATTCCTTCCTCCCGCAGCTAAGTTCCTAAAAAAATTGAAAGACAAGAAACTTAAACTGCTCTATCAGGAAGCGATTGACAAAATAAGAGAAGACCACACTGTTGGCGAAGCAAAAAGCGGTGACCTTTCCGGCATATACGGATATGACATCTTTTATAACAAGACCAATTACGAGCTGGCATACAGAGTCGAGTACGTCGAAAACAAGATGATTATCGTGATAATGGCGGGCACTCGCGAAAACTTCTACAATGAACTCAAAAGGTACATCAAAGGCTAACATTATATCATTACAAGACGGCAAGGCGCCAAAATCGCCAAGCCGTCTTTTACTATACCCAAATTACATTTTATACAGATTCGATTACATTTTCTGAAAACACGAGACTTTGCCACATCTGTTTGCTATAATTTTATACGAAAGCGTCGAAACAAGCCGAATAATCAAACTTTTTCGGATATTTTGAATGTGAACCACTAAAGTCTCTGGACTTCAAAATAATAGTGTGACATACTGTAACAAACCCAAGAAAAGGAGACATACAATGATATTTTACACCGGTGATATACACGGTAACAATACAGATATAATAGAATTTTGCAAAATGCACGAGCTTGCCGCTTCTGACGTTGTAGTGCTGCTCGGAGACGTAGGCGCCAATTATTATACTGGAAAAAGAGATCGCAAAATGAAAGAGGCATTCGCCAAAGTTGCCCCCACATTCTTATGTATCCACGGAAACCATGAGATGCGCCCCGACACGATTGATACTTATAAACAAAGAGAGTGGAATAGCGGTATTGTTTGGTATGAAGAAGAATTTCCAAACCTTCTCTTCGCAAAGGATGGAGAAATATACGAGATTTTGCGAGTGGAGCAATTATCATTAAACAGTAAACCTGCTTTTTACATCAATGAGTTTTTTATTAAAAAATTCAATGCAAAACCACTTGATTTTGAAAAGTATAAGTTTTGATAAAACAAACAGTTCAACAAATTCCAATTTATCGAATTGCTTCACACCGATATCTAAATCGGTGCAACTTGCCAGCAAAACAAAAACCATCCAATCGGATGGTTTTTTACTTTTGCTATGACGCGAAGAAGAGGTGTAAATACAGTCTACCGGGTTATGAGCACGACGAGCGGTGCTCGTTTGCCCAAGCAGCGGTTGCCGGAGGGCACGAAGGCGGTCAAGGAGCTGATGGGCTACATTGCCGACCACCACGATGTGCTCCTCGGAATGCTGACGGACAAGCAAAAGGAAACACTTGAGAAGTTTGACGATTGCTACGCCGAGCTGACGGAAATCAATGAGCGTGAAATACTCTTATACGCTTTTCGGCTCGGAATGAGAATCGCCATCGAAGTGTTGACCTAACCGGAACGGCAATAAACAACCTTATACCACAGACGGCAGGGACAGCCTTGCTGTTTGTCCGTCCTGTCCCCATTGTCCCTTATAGAGAATTCCTCCTAACGCTAAAATGCGATACTATCGTATTATTTCCTTAACAATGAATAAATTCCCTTAATTTGAACAAAATAATAAGGGAATATTCCCTTGAGATGTTGACGATCCCCTTAATTTGTGCTATAATTTAAGGGAATTGCCGGGAGGTGAGAACATGAGAACCTTTAACTATACGAAAATCAGCGAAAACAAATGGGATTCCGAGCTTCTCGGATTGATTGCCGCTATTTACAAGGAAGCCGGAAAACAAGAATTATATTTAAAGCAACGCCCCGAGGAGCTTGAAAAGCTTGTTGAGATAGCAAAGGTGCAAAGCACAGAGGCATCCAATGCCATTGAGGGTATCGTTACCACAAGCACCCGTATCCGTCAGTTGATGGGAGAGAAGACCACGCCAAGAAACCGCGATGAGCAGGAGATTGCCGGATACCGCGACGTGCTGAATATCATTCATGAGAGCTTTGATGCCATCCCCTTGACACCGAACTATATTCTTCAGCTTCATAAAATCCTCTACAGCCATATGAACAACCCGATGGCGGGAAGAACCAAGAGCGTTCAGAACTATATCAGCGCAACCTATCCCGACGGACATACCGAAACACTCTTTACGCCCCTTGATCCTTTTGAAACACCTAAAGCACTTGAATCCATCTGTAACGAGTATAACCGTGTGATCGGCAATATGGAACTTGAACCCCTGATTGCCATTCCTACCTTTATACACGATTTTCTTTGCATCCATCCGTTCAATGACGGCAATGGCAGAATGAGCCGTCTCTTGACAACGCTCCTTTTGTACCGAAACGGCTTCTACGTTGGAAAGTATATCTCTTTGGAATCTAAGATCGCAAAGAACAAGGATTTGTACTATGATGTTCTCGCAGCGTCACAGCAGGGCTGGCACGAGGGCGAGGCAGATGCCGTGACCTTCATCAAATATCTGCTTGGCACTATCCTTGCTGCATACCGTGATTTTGAAGACCGATTTGCACTTGTGGAAACTAAGCTCTCGTCTCTTGAAATGGTGAGACGTGCCACGATGAATAAGATAGGGCGTTTTAAGAAGCAAGACATCATGGAGCTTTGTCCGTCGCTCAGTTTAAGCTCTGTAGAGGGCGGACTCCGCAAGCTCGTAGCCGGAGGTGAACTGAAGCGCGAGGGCAATGGAAAGAATACCACGTATTTTAGACTTAAATGAGAAATGCCCTCAAAATCGCAATATTCCCTTAAAAACGCAAACAAATTAAGGCAATAAATGCACCACTCTCTGAATTTGTTACCTGATCCATATCGGTTTACCGATCCATATACCTTTCATTAACGTTCCTGTCGGTCGTTATGAACATTATAGCACAATACGGAAAAAAATACAATTGTTTTTCTGCCTGCGCCGAAGGCTTTGTACTGTTAAAATAAATCGGATACAGTGTTGAAAACACCTTGCGTAAATCAAAATATTCTGATATAATAGAGTATACTCCGAGTAAGTTAAGATCCCGAGCAGATCGGGACAGGCGGTATATTTTGAAAGGAGCATCGGCATTATTATGCCGGAATTATTATGATAATAAGAATTTTACGTGAAAGCGAAACGGTTAGGTACGCCGCCGAGGAACTGAAAAAATACCTTAGGCTTGTTGATGAGACCGTTGATGCAACGATCGTATGCGGGGACGGAGGATCGGGCGAGGTCATAACGCTCGGTATCCTTTCCGAGCTTTCCTTACGAGACGATGATGTAAGTGACCCCATGATAGATGACGTTGTTGATGTCTGTATAAATAATCTTTCGGGATATATTGCGGGCAGTAATGAGCGCAGTATCCTTATGGGTGTTTATAAATATCTTAAGTCGGCGGGATGCCGATGGGTACGTCCGGGTGATGAGGGGGAATATATTCCGAAGGCGGATATGAGAAAACGCTCCTTTACCTTCAGAAAGAAAGCAGACTATCCCTTCCGCGGTCAATGCATCGAGGGTGCTGTGGGATATGAGCATCTGAAGGAGGTCATCCCGTGGCTTCCCAAGGTGGATATGAATCTGTTTATGATAGAGCAGATAGTGCCGTATAACTATATGAACCGTTGGTACAGACATACAGCAAATACAAGGCTTCCCCACGATGACATCCCGTACAGTGATTATTGCGACTACTGTCTGAGGCTGGAGCATCTTATCAAAAAGTGCGGTCTGCAGCTTCATGTTATGGGCCATGGGGCACTCAATGAGCCCTTCGGCGTCAGACATATGATATCGGGACAGCATTACGATGTTCCCGAGGAGACAAAGAAGGCATTTGCCCTTGTCAAGGGCAGGCGTGAGCTTTTCGGAAGCTCTCCGTTTTTCACGCATTTGTGTATGTCGCAGGAATGGGTGCAGGATAAGGTCGTAAATTGGCTTGCCGATTATCTCAAGGAAAAGCCGTATATAGATTTTCTCCATTTCTGGCTTGCTGATGCCGCAAACAACCAATGCGAATGTGAGGAATGCGCAAAGAAAACTCCGTCGGATTGGTACGTTGATATGCTGAATAAACTTGACGCAAGGCTTACGGAGCAGGGAAACGATACAAAGATAGTGTTTATAATGTATGTAGATACACTTTGGCCGCCGATAGAGTCAAAACTTGACCATCCCGAAAGATTTATAATGACTACAGCCTGCGGATCGGGTAAGGGATATTCGTCTAAGAGGCGTGAGGGCGGTATTCCGGAATGGAAGCGTAATCAATTTGCTATAGAGGGCGGTCTTGATCTTGCGCTTACCTTTATGGACGGCTGGAAGCCCGTTTTTGACGGACCGAAGTTTATCTATGAATATTGGTTTTATACCGCTCATTATGCCGACCCGGGGTATATGAATTTCGCACGTAATATAGCGAGAGATGTAAAGCAGCTTTGTGTTACGGGCTTTGACGGAATAATGAGTGACGGCAGTCAGCGTACCTTCTTTCCCACGGGCTTGCCCCTCTCTCTTCTTGGGGAATTTCTGTTCGATACTTCTATTGATACCGAGAAGTATATAGAGGATTATCTTCGTGATGCCTTCGGCAGGGATCATCGGAGGGCGGCAGAATATCTCGAAAAGATCTCCGCATCCTTTGATATGGATGCCTTGTCGCAAAAGACCGATATTACCGCTCAGGATACAGGGATCGTTGATGTGATGTCGAAAAAAGCGGGAATAATAGGAAATAAATTTGCAGGAGATGTTATTGCGGGTGTCCCCGAAACGGTAGACAGCTTTGCCGATGTTATCGCGGAAAATATGACTCTTGAGGATAAGTGCCACAGAGAATCATGGAGGATGCTTACATATCACGGTATGTACTGTAAGGGATTGGCTGATATATATTTTGCTCTTTCACGCAATGATACGGAAAAGGCATACAAAGCCTTCGATGAGCTTACTGACCGCCTTTCGGAAGCGGAGCTTGATATTTCCCTTTACTTTGATCTTTGCCTTTTTGTTCAGCGGACAAGGCAGATCATTGCAGGACATTGAAGGGGTTTGCGAATAAAAACGATTATGAATAAATAACAACAGGGAGGTTATCAATATGAGAAATCTTACTATTAAAAGAACGAAGCGCTTTGCGGGGTGCCTTGCAACAATGAAGGTGTATATTGAGGATAATAGCTCGGATGAGATAAGGATCAACGATATACCGTGCCGAAAGCTCGGTACCTTGAAGAACGGCGAGGAAAAGATATTTCAGATAGGCGATGAAGCTGCCAAGGTGTTTGTAATAGCAGATAAGCTCACGAAAAATTATTGCAATGAGTTTTATCAGCTTCCCGAGGGATCGGATGACATTTATCTTACGGGACAGAATAAGCTTGATCCTGCCGTCGGAAACGCCTTTCGCTTCGATAATAACAATAATGAGGAAACGATAGTCCACCGCAAGCGGAATAAGGTGACGGGCACCGTTGTATTTATATGTGCCATCGTTGTCGGTTTTCTCGTAGGCTTTTTTGTAACTCCGCATCTGTTTCCCGAAAAAGAGCCTGAGGTCAAGGCTTTTTCTGCGGAAGGAATGACCATAACTCTGACCGACAGCTTTTCGGAAGGCGACTTTGATGGATTCACGGCTGTATACGGCTCAAGAGATGTTGTAGTGCTGACCTTGAGAGAGGGATTTGAGCTGATGGAGGGTCTGGAGGACTATACGCTCGATCAATATCTCGATCTTGTTCTTCAAGCCAACGGCTTGAGCGAAGAAAATGTCAAGCGTACCGAAGGTCTCACAAGCTTTGTATACGATTTTACGAATCCCGAGACAAATGAGAACTTCAGATATTTCTCTTACGTTTATAAAGCCGATGATGCATTCTGGACAATCCAGTTTGCGGTGCTCAGCGATAAAGCCGATGAGCATGAGCAGCAGATCATCCAATGGGCAAGCTCCGTAGAGTTTGCGTCATAAATCACGCACCTGCGAAGGAGAATGCGATGAAGGACTTTACAATAACCGCGCACACAGGCTGTGAAAACACACCCGACAACAGTATCGGATCCGTTTTGAAAGCTTTTGACAGCGGTGCAGATATATTTGAGATAGATATTCGTTTCGATGAAAACGGCGTTCCCGTTTTATCCCATGATGCACCAAAGGGCGGAGAAGTGAAGCTCGACGAGGTGTTTTCTCTGTTGGCGGATAATAAAGGCATGTTATGTAATCTTGACATCAAAGCGACCGACGGCATTAAAGCGGTTTTGCTTTGCGCAAAAAAGCACGATTTGCTTGACAGAATATTCTATACGGGTATCACGGAAGCTTTTGTTGAAAGCGTAAAAAAAGAAACACCGGAGATATCTTATTATCTGAATACCGATGTTGCTTCTCCCGAAGATCATTCTTCGGAATATATTTCTTCGTTGGTTGATAAGGTTAAAAACAGCGGAGCGATCGGGTTAAACTGTTACTTCGGAAATGTAACCGAAAAATTGATCGAAGCTTTTCACGAAAGCGGTCTTCTTGTTTCCGTATGGACGGTAAACGAAGAAACGGATATGATCCGAATGATGAAGATGAAGCCCGATAATATTACAACGAGAAAACCGAGTCTTTTAAAAACGATGTCAGAAATCTGAAAAATGATAAAGACAGAGATGCGGATATGAATTCCGTGATCGCTGTCTTTAAAGGGGCTGTTTTATGGATAAATATTTGATCATAAATGCCGATGATTTCGGAATGTGCAGAGCACATAATATTGCAACTATGGAGCTGCTTGAACGCAATGCGATCACATCTGCCACCATAATGGCACCTTGTCCGTATGCCGGAGATGCTGTTCGGTTCGCTTTGGATGATCCGACGCTCTCTGTTGGAGTCCATCTGACGACAACCTCCGAGTGGAAAAGCTATCGTTGGGGACCTGTTTCGGAAAACACGGACTCTCTCATCGACAGTGAAGGGTGCTTTTTTGCAAGCAGCGGCGGATTTGCTGAAAATGCCCTTTTGGAGGATGTTGAAGCAGAGCTTATTTCCCAGATAGAGCTTCTGCGCTCCATGGGATTGTCACCGTCGCATTTGGATAATCACATGGGCTCCCTTTACGGTGTGACAAACGGGGATTTCAGCTTTTTGAAGCTTGCTATAGAGATAGCGGGAAGGTATGGTCTGCCGTTCAGATTCCCGTCAAAGATATCGGGAGATATGTTTTCAAATGGCACTTTGAATATAAAAATACCCGAAAATACCGTTCGTGAGCTTTTGGACAGCTTCGCCGATTTTGCAAAGCTTAACGGTGTTCCGACGCCCGATTATCTTATACCGGGAGATTGGAACGGAGAGCAGAGCAAGTCATTTGAAAATTACAGGGAATATATTTTTGAACTGTACCGCTCTTTTGACAACGGTGTAACCGAAACCTATATCCATCCCGCTATTGAATGCGACGAAATAAAAGAGATAACGCCTTTTTGGTTCAGGCGTGTTTGGGAATACCGTCTTTTCAGTGATCCCAAAACCTTGGAATATATCAGATCTCTCGGAATAAAGCTTATAGGGTACAGAGAGCTTAAGGAAATAAAGAAATCAACATTATAACCTGCTGAACAAAGAAAAGATATGCCGTTATGATCCCCAAAAAGGAAAACAGTACGGTATACATAACCCTCGGAGACCCTCCAAAAAATATAAAAACGCCATAGGGCGGTACTCTTAAGGACAGGTTTGATAATTCATTACCTACCGACAGGCGATATTAGCTTTTCTATTGCTAAAAACTCTAAAATGCAAAAGGGGGCGTCGCATTAAGCGATGCCCCCGCTAAAACAGCGGACGAAAATAGGGGACGGGAACCCGCTATTTTCGGAAACTTGAACGTTTTTGGCGTGCTTTAGTACGAATTTTTACGTAATTTC
>SVTV01000021.1 GCA_015063605.1 Oscillospiraceae bacterium
CGGTTGACCTTGATTTGTATGCTTATATTATACCATAATTCCTGCTATTTGTAAAGATGTTTGTTCAAAATACATGCTTTTTTGCAAAAAAATTACCGCTGACTTTTTACTTTGTCAGCGGTCTGAGCATCTCACGATAGTGAGATACTCATTATTTCCTTTTCATTTTTCTGTATTGTAGCGGACGCACACCGCATTTTGAGAAAAACAGATTGGAAAAATAATGCATATCGTTATACCCGAGCCTTCTTGCCGTCTCTCCCACAGAGGTGTTCGTATCCGCAAGAAGTATCTTTGCCATATCCATTTTTCTTTCGAGCTGATACGCATATGGTGTAGTGCCGAATTCCCTTTTAAAAAGCTTAAGACAGTAATCGGGAGAGCGGAATATCACATGTCCCAATTCCTTCGCAGTTATTATCTTGCCGGGATTGGAATCTATGTAATTCTTCAGCTCAGCCGCTTCCCTGCCGTATACTCTTTCGTTCTGTGCATAGGAAAGTCTTGAAAGGATCTCCACATAAGCCCCTCGAAGAGCGGACTGCATCTCATTGTCCGTCATATCGGAAGAAATAATATCCATTATGCCTTCAAAAAGCTCCTTCAAGCCCTCACCCGAGAAAAAGTGCTTTCCGTTAAGACCGAATTCCTCGGCTATCCTTACACTCATGGTTCCGGTTACATTAAGAAATATCTTCGAATACGGCTCTTTTTCATCCGCACGGTAGATATGATCGTCTCCCTGAGTAAGAAAATACACCGTATCCTTCGTAACAAAATGCTCTTCCCCGTCTATCAATACGTAACCCGTTCCTTCCGTCACGTATTCGATGACGGAAACATCGGAATTTTTTCTTCTTATCGAATATGACGCATCGGGATAAGTCAGTCCCGCAAGCGTAACATGAACGGGCTTTCCCGATTCGTTAAAGCCAAAAGGCTTCAACAGCTCCTTCATAAATCACACCCCACCTTTCTCACAAACTTCTCGTCTGAAATAACGTCTGAATTTTTTCAGATGTTATTTCAGACGTTTTTTCCTCACTTTTCGAATTGTAATACCCATGTAAAAACAGTTACAAATGAATTATAATATACATAATGGGTTTTGTCAAGAGAAGTTTATTCTTTAATATTGCTTCCCATCGGCAAGACCTTATAAAACCGAAAGGAAACAACGAAAATGAAATTACGTCCACCTGCAACTCCTATCATAAACATAGACCCTTATTTTTCAATATGGACAGAGGCTTCCCTTCTGAAAAACACCGTTCATTGGACGGGCAAGCCAAATACAATGGCGGGAATCGCCATAATTGACGGAGAGCAGTATCTTTTCCTCGGTCAGAGCAATTCAAGGACCATGAAGAGCATGACCGTGGAATCCACCGAGATCGATGCTTTCTCTACATTTATTACGTATACAAATGACGCCGTACGTCTTACGGTGCGCTTCACATCCCCTCTTCTCATAGACGATCTCTACTACGCATCAAGTCCCGTGGCTTACTGCAAGGTATCATGCGAGAGTCTTGACGGAAAAGCACATAACGTAAAGATCCGCTTCAACGCCACGGAGGAGCTTGTCCTCAATCTCAAGGGTGAGGGCAGAGCATTGGCTCATCCCGTTTCCATCCCCGGTATCGCAGGCGATACCGTTATCACGGGAATCAGAATGGGCAACGGCAACCAGAGACCTCTCTGGAGAGACGGCGACGATATCAGGATCGATTGGGGATATTTCTATATGTGTGCTGTGGGCGATGCACGTATCGACCACACTCTCTATTGCGGAATGTACACCTCCGTTATCGAAAAGGAGCTTGACGGTGACGCTCTCTTCCTTTTCGCTTACGACGATATCGAAAGCATCCAATATTTCGGAGACAACCTTAAGGCATACTGGAAGAAGGACGGCAAGACCATCGAGGAAGCGATCCTCGAGGCTGCTTCGGAATACGATGCCCTTATGGAAAGATGCAATAAACTTTCCGACAGAATAAAGAACGATGCTATAGCAAAAGGAAGCGAAAAGTATGCGGAAATGCTTCTTCTTGCGGTACGCCAGGTAATGGCTGCGCACAAGCTCGTTGTTGATAAGGAAGGCAACAACCTTTACATTTCCAAGGAATGCTTCTCCAACGGCTGTGCGGCAACCGTGGATGTAACATATCCCTCCGCTCCCATGTATCTGCTTTACAATACAGAGCTGCTCAAGGGAATGCTCCGTCCCATAATGCGCTATGCCGCAAGCGACGAATGGACCTTCGACTTTGCACCTCACGATGTGGGTAGATATCCTCTCGTGAACGGTCAGAGATATTATGTTACCCGTGAAGCAAACGGCTCCGTATTCATCGATCCCAACGGTCAGATGCCCGTTGAGGAATGCGGAAACATGATAATACTCTTTGCGGCAATATGCGATGCCGACAACGATACATCGTTTGTTCTTCCTTATATGGATACGATAAAGAAGTGGAGCAAATACCTTATCGACTACGGCTTCGACCCCGAAACACAGCTTTGTACCGACGACTTTGCGGGACATCTTGCCCACAATGTAAACCTTTCCATCAAGGCTATAATGGGTATTGCAGGCTACAGCCGTATACTGAGCCGACTCGGTGAAAACGAGGAAGCGGAAAAGATGATGAATATTGCCCGTGAATACGGAGCATCCCTCATCGAAAGAGCAAAGAACTCCGACGGAAGCTTCCGCCTTGCATACGATAAGCCCGAAACATATTCTCTCAAATACAATTCCGTATGGGATAAGCTGTGGAACACGGGAATATTCCCCGAAAGCTTCTACGAGGGTGAGATCGCCCGCTACAAGAAGGAGCTCCTTCCCTACGGTGTTCCTCTCGATTCAAGAGAAAAGTACACAAAGTCCGATTGGCTCGTATGGGCGGCATCCTTGGCTTCCTCCAAGGAGGATTTCGAAGCTCTCACCGATCCTCTCTGGGCAGCTTACAACGTCATGAGATCCTATGCTCCCATGACAGACTGGTACTTCTGCGACACATCCCATATGCGCGGCTTCCGTCACAGGACTGTTCAGGGCGGATTGTTCATGAAGCTTATGTTCAATAAATAATAACACAGACAATATCTTTATGAAGGGTACGGTAAAACTATGAAAATAATACCGGTTTTAAAACCGTTTTTCATCTTCATTGCTCTTTCTTTCGTAATAACGGTGCTGTATTCATGTAAGGGTGAGCCCTCGGGCTCATCCGATACGGGTATAAACACCCGACCTCTTACCACATCATATATTCCCGATGCGGTAACACCCGCGGAGGAAACGTATATCATACTCTCCGATCTTACGGGAAACGCCTTTCATTTCTCCGACGGCGCATTCGAGGGCGGTCACAGAGTGATCGAATACACACGGATAAACAGCCGTCCGCAGAAATTTACTCTCATCAAAGCCGAAGACCGTGACGGGATCCCCCTTTATCATTTAAAAAGCAATTATATGAATAAGGAGCTCAGCGTAAACGCCGAGGGAACGCATCTCGTGTGCAGCTATAATAAGGATATTTCTCCCGAAGCCTTTGCCATAGAGAAAAACGAAAAGGGCGAATACAGATTTCTCCTTTCCTCAAAAAATTACGAATACGCTCTGTGTGTCGATCCCGATGATAACGATATCGGTATCACCGTAAAGAAAGCGGAGGACACCGAGGACGAATATTTTTCATTTATCATGGAATCGGAGGCTGAAAAGGTGGCAACATTCACAAATCCCCTGTCAAGCGGTCACGCCGCAGATCCGTTCGTGACCTATCACGACGGGTACTATTACACCCTGACCACTTGGGGAAACAAGATAAGACTGTACAGAAGCAAAACGCTTAACACCGCTTTGACGAGTGAATTTAAAGATGTATTTCTTCAGGGAAACGAGGTCGGCGGTCTTATATGGGCGCCCGAGCTTCATTATTATCCCGTAACCGACAGATGGTATATCTATTCAAGCGGCTCGACAAAGGGACAAGAATTTTCCAAAATCCGTATGTTCTGTCTTGAATCGGAAACGAATGACCCATACAGCGATTACACCTTCAAGGGCTTCACCGATAAAAACACTCTCGCAATAGACCAGACCGTTTTTTACGATGAGAAAACAGAAACTCTTTACACGGCTTTTTCTCAATTTGCCTCCGAGGGTCAGATAATAACGCTCGCCGTAATGGACGATCCTTGGACCATATCAAAAACAAAGCGCATACGTGCTTCCTATCCCTTGTATTCATGGGAGACCATGGGTGCGGGAGCAGGCAAGGATCAGCGTGTAAACGAAGGTCCCATATTCCTTGAAAATAACGGCAAGCTCTTTCTGATATATTCGGCAAGCGGCTGCTGGTCTCAATGGTATTGCCTCGGTATGCTTGAGTTCACAAAGGACAGCTTCACCGAAGACAATATGCTTGATCTCAAGAATTGGAAAAAATCATCAAAGCCCGTTTTCTCTGCGGCAAACACCGTGTACGGTGTAGGTCACTGTGCGTTTTTCAAGTCTCCCGACGGCACCGAAACGTGGATGTCATTCCACGGAATGCCCACTCCCACATCGGGAGAAGCGGGAAGATATATGTACGCACAGAAAATAACCTTCGACGAGGATTCACGACCCGTATTGGGCGTACCTCTTCCGAGAAACGTGGGAATTCCCGTTCCCTCGGGAGAACAATAATTACGTCATCTTAATCGTAACGAAGCAGGAGGTATTATGAAAAAAGACCGCAGTACAGTAAATATTATAAAAAGGCTGACCTTGGTCGTAACGGCACTACTGGTGTTATCAAGCTTTTCCTCATGCCAAAGCACCCCGTCAACTACCGAAAACGGCACAGCCGATCTCTCTTCTACGGGAGATCTTATCATGCTTTCCGAAGGAAAAACTCAATATAAGGTCATCTACTCACCGAATGAAAAGAAAGCCGATGAGGGTGCCGCCGCAGTGTCAAGAATATTCAGCTCCATGACGAACACCGATTTCACAGTCTGTGAGGACACCTTGGAGCCGGGGGAATACGAGATACTTGTGGGAAAGACCAACCGCCCCGAAACCGAGGAAGCAAAAGCCCTTCTCGGAGACAAGGACTATATTATAACCGTCATCGGAAATAAACTCGTTATTTATGGCAAAAACACGAGATATTATACGACAGCCTCGAAATATCTGGAAAATGTATTATTTAAAGACGGTGATTTCACAGTGAAAAAAGATTTTATCTATCGCGGCTCTCTCGAGACCTTTATAAAGCAAGAAGAAAAAATAGACGGATACACGGTCATCGATCTGACCTTCAATTCCGAAAACGCTTACACTCAAGCGGGTATATTTATTGGCAAGGAATGGGAGGATACCGTATACGGATATTTGGGATACGCCTTCATACTGACTAAAACAGATGTTGAATTCTGGCGGTTCGGCACAAAGAATCAGCTTATGGCATCACGTCCCTACACCTACCTTCAGGGAAATACCGATATAAAGCTGAGACTCGAGGTTGATAAATTCTCATGCAAGGCATATGTTCTCGACGATGAAAACGGTCTTGAGCCTTGGCCGGAATTCGAAATGAGCATCAACAACAGCGACGGCCTTGAAATATTCTGCTTTGAAAAGTCCGGAAGAGGCTCTCTCTTCAAGGAATGTGCGGTAACACATCCCGAAAAGGAAAAGACAGGCACGCTCAAATACACAAATCCCATATATAACGATTACGCAGACCCCGATGTATTCTACCATGACGGAACGTATTATCTTTACGCCACGGGAGGAAACGGATATATCGCTCACACCTCAAAGGATCTTGTAAGCTGGTCCGTGGCAAAGCGTGTTGCGGAGGCAAATCTTTGGGGAATAACAAGATGGTACTGGGCACCCGATATCGAATACGTAAACGGAAAATACTACATGGTCGTGTCCTGCGATGAAAAGCTCGGTATGGCGGTAAGCGATTCTCCGTTGGGTCCCTTCAAAGAGCATTCAAAGGATATCCTCTTTGAAAAGACCATTGACGGACACATTTTCGTTGACGATGACGGCAAGGTATATCTCTATTACGTATCATGGAGAAAATCCTACGGTCTGTACGGTGTAGAGCTTGACGAAAACATGATGCCCATCATGAGCACGGAAAAGCGCATCATCGCTCCCACGGAGGACTGGGAAAAGAAAGAAGGAAATGTAACGGAAGGTCCGTATATGCTGAAGCACAACGGTCTTTACTACATGACATATTCCGGAAGCTCTTATTTAAGCATAGATTACGCCGTCGGATATGCGGTTTCCGACAGTCCCTTGGGTGATTTCAAAAAGTACGAAGATAACCCCATAATGATAGGAAATTCCCAGGTACACGGTGTAGGCCACCATTGTATCGCCTACACACCCGACAAGAGCGAAATGATAATCGTTTACCATTGCCACAATAATCTTTCCGCCGTTCAGGTAAGAAAGATATGCATTGACAGGATACGATTCGCTCCCACGAAAAACGGAATCGACAAGCTTGAGGTATACGGTCCCACGACAACACCTCAGCCATATCCCAAGATAAACTGACAGCTTTGATATCAAAAAATCAATAAATAATTGACAATGAAAGGACACATCATGAAATACGATATCACACGCCCCGAATATCCCCGTCCTCAGATGGTGAGAAACGCATGGGCAAACCTTAACGGTCAATGGGATTTTCTCTTCGACTTCGGCGTAAGCGGAGAAGAAAGAGAGTTTTACAAGACGGAAAACTTTCTCGCCCTTGAAACAAAAAAGATAAACGTTCCCTTCTGCCCCGAAAGCCCCCTTTCGGGAATAGAGTACACGGATTTCATCCCCGCCGTATGGTACACAAGAGAATTTGACCTTACAGAGGAAAATGTCAAAGGCAGAACGATAATACATTTCGGTGCCGTTGACTATAAAATGAAGCTTTGGATCAACGAAAAGCTTGCGGGAGAGCATACGGGCGGTTACTCTTCCTTCTCATTTGATATAACGAGATTCGTTACACAAGGCAAAAACAGAATAACGGTCACAGCCGTTGACGACACGAGAAATGAGCATCAGCCCCGCGGAAAGCAGTCTGCACTTTATTATTCCCACAACTGCGATTACACACGCACAACGGGAATATGGCAGACCGTATGGCTCGAATTCGTTCCCAATGAATATATCCGTTCATACAAGGTATATCCCAACATCAACGAAAAGAGCGTAAAGACAGATATTTTCGCCGTTGCGGAAAGCGGCACAGTCGTAAACATAAAAGCATCCTTTGAAGGAAAGGTAATGGGCGAAGCAAAATGCACCGTTTCATCGGGATGCGCCTGCGCCGTCATTCCCCTCTCCGAGCTTTATCTCTGGGATGTCGGCTCTCCCAACCTTTACGATCTTGAGATAACAATGGGCGATGACACCGTAAAGGGCTATTTCGGCATGAGAAGCGTGGAAATAAAGCCCGATGCCCTCTACCTTAACGGAAGAGCCTTCTTTATGAGAACTGTCCTTGACCAGGGCTTCAACCCTTGGGGAATATACACCGCTCCCTCCGATGAATTCCTTCGCCGCGATATCGAGCTTTCCATGGAAGCGGGCTTCAACGGTGCAAGACTTCATCAGCGTGTATTTGAGGAAAGAACTCTCTATTGGGCAGACAAATTGGGTTATATCGTGTGGGGCGAATACGCCAACAATAATTGTCAAACAGACGGAAGAGCAATAGGCGATTTCCTTCCCGAATGGATGGAGGTCATGGAGAGAGATTTCAACCATCCCTCCATAATCGGCTGGTGCTTCAACAATGAAAGCTATTGGATGAAGAACGCCGATCCCATATGCCAGAAAACGATATACGATGTAACAAAGCGTCTCGATCCCACCCGTCCCGTAATAGATGCGGCAGGAGGAATACATTTCGCAACGGATATGTACGATGTACACGATTACACTCAGGATGCGGAAAAGCTCAAGAGCTATCTTGCTCCCATGCTTACCGATCCGAATTACGTACACAATCCCATCCATCAGGAGCAGCTTAAAAAGAACGTATACACAGGTCAGCCCTATTGGATGAGCGAATACGGCGGAATATTCTGGAACAGCGAATTAAAGCCCGGTGAAAAGGGCTGGGGCTACGGCTACAAGGTAAAGGATCTTGAGGAATTTGCAGTACGCTACGAAAGTCTTACAAAGGTTCTTCTGGAGCATCCGAGAATATGCGGCTTCTGCTATACACAGCTTACCGATATCGAGCAGGAGCAGAACGGCATATACAAATATGACCGCAGAAGAAAATTCCCCGATGAGATATATGACCGCATAAGAAAAGCCAACATGGGCGAAGCGGCGATCGAAAAGAACAATAAGTAACCAAAAAAAGATAAGCGGCGGAAGCATTTTTGTGCCTTCGCCGCTTTTTTCGTATTTGTATCAATAACCGTTATTCACATAGATTATTTCATGTATACTCCCAATTCCTTCATAATGAGAGTGAACATTACATCATAGCCCTTATCGTTGGGATGAAGTCCGTCTATGAGAAGAGAATCTACCGTGATCTTTTCTCTTTCGCAGTAATCAAGGAACTTGTCGTAAAGGCTTATGAAGGGGAAGCCGCATTCTACGGAAGCCTTGAAATAGATATCTCTCACATCGTTCATGTGGAAGAGGCGTCTGTAATCCGCACCGTCCTTTTCGTTTTCCGAGGAGGCGGGAATATTCGCAACAAAGATAACATCCTTGTCGGCTGCTCTGAATTTCTTGTAGAGCACCTCGATATTTCCGTAAAACTCCTCCATATGCTCACGTCTGTTATGCTGAGGCTCTGCGGTCACATACTGATGGCGGTTGTTCGTTCCTATGGTGCATATAACGATATCATCTTCAGGGCTTACGAGAGTATCGAAGTGCTTGATTATAAATTCGATGGTTGTTCCCGTACAGGCGTTGTTCGTTACCGTGCAGTCATACTGCTTTTCCATATGCTCCTTGAACTGCTTTGCCCAACAGTATCCATCGGGGTTGCGGCGGAATCCCGCAACAATGGGCTCGCCGTTCTGAACGAATCCCGTACCGCCCACACCGTGGGTGATGGAGTCGCCCAATAATTTGATATTTATTTTTCTGTCGGATAAAATTACTTTACTTAAAACAGAAGCTGATTTTGTATTCATAAAAGATTCTCCTTTTTGTTTAACAATATAATTTATAATTCGCTATGAAAGCTTAAGTGTAACGCGGCACTCTGCCGTATCGGAAATCACTTCTGCCACACGGTAAATACCGTTTCGGTTTCCGCATCTCTCATCGGTAAGCACGATAGTTGAATCGGATGAAACTTCATTTTTGAATGCACCGAATCTTACACAGATACTGCCTATGCCAAACTCGAATTCCGTTGTTTCTTTTCCGTCAAAAGCAAGTAGGGGTATCTTCCAGAAAGCCGTGCCTTTTACCCCGTCTTTAAGCTTGCAAGAAATGTGCAGACCTTGTTTATCCAATGAAATGTTTTCTTTGAGAAGCTCCCATTCAACGCAGAAAGAAGCGCTTTCCTCCGAGGCTCCCTTAATTTCGACTCCGATCGGTTTTTCATTTACGCAAAGCAAATGCTTTTTGCCGTCCGCATCAATGTATCCGGGGGATATTGCAAGCATCTGTGACTCAACGGTATCTGTTATATACTTTGTAAATTCACCTGTAACCTCGTTGGGACCCAGTACGTTAAGGTCTATACATGCAGGAGACAGTAAGTAACACGGTGTTGCGGTGAAAGGCATGGAAAGTCCAAGCTCTGCGGGGATGCCGTTTTTGTGATAACGTCCGAGTCCGGGCGCCTCATGACGGGGATCTGCCAAAACCGCATATTCTACAGACTGACCTGCTGCCGAGGCGAATACTTTGCCGAACCGTTCGCTTGTCTTGAACGCATAACCTCCGAGCTCTGCGGGACATGCTCGTTCATCGATAGTATCATCAGCCGCAAAATATCCGCATGAAATAAACGTTGAAAGTACATTCATGTAATGGGGAAACGTTCCGTAATAATCGATTCCGTAGATGCTGTTCTGAGGGAAACGGTTTCTTATATGCTTTTCGCCTTCGGGAAGGTCTAAATACCGTATTGTTGTTAACGCACTTAAATGAGCTGCTCTTTTGAATTGTCCCGCCTTTTCAATATCTCCTTCTCTCTTACAGCGGAGAGCCGCATATTCACAAACGGAGGTCTGCAATGCCTCGTTATGCAGAAACTGATTTGAACGTCCCCCGAATGGTATTTGATATGCCGCAGATTGCATTTTAAGCGTCATGTCTGCGCCGAGTCTGAGCTTATCTTCGATCTGCTTTGCCCATTTTCCGTCATATCCGAACCATAAAAGCTGTTCAAATCTCACACGGGTGGTCACGTCATAGAGAAGGGCATGGTCGTGGTCGTCGAACATTCCGTTTTCATCAAGATGCTCGATCACCCACGGCATGATAAGGTCAAAATGATCCTCGTAAGGCTCGCCCGTTAGCTTGTAACGGAGATACATGCCCACAAGTCCATAAACCATCATGTTGTTCGTGTCTTCTTTTTTCAGGAACGAGTAATGTGTTTCGGGCTTTGCGTTTCGCAATACTTCAAGCCATTCGGGTCTCACGTGCTCCTTCATCAGCATGAAGGATATACACAGATCTTCAAGAGTCAGGTCGTTATATCCGTTTTCTTTGTAAGGGCTTCTTACGGTATTTTCAAGCGCTCTTACACTTTTTTCGGTAACCTTTTTCCATAAAGGAAGTAATTCCGGTCTTCTTCCGCTTTCAATAAGGTAAGCAATCATAACAGAAGTTCTGAATGCCGTAAAATGGTATATCTCATCGGGAAACTCCAAGTATTTTTCCAATGATTCTATACCGTACGCTTCAAAGGCACGTTCCATTATGTCAAGGTAATCCTTCTTTGTTATGTTTGTGGGTGTGAAGTACATAAGTCCTCTTTGATGTGATAGCTTTTTTTATGTGATCTGTTTATTTTTCTCTTATCGCCAATATGGGTGAAGAAATAATACCCGTACGGCGGAGTCTGTATTCGTAAGTCCACATTGCACCCGTTGTCACCCATGCTGCGGGACCCAGCCAATAGTATTTTTCATCGGCGTTGTGCACGTCTCCGAAGCAGTTTCTTCGGGATATGTGGGAATCCAATGTGACAATGTGCTCACCCTCGGTAAGCATTCCTATGCTTTCGCTGTAAGGGGGATATGCTATCACGGCTTTCTTTTCACCGTCAACCGAAACGGTATTCACCGCCGCAGCATAGTGAGGAATATTTATCACAAGCTCGGAAGCCTTTTCAAGCTTGACGGGAAGCTTATAGGAGACAACACCGCCGTAGAAGGGTAGTCCCTGATATGTAAGATCACTGAAGCCCAGCTTTTCGGGAAGAGGTGTTACCGTAAGCCTTCTGCCATTAACTCTGACACCGAATTTACCCAAAAGGTACATGCTCTCGCAATTTGTACGCTCACCGAAGGGAAGCGTTACAAGAAGAATGTTTTCTCCCTTTTTCAATACGGGAAGCACCGTCCTTCTTATGGACTTATCGGTATAATATCCCGCATCCTTATATTCCACCTTTTCTCCGTTGAATACTATCTGCGCCTTATCCGCATCCTCAAGGGCAAGAACGGGAGAAGTATATTCTATATCGCTGTATATCGTATATTCCAATGTGACCGTATGCTCCGCAGGCTTTCTCTCAATTACCCAAGGCTGTGCCAGAGGTACGGGAAGTCCGAGACGCTTACGAAGTGCCGCATCTATTCTCAAGGTCTCTTCCCTTTCCGAGGAAAGCTCCTCACCGTCAAGAGCATATCTTGCGGAATCGAGAAGAAGCACGTTATCCTCGGAAAGAGCGTAATCCACCGTCATGGGAAGCGGTATATTCTTACCGCCAAACGTCTGCGCCGTTTCGGTATAAGAGCTTTCTTCATCGGAATATTCAAGGAACAGAAGCATGGAATCGTAATCGTAAAGCTCGGAGAAGATGCAGGTGCTGTCCTTCTCGGTCACATATGATACATTTCTTATTTCACCCGTTACGGTATCCCATATCTTCGGAACGAATCTGCCCTTGACACGGATACGTATCTTCTGAGAGCGTACCGCATCCTTGCTGTAGGGCTCACAGCAATGGGAAACAAAGAGCCACAGTCCCGTTTCGTCACGTCTGATCTGATGGATAAGATCGTTGGTGTATGCACCGCTTGCGTCTCTTATCTCCACTACTCTGTTATTTTCAAGGCACGATGTGAGCGCACCCTTTGTAAAGGGTATATTTTCCGAGATCTCGTAAAGCTTTCTTCCTCTTACCGAGGGTACGGCATTTTCGTATTTGGGTGCGCCACCCATGAATATGAGCTTACCGCCGTCATTGCGGAAATCCTCAAGCCTTTCGAGAGTGGTCGAGCGGAGCGTCTCGCATTCGGGAACGATGACCGCATCGTATTCCATTTCTCCCACCTTAAGGGGAGCCGATCCCTTAGCGCAAAGATCGGGGAGGAGAGATTCCGATATGTAATCGAAGTCGATATTGCCCTTGAGGAGCCATTCCGTAACGTTTCTGAAATTGTCCTCAAGATTGTTTCTTACGAGAGCCGTCTGCTCATTTGGTCCGAAGTGGAGCCAATAGCTTTCAACGGGATGGACGACAGCCACCTTTACGAGAGGCTTACCCCTTGTAAGCGCCGTGTTGAGTCTTGCAAAGTGGTCTTCAACGTAAGGATATTCCTTGTACCAGGGAGACTGGTATGACATAGAAGCGGGATAATCCCTCTTCGCAGTCCCCTTCATGGATACCCAGGAAAGGTGATGAACTCTGACCGTTACGCCGAGAGCCGCCTGCCAGTCGCCGTGAAGCTTGTGCCCTCTGAAATCAAAATCCCAGCCCGTAACACCGTAAAGCTCGCTGAGCATACCGGGGCGTCCGTATTGGTGTACTGCCGACTGACACTGCTTTGCCGTGGTAAATTCAAATCTTGCACAAAGCATATCTATTCCGGGAAGACCGAAGGAACGGTAAGATCTCATGCAATCACCCAAAGCCGCCGTCTGAGAAAGAAGTGAGGGCTCTTCCATCATATGACCCGTAAGAAGTATGCCATGGTCGTCGCACCATTTTCCGCAGGTATCGGCAAAGGCTTCGGCAAATCTTTCCGCAACATGGTCGTGATAGCGGTAGCGTGTAAGAGATACCTTTCCGCCGGGAAGCTCCCAGAGCAATTCGGGAAGGTGATCGATAAGGGATGTGCCGTAAGCCTCATTATAAGTCTTATCAAGATCATCCGTCCAGGGAAGCGTTACATTGTGAGTGCTGTCCGCAAAGGAAAGGACGCCCTTCTTTTTAAACTGAGGCTCATCGGTAAACATTGCGGGGACGGTCTTTCCGAATTCCTCTCCCACAGCATCATAATATTTTTCGTGAGTGATCTCGATAAATCTTTCTATGGCTTTTCTGTTAAGCGTATCTACATACGCCTGATTGTTGTATCGGGGATTGTCGGGCTCGATCTGTGCGTATACCGTCCAGAGCCTTCCCTCACCCTTTTCGCCCTCATTCATTTTTTTGTAGGATGCAAGGCATTTATCCTCATCGAGAACCACATCGAAGCGTGCTATGACTCTCGTATTCCTTCTCACCTTGTAATCGGGATCGCAGGAGAATACGATATATTTCTGACGAAGGCTTTCATCCTTTGTTACAAGCCCTCCCGCAAAGCCCGAGGGCCAGCGGTCTTCATCGTAAAGCCATGAAAGCATTTCATTTTTCTTTGCGTGCTCCGTACAGGACTTTACAAGCTCCATAAAGCTGTCGGAAAGATATTCCGAGGACATACCCGCACGGCAATGTATATGAAAGCCGCCGAGTCCCATTTCCTTGAAGATATCTATCTGACGCAGAAGCTCCTTTTCCTCAAGATCGCAATTCCATGCCCAGAAGGGCGTTCCGCGGTATTCCGCTGTAGGAGCTTGGAAAAGCTCTTTTTTCAATTCCTTTGTTGCTCTGTTGCTGTCGTATATCATAACCGTCTCCTTTTTATTTATGTAATTATTTATATAATTTCGGATTACAGAAGAGTGAATTTAGCCGAGCTGACATTTGGGGTACATTCCCTTCCTGCGGGATCGAGGTAAGGAACAGCCGTATGCTCTCTGCCTATTCCCATAAAGAAGGAACTTTCCATACCGTCTATCGTGACGGTCGTACCTTCAAGTGTTATTATTGCGTGTACGGGATCATTGTATATTACCATATGGCCTATGCTTCTTGCCTTTTGACGCAGCTCCTCGGGGAAATGATCGTGAGCTACCGATATCCAATCGTAAGAGGCGGAATTCAGATCGAGATGACATACGCCGTCAAGAAGTCTTATATAGTCACGGTGGAAGTGACCGCTTATTACCATAAGAACGCTGTGCTTTCTCTTTGCATTGACCTCGTTTATCATTTTAAGCACGTCTTTGCGGTTCTTTACGCCGTCGGGGCGCTCAAAGCTGGAATGACCGACAAGGATGCAGGGATAAGGAGAGGCTTCTATAGTCTCTCTGAGCCATTCGATATTTTCCGGAGGTATCCAGTCTCTTTCATCAGGTGTCTTGTAGTAATTGCCCATGTCGAAATGAACGTATTCACCGTTTATGAGTGAATAGTTCGGATCGAAAACGATAAATCTGTAGCCCTCACAGTCAAAATAATACTGAACGTCTTCCATCCTGTAAAGCTTCAATACCTCCTCAAGGGGAGTACCGTCGGTATCATGATTGCCGAGGCAATGGTATGACGGAATGTGAAAATCATTGTAAAGGTTTATAAGCTCCGGATATCTTGAGGGCGCGTGGCAAAGGTCTCCCGCATGTATGATAAATGATGCGTTTTCCTTTTCCGCACGCTTTTGTATATATCTTAATTTTTCAAGCTTCGCTTCGGGATCGGGATCAAAGCTTCCGGGTGCATAATGGAAATCGGCAAATATCGAAAATTTCATATACTTTCTCCTGACTCAAAATTGATATGATCCAAGGTTATTATAAATTATTTTTTCTTGTATGTCAATAGTGTAAATTCTCTCTTTTCCCTTTTATTAAATAAGGATTGACAAAGCAATGAAAATAGTATAAAATATCAATAAGCAAGATTGCCCGAAGGATCAAAACGGGCAGATATTTCTTTAGGAAAGGAAAAGAAAAAGCATCATGAACAAGCGAGGCGCATGGGCGCTCTTACCTATCGGAATATTCGTTGTATTATATCTTACAATGGGTATAGTTTTTGAATATGTTATGAAGATAAATATGGGATTTTACAACGTTCCCATTGTAGTAATATTTATAATAGCTCTTTTTGCCGCATGTCTGCAAAACAGAGAGGTAAGCTTTAATAAAAAGCTTGAGCTCATGGGAGAAGGCGCGGGAGACAAGAATATAATCACCATGCTCCTTATATTCATGCTTGCGGGTATATTCGTAGGTGTTGTAGGCAGAAGCAGTGCCGAAAGCGTGGCATATTTCCTTTTGTCCGTGATCCCTCCAAAATTCGCCGTATGCGTTATTTTTCTCGTAAGCTGCTTTGTTTCAACGGCTATGGGAACGTCTGTGGGAACGATAACGCTCATAACTCCCATTGCGGTAACTCTTTCCGCCACAAGCGGATTTTCACTGCCTCTGTGTGTAGGCTCCGTTGTGGGCGGTGCCATGTTCGGTGATAATCTTTCCTTCGTTTCCGATACGACAATTGCCGCTTGCAACGGTCAAGGATGTCATATGAAGGATAAATTCAAGACGAATTTTGCCATAGTTCTGCCTGCGGCGATCGTAACTCTTGCTATTATTACCGTTTTGTCCGTAAATACGGATATAGATAAAATAGAAGTTCCGGGCTTCGATCTTATTCAGATGATACCATACATCCTCGTTATGATAGGCGGTATCATCGGTATCAATGTATTCCTCACTCTTATAGCGGGAATCGTTACGGGAAGTGTTATAATGCTTGCCACGGGCGCAGTTGATTTCCCCTCTCTCATGGCGGGAATGGGTAAGGGCGTTTCAAATATGTTTGAAACATCCATGGTAGCTGTTCTTGTAGCCGCTCTCTGCGCTTTGATAAAGTATAACGGCGGTTTTGATTTTCTTCTTGATCTTATAAAGCGTATATTCAGGGGCAAAAGGAGCGGTCAGCTCGGTATAGGTCTTCTCGTTGGCTTGATGGATATATCCACGGCAAACAATACGGTCGCCATCGTTATGGCAAACCCCATTGCTTCGGAAATGGCAAAGGAATACGGGATCTCAAAGGAGAAAACAGCATCTCTTCTCGATACCTTCTCATGTATTTTCCAGGGTACGCTTCCCTACGGTGCGCAGATACTCGTTGCATTGTCTGCGGTAAGCACAATGGAATATACGCTGGGAGCTTTTGATATTATTGCAAATCTCTTCTATCCCATGATGCTCCTTTTAAGCTCTCTTATATTCATATTCTTCGTTCCGGAGAAAAAATAACGTTGGGACAGGCGTCCCCGAACAAAGTTTTTTGAAAATTGCAATTTGACTGCATGAAAGGATATAATAAAATGGACAATAAAGTTATTCTCATATCTATAGACGGTATGCGCTCAGACGGAATGCAGATGTGCGGAAATCCTTATGTGAAGGAGCTTGAAAGAATGTGTGCATACACATATAAAGCATCCTCCATGGATCCCTCCGTTACATTTCCCTGTCACTTTTCAATGACACATTCCGTAACACCTCAGCGTCACGGAATTCTTACAAACACATACGTGCCTCAAGTCAGACCCGTTGCGGGAATATTTGAGAAGATCAAAAGCGCCAAAGGCGTTTCCGCCATGTTTTACGGCTGGGAACCACTGCGTGATATCGCTTTGCCGGGTACACTGAAGTTTTCCACATACATAAACGCATATATGAAGGAAAGCAGTGACACCGTTCTCACAGATGAAGCAATAAAGGTCATCGGCGAAAACAAGCCCGATTTCGCCTTCCTCTATATGGTGGAAACCGATGAAAAGGGCGGTCACGACAACGGATGGATGAGTGAGGAATATTTAAGACGCGTGTCTATAGCTCTTGACAATACGAAGAGAATGATAGATACTTTCAAAAGTGAATATTCCGTCATTATCATGGCTGACCACGGCGGTCACGACAGAAGCCACGGAACGACGCTTCCCGAGGATATGACGATACCGCTGTTCTTCTTCGGTGAAAGATTTACACCGGGCGAAATAAAGGAAGAGCTTTCCCTTCTCGATATAGCCCCCACCATAGCAGAATTGATGGGCATTTATCCCGAGGATGAATGGGAAGGCAGATCAATTGTTTGAGAATAGGGCTGAACCCCACACACAAACAACGTATCATTTTTAAGAAAGGGCGGCTTTAAGCCGTATGACATCTTATGCAATTCAGAGCACACAGAGGAAATTCCGCATACGCTCCCGAAAACACAATGCCTGCCTTTTGTCTCGCTCTTGAGGAGGGCTTCGAATCCATCGAGACAGACCCCAATTATACAAAGGACGGCGTCGTGGTGCTTATGCATGACGGCACGATAAACCGCACCTGCCGTAATTCCGACGGATCTCCCGTAGACCGTCCCGTTATCGTTACCGATACAACGTATGAAGAGCTTATGCAATACGATGCGGGAATATTTATGGGTGAAAAATTCCGCGGAACACGTATACCGAAGCTTGAAGAACTTCTCGCAGCGGCGGAATCAAAGGACGTTGTAATATCTCTTGACAAGAAGATACCCACCGGCAGCATGGATGTATTTTTTGACGTGATCGAAAGATTCAAAACGAGAACGGAATTCTCCTGCGCCGATACGAAGCGCATAAAGACCGTTCTTGAACGCTTTCCCAACGCTCTTATCAATTACGACGGAAGCACCACGGATGAAGAGCTTGAAGAAGTATGCTCTCTTGTAAAAAAAGAGAATCTCACCGTATGGATGTATCTTGATAAGCCCAATTTCGCATGGCTCACGGACAGAGCGAAGGCTTCCCCCGAAAACTGTGCAAGGGTAAAGAAATACGCACGTCTCGGCATTGCCAATGTGACAAAGCCCGCAGATGTGCGTGAAGCGTACCTTCTCGGTGCGGATATAATTGAAGTATAAATAAAGCTCCGAAAAAAACGGCTCTCCCCAATATTATGAGGAAAGCCGTCAGTTTTTTATTTGTCCCCCGCTTTGTCTTCGATAATACCGATAAGTATTACCGCCGCGATCACAAGCACGATACCGATAATGGCAAACATATCGGGGATCTCCTTGAAGAAGATGATGCTGTAAAGCGTTGCCGACATAGGCTCCATAACTCCCAAAGCAGATACCGTTCCCGCAGAAAGAGAGCGCATGGAAAGATTGTAGAGAAAATACGGGATAACATACGTAAATACTCCCAAGCCCACAAGGAGAGGAATAATAACGACGGGATCCCGGGAAATAAGAGGGATCATGGATGCGGGCTCAGCCAATGGAATTGCTATCAGTGCCATGAACAAAAATCCGTACAGAGAAACGGTGAGAGCATCGTCGCCCTTTGAAAGGAGTATTTTCAGAATAATATTGTATACGGCATAGGTGACACCGGAAAGAGCACCGAGAAGCACACCCGTCACATCAAGCTTCAAACCTCCCACTACACCCGATACAAGAGCACATCCTATAAGCATAAGGGCTATTGCGCCCGCCTTGGGGAGAGAGAGCTTTTCCTTAAGAAACAGCGTCGAAAAGGCGGTAACGTATATGGGAGCGGTATACATAAGAACTACCGCAGTTGAAATGTTCGTAAGCTGAATGGATGTATAGTAAAGCGCTGCCGTTGCATAGAGACAGAAACCGATCACCGCATATACTATAAGGCGCGACGGCTTAATTATAAACGCTTTTTTATTGACTATCAATGTAAAGAGCGAAAGCCCGATAAAGGATATGATACCTCTGACGGCTGTCATCTGAAGAGATGAAAAACCGTAGGGGGAAAGGAATTTCACGAATATACCCGAGGTACCCCAGAGAAGCCCCGCTATAACTATAAGCATAAATGCCTGCTTTTTCATATGTATGACCATGCTTTCATTTGTAATACGTGTACGGCACATTTACCCTGCCGATGCCAACCGATATATTATATGACAGAAAGGAACAAAAGTCAAGAATTTTTTCGGAGCTTTTCGTATCGAAGACGAAAAGCGTGTCAAAGCTTAAAGAAAAGATCTTCTTCACTGCGAAATATTTCTTATTGAATAGTTTCATGCATATGCAAAAAAGTTTTCAACGGAGGTGTTGACTTCGGCTCAAAGCGGGTGTATAATTGATATATTGAAAAGTACATTGATATATCATAGAAGTTTTCATTTAAGGAGCGGCATTGCGATGCAAATAAAAAGAGATCTGTATTTAAACCGTCTTATATCATATATGTGGGACGGTCAAGTGAAAGTGATAACGGGGATACGCAGGTGCGGTAAGTCTTACCTTCTCCGCGTGTTATTCAGAGAATATCTTAAGGAAAAGGGTGTGGAAGACGGCAATATTCTTTCCTTTGAATTGGATCTTACAAGGGATATAAAGTACCGTGCTCCTTTACTCCTTGCGGAGCATGTAAGAAGCAAGGTCGAAGGAAGCCGTGAGGAGTATTACCTTTTCGTCGATGAAATACAAATGTCGGACGAGGTCCCCAACCCCTACAATCCTCAAGGTAAAAGGATCACATTTTACGATGCCCTGAACGATCTCCGTTCTCTTCCCAATCTTGATATTTACGTAACGGGAAGCAATTCGAAAATGCTTTCCTCCGATATTCTGACGGAATTCAGGGGAAGAAGCGATGAGATACGTGTGCATCCCTTGAGCTTTTCCGAATATTATTCAGCAGTCGGCGGCGACAAGTATGATGCATTTGACGATTACGCATTTTTCGGAGGAATGCCGCTCGTTCTTTCAAGACCCGATGACGGTGCGAAGATGCAGTATCTCCAATCTCTTTTCTCCGAGGTCTATCTGAAGGATATCCTTGAAAGAAAGAAGATCAAGCGGGGGGATGTATTGGGGTCGGTGCTGGATCTGCTTTGCTCCTCGATCGGCTCTCTGACAAATCCCACAGGCATTGCCAATACTCTTAACACCAAGCAGAGATTAAACGGAGATGACATTGTTTCTCAGAATACGGTCAAAAGCTATATCGAGCACCTTTCCGATGCATTTCTTTTCAGCGAGTGCAAAAGATGGGATGTAAGGGGAAAGAATTATTTTGATTATCCCAATAAATACTACTGCGAGGATGTGGGACTCCGAAATGCAAGAACAGGCTTCCGTCAGCAGGAGATGACACATATCATGGAGAACATCATATATAACGAATTGATACTCAGAGGCTGTGCTGTCGATGTGGGCGTGGTATACGGAATGGGAAAGAATGCAAACGGACACGGGATACAGGTTGCAAGAGAGATAGATTTTGTTGCATATTCCGGAGGCAAAAGGACTTATATTCAATCGGCGTACGCTCTTCACGATGAGGAAAAGGCAAGGATCGAAAACCTTCCCTTTTATCTGACGGGAGACTCCTTCCCCAAGATCATCGTCCGCCATGATATAGGCAAGCGTTGGTACGATGAAAAAGGTATACTAAATATAAGTGTGATCGATTTTCTTCTTGACGGAGCTTTAATATAACAAGGAGGAATAACCATGACATATGTAATGTCCGATATTCACGGTCAATATGATAAATATCTCGAGATACTGAAAAAAATAAACTTTTCGGACGATGACGAGCTGTTTGTTCTCGGTGACGTTGTGGACAGAGGAAAGGATCCCGTAAAGGTGCTTTCCGATATGAGCATGAGAGCAAATGTCATTCCCATATTGGGAAATCACGATCTTACGGCACTGAGGCTTTTAAAAAAGCTATGTGTTGAAATAACGGAGGAAAATCACGACGGCCATCTGACGGCTGACATAATGAAGGAGCTTGCATTCTGGCAAATGGACGGAGGAAACGAAACACTTTCCGATTTCAGAAGGCTTTCTCCCGATGAAAGAGAATATCTTCTCGAATATATGGAGGAATTTTCCCCTTATGAAACGGTAACGGCGGGAGAGAACCGCTTCCTTCTCGTTCACGGCGGAGTTCCGTATGACAAAAGACATATTCCCATGTCAAGCCAATCCTTGGGAGAGCTTATAACGGAACGTCCCGATTACTCGAAAAAATACTATAAGAACACATATATTGTTACGGGGCACACTCCCACGGTAAATATCGGAGAGGAATACAAGGGAAGGATATACAAGGGCAACGGACACATCGCCATAGATTGCGGTGCAGGCTTCGGCATGGCGCTGGGGTGCATACGCCTTGATGATATGGCGGAGTTTTATGCGGAATAATATTCATTTCACGAACAAAAGTTTTCAATAATTTCTGCTTTTTTCCATATTTTTTTCGCTGCGGTATTGACTTTATACCGCAGTTTATGTATAATATTTTGGAGTGCCTTTTTCCGATAAAAGAGGCGCCGTATACCATTTAAAATAATACTAATTGATCTTCAGAAGGCAAAAAATGGAAAACATTATAAACGCTTTAAACACCACCCTCAAATTTGCTTATGACAATATTTTAAGTATAGCCATGATGGTGCTTCTTATAGCCGCAGGCTTCTTTCTCACCGTAAAGACGAGATTCTTTCAGTTCAGACGCTTAGGCTACGTTTTCAAGAATACTATAGGAATGCTGTTCGACAAGAACCTGCATAAGAGAGATAAGGGAAGCGTAAGCCCCTTCCAGGCTGTTACCACGGCTCTTGCGGGAACTATCGGTACGGGCAGTATAGCAGGTGTCGCCACCGCATTGGTGCTGGGCGGTCCCGGTGCCGTGTTCTGGATGTGGATAAGCGCACTTCTCGGCATGGTGACAAAGTATTCCGAGATCGTACTCGCCATTAAATTCAGAGAAAAGAATGAAAGCGGTGCTTATATCGGCGGTCCCATGTATTACATACAGAACGGCTTGGGCAAAAAATGGCTTGCGGCGTTCTTTGCGGCATTCGCTATGATCGCTTGTATCGGTACGGGCAATGCTACCCAGTCCAATTCCATCTCCGGCGTTCTCGACATGAATTTCAATATTGCTCCCTGGATAACGGGAACGGTGCTTACTATCATCGTAGGTGTCGTTATTATCGGCGGTGTAAAGAGGATCGCCACGGTCAACGAAAAGCTCGTGCCCGTTATGGCTGTTTTCTTCATCCTTGCATCTGTTTTTGCGCTGATCTTCAACGCAGGCAAGATACCCGAAGCTTTTTCCCTTATTTTTACGGAAGCATTTAACTTCAAGTCCGCATTCGGCGGTGTTGCGGGCTACGGAATACTTTCCGCAATGCGTTACGGTGTAGGCAGAGGCGTTTTCTCCAATGAAGCAGGTCTCGGAAGTGCTCCGATCGCTCATTCCGCGTCAAGCACAGAGGATCCCGTAAAGCAGGGCTTGTGGGGTGTTTTTGAGGTATTCATCACAACGATAATCATCTGCACTATGTCTGCTGTCGTTATTCTTACATCCGATATATACCTTTCGGCTTTCGGCGCAGGTGTTGCCCCCGCGGTAAGCGGAGCTGCTCTCAGCAGTGCCGCATTCAATGAGGCTCTCCCCTATGTGGGCGGCTTCGGAATCGCATTCTCCACCGTTTTCTTCGCTCTTTCCACCATGCTCGGATGGGCATATTACGGAGAGGTCAGCGTGGGTTATCTCTTCAAGAACAATTCAAAGACTGCGATCACGGTTTACAGAGTAATTTACGTTGCATTCGTTTTCATCGGTGCTATTGCTGAGATAAACACAGTATGGCTCATTGCCGATTGCTTCAACGCTCTCATGGCATTGCCTAACCTTATAGCTCTTATCGGTCTTTCGGGACTCGTTGTAAAGCTTACAAAAGAGCATTTTGCAAAGAAATAAGATCCATAACAACAAAAATGTCAAGCGGCAGGTCAACACTTTTTTGTGTCCCTGCCGCTTTTCAATTATTGTTTTCCGCCTTAACAAGATCGGATATTCGTTTTTTCAGCGGAATATCATTCCGCACCGACTATTTTGTAATCACCGGTGACGATGTTGATAACCGCATATCTCAAGCCTTTCTTTTCGATATATCCTTCGTCATTTTCTTCATAGTAATCGACTTTCAAGGCTATGTAATCACCAACGCCCGTATAATCACCGTATACGGTACAAGTTGTTGTTATAACACAATTGCTTCCTGATATATCGCACAAAAGACGCTGATTTGTTCCGTCTGCATTACATATGTAATACTTACCTCCGGAATAATCGTACACCTCTTTTTTCTTGTTGTTTACAAATGTATTTCCGATCAGTGTTTTTTCCTCAGTCGTGGTGTAAATAATATTTCCGTTATAAAATGCAGGTACGATACCGCTGTTGTCAAGTATAACCTTATCTTCCGCACCGTTTCTGCCTAATTCCGTAACCTTTATAACAGGTCTGCTGTTTACAACCCCGTCAACTTTTGTATCATAATGCTTATCCAAGGTTCTGTTTCTTGAATTGGCACCCTTGTCATCATCTTTACGGTTTTTGAAATCAGCGTCCGTGGAAAAATAACCGGATGTACTGTAATCATACCAATAGTATCTTCCGTATTCAACGCAAAACAAGGAAATTACATCCGCTTCACTCTTTTCCGAAAGCTGAGTTACTTCTTTTGTAGCAGCATCAAGCTTCATTAAGTGCATCAAATACTCCGAGCCCTCTCCTTTTTTTTGACGGAAAAAGAAGATCTGATCTTTATATACATTGAAGCCTACTATACAGCCGCCGTTCTCCACGGTGTAAAGTACCTCAAATTTGTCTTTTTCGAGATCATATTTGCATATAGTACTGTAATTACCTATGGGACTGCTTGTGCGCAAGTAATACAATGTATTACCGGATATCTTAAAAGTCGGATTTACGTTGTAAAAAGGGCAGGAATCAGAATCATGCTTGCATAATGAGTCCGGGCAAAGAGGAACAATTACTCCTTCCTCCGGAAACAATTTATACATATCTTGCATTCTTTCATTATTGATATTTACTATTAAATATCCAATCCCCGAGCTGTCGATATCTATTTTACTTTCTTCGGTATTGTTATTTTCACCGGATGAGGGAACGTTTTCCGGTGACTCTGTGCATGAGAAAAGAGAGAGGATAAGGGATAAGATAAGAATTAAAAGTATTATTTTTTTCATATATGTGCTCCTTTCTTGGGTATTTATATTTTATGTTGTTACAGATTGAAAAGGTTGTTTTTTATATAGGACAATTCCTCATGTCACAGCACGTTCGCTTTCAGCGAAGTGCGGCATGACAGCTCAGCAGATGTTTTGCATCTGCATTGCACCTAAAGGATCCTTGGGTTTGTGTGTACATAGTGGTATAAATTTGGGGTTTGCAATATTTCAAAGTAATGTTGATGTGTTCGCACCTTTATGCCTCCTCTGTGTAAGGGGAGGTGGCACGGCGAAGCCGTGACGGAGGGATTGTTATATCACCCACCAACAAAAAACCGCAAAAAGGCACTGTACGAAAAAGGTAAGCTCTTTACCTCGTACAACCTCCTTTTTGCGTATCGGACAAAATATCGTTTTGTCTATTGTTAATCTACACCGACAATTTTGTATTCGCCCGTCTTGATATTTACAACAGCATAACCGTCACTTATGCGTTCAACGATATTCTTGCCGTTTTCTTCGCGTATGGTTTTGTATCTCCAAAGCTTTAAGGGAATATAATCCCCTACTCCGTACTTTCCGTTAAGAACGCCCGCAGTAAAATGAAGTACTATATTATTTTCATTTATATCACATAGTTCTCTCTTATCAGAACCATCACTATTACATATATAACACTTGTTTCCGACTTTATTGTAAACAGGTATAGTCCTATCTCTCGATGAGTCATAGGTATAACCTATTATGCTTCTCTCATTTGGCTCTGAATATATAATATTGCCATTGTATATAATAGGAGTAATGTCTGTACTCTCTACCACTACAGTTTTTTCGTCTGTCTCATCGTCAACTGACAGTAACTGCGTTATATCACCTCTTTCTTTAGAAACAACATTTTCGTATTTCTTATGCCCTGATACAAACGCAGCGGCATATCCTCTGTCACCGTCTATTCTGTTCTTATATTCCAAATCCGTTGAATAAAAATAACCCGATTCATGCCAATATATCCTATCGCCTTCAATTGTTATTATCATCGGACGTCCGAGCTGATATTCATCCGTCAACTCAAGCACTTCTTTTGTATTTATGTCGTAACGCATCATTTTATAGGTAGAATCTTTGTTTGCTTCAAGAACCATCATTTTGAAAAACAGGTAGTTATCCGTTGCATATAGGTCTGCTACCGTATTCTTTTTGGGTTCATATAAAATTTCCATTTCTCCGGTTTCAAGATCAAAGACACATATATTACTGTAAAATCCCAAAGCATCCCCACGGCGTAAGTAATACATTTTTTCACCAATAAATCTGACATTCACATCCACCTGAAAGAATGGACATGATTGTGTGTTGTGTTTGCACAACGGATCGGGACAAAGTGGCACCATTACTGCTTCTTCCGGATATAGCTTATATAAAATTTTATCAATATGAACTAAAAGATATCCCGTTTCCGATTCATCTGTATATTCAGGTTCCGATGTATCGGTTTCTCCCGAGAGTGGGGTTGTTGTAGGAAATGTTGTGCATGAGAAAAGAGAGAGGATGAGGGAAAAGATCAGAAGTAAAAGTATTATTTTTTTCATATATGTGCTCCTTTCTTGGACATTTTTATTTTATGTTGTTACAAATTGAAAAGGTTGTTTTTTTATATAGGACAATTCCTCCGCAGTAAGAGCGCAGCTCGTCTGCATAACTCACTTTTACACAAAGGAGGCTTTATACTACAAGTTTGTATCTATGTGCGTAAATTCAAGTTTGAAATGCTTTGAAGTAATGTTGATATGTTCGCACCTTTATGCCTCCTCTGTGTAAGGGGAGGTGGCACGGCGAAGCCGTGACGGAGGGATTGTTATATCACTCAAAAACAAAAAACCGCAAAAAGGCACTGCATAAAATAATGGCAAGCCATGACACCAACAAAAGTATCATTTCCATAATTTTACACCTCCTTTTTGCGTAGCATGACTTGTTTAAGTTATTATTACGTATTTGACCGAAGGGTGAACTGAAATTATCTATGTGTTGTGATTTGAATACTATCATTCAAATTCTTGTTTACGTTTTCATTATACATAATATTTTTTTATCTGTCAATAGTTTATTATAATTTATAACATTTTTTGAAACAATTTTTCACAAAAACGGCGGATCGCCCCGCCATATGTGAATATACCTCTCGCACAAACTCCATGAGGCTGAAAATCCTTTTCGGCTCATGCCTCCAAGGTTTTGTATATATAAAAAACCGCAAAAAGGCAAAAGCCTTCATGATCTCTGCCATAAAGCTTTTGCCTTTATTCTATCTTATTTTGTTCCGAAAAGTCTGTCTCCTGCATCGCCGAGTCCGGGGAGGATATAACCCTTTTCGTTAAGGCATCTGTCGAGAGTGGAAACGTATATTGATACATCGGGATGAGTTTCCGCAACTCGTTCAACGCCTTCGGGAGCGCCTATGACCGCCATGAATTTTATCTTCGTACAGCCGCGCTTTTTGAGAAGGGATATGGCGTCACATGCACTTCCGCCCGTTGCCAGCATGGGGTCAACGAGAAGAACGAGCTTGTCCTCTATACCTACGGGAAGCTTGCAGTAGTATTCGCAAGGCTCCAATGTCTCTTCGTTTCTGTAAAGACCTATGTGTCCCACCTTTGCCGAGGGAAAAAGAACGTGGACACCGTTGACCATTCCGAGACCTGCCCTGAGAATGGGAACTACAACGACGGAATCATCCTTTATGACCTTCTGAGTACATGTTTCCAAGGGTGTCTTTACCTGACGTTCAACTATTTCAACGCCTTCCTTCATGCTTTCAAATGTCATCAAGGTGGTTATTTCCTCGATAAGCTCGCGGAATTCCTTCATGCTTGTATTCTCATCTCTGAGGATAGCAACCTTATGATTTATAAGGGGATGGTCGAATATTTTAACATTATCGAAATTTTTCATTATTTACACTACCTTTCCTGTATCTTAAGGATAAAGAACAATTATTATTCGGAATCCTTACCCTGTACCTTTGTAAGTATGTAATTGGTGAATATACCGACTATCAAAGCGGTAGCTATGGATGTGATAGTGATATTACTTGTTACAGCACCGTTTTCCGCAAAAGCGTAGGGGATCTTTATTGCAAGACCGCCGATACCGGAGATAAGTATGGAAGCAACAACGAACATATTCTTGTTATCGTCAAGGTCGATGTTCTTGAACATACGAAGACCGGAGGTAGCTATAAATCCGTAAAGTGTGAGACATACGCCGCCCATTACACAGGAGGGGATAGTCTGAAGAACTACCATGATGGGGCTGATAAAGGAGAGTATGATGCACATAACAGCCGTTGCGGTTATTGTAACAACGGAAGCGTTTCTTGTGATAGCAACACATCCTACGGATTCGCCGTATGTGGTGTTGGGGCATATACCGAATACCGTTCCCGCAATGGAGCCTACACCGTCACCGAGAAGAGTCTTATCAAGACCGGGCTCCTTTATAAGATCCTTACCGATAATGGAGGAAAGGTTCTTATGGTCTGCTATATGCTCTGCAAATACAACGAGAGCAACGGGAAGGAATGCTATTATTACCTCTACTATGCCGCCGATATCGAGAAGCTTTGCGCCTTCGTTTGCCGCAAGTATTTCGGGAGCCATATTACCTGTCATAAGCTCCTTTATACCCTCGAGAAGAGCGAAATGAGGATAATCTATAAACGCCTTTATTCCTCTGAAGGAACCGTCGGCATTTACGAAATTGTTTACAATGGGGCTGAAATCGACTATCTTAAGATAATCAAGGTTTGCGAGCGTTCCTATAGCGGTGAACACAGCCGCACAAGCATAGCCTGCACCTATACCGATTATAAAGGGGATAAGGCGCGCCATCTTTACCTTTTTCTGCGTTGAGCATACGATAATGGTAACGAATGCTACCATACCGCAGAAGAAAGCAACCAGGTTGTAGGATCCGTTGACCTGAGATGCATTCGCCTTAACAATATCACCCATTGCATTGACAGCAAGGGAAAGACCGATAAGAGCAACCGTGGGACCGATAATGATGGGAGGCATAAGCTTGTCTACCCATGATGTACCGACTGCCTTGATAACGAGAGCAATAATAACGTAAACGAGACCCGCAATTACGGAACCGAGGATGATACCGCAGTAACCGTATGCGACGGCAACGCCCAGGGAGCTCAGGAAAGCAAAGGAGCTTCCCAGAAATACGGGGCTTTTGAACTTAGTAAAGAGCTGATAAACCAATGTGCCTATACCTGCACCGAGAATAGCCGCGGGTATCTGTGTGGGAAGACCGATTATGGTAGGAACCGCAATGGTCGCCGCCAGAATGGCAAGAACCTGTTGAATAGCAAAAATGATAAGTGACCCGAATTTGGGTCTGTCGCCGACATCGTAAAATAATTTCTCAGACATGTCTTTCACTCCAAAATCATTATATATTTGTGAATAATACAGTTTGTATCACGATTAATAATTTTAACACATATCCGTAATAATTTCAATCCCTTTGGAGAAAAATGTCGAAAATATATGACAATTTGCTCACTTTTCCATTGTGACCGCATCCGAAAAAACACAACACAAATAAAGATTTTCAGATTGACACGGGCATATTGATTTGATATAATATAAGAAAAATAAACATTTGGGAGAAAGCTATGGACAGATTATCATTTTATACATCGAAAGAGCTTAAGCCCCGGGGCTGGCTCCGCCGTCAGCTTGAGATACAGGCGGAAGGCCTCAGCGGAAATTTGGATAAGGTATGGCGCGACGTCAGAGACAGCGCATGGATAGGCGGAGATGCGGAGGGCTGGGAGCGTGTTCCCTATTGGCTCGACGGCTTCATTCCTTTGGCATACCTTCTTGAAAACGAGGATATGATATCGAGAGCGAAAAAATATATTGATGCCATAATCTCTTATCAGAGACCCGACGGATGGATATGCCCCTGCTCCGAGGAAGCGATACCTACTTACGACACCTGGGCGGTACAGCTTATCTCCAAGGTACTGGTTGTTTATTACGAATGCTCCGGTGATGAAAGAATACCCAATGTTATTTACAGGGTATTGAAGAATTATTACGAATTACTCTCTTCCGAAAAGATAAAGCTTTTCAGATGGGGAAAATACCGCTGGTTTGAAGCATTCCCCGCAATAAAATTCCTCAAGGAAAGATACAATGAGGAATGGATAATATCCCTTGCCCGTATCCTTAAGGCTCAAGGCACCGACTACAGCACAAAAACAGAGCTTTGGAAAACTCCTCTTCACAAGTGGACATGGGATACACATATCGTTAATCTCGGAATGATGATAAAATATGAGGCTATATCCTGCGATATACTCGGTGAAGAATATACCGATATTGCCGAAAAGCTCGTTACGGTATTAAGCGAATACAACGGTACGCCCGTGGGACTTTTCACGGGAGACGAATGTCTTTCCGGTCTTTCTCCCATTCAGGGAACGGAGCTTTGCGCCGTTGCGGAGCAGATGTATTCCTACGAATGGCTGTACGCTCATACGGGTGACAGTAAATGGGCGGAAAGATTGGAGCTTCTCGCCTTCAATGCACTGCCCGCCACGATAAGCGACGATATGTGGGCTCATCAATACGTGCAGATGAGCAATCAGATAGCGTGTATGAGAATGCCCAACCGTCCCCTCTTCGGAACGAACGCCGTGGATGCCCATCTTTTCGGACTTGAGCCCAATTACGGCTGTTGCACCGCAAATTTCAATCAGGCATGGCCGAAATTTGCTCTTTCAGCTTTCATGCACGACGGTGACACGATAGTATCCGCAATTCCCGTTCCCTCTGTACTTAACACAGAGGATGTATCAATAGAGCTTGAAACAAACTATCCTTTTGAAAATAAATTCAAATACACGGCAGAAGCAAAAAAGGATATGGCTCTTTCTGTCCGCATACCCTCTTTTGCAAAAAATATCTGTATAAACGGTAACACCGTAAGCCTTTCCGAGGGCGTTACATTCTCTATTCCCGCAGGAAAGAAGACGGTAATAGAAATAAGCTTCGAAGCTTTGCCCGTTCTCACAATGCGTCCTCATAATTTGAAAAGCGTAAAATGCGGCTCTCTCGTATTCTCTCTTCCCGTTTCATACGATAAGAGAATGATGGAATACGAAAGAAACGGCGTGGAAAGAAAATATCCGTACTGCGATTACGAATATATTCCCACTTCCGATTGGAATTACGCATTTTCGTCTCCATTCTTCACCGTCGAAAGACGCGAGATATCCGATATTCCCTTCAGCTCGGAGAATCCTCCCGTGGTTCTGAAGGCGGATATGAAAAAGATCCCTTGGGGTCTTGAGCCCGGCTATGAAGCCGTTTGCGCAAAAGCTCCTCAATCAACCATTCCCTTAAGTGATACAGAGAAAAAAGAACTTTACCCCTACGGCTGTGCGAAGCTCCGCATGACGGAAATACCACTTATATAAGTCTGAGGTGATATATTGAATCCGGCAACATATATACCGATAATAATGCTATGGGTCATTATATTTATAATGTTCCGTAACAAACGAAAAACAGTAACAGTAAGAAAGATCATCGAAAAAAGAAAGCAGAGAGGAACCACTGAAATGAAAGAACTTGCAGAAAGATTTATCGGCAAGGATTGTATAATCAATTCCTTTGACAACAGCCACCAATACGACGGCATCATAAAGGAAGTAACCGACGGTGCAATACTTGTTGAAAAGGAAGGAAGGCTTGAAGCCATCAATCTTGACTTCGTTATCCGTATCAGAGAATATCCCTTGGATAAAAAGGGTAAGAAAAAATCCGTTGTATTGGATTAAATAAAAAGATTCGGACTCATTCGTCAGAGCAAGCCCGAATTTCAAAAAGCGGAGGCACCCCTCCGCTTTTTGTATTTTTGATTTTGATCTCAAACACTTATGATACCTGATGTTATCGGAAATGCGGGATCGTTACGAGTGAGGCTAAGCAAACGGCAGGCGGCTCCATCGGGATGATTTCTTCCGGCTTCCCACGCCTCAACCGTTTTCACGGACACACCCATGTATTTAGCAAACAATACTTGCGTAAGTCCCGTACTCTTTCGTATGCCCTTTATTTCTACCGGAGTAAAAACATCAACGGGAGCTATACTTAAAGATGTTGTTTTTGCTCTAAGATTTCCTTTTTCATATTCTATAGCCTGTGTAAGACCTGTTTTTATATCATCAAAAAGTCCCATCGGATCACTCCTTTCGCTTATTTTTCTTCTAATTGTCGCTCCAGAATCGAAACCAATTGCTTCAATTCATTTCTTTCCGAAGGAGTCAAATTATCCTTTTCATTTTTAGGATATGCAGTTATAAGAAATATTTTCTCATATACTTCAAAATCTATATATATTACACGAATGCTGCCACTCTTCCCACGATGCTCAAATGCAAAACGCATTTTTCTTATTCCTCCGGTGCCTTGCATAACGGAACCGATTTTGGGATCTGAAAGAATCTCTTCCTGAAGTCGCCGCAGATCCTTATCATCCAGTCCCAATGCCTTCCACTTTGATTGAAACAAAGGAAGCTCTACAAAAACTCGTGTCATTTACTTATCCTCGCATTACAATATCTGCCTATATTATACCCTATTTAATAGTACATGTCAAGATATAATTTGCAAAATAATGAAATTCAAGTGTGATTCCCTCTTCCCGATGTTATCGGAAATTCAGGATCATATTTCTCGTAAAAATTGCTTTTATCCGCCTATAGCACTTTTCTCCTGAGTTTTTCCTATAAGATAAAGGAACGCAAAAGCCGGTATGCGATAGAGCTGTGTTCCCTTTCTTTCACTCAAACCGAAATCAACAGCATTCTTCGTAATAACGTATCCGGGTACATCCTCCATTCCGTAAACAACAATACCGTTATCATCCTTTACGGTGGAATTACTGCGCATTTTTGCTTCTATATATTGGATCGGACGTCCGGCGTACTGCACAGCCACATCTATCTCCGCACCGTTTCCGTCACGAATATATCCCACCTCGTATAACCTGTTGATCGATGTAAAATAGTCGCTCACATGCTTGAACACCGTAGTTTCGAGAGCGTATCCCAGTTCATCAGGCTTGGTATAAATATCCGCATCCAGAACCACGGCACAGCGGATACCGCTGTCGGAAACATATATCTTGTTTTTTCGCTTCAAGACCTTCTTTCCTTGAATATTGAGCTGACAGCTTATATTTATAAGATTTGCATCGGCAAGATATCTGATGTATTTTTCAAGGGTAGGCTTTGAAACATCTTCGAATTCCTTGCACATTGCTTCAATGTTGATAATGCTTGAAGAGTTGTAGCATAAGTAAACAAAAACCTTTTCAAGCTCATCTATACTGCGAATATCATGTACCTTTGGTAAGTCATGCTTAATTGCACGATCCATGATATCTTCCCGTATCAAAGCCTGTGCGTAAGCAATATCCTCGGTATTGACAAGCTCGGGAAAACCTCCGAGCTGTAAATAACGCATAAGATGTGATTGAAGATCGGAAAGTCCCATGATAATTCTCGTTTGCTCATGCTTTGGAAGTGTATGCAGTTTAAAAACATCCTCACAATCGGCATTCATCTCTAATCCCTTTATGCAGCAGTATTCATAGAACGACAATGTGGGAACACGTATTACAGTCCAACGTCCCGCACCGCTCTCACGGACACCGTCCTCTACTGCGGCACTTGCGGATCCCGTTGCCACTGCACGCATTTCGGGGTTCATATCGTAAGCCATTTTCAGATAATGAGTCCATTCATCATCAAATTGTATCTCATCGGCAAACAGATAAAATTCATCGTCACTTGAAATATATTCCTTATACACCGACAGCACAGCATCAATTCCCGCAGCACGGATAACGGGATGATCAAAGGTGAAAAAAAGAATGTTTCGTGGCTTTACGCCTTCATTCAAAAGATCTGCGATAGTCTGATAGATAACAGTCGTTTTTCCCGTACGGCGGGCGCCGCTCATAACAACGATACGGCGCAGATCACTTTTCAGTGCCTTACGGCAAACGTAGTATGCACAGCGCTTGAAATCCCTTAAAAATCCTTTCGGAACGACACCTGTCTGCCACCATTGATTGTATGAATTAATAATTGACAGTATATTTTCCCTGCTGACCAATGCCATTAAAACCCACCCCCAAGATCATTATCTACAACTGCAGCCGGTAAATTGTGCGCATAAGCGCGCAATTTGTTAAGCGCGTGTTTTTGTTCGCACTGCAGTTGTTCGCGCTTATTATATCATATCCAAAACAAAAAATCAATATAATTCAAAATATACTTTAAATAATACCCATAAAAATTTAAAGTATAGTTTAAATAATCCTGCTGAAAATTCAAACTATACTTTAAATAACCGTTAAATTAAAATTCTGCGAAACGAGGAAAAGGCTATATTCTGTCGTCTCTTATCATTTTTGCGCCGTCAAGAAAGGCTTCCGCCCTTTGAAAATATCTTATTATCCATTACATTTACCCGACCGTTTTATCTCAAACTTTATGCTGATAACGGAATTTGCGGGGATAATATCGGTGAGAGTATACTCCTCAAAGCCCTTTTCTCCTATTATCCTGCATTCCTTTATGGCCTCGGCACCCGAAAACTCGATGCCTGCCTCAACGGGTGAATCGTTTGTATTGGCAATAACAAGCACACCGTCCTCATCCTTTGCGGCGCAGGCGTAAACGCCCTCGGGAAGACCTTCCACTCTCACCTGAGAGCCTGCCTTATATAATTCTCCGAATGCAACGAAGGAATAATATGCGGGGAACGGCTCGTATGTCAGGCAATTAAACATACCTGAATACGCACCCATACCGCATCTGGCATCGTAAAACATTGCGCTGTCAAGAGTGGTATCATGCAGTCCCAGCATCATGGCGGCTGTCAATGCGGCGTGCTTTACCGTACCCTTCAGGTCGGGACGCCAATTCCATTCATTCAAGGTATGCTCAGTATCCTTGTAGCCATACTCATCAAGACGGCGTCTTGCAAATTCGGCTCTGATTATATTTTCCTCCACGCCCGAATAGCTGTGCCATGAGAAAAAGTCAAGAGGACAATCGTTCTCCTTTATATATTCAAGAAATCCCTCGAAAAAATCAACGAAGTACATATATCTTGACGAGCAAGCGCCGAATTTCGTTTCGCTGTGGGTGACGGCATAGAAACCGCAGCTTGCATATCCGCCGATCTTAAGATGAGGAAATCTTTCCTTCAGATGCTTTGAAGCCACCTCGTACAATCTGTAGTAATCCTCGGCGGTGCCTGTCCACATCTGATTCTTTTCCGGAATGTCGTAATTATCCGGCTCGTTCCATATTTCCCAATATTTTATATCATACTCAAAGCCCATCGCCCATCCTTCGGTGTAGTGGCGTATTATGCCCTCGCATATCTGAGCCCACTTTTTGTAATCAGCGGGAGGATCTATGCGGTAGGGCTTTATTTCTCTGTAATTTTCAATGGTAACGCCCAATCTGAACACGGGCTCTATACCGCGGTTAACAAGCGCCTTTATCAATTCATCGGTGAAGGCGAAATCGTAGCTTTCGGGAAGCGAGGGGTCGGCTGAAAAGTCACGGAATATATTTGGGATATCCACAAATACGTTCCTGCCGAAGCTTCCGCCCACATCATGAAGCCTTGAATACGGAATATTGGCTTTTTCCAGATAGTCGCACATGGAAAAATCCATTCCGATAAAGGGAGGCTGTCCCACGCCGTGCATGGGTTTTATTTTTCCGATGATCTCATTGAAATTGACCTTTATGTTTTTCATTCTTATGACCGTTCCTTTCTCCGTTTAAGTCACAGCGTTTTTCTTAATACCAATTGATCCTTTCCAATTCCTCCCTGCCCTCTTGCGCATTCGGCAAGGAGATCAAAAAAGCTGCTTCACAGCAACGCCGTATATACCTCTTTTCCCCCGTTCACAAACACCTCAACAATGTAACCGTCACGGAGTATCTTAATATCGGTGTTGCCGCCCTCATATACCACAGGCTCTCTTCCCGTCCGCTCTATGATAAATCCATTTTCGGTACGATTCACCGACGGATCCTCATCCTTCAGCAAATGCTGCAATTCCTCTACGGGATAAGCCCTGACGGTTCCGTTCTCAAGCTTTATCTCACGGGGAACGGACATGCATCCTATATCCGAGGAGGCATATCCCGAATACGCCCATCCGGGAACCCATGATATGAGTATGCTTCTGCCGAGATGATCCGTGAAGACCTGCCCCGCATACTGATCGGGGCCCTTATCCACCTCGGCGGAGTATTCGGGCACAAATATATTATCCTTGAATGTACCCATCATTACGGAAAAATAGTGGCGCTTGTCAAGAGGACATACCGATGCGGTAAGCAGAAATTTATCCTTTGCCGCCATGAACGAGGGACATTCCGTATAACGGCATCCCGCCCATTCGCTCATTATACCGATATAGCTCCAATTGAATAGATCTTCGCTTCCGTAAAGGAGCAGTCTTCCCGTTTTCGTTTCGGGATTGCCCGTCGCCATAACGCAGTAGTATTTTCCGTCGATACAGCAAACTGCGGGATCACGGAAATCGGGGCCTCCGTCGGCGGGATAATGATCTATCACGGGATTGTTTTCATACTTTTCAAAGGTAATTCCGTCCTTTGAAAAAGCCGTGCTCACCGTTTGTATTCTTTCATCGCTTCCCTCGGGAGTATGTATCGAAGCGTAGAAAAGGAAAAGAGTATCATCCTTCACTATTGCGGTTCCCGACCAACATCCGTTATTGTCATACTCCTTATCGGGGTAAAGCGCCACGGGAAGCTCCTCCCAATTCAGAAAATCCTTCGTTCTCGCATGTCCCCAATGCATGGGCTGCTTCCACGGCACCTCAAACATTGGCGCATGCTGATAAAACACATGGTAATATCCTTTAAAATATACAAGTCCGTTGGGATCGTTAACCCATCCCTTTTTCGGTCTGTAATGATATTTCAGCCTCTGCGAATAGTCCATTTTACCCCTCTCTGATTTTATTCTTTTATAAGCTTCATCAGCTTATAAGCTTCATCAGCGTTTCATCCGCATCAATATATACCGTTGCCGTCTCTTTAATTATATCCTGTCCGAAATTGAACTTATCATATATTCCCACCGTGGGAAAGCCCGCCTTCGCCGCAGTCTGCACGGCAACGAGAGAATCCTCGAATACCCATGTATCGGAGATCTCCTCTCCCAGATATTCCGCCGCCATTAAGAATACATCGGGAAAATCCTTGCCCCTTCCTATCTCTCCGCAGGAAAAGACCTTGGAAAAGTATTTTTCAAGACCGCAATGCTCCATTGCCATTTTTATAAGATCTGTTGCGGTTGCGGAAGCAATGCACATTTTTACGCCGGTTTCTTTGCAATGCTCTAAAAATTCATATGCACCCTTCTTAAGCGTAACATCGTTTCTGTAAAAATCGGAGATCAGCTCATTTGCAAATTCCAGCAATTCGCTTCCGCTCTTTCCGAATCCGTAATTTATATGTATCAGCTCCATGGCATCCTTCAACGTAAGGGTACGCACCCTTTTGTCATCCTCCGTTGATGGCATGAAGTCCGGTTTCCCGCTAAACTTTTTACCGATTCTCGCCCAAAGCACATTCCATACACCGAGGGAATCCACCAATGTACCGTCCATGTCAAAGATCGCCGCTTTAATTTTCACAATATTCCGCCTTTCGATATACCGATTTTTATTTTCCGCAGCACTTTTTGTATTTCTTACCGCTTCCGCAAGGACACGGATCATTGCGTCCTATCTTTTTTCCCGCTGTAAAAGTCCTTGAGTACGATGAATCCAAGCCCGAATTCCAACCGTCAAGAAGCTCCGCAAAATTACTCTCGTCAGTACCTTGTATAAACTCTCTCGAATAATCTTCAGTGTTGAACGCCGATCTCATATCCGAATCAAAAATCACGGAATCAAAAGTTTTTGAGTTTCTGTAAAGCATTGATAATTCGTTTGGAGTAAATCCGCGATTAGACGGCAGACGTGTATTGTTATTCGCTTCAAAAAGCAGCTCTATAAACTCTTCTGCCTGTTCTTCTGACATCCTAATCCCCATCTGTCCGAAAAGATTGAAGATAGAGTCCATGTAATCGGAACCGACTCGAATTAAGGATATACAGTCGCATGCACTCTCATCGGCTCTTTCATTATCAAATTTAAGCCTATTTTTGAAAAAGCTTTTCAATTCCTTAAAACACTTGTTTTTTTCAATGTATAAGTCATCGCTGTATTTCAGAAGCTCATCCTTCGGAGGTACATATAACGGCTTTCCACGTTGATTTTCCTCTGTTTCATAATAACATTCAAAGTTGTACATGACAAGGCTTTCATGAACGATCTCACGGTCAATAGGCTCGCTTTTCGGCTCTTTTATATATTGCTCTTCTTTACCTAAAATATAATAATAATGATGCTCATGACGTGCAATTTCAGAAAAAGCGATAAACTCTTCCTTCGTCACCAAGCCTTTATCATATTTGTTTATTATCGTATACGCATCTCTCAACGGCATAAGCTCGTAAAAATTTGCAAATGCTTCAAAATAATCATACAACAATCCGACAGTCTCTTCGGGAAGTTCCAATTTACTCCGCATTCTTTTTATCGTACTTTCGGCATATATTCTCGGTAATCTGCTCATTGTTTTTTCCTCTGCTGTTTTTGATATACAAACGATCACTTACATTCCGACCGTTATTCACTTATCACAACTTTTTTACCGCTGAATGCAACGCCGTATTTGAATATATTCGTTACACCCTTGGCTGTCAATTCGGTCTCGTATTTTTTGTCTTCGATCTGCTCAAGTGCTTTTTCGGAAAGCTCCTTCAATTCATCCTCGGAGCTTTGCTTGGATGCCTTGAGCTCTATAAGAAATCCCGGCATATTCTTATCCTTCGGACAAAGGCAGATATCATACCGTCCTTCACCCGATTCACGGTTTGATGTGACGTAGTATCGGTTATCCAATGCGGCACAAAGTCCCAGAACAAGTCCGTGATAGAAATTTTCACCGACGGCGTCATAATTACTTGCAGACTGCATCAAGAGCAAGCCGAGATATTTCTGAAGCTCAGCGGCATTGCCCGAATAGATCGCCCTTTGGATAAAGACCGCAGTTGAATTCGGAACGATCGGTTCAAGCTTTTGGAGAATGTCTTTATTATATACAAATGATATCTCCTTATTCGGCAAGGTCACTTCACACATATGATCGCCGCTGAATGTGATATCGGATCTGATCATCTTCAAATAACCCGTTACAAGCAGGAAGCTGTATACAGAGGAAGGATCGCTCTTTATCTGAGGATAGATCACTCCCGTATCAATATAGGTAAGGAAGGACCCTCCCTGCATAAGAGCATTGAGCTTTTCGTAGACCGTTTCATCTGCTTCGGCAAGTATCTCGCCGATAATATCATTACTGCCCGTTGACTGCCAATAAGCCATGGGCTTACAATTATTGCGAAAATAGTTCAAGACCGACCACGGATTGAATATCTCGGTATTTCCGAATTTATAACCGTCATACCATTCGCATATCTCACCATATTTATCCTCTGCATTGTAGTACAGCGTCATCTCTTTTATCTCTTCCGAGGTAAATCCGAAGTGTTCACTGTACTTTGTATCGAGAACGGAATTTGCCGCAAGATTATTGAGCCCGCTGAAAATGCTCTCCTTAGCCACTCGGAGAATACCTGTCAGAAATCCGAAGGTAAGATGTCTGTTATCCTTCAAGCCTCCCGAAAACAGGTTGCGCATAAAACCAACGACCTCATCGTAAAAGCCCTTCAGATGTCCCTGCTGAATTGGCGTATCATACTCATCGATAATTATAACCGGTGCTGTGCCATGGTGTGCGTGAAGCATGAGAGACAGCGTTGCCAATGCGGAGGAAAGCTCAACAAGATTAGCTTTTCCCGACAGAAGCTTTTCAAAATATGCTTTTTCGTAGGTATTGCACCTTTCACTCGTTCTCAATTCAATATGGCGCGATGCTTCCTTTGCAAATATATCACAGATCGAATCAAATGTTTCTTCCCAAGTGTTGAATTTCACATCCTTGAAGCTCAAAAAGATAACGGGATATTTTCCCTGATGATCACGGTATTTTTTTCCGCACGCCCATATCTTTTTATTCTTAAAGTATCCGGAGGTATCCTCATCCGTTTTTTCAAAGAATGTGCGGAGCATATCCATATTCAAGGTCTTACCGAAACGGCGGGGACGTGTAAAGAGCGACACCATGGGACGGTCATCAAGGAATTCCTTGATCATCATCGTCTTGTCAACGTAATAATATTCCGTTGATGCCAAACGGTAATCGGAGATCCCGATGGGAAGAGGAAGACCGGGACGACGGATTTCGGATACGGGCTTGATCCTGCCGTCGGCAGGCTTCGGCGCGTCCATCGGTATCGCCCAGCTCCTGCCTTCTTTTACCGCTCCTTTTATTTTTCCTTCACCGCAAAGCTTACTTACCTGTCTGCCGCTTATCCCCCAAAGGATAGCAGCCTCTTTTGTGCTCATCTTTTTTCGCATAAGTATGACCTCGGTGCCGTCCCGCACCGACAAGACAGCTCCTTACCTCCGAATATATTTTCACACAGACAGTATAACACATTATCGGAACTATGTCAAGAACAATATTCGGAACTATATTCGGAACTATGCAATTATTTTTTTCATCGAAGTTCCGAAAAAGCCCGACAGACAATGCGGTCTATCGGGCTTGTGATCTTTACGTTCGGAAAGCTCACACCGTTCGTTTATATTTTTCAGTCAACAAGGTTGAAGGCTTCCTTGATATCATCGACTTCCTTTTCGGAAATGTGGACTATATTGCCGATACTCCTCGCATTGATAATGGAGTGCGCTGTAGATTCCATGACCTCCATACGGTCGAAAGCCTGCAGGAGAGATGATCCCGTAACGATAACGCAGTCATTCTTGAAAATGAGAGCGGGACTGCTTGCGGAAAACTCTTTGGCGATACTTTTCGGATCTGTGTAAATGTTTTCAAACGGGAGCTTCTTTATATCGCGAAGCAAAATATAGCTTTCGGGAATGGTTCTCGGATCGAATTCCGCATCCGTTACGGCAAATGCCATTGCGTGCGGAGGATGTGCAAGAAGGATCGCATTGATATCGGGATTCTCTTCATAAATTGCGGCATGCGCCTTTACGGCACGTGAGGGAGTCTTGCCCTGCTCCTTCATGTCGGATTTGATCCTTACCAGATCCTCCTCACAAAGATACGCTCTGTCCTTGCCGAAGGGAGTGATTATGAAGCTTCCGTCGGACAGCTTTACGGAATACGTTCCGTGAGTCGCCGTAAACAGACCCTGACGGTAGCTTCTGTGGATAAGCTTTATCATTTCCCGTCTCGCCTCAAGCTCCTCCGAGGAACGTGTGTGGGGAATAAAATCATCCAATTTAAGATGATGTCTCGTTTGTGTGACATTGAACGCTTCCGGAGAAAGCGTATTGATCTTTCCTGTCTTATTTGCAAGTATCTCAAGATTTGCGGTATAATCGAGAGTTTCAAACATCATAAATGCCGTGAACATATTGTTGGCACCGATGCAGATTCCGTGGTTTTCGAGAAGGACAACATCAATGCCCTTCGCAAATTCCTTTCCGATATTTTCGCCAAGCTCCGAGCTTCCGGGAACCGCATATTTTGCAATCGAGATATTTGCACATGTCTTTCTTACGGAATGGATAAGATCGAGATCGGGTATTTTCCTTGCGATGGAAAAAGCAACGAGCGCCGGGGGATGTGCATGAAGCACAGCCTTGATATCGGGGCGCATATCATATACCGATCTGTGGAAGGGAAATTCGCTTGATGGCTTGTGATTTCCGACGCAGGTACCGTCAGCCTTGACACAAACAATATCATTTCTCGTAAGCGTACCCTTATCTACGCCTGCGGGAGTTATCCATATATTCCCGTCATCATCCATTATTGAAAGGTTACCGCCCGAGGTGGTGGTAAGCCCTTTGTCATATATTCTCTGCATAAACATGACCAACTGATCCGCAGGGTGCATGTATTCTATTTTCATGGTAAATCTCCTTGATCCTTATTCTCCCGATGGGATTGTTAATATTTTATCATGCAAAAATATAATTGTCAATTATTAAAAATCCCATAGATAAAATAATTTATCCTCAAAAACAAGACACATCGACGAATCCTTTGAAAATTGTACCATGTTTTAACATTTTACGTGTTATGCCGTTTCATCTTAATCCAAAAATTCGAAGCTTTGCACATACTCTGCGCCGAGACGCTTCAGATCATCCATATTATTTCTCCTTTCTTACACCTTATATCGTATATATCATTTCACGCATTCTCTTATGAACTTCCACGTTAATTATAGCATACATAACCACATCCGTCAATAACGAAGGAAAAATGTCGTAATCGTTACTTTTCATACATTTTAACACATCTATATCTTCAAAATATCGTCATAATCACCATTGCTTTTTTTCAAAATAAGTAGTATAATATATCGGTTGACGAAAAGAGCCGATCATAAGCATTCTTTTGAGACATTAGGAGATATGCGCGCCTGTACGAATGATTAACTCAAGTAGTCAAGATCATTTTGAAAGAAGGCGTTATTTTGACTCAAACGGCAAGTATTTTTTTAAGCTTATCAATAGCATTGCTCTCAGGTCTTCTCTTGTCAAGGCTTGCAAAGCTCGTTAATCTCCCCGCGGTAACTGCGTATCTTGTGGCAGGCGTTCTTATCGGTCCCTTTGCACTCGGTGCGTTGGGGCTCCCCGGAATCGGCATCACCTCGGATCAGATAGAAGGCTTCGGTATAATCTCCGACCTTGCTCTCGGCTTCATCGCATTCTCGATGGGTAATGAATTCAGATTGGCACAGCTCAAGAAGATCGGCAAGCAGGCAACTATCATCGGCATCTTTCAGGCGTTGATAACCACCGTGGTGGTGGATATAGCCTTAATAGCACTTCATTTCGCTATGCCCGAGACGCTCTCCCTTCCTGCGGCGATCGTTCTCGCATCCGTAGCGACGGCAACCGCTCCTGCGGCGACCTTGATGGTCGTTAAGCAGTACAAGGCAAAGGGTCCCGTTACCGACGTTCTCCTTCCCGTTGTTGCACTCGACGATGCGGTAGGTCTTGTTGTCTTCGCTATTTCCTTCGGTATCGCAAGATCCTTGAATTCCACAGGTGTCAGCATTCTCTCCATTATTTTCGAGCCTCTCCTTGAGATCGTTCTGTCATTGGTATTGGGCTTTGTAATGGGCTTGCTCTTCACATTTTGCGAGCAGTATTTTCATTCCCGCTCCAAGCGTATGGCTGTTACGGTCACATTCGTTATGCTGACTGTAGCCGTATCCTGCATCAGATTTGAGGTAGGCGGGATGCATATCGGATTCTCTTCTCTTCTTGCCTGCATGATGCTTGGTACCGTATTCTGCAACTTCTGCGAGGTATCCGAGGAGCTTATGGACAGAGCGGACAGATGGACTACTCCCGTGCTTATCCTCTTCTTCGTAATAAGCGGTGCAGAGCTTGAATTATCTGTGTTTGCCGATTGGGCTGTCGTTTTGGCAGGTATAGTTTACATAATCGCCCGTTCCATCGGAAAGTGCTACGGCGCAAACATCAGCGCAAGAATGACAAAATGCGATCCCAATATCATCAAATATCTCGGAATCACATTGCTTCCCCAGGCGGGCGTTGCCCTCGGCATGGCTATCAAGGCAATCGAGCTCGGTCCCGATGGTGCGATCGTACGCAACATCACATTGTTCGCAGTATTGATCTATGAGCTTGTCGGTCCTTACCTTACGAAAATGGCTCTTACAAAAGCGGGAGACATCAAAGCGGAAGGCAGAACAAGTGCCCGTCCCGAAACAAAATAAAATACAAGGCAAAGCTTCGGGCTTACCTCACATCAGTGCGGTAAGCCCTCTTTTTTTATTTATTTTCCTTGTAATATTCGAATCTGCTGATAAGATAGTGACCTATCCTTGCCATATATGCCAATCCGTCGGGTCGGAGAGATACGGGGATATCCTTTATAAAGCCCGAGGCTTCATAATTCAGATCTCCATTATAGCCGATATCCGCAAGAGCCTTCATCACGCTCTCCCAATCCACCTTGCCGTAATAAGGCAGAGTGTGGTCATCACTTACACCGCAATTATCGTGAACGTGAGTGCATCCGTTTACCAATCTGTCACCGAGATACCTTATGGCTTCTGCGGGATCCACCTTCTCCAAAAGACAATGTCCCACATCAAAGCATACGGTAAATACGGGATCGTTCAAGGTATCGTAAAGCTTACCGAGCCTTTCGGGAGTTGATGTAACGGAAACATAACCTATGTTTTCTATTGCGATCTTAATATTGTATTCACGGGCGTGAGGAATGAGCCTTCGGTAAAAATCGAGATTGTATTCAAAGAGCTTTTCCGCATTTCCCTCTGCGGAATAATCGAGATGACAGCAGGGATGCACCACTATCATGGGTGCGCCGAGCCATGAAGCATATTTTATGCTCCGCACAATATCCTCAAATCGTTTTGCGGACTTTTCCTCCTCGGGATAGCTCGATGCAAACGGGGCATGAGCCTGACAAATTTTGATCCCCTTTTCTCTTGCATATTCCCCCAGATCACGGTAAAACTCTTCACCGTGCTCCTCGGAATAATATTCCGCGGCATCGTTATTGAAATCCATCCCCCCGATTCCGGCACATGCAAAAATATCAAAGGTATTTTTCATTCCGAATGCATCGTGAAATCTTATCATATTTGATGACAGTATCATATCTTTTCTCCTTTTACAAAAACTCATTTACGAAAGCTCAAATATTTCTCCGTACCGAGGCACATGAACTCTCGTTTCGGGTGAAAGCTTATTTATCTTTTCACGAACGATGCGTGCATGCATCAGCGTCCATCTTTTATCATCGCTTCTGTCGGAATAAAGATGAGCAAGAAGTATGCTTTTCCTTGAATTGTTCAGCAAAAATTCCGCAAGCTCCTCCGCCTTCGGTATATACTTATCGGGATCGAGTGCCTCATCCGTAAGCCACACATGACCGAAGCAATGATCCGCTTCAAGCCTCGTTTCCTCCGATACGCTGTAATCACGGATATCACCGGGAAACGCAAGAGACGGTCCCTTATCCGATGAAATGAGATACCCCACCGCATCTATCCCCGCCCCTGTGTCGGGACGGAAATGTTTCCCCTCAAGCACCCTGACATTCAACGGACCCACGGTGATCCGATCATTGGGCTCCACAGTTATTATACGGTGGCGTCTGACGCCGAAGCGCATCATATCATCCGCCAGAAATGACGGGACTACCCATGTTATATCCGTATTACAGAGTGCACGTATGGTGCGTTCCTCCATATGATCCTCGTGAGAATGGGTGATAAAAATACAATTGAGGCCGCCGAGATATTCCCGTACTCTGTGAGGAGCTTGGGCGAGGCGGTAGATAACCAAAAAGGAGATATCCATTCCCCATTTATATCCGTCGGTGGAAAAGACATATGATGAAGGCGATATCAAAGCACCGTAACAGCCTTTTTTCTTGGAAAGCACTTCAAGAGAGCGGTTAAAATCATCATCGTAGCTTTCACGAAGCTCATCGTAATATTCCGCCCGTGAAGGATAATGAGCTTTCATATTCTCTGCAGATGTAAGATACCCTTCCTCGGCGCTCCAACGATGGGCGAACCTTTCGGGCTCAAGTTCTATATTATATACTCCCGTATATTTGAATCCCAATGCCATTATGTAAAGAGAAAAGGGAGCACGCCACATATCAAGAGGAAAATGGGTAACACCCTCCGAGCAGGCATGTATATGGGTATGCACCGTTCGGGATAAAAATTCCCTCGGCGGCATCTTGTTGGGATCTTCGGTAAACTTTTGCGTATACCACGCCCAATGACCCATATCGAAGCATATGCCCACATTTTCACGGTCTGCCTTTTTTACCGTATCGAGAACGAGCTTTACGCTGTCACCGTCCGTTCCGTCCGGCATTTTTCTGTTATTTTCCAATGCGATACGGACGGGATATTTATTTGAAGTAATATGGTCGGACAAGGCTGTGACCATTGAACGGTTATCGCCGTCAACGGGATGAACGGTCACGACAAGCTCACGCTGACGCATACCGTCAAGTACAAGGGACAAGGGCGAAAACACATCCTCAACGGCACTTTCCGCACTTCGGCACTTTCCGTGAATCGTGATCTCAAAACCTCTTTCCCACAAAAGCTTCGCTATCTTCAATACATCCTTCGGATCGCTTGAATGTGTCACCGTCCGCAATTCGATACTGCGGACACCGTGATCCCATAATTTCGGCAATAGCTTTTCAACAATCGTTTTACCCTCTTCGGATAACAGTTTATTAAATGGAAGTGACATTCCTATCATATCTTATACCTGCCTTGAATAATATCCTATCCGTCTTACGGGATTCGTGTCAAGGCCTTTCCGTTAAAAATCTCATCGGCATTACGAACAAAATCGCCGAAAGTCAGGTCTCTGCTTCGCTTTAACGTGTCGGGTGACTTAAGCCCGATCTCATACAACCATATACCGCTGTAATCATGTGCCTTCAACGATGAATACAGAGCTTTCCAATCGACCACGCCTTCACCCGGAAGCCAATGCTTTTCATCAATGCGGTCATAATCGGAGACATGGAGCGTTACGATCTTGTCGGCAAGCTTCTCTATGAATCGAACATTGTCTTCGTTCAACAAGTGGTTCGTATCGAAGCAGACCCTGAGCTTATCGTTTGCACTTATAAGCTTACCTATTTCATCGGAATTATTTCCGAGACATGTTCTCGGCAGATCTTCAACAGCCGCAACAGCTCCGTGGCGTGCGGCAAGCTCCGCAATGCTGTCGAGCATTTCCATAGAGCGCTTCATACGTTCTTCACGGTCTGATGCATCAATAGGCTCACCGCTTGGATGGACAATGAATTTATCAACTCCGATATCTGCATATCTTTCGATCATTTCTGTGTAAAGCTTCATGGCGTTATTACGAAGCTCTTTGTGCAAGGAGGAAATATCGATCTTATCAAACGGCATAAAGGGTAAATGATATGACCAAAGCTCTACATTATACCGCTTTGAAAGCGCCGAGACCTCCTTCGGATCTGTATTCTCATATTCCTTTAATGACATAGACAGCTCAATCGCATCTATACCGCTGTTATTAAGCTTTTGAAAGTTTTCGTCTGTAAGATAGAAGCCGCAGCTTGACAATCCGATCCTGTACATTTATTCTTTCTCCTAAATATATATTTTTTGATCTAACGTTCTCTTTCCGGGATCGTAAAGCAAACGAGCCTAAGAACGATATATATCAAAAAAACGATAAGCGGTGCTATTACATCCTCTTCAAAAATATCCTTATAAAAGCCGTTGAAAAACACGAGCAGCAGACTCAGATCGGCAAGAATGTTCAAAACCGTTCCGATGACACCCTTGGGCTTTACAAAAATGCGGTATACCGTGTAAAAGAGATCGCATTCGTAAAGGATGGCAAAGCCTCCCACCATCAAGACAAGAACGGCACCCAAGCCCTCCATTATATCAATGCCGTTTTCGGGATCTGTTTCGTAATTGTAAGAGCTTACCGCACCCGCAACGGTGCATACCGCCGTAATAATTATCAATGCCAAAAAGATGCAGACGATTATCGCCTTTGTCCTTTTCATGTTTATGACCATGCCTTTCTATCAAACCGGAAGTTTGTGCGTTTTTGCGTTAGCAAAATGTCCGCCTGCTTTTGCGGACAAGCCACAAACTTCACGTCTGAAAATTTATTTTCAGACTTATAACCATGCCTTTCTTTGCGTTACATCAATTGCTGCTCGTTTATAATCAGCTTGAATTGCATACCGAGCTTTTCCGCCGCCTTACGGCACAGGATCATACGCTGCATAAATATTTCAAAATAGTCCATGACAGAGCCGAAATTAGTGTCGACATTCAGTTTAAGCTTTACAATAGTCTTTTCCTCGTTGATCTTCAGAGAAGATTTTTTAACGGAGTAATTTACTCTGTCATGAATGTCGAAAGTTACCATGTCGATATTTCTGACCCTGCTGCGGCGTACATCAGCCTTGTCAGCCAGGATCATGGCGGCGGCGACCGCATTTACGGGCACACCCGTACCTTCGTCATGATTGCCGATAGCGGTAACAATCGTCGCAACCTCAGCGGGATCGCAGCCCATATCGTTGAGTATGCTCCAAGCCATCACAGCTCCCGACTGAGAGTGATCCTTTCGATTCACCAGATTGCCGATGTCGTGGAGATAACCGGCGATCTTTGCCAATTCCACCATGCGCTCATCATAACCCAATGTTTCCAAAATATAACCGGCTGTTTCCGCTACGTGCATCACATGGGCAAAGCTGTGCTCGGTATAGCCCAGTGCCTCCAAAGATTCGTCTGCACGAATTATATATGTCTTTATTGCTTCACTTTTTGTAATTTCTTCATATGTGAGCATATCAATACCTCTTTTTTCTTTTTTATATTCTTCAAGACAGCTCCATTAATTTTTTAACACTTAAACAATTTTTTCAGATCCGCATCCGCGATAAACGTTCCCCCATAGCTCATGGTCAGATGGAAAAGGGACGTGTTCCATTTCGTATCCTTTCCCCATCCCTCAAAAGTGGTGGTGGCATCCTCGTCAAGCATCCGCAGCCATGCTCCCTTGCAAAGAAGGGCATCGGTTATCCGCTTTTCGTCGGAGTCTCTCACAAGTCCCATCAAAACGGGAAATGTGCAGAACATAGAAAGAGAGTCAATACCGTGCTCATCAAGCATGGCAAGAATATTTTCCTTCGTTTTTTCATCTCTGAAAAAACCGAATGCATATACAAAGCTGTTTCCCACAAGACTGACATGATCGGTATTCTCACCGTCCCTGTAAAGAGATCGCACGGGATCGTAGAATGTGCGGTAAAATGCTTCCTCAAGCTCATCCTCATTGCGGTAGCAAGCTATTCCGAGAGCCTCCGCCATTGCGTTTGCGGCTCTGACTGCGGCAAGATAATAGGCATTGACCGCAACGTGAGCCTCCTCGCACACCTTACCCTCACGGATATCAACATCGTAGCCGTGTTGAAAGTTCTTCGGCCACTCAACAACGCACCACTTGTCAAGATCACGAAGAAGTCCGTCATGCTCATATTCCCTTCTGTAAGCATCGAGAAGTGATGTGACCTTGCCGTAATTCGATTTCAAATACGCAATATCATCTGTCAGGCGGTAATGCCAAAGCACAAGCAACACAAGGATCAGCGGATATTCCGCTATCTCCTGCATAAATGAGCAATCCATACATGTAACAAGCGTATCCGTGATAAAGCTTGTAGAGAAAGCATCGTCGATAAGCTTTCTCACCATGGAATCGTCGCCCGTAAGCACCATATTTGTCAGCGCCGTATAGCATCCGTCACCAAGATAAAAGCCTTTTTCACGCTCCATACAATCCTGAATAACCTCTTGCACGCCGTATTTCTGAGTGTGAACGCACAAGTCCCATATCCGCTTCAATTCGGGAACGCTTTCATATTCACGGCGCATTTTCGCCTTCAATGTGAAGGGATAATGCCTTACCCGCATGGAGGCGGTCAATATTTCGACGCCCTCGGGCAATGTGATCTCGGCATAGCGGAACGCCTTGTAATCGAACTGATCGAGAACAGATATACCTTCCGACAGTATCCATTCTTCCTCATATTTGCAATTTGCACGAAGACCGTAACGAAGCGAGCCGTCATCGTTCAGCTCCTGAGCACAGCGGATGATGATCTTGTCACCCGATCTGCCCTTTGCCGTCAAAGAAAGATATCCAACATAATTTGAACCGAAATCGTAAAAAATGCGGTTTTCGTTTATCTTTATATTTTTGGGCGCTATATCCTCGAATTCCAGCATATAGCTCTTCTGCGCCGTAAGCACATGATCGTCGAACAATGATAACGAAGCGTGCTCCCAACGGGAATCGTCAAAATCAATTCGATCAAAGCCGACTTCCTCCGCTCTGCTGTCATACTGCTCCAAAAATTGAGTGTCGTATCCGCAGATACCCGTCTCGCAATATCCCGTATGACAGGCTGTTAAAAAGCTTTCGTCCGAAAACATTACCGTTTCGCCGTCAAGTACAAGATCGCAGATCATTCCGTGACGCAGATCTCCGCTTTGCCATACACGGTTTATCAAGCCCTGATACAATGTGTGAAGTGCAATCACGTTCTCACCCTCATGAAGATATGATGTGATATCTATCTCATTATAATTATACCTAAAGTGGTATGAGGGCGCAGGTCCTTGTCCCGCAAAGCTTCCGTTGATATAAAGCTTATAATAATCGTCGGCAGAGACGTAAAGGACAGCTTTTTGAAAGGGACGCTCAGCTTGAAATCTTCTTCTGAACAAAATGTGTCTGTTTCGATGCTCGGTGCAATCAAGCGGAAGCTTGTCAAGCTGTCTGTGAAAAACATTTCTCGGCTTAATATTTGCAAAAATTCTGTTTGTGATCCATTTTCCTTTAAAAACGTGTTCCATACTCTACCTTCCGTAATTATACAATCATATGCTTTTGTTCGCACTGCTCACAGCAGCAGTCGGAAAATCGTGCGTTCCTGCGCACAATTCTGTTAAGCGCATGCTTTTGTTCGCTCTGTACTTATTTGCGCTTATAGCGTGACAATAAAACCATAATCAAAACGTAAAGATCGCAAAGCTCGCCGCAGGGACAAGTATCTTATATGTTTTTTCGTCGATACGCATAATGCTTACAGGCGCAACGTCACCCTCCACAAGCTTTTCCGGCACAGTCTCGTCCTTGAATGTTACCGTAACTGTGCGGTCTGCCTCGCGGTGAATTATATCCCCGCGCTTGATATCACGCTCGTTACCCGAATTATTGAAGATTGATAAGTAGCGTTTCCCATTCTCATCGGTGGAAACAAGCCAATGAAGCGCATCTGCGAAACATGGCATCGTTTCCTTTATAAGGTCAGGTATACGCGATGCAAGAGCCGTCACATCGCCGCTTTCAAGAATCTTAAAGCCCTCTTCTGCTTTCGCTGCGGCAAATGCACCGTCGGGTGATGCATCGATCAAATAATCGTAGCGGGCAAGTGCTTCGTCCGAAGCATCCTCATAAATAATATCCACCACATCGCCGAAGCGGGTATTGGTTATGACATGATCCTCGTTATCGCCCTCTGTTCTCTCGTAATATGCAAAGAAAAGTTTGGTGAGATCCTCAATATGACCGAAGTATTCCGCATCCGCCTCATTCAACGGACTATCCATATATACACCGCGATTCTCTCCGATAGGGCTGTCAAGTATCTTACGGTTGATCTCATAGCAAGCATAACGCTTGGGGATCACAAGAGCAAAGGGTATCTTTGCCTCTATTCCGCGAAAGCGCAGTGCATTGTTGATAAAATTCTTCTTGACTATACCGTACTCCGAAAGCTCAAAGGTATTCATGTCGTTATAACTGCAATTCAATCCCCACTCCTCTGCCATATAATGCGCTCCCGCCATCAGAGAATAGTAATAAATACGATTCTGAAGCAAACGTGATGATCCGCCGTTATGACCGTGAGTGGTGAAATCATCCTCATGGGTCTCCTGAGTAAGATACCATTCGTTAACGGGATCTGTATTAAAGCACGGCATTGTGTATCCGTAGCCGGGAGTTTTACGCCAGCATTCGTAGTAAGTACCAAAGGCTTTGCCTTCTGCTCTTGCCATACCGCGCGCCAAAGCTACCGCCGCGCACATCAACGGTATCTGAGAGCCCACCTCGGGCATAAAGGTACGCATACCTACCTCATTTTGAAGCTTGGCAGCAAGATAGTAGCTGTCACACGGAATTATGTTACCGTCGGTGTCATCCATACGACGCTTGAAGATCTCCCTAAGCTCTGCAAGATAATCCTCGTGTGACGCAGCATATTTGCGGTTTGCAAAGTAATCAACATTCTCCTGCGTAAGCAAGCTCAAATGTCTTCCGTCCGGCGTTGTCTTATGAATATTTATAAGCGCCTTTTCGAGCAACTCGGGATCGTAAGGTCCGTCACCTTGACCGATCCTGCGGACATGCGACCAATCCACTCTGAGATTTGATCCGCTCTCATGGAGCTGAAAACCGAGAAATCTGTCACCGAGTATCTCACAATATTCGCAAATGAGTTCCTTATCGAACTTATAAGGATACCAATTGATCCCTCCTGCAATTCTATCAACATAAAAAGGAATATTTTCAGACTTGATAAGGCTGTGCAGCTTCGTTCCTTTCGCCGCATAATCATTGAACAGACGATGCTTCGGCACTGCAAAGCAGTGCTGTATCTTGAAGCCCGTGTCCTTATTGATAAGCCCGTTCTTCTCAAGCCCCGTAAAGCAATCGTCATTGTACACATGGAAAAATATCATATATTGCTATCTCCCTTGATGTCTTTTCGGTTATATTGTTTCATTTCAAGAATCATTCTTCATATATTTTTATATTTTCAAGTCCCTCTATGTGCCGTGAATCATTCATAAGGAGCACTCTGGGACAAAAAAGCTCTCCGATCTTATCCGAAAACTCAATTACGGTAATTGAAGTAAAATCGGGATGAACGATACCGCAAAATTGGGGAAAGGGAATATTCAAAATGTGCGACAACGCCACGGACGATGAACCGCCGTGGCTGAACATTGCGATCGTTTTATTTTCTGCTCCGTCAACCGCTCGATAATATTCGCCCTCTCTTTGATACCCGAGCTCTGAAAGCCATGCGTCCAAGCCTTCCGTAACGATACCGGCAGAGCTTACCGCTTTGCTTCTGCAATAAGGCTCTTTTATATACCACTCCTTATCGGTCAGTGTCTTACCCTCCGATGCAAAGATATCGGAAAGATTCCACGGATGTCCGTTTGCCGGGATCGGTTCTCCGTCAACCGACTGCCACGATATTTCTCTCATAAAATCACAAGGTATCACATTCAAGCCAAGCGCTTTTGCGGTATACTCTGCAGTTTGCATTGCTCTTCCCTTGGTAGAAGAAAACACCTGACCGATCCCGCAATCCTTCAATCTTTCCGCCGCGGCGGCAGCCTGCCTGCGCCCAAGCTCTGTCAAGCAGTCATTTGCATAATCGGGGTGTCCGTGACGAACGAAAAAGATCTTCATATACTCAATATCCTTTCAGAGAGATATGCCGTCTTGTCCTTTTACGGACAAAGCGTTTTATCATGTATAAAACCATTATATCACAGTTTTCGGCGGAGTGCAAGAGACTGAAGAAAAATCCGTTTGCGCGAAGTGTATAATTGTCAATGATGGGTGACAAAAAGAAAGTAGATATTTGTCAAGGTGGAGATTGTAAAGTTTTCGATAACGAAAAGTTTACAATACTACCTTGACAAAGGAGATATGATATAATGGAAACA
>SVTV01000053.1 GCA_015063605.1 Oscillospiraceae bacterium
ATTATTTCGCGAAGTAAGGTGTAGACCGGTTTCATCCAAGAGTTTGCACTTTGCCGTCAAAAGCAGGACGGCAATTTTGCCGAAGGCAAAAGCGCGCAAACATCCGCAGGCGCGCCGAACTGCGGTGCGAACAAAGATAACGCGCTTAATGAAATAATGCCTGCAGGCATTATTTCGCGAAGTAAGGTGTAGACCGGTTTCATCCAAGAGTTTGCACTTTGCCGTCAAAAGCAGGACGGCAATTTTGCCGAAGGCAAAAGCGCGCAAACATCCGCAGGCGCGCCGAACTGCGGTGTGATGTCCTCTCTGGCGGTTTCGATTGCCGTAGGAGATAATACATATCAAGCTTGCAGCTGCCGAATAAAATAACATAAAGGAAGATACAGTAATGAAACGAATTCTTATATTGATAATGGCTCTGGCAATGGTCCTGTGCTCATGCGGACCCGAAGCCACATACGAAACGCCGTATGAGTTCACTTACGAAGGACTGACACTTACCCTGACTACAGATTTCAAGATGAAGAATCCACCCGATGCCTTTACGGGTTATTATGAATCCGAAAAGGTAATCGTTATGACGCTTTTCGAATCTCTCGATCAGCTTGCGGGTGCCGGATATGATAAAGTAAAGACGCTTGAGGACTATACGAAAGTAGTTGCGGGTGAATTTGAGGTTAAAAGCGACGAGGAATCGGAAATGATGTATTTCACTTTCGAAAGATCCGCAGATATGAAGGACTACTATTATCTTGCGGCAACAAAGAAAACGGATGACGGCTTCTGGCTTATACAGTACGCTTGCAGGGCAAAGGATAAGGAATTATTTGCCGATATGTTCCTTGAATGGGCGAAAAAAGCAAAAATCGTATAATTGTTTATATTTTTTTGATGTAAGTGTTGACAAAATATGAACATTGGTTTATAATGACAGTATCAACTATTTGAAAGGAAACAAAACCATGAAAAAGACTTTGGCAATAATTCTTGCGATATCTCTTCTTGCCGCTCTCTTTGCGTTCCCCGCAAGTGCGGCTGAAAAGACAGTTTACATCAACGGCTCCGCAGCCGACGGCGGCGACGGAACAAAGGCAAAGCCCTATAAGGATCTTGTAACAGCTATGAATAACCTTCCCGATGGCGGTACTGTTATTCTCCTCGGCGACTCCCTTTTGGAAGCTGTTGCAGATGCATCCGGTCCTACCATCGTTAAGCTCCCCGAAACAAAGGGTACTGTAAAGGTTAAGAGCGAAGGCGATAACGTTTATAAGCTTGATATGCCGGCTGCAAAGGCAGGTCATCAGCTCCTTTTGAACGGTAACCTTGATATCGACCAGGTAGAATTCATGACTCTCACCGTATACGGACGTATATTCCTCAGAGGCTATGACTTCACATGCGGTTCCAAGGTAGTTACAAACGGTATTCACTATATCCTTTTCGGTGATATGAGTGAAGTGGTTGAAGCTAAGTCCGATTGCCAGGTGGTTACTCTCAACGGCGGTCTCTTCGCTTACCTTATATTCGGCTCCAACAACAAGGGCTCCGGAATCAACACAAACGCTAAGCTTATCCTTAACAACTCTGTTGAAACAGAGGTTGACGGCGTTAAGACAATGACAAAGGCAGTAGGAAATGCCATCACCACAGCTGTTTACGGCGAAACAAAGGGTGACTTTACAGTAGTTCTTCAGAACGCATATGTTCCCGTAGTTTCCAAGCGTTGGCTCGGCAACTATACAGGTAACTACAATTTGTATGTAGGTCCCAATGCAAAGGTAGATGCATACAAGGATTTCATGGGTGCTGAACAGCAGACCACATTCTCCGGCGAGTTCAACGTAACCTATGTTGACTGCGATCCCGCTAAGGGCGCTGACGGCAATGAAATATCCCACGTTGACGCAAAGGTCTCCAAGATGTCCGGCGCTGATTACGAAGCAAAGTTCAAGGACGGTCTCCTTTACAAGGCTCCCGCATCCGAAGACAAGCCCTCCGACAAGCCCACTTCCGTTCCCACGGGAGATCCCATTGCGATAGTTGCTGTTATGGCAGTTATATCCTTGGCAGGTGCTGTTGTTGTCAAGAAAGTAAGATAAACAATAAAATATCATTGATACCACGGGGCAGGGCCGCAAATAATACGGCTCTGCTTTCTTTTTTCCTCGGGGCGGAGCTGTAAAAATACGGCTCTGTTTTTTGTATTATTATACGAATTGTATTATTATACAAAAATAATGAGAAAATATAAAATAATATACGTAAAACTCTTTAAATCCACCGAATATTATGTTATAATATATCTGTATACATATATACTTTCGTATAACGCATTTTTTTAAGGATAAATTTTAATATGACTCAGCTTTTTGATTTCTTCTCATATGCATGGAATCAAATTTCCTCCATGCGTATAATGGATATAATAGATATTCTTCTTGTATCCGTTCTCCTTTATTACTTCTTCAGGTTTATAAAGGAAAGACGTGCGGGAAAGCTTGCGGCGGGTATAGTATTTCTCATAACCGCAATGTTTTTGAGTGAGTGGCTCGAGATGTATGCTTTGAACTTTATTCTCGAGAATATAATTCAGGTCGGTATAATTGCTCTCATGATAATATTCCAGCCCGAAATAAGAAGTATTCTTGAAAAGGTGGGCGGGAATTCTATGAAAAGCATCGCTTCCATAAGCGATACAAAAACAGATACCGCTCTTACCGATATGATAGGGGAGTTGTCCTTAGCGGCATCGGAGCTTTCAGCTTCGAAAACGGGTGCTCTTATAGTCATTGAACGCTCCACTAAATTGGGAGACGAGATAAAAACGGGTGTCGTAGTGGATGCTCAGGTCTCCAGCTTCCTTATAGGTAATATATTCTTCAATAAAGCCCCTCTTCATGACGGTGCGATGATAATCCGTGACAACAAGATCTATGCCTGCGGATGCTTCCTTCCCTTGTCCACGAGTCAGGACATAATAAAGGAATTGGGAACGCGCCACAGAGCGGGAATAGGCGTAAGCGAGGTAAGCGATGCTGTTGTTGTTATCGTAAGCGAGGAAACGGGAATGATATCTATGGCTCTTGACGGAAAGCTTCAGCGCGGTTACGATAAGCTCAGCCTGAAGGAAGCTCTTACAGCAGTTCTTGTGGGCGAGGAAAGTACTCTTAAGCCCATCAAGAAGATAAGAAAAATGATAATAGAAGCTATGAACGGAAACGGTCAGAACAACTCTCAGCAAAAAAAGGATGAGATGAAGGAAAACAAAAGATCCGCACGTTCTCACAAATTCGGCAAGAACGAAAAATCTCCTTCCGACGGAGAAAACGGTTCGGAAAACGATAAATAAATTGTGCAGGAGAAAGAGGTGATACGATGAGTTCCGAAAACAGATCGGATAACATACCCGGAAACGGGGATAAAAAAACAATGCTTTCCGAAAAGCTCGGGAAATTGGATCTGAAGGCATGGGGGTCAAGATTGCTTGCTCTTTTCGGCGCATTTATTATATGGTTTTATGCAATGAGTGCCGAGAGCCCCACATCGGAAAAGGATTTTTCCAATCTTGCGGTATCCTTGCGCAATACTGCAATTATGACAAATGAATACGGATTTTCCGTGCTCAGCGGGTATGATGTCTCATGTGATGTAACGCTTTACGGAAAAATGAGCGATCTTAACAGATTGAACAGAGACGATATAGATCTATATGTGGATCTTTCCGTTATAGATTCCGCAGGAAGCATAGAGCTTCCCGTTATGGCATCTCTTCCCAACGGAGTAACTCTCGCCTCATCGTTTCCCGAAAGAATAACTGTTTACGTTGATAAGACCACCACAAAGCCCATACCGGTAAAGGTAGTGGAAACATACAAAAAGGCTTCCGATATAATCATCGAGACACCGAAGCTCAATTACGACAGTGTTACCGTTTCGGGTCCTGCAGCAGAGCTTGATAGTATAGATCATGCACGTCTCAGCGTCGATCTCGGAGAGGTCACCAAGAGCCTTGAGGCTTCGGGAAAAATAGTTCTTATAGATAAGGACGGGTTTGAGGTATCGAATCCTTACGTGAAGTGCAATGTATCCGATGTTGTGGCAAGCTACGATGTGAACAAATACAAGGATCTTCCTCTTATAGTTCAGACAAAATACGGATATCTTGATTCTTCGAATCTTTCCGTTGATATCGATCCTCATACCATACGTGTAAGGGGTGAGCCCGAGGCTGTCGATGCGGTGAGCTTTTTGGTTGCTGCTGTTATCGATGAAAAGCTTATGACGGAGACCACTACTAATTATTCCGTTTCCGTAAAGCTTCCCGACGGTGTGGAATGGGTAGACGGAGCTACGGATTCCATAGTAAATGTGAATATTGCGGCTTCTCTTGTGGATCTTCACACACGTACCCTCAATTACGCCCTCAACATCGGAACGGTTACCGTTGTGCCTCCGGGAACGGGAAGAGGTCATACGATATTGACATCCAAGCTCAATATCAAAATCCGCGGTGATTACGTTGCCGTCAATATGGCGGAGGTGGAGGATCTCAATATAATACTTGATCTTTCAAGCTATACCGCGTCGGGAACATATAATGTTCCTCTTACCGTCGCCTTCAAGAACGAAAGCGGTGAAAAGTTTGTTGTAGGCGATTATTCAATGGAGGTCTTATTGCTTTGAGATTTACTGTAAACAATATTGTGATGCCCTTTTACGAGGATGAAAGGGAATTTATCCCCCGTGAATTGAGAAAAAGGGGAATAAAGCCATCGTCCTATAAGATCGCAAGGGTATCGGTGGATGCCAGAAAGGCACCCAATGTAATGTTTGTATATACGGTAATATGCGAAGCCGATGATGTTAATGAAAAAGCTCCCGGTTATGCCGGGGTCTTTTCATATAATAATTATCCTTCGGATATACCGGAAAAGGATATATCATCGAAAATATCCCGTCCCGTAGTTGTGGGCTTCGGTCCCTGCGGTATGTTCTGCGCGTATCTTCTCGCCTTGAAGGGTTTTCGCCCCATAGTAATTGAAAGGGGAAGCTGCGGAGAAAAGAGATTTGAAAAAACCGAGAATTATTTCAAGGGCGGAGAGCTTGATACCGAAACGAATGTCCAATTCGGAGAAGGCGGAGCCGGAATGTTTTCAGACGGAAAGCTTATGACACGTATCTCCGATGACAGGTGCTCCTTTGTCATGGAGACATTTGTCAAATTCGGAGCTCCCGAGGAGATAATGTACCTTGCCCGTCCCCATGTGGGTACGGATAAGCTGAGAGGCGTCGTTAAGGCAATGAGAGAGAAGATAATCTCTCTTGGCGGTGAGATATTGTTTGATACCCCGCTTGTTGGGATTACCTGCCTTAAAGACGGAACATATTCTCTTAAAACATCAAAGGGAGAATTTAATTCCGACGGCGTTTTTCTCGCTGTCGGTCATTCCGCACACGATACAGTAAGAATGCTCAAAAATTTTGGATTGAACGTTACCGCAAAGGATTTTTCCGTGGGAATGAGAATAGAGCATCCGAGAAGGGATGTGGAATATTCCGTTTACAAAAAGGCTGTGGAGCACAAATGCGCCCATAAGCTTCCTGCGGCTGAGTATAACGTTTCTTACAGAAAAGGTGATAACAAGGGCGTTTATTCCTTCTGTATGTGTCCGGGAGGAGTGGTAGTTCCCTCCGAAAGCGAAAGAGAGACTATCGTTACCAATGGTATGAGCTACCATGCCCGTGACGGCGTAAATTCCAATTGCGCTATTGCTGTATCGGTCAATTCCTCCGATCACGGCGGCGATCCCGAAAGAGCATTGAGATTGAAATGCGATATAGAACGAAACGCATATATTCTCGGAAAGGGAAAAGCGCCGTGTCAGACGGTGGGAAGCTATATTTCGGGAACAAGACCCAAAATAAGCTTCGGCAAGGTCGCACCCACATACGAAAGAGGTGTTATGCCATCGGACATTTCAAAGCTTTTTACCTCCGAGCAGAATAAGCTTCTGAAAGATGGATTATCCCATTTTATGAAGGTATATCCTTTCTTCAAGAATCTTGATGCGTGCCTTACCGCTCCCGAAACGAGAACCTCTTCTCCCGTAAGAATGAACCGTACAAAAGAGCTTACCGCATTGACTTATGAAGGATCTGAGCTTAAAGGTCTTTATCCGTGCGGAGAGGGTGCGGGATATGCGGGCGGTATCACCAGTGCTGCGATCGACGGACTCAGAGCCGCTGAGGCGTATATATATAATAAAAAACCGAAAATATAATATTGAAAAACTTGCCTTGGTCCATTAAAACGGTCAAGGCATTTTTCGTTAGGACTAAAATATGATTTTTCTTATTCTTGAGCAAATTTAATAAAAAATGCGAAGAAAAATATTTTTTTTGATAAAAATTATTGACAACATTTTTCTTGTATGGTATACTGAAAATGAAGAAAGGAAAGTTTTGGTTTTATCCGAAATTGAATTTCTTTTGATGAGTACAGAATTATCATGAAGTTTGAAAGGTAAGGTGAGTCCGATGTACGTGGCAACAGAGCCGGTGTTTTTCGTAAGCACGGCTCGTGAAAATCGTTTTTGCGTTTGGAATTTTTCCATCGAACGCTGTGCACATAAAATAACGGTGGAGCAGACTCGCCGTGAAAGTCTGCAAATATGTAAATGATTTACAGAAAGGAACTTTTCGCAATGAAAAAAGCTCTTTTGAGTTTAATCATGTTAGCGATTATGCTCTTATCCCTTGTATCCTGCACACAAATTCCCGAATTGCCGT
>SVTV01000022.1 GCA_015063605.1 Oscillospiraceae bacterium
GTGCTCTTCCGATCTTACCACGATAGATATGTTCAAGATATTCGATTGACAGTGGCTGAAAAAAACCGAACTATTTCCCGGACTGTTCTTTGATGCAAAAAGTGATACAAAAGTGAAGCGGGATGATTCTGTCGGCTTCACTTTTGGTATCAAAATACTTAGTCTCTTAAACAATATTCCTTTGCAAGTTCACAATTTTATCACCTTGAGCGGTTATAATCTAACCGTATGCAGTGGTAATATGTAAACATACAAGGCGTACAGAAAATGAAAGGCAGGTAAATACTATGGATACAGAAAAGAAACTCAGAATACTCGTTGTTGATGATGAAACGAAGATACGCGGAATCATCAAGAAGTATGCCGAATTTGAAGGCAACGAGGTAGAAGAAGCCTCCGACGGTATGGAAGCCGTCCTCATGTGCAGAAAAAAAGAATACGACATAGTCATAATGGATATAATGATGCCCGAGCTTGACGGCTTTTCCGCTTGCCGCGAGATACGTAAAAAATCCAATGTTCCGATAATCATGCTCTCTGCGAGAGGTGAGGAATATGACAAGATACACGGCTTTGAATTGGGTATAGATGATTATGTTATGAAGCCTTTTTCTCCCAAGGAGCTTATGATGCGTATAAACGCCATCTGCAACCGCATAAACAAATCAAAGATGGAAGAAAAGCAGGTATTCAATGCAGAGGGTCTTACAATAGACTTTACTGCAAGAATAGTATATATCGAAGGAGAGAGAGTGGATATGTCCCCCAAGGAATATGAGCTCCTCTTCTACATGGTAAGAAACAGAAACATCGCTCTCACAAGAGAAAAGCTTATCTCCGATGTTTGGGGATATGATTTCTACGGCGATGACAGAACTCTCGACACTCATATTAAATTGCTCAGAAAGAGCCTCGGTCCGTGCAGCAAATATATTGTTACACTCCGCGGAGTAGGATACCGTTTTGAAGGATAATACTGAAGGTACATCGGAGGTAAGATCGGGAAGCTTCAGACGCAATTGCGAAAACGATTCCTCGGAATGGCGTCCGGGTATGCCCAAATCAATGATGGGAATAAAACTGCGTTTGATAGCTTATTTTCTCGTCTTTGTTTTTGCAATAATATTCTTTTTGTGGGTTTTTCAGATACTTCTTCTCGATGAGTTTTATAAGGCGGTTAAAACGGAAGAAATAAAGAAGTTTTCACAGACCATACGCCATGTGGAAATAGCGGACCTTCCCGAATACCTTGAAAGCAGTGCCGCCTATGAGGATATATGCGTTGTTGTATACGATTCCTCGTTGAACAAGATACTTGAGTCAAAGACCGATTCATTTCCATTTATCAAGCTGATGGATAAGGATTTCGTATCTGATCTTTATTCTCATACCGTGCTGAACGGCGGGCATTTCTTAAGAACGTATAAGCTGGGCGACTTCTCATATGACAGCCCCGATGACGATATTACTCCGGAGAATTATAACGCGGAGGCGGGCAGATCATTACCGGATACCTCAGGTAAGTTTTCCGGAAACGGTTTTGCAGGTGCTTCCGATTACAGATATCCCGATGTACATAATCCGCAGCTTGTGGGTGCATACAGAAAGTATGCCGAGATACAGAGTCTCATATATTGCTCGGTGCAGAACAGAGCCTCGGGAGAAAAGTGCTTTGTTATAACAGCAAGCATCATATCTCCCGTTGATGCCATAAAGAGAACACTTAATGTACAGCTCGGTATTATTATAGTGCTTCTCGTTTTTGCCGCTGTTGTAATGTCTGTGGTAATATCAAAGAAGATATCAAAGCCTATAATAGTTTTAAACAGCGAGGCAAAAAATCTTCCCGACGGAAAATTCACCATGCCCTCCAAGGAGATACTTTATAAAGAGATCTCCGAGCTTGCACAGACTCTTGATTATGCGGCTGATGAGATATCAAAGGTAGAATCTCTGAGAAAGGAATTGATCTCCAATGTATCTCACGACCTGCGTACTCCTCTTACACTTATTTCGGGCTACAGCGAGGTTATGAGGGATATTCCCGGTGAAAATACCGCAGAAAATCTTCAGATAATAATTGACGAGACTAACCGTCTTAACAGACTCGTTACCGATATGCTTGATATATCCAAGCTTGAAAGCGGTATGTCCGAGGCGGAAAAGGAAGTGCTCTCTCTCACCGACCTTGTTGAATCGATCCTTTACAGATATGATAAGCTCGTTGAAAACGGCGGTTATCAGATCAAATTCAATTTCGATGAAGAGGTATATGTCAACGCCGATGATACAAAGATGTCTCAGGTGGTCTATAATCTTGTCAATAATGCCATTAATTACTGCGGTGATGATAAGCTCGTTGTGGTAAATCAGAAGGTGATAAAGAACGGCAGGAAGGTAAAGCTTGAGGTCATAGACAACGGTGTCGGTATAGCTCCCGAAAAACTTCCGCTGATATGGGACAGATACTATAAAGCGGACAACACCCATAAGCGTGCCAGCGTCGGCTCCGGACTCGGCCTTTCCATCGTAAAGAAGGTCCTTGAGCTCCACGGATGCGAATACGGTGTTGAGAGCGAGCTGGGAAAGGGAAGCTGCTTCTGGTTCGTTCTTGATGTATGTGATCCCGAAAAGGACAAGAACCAGAAACAAAAATAAAATGTTTTAAAGAGAAAAACATCCGAAAAGACGATATTTTTTCGTTTCTTCGGGTGTTTTTGCTTTCGGTTACAATTTGGAAATAAATAAGTGATATAATAATTACAGAACGGGAATTTTTTACGGAAAACGGAGACGAAGACATGGTAAAAATACTTATCGTTGAGGATGAAAAGCCGATAAACGATCTTGTGAGATTCAATCTTGAGCTCATGGGATACGAATGTACTCAGGTCTTTGACGGAAATAAGGGGGTGGAAGAGGCATGCAAGCAAAAGTACGACCTTATTATCCTCGATGTGATGCTTCCCGAAATATCGGGCTTTGAGATAATGGAATATATAAAGGGAACTCCCGTGATCTTTGTTACGGCACGTTCGTCACCTCAGGATAAAATAAAAGGCTTGCGTCTCGGAGCTGACGATTATATTACAAAACCCTTTGATATTTTAGAGCTTACCGAACGAGTCAAGGCGGTCTTGCGAAGAACGAAGAAAGATACGGGATTTTTCGAATTTGATGATATACGTATAGAATTCGATAACAGAAGAGTCTTTAAAAAAGGAAATGAGATATTGCTCAAGCCGAGAGAGTTCGATCTTCTTGAGGTTCTTGTAAACAATCGGAATCTTGCTCTTTCACGTGAAAGGCTTCTCGATCTTGTGTGGGAATTTGATTATGAAGGCGACACACGTACCGTTGATGTTCACATTCAGAGACTTCGCCAAAAGCTCGGTATTTCAGACAGAATAAAAACAGTATACAAAACGGGGTATAGGTTAGAGGTCTGAAATTTAATTTTCAGACGAGTTCGCCGGAAAGGAATAGTTAGAAATATGAAAATGAGATTCTGGCAGAAAACGTATTTATTCACTCTTGTTCTTTTTCTTATTTGCCTTAATATGGGTATAATCTCTCTTGCAATGTACACATACCGAAAAAATGTATCCGCCGCAGAGAATGCCGTTTCGGCAGAGCAGTATTATATTGCCATGTCCTTTGAACGGGACTACGCCGATATTAAAGCCGCCGAAAATGCGACCGATGCATTTCTTCTGATGCAGTCTTACGGCATTTATTACCGCGTAAGAGATGTTTATCTTGCCTTTGAGGAAAACGGAGAAGCGGTATATTCAAATTTCAGAGATGAATACAGTATTTCCGAAAACACATTGCTTCACACACAGCTTGACGGTAAGCGTCATATCCTTATATCTTCCGAAATATGCGATGGTAAATACGATCTTATTTTTGCAAAAAATGTGGAGCACCTCGATTCGGAATTCCGCTCCCTTACAATGATATATGTACTGACCGCATCCGCCGTTTCGATGCTTCTTGCAGTCTGTCTCTATTTCATTTTGAAAAAGCTGTCGGAGCCGTTGGATAAGCTTCGATGCGCAACCGAGCTTATAAGCTCGGGAGATTTTTCAGTAACTGTCGAGGAAAAGGGAAACGATGAATTTTCTCTTCTTGCGGGAAGCTTCAATTCCATGCTGGCAAAAATCAATGAGCAGATGGCATCATTGGAGCGTGAAGCCGAAAGAAAGCAGATGCTCGTAGATAATATGGCGCATGAGCTTCGGACGCCGCTTACAAGCATACACGGTTATGCCGAATATATAGAAAAAGCAAATATCACCGAGGAACGGAGAATGATCGCCGTAAAATATATCATGTCCGAAGCCGAACGGCTGCAAAAAATATCGGAAATACTCCTTGACGGTGCATTTATACGCGGAAATGAAATAGAAATGTCGGAGGTGGATATTTCGGAATTACTTTACGATACCGCAGAAAAACTTGAAATTAAGGCGGAAAACGCACATGTAACTATCTCCTGCAAAGCTTTTCCCACCGTTGTACGGGGAAATAAAACTCTTCTTTCAATGCTGATATATAACCTTACGGAAAATGCAGTAAAGGCTTGTGAAAAGGGTGGTAAAGTAAAGCTTTCATGCTTTGACGATACGATTGTTGTGGAGGATAACGGAAAGGGTATGACCGAAGAACAGCTTCTTCATATAACGGAGCCCTTTTACCGTACGGATAAATCACGCTCCCGTGCCGATGGCGGTGCGGGTCTCGGTCTTGCCCTTTGCAAGCAGATAGTAAACACCCACAATGCCGAAATGATCTTCGAATCGGAGCGGGGCTTGGGAACAAAAATATTTATTCATTTTACAACTCGGAAATAAGTCGGATATGATATGATAATAAATACGGTGTATACTTTAGGCACGATCAAAATAGCGGATCGAAAAAACAAGAAAGGAATTTTATTATGAAAAACAATTTCAGATTTTTTGCGGCGGTATTATCTCTCATCCTCATTTCCGCTGTAATACTGTCCACGGGAATGTATATCGTTTCCTCGGACAGCGGGCTAACGAAAAAATACAATATTGATTCGATAGCCGTAAATATGACAAAAGACCTTGAGAAGCTTAAAAACGAGCACCATGGCTACGATCATGCGGCTTACCAAAACGAGATGGAAAAGAAATTTTCGGAAATGTCGGAAATATCCGAATCGGGTAAAAGGATAACGGTAATATCCGAAGAGTTTCTCGAAAATTATTGGAAAGATATCAAGGAAAGCGGTGAAAAAAGATCGCTTACCCTGGATGAGGTAAAATTTATAGTCGAGGATTCGGCAAGGATATACTTCGAATATGATGAATACGTGCTTCCGCAGTGCGAGGAGTATTGCTATGAGCACAGCAGAATGCTCATCGGAAGAGACCTGCCCAACGGTACTGTAACCATGTTCCCCTTGGGAAAGGAAGGACTTAACAAGAATTTTAAACACGTATGCCGTGATATATATACCATCATCCTTTACCGTCTGGCAGCACTTTCCACAGCCGATGCATTCATTTACGGCGAGGAAGCGGTACGAGAGCTGGAAAAAAACACCGCTGATTTTGACAGTGATCTTCTTGAATCGATCTTTTACATCCCCTCAAATTCGGATCCCTTTGAGGTATCGGAAAAGGACGGCAATGCATGGTATGAACTTATCACCATGCAGGGCGGCATGGAGGGAGATACAATGCATATGTCTGCGTTCAGATTCACACCGGCCGAAATACCTACGGTCGATCTTTTGTTCGGCTCGGGTGCCGTGGGATTTGTTTTTCCGACAACCGATATGAAAGCGACTCAGAGTGACTGCATTGTAAATATTGTTGACAGAAGCGTAACTGATGATATCCCGACTGCCGAAGGCGTGGAGAAATTCTATGAGAACGAAATGTTCGAATACTATTTCACATCCGTGAAAAGCGAATATGTGATTGCGGTAATGTATGACGGCAGAGAAATGACACTGAGTGAAGCCTTGGAAAAGGGATATACCGATCCGTCCGAATTTGAAAAATACGCCTTCGAATACTTCAGAAAGGTCAAGATGACAGATCATGATGAAGGCACCTATGCACACTGGTTTACCGACACGGCGGTCTATACCGATAAGCTTTCCGATTATTATACTTATCCCGCAAAGACTGTTATCACAAGCTTGACCGAGCTTAATGCTTATACGGAAGATGTAAGATCAAAAGGTGCATTCGTTACAGACAGAAAAAATGCAGATGTTCCTTCCTTCGATGAATGGACTGACAAGTATACCGACGAATGGTTCGGCAAGAATACTCTCGTCATAATAAATCTTATGGGTGACTCTGAGAAAATGCCGGTTGTAAACAAGATGATCGTAGAAGAAAGCAAGATCACTCTCTTTTTCTCACCAAAGCATATGGGTACAAAACGGGATCAGCTTTATACGGTATTTTTCGAAACCGATAAGACCGATATCGAAGAAGCAGCGGTGATCGGCTGGGAATGATACTTAAAGTTTTATTATCTGCATTTTAAGTTTTCATTAACTGAATATATTGAGGCGGCGGAGCATTATCTCTTGCCGCCGTTTTATTATATGACCACTTGACAATGTGTTCAAAATGGTGTATTATATTACAAAGAGCAATTGCTTTTTTACCCGTGAATATTATGGGAATTTTCGAAGGGATATTTTTTTATTGTAAATGGCACAAAACAGAAGAGCGGCAAGAAAGAGAAAGAGACAGCAGATAACATATATTGCGGTAGTTGTCTTTTTCGTTCTTATGATCTCCTTGCTCGTAATAATGATAAACATAATAAACAACAGAGAAGAGCTTCCTTTATCGACAGAAGGCAAGCCCGATCATACGTTGGAACAGACGGGAAACGTCGATACCGCTCCCGTTACATTACCTGCAACGGGAACCGATACCCCTAAGTCTTCGGAGCAGCCTCCCGAAACGAAAACTCCTCCCGTAACTTCGGAGCCTCCGAAGACGGAAGAGCCTCCCAAAACGGAAGAGCCTCCCAAAACGGAAGTACCGCCGAAGACAGAAGAGCCTCCCAAAACCGAGACTCCTCCCGACACCTCGGATAAACAATGGAAAGCTCCCGATTTCAAGAGCAACGACGATATAATCACCTTTACCGACAGCCTTTATTCATCGGGAACGGTATCTTCGGATATATCAAAATTCTCCATGGAGGGACTTTATCCCGGTACTCTTCTCAGAGAAACGGAATCCGCAGGTGACGATTACAAAGATGCCACGGTCTATATAGGCGACTCCACAACCTTGGGGCTCAGGACATTCAAAAAGCATCCTAATGATATGGTATACGGCTTCGGTTCGCTTACTTATTACGATGCCATAGAGAAGAAGGTAACACTTCCCGACGGTACGGAAGGGCTTATAAGCGAAGGTATAGCAAAGCACAAGCCCGAAAGAATAGTCATAACTCTCGGCATGAACGGAATAGGATTATCATCGTTCAAGGAAAAAAATTTCCTCTACTACTTCGGAAAATTTATAGATCAGATAAAGAACGCTTCTCCCGATTCCGAGATAATCATCCAATCCGTTACACCCGTAACGGAATCTCACAACAACAAGATGAAATATCTTAAAAACGAGAGAATAAACAGATGCAATCTTCTTCTTTGCGGACTTGCGGAATTTAAGGGTGTATATTTCCTTAATACTGCGGAGGTCCTCAAAAACGAAAAGGGACACTTCAGAGACGATCTTGCAAGCGATGCCGAGGTTCATCACAATCAGAAAAGCTATGACCTTTGGTTCAAATATTTAAAGGAGCACGCAACAACACTTCAATGAATACTTTAATTTACAGAGAACACGTAAAATATATCTGTGATACCTTTGAGTATCCCGAGGGAGCAAAGGAAGCCTTGCTCGAATGCTTCGACAAGCTTACCGCAGGCGAAAGCAAGCTTTCTCTCTATGTCGATAAATATGATGCCGATGAGCCCGCCGATCTGAGAGCGGGGCTCAGAGAAATATCCGAGGAAGCAAAAGAAAAGGGCGCAGAGGATTATACGGCTCAGCTTCTCCTGTTTGTCTGCCTTGCAAGAAGACTGAAGGAAAGATATGCCGAAAAGGGTATCGATGAAAAGATCTGGTTCGATTCCGTTGCCGATCTCAAGTGGAAGCTTATAGAGTGCTATAAGCTTTACGGTATATGGGGCTCCTTTGTTGCGGGCTGGTTCATAGGATTCTTCAATATGACAAGATTTGCTCTCGGAAGACTGCAGTTCGAGCTTATCAGCTTCAATAAGGAGTACGAAAAGGACGGAAACGTCATCCATGAGGGCGATACCGTAATTAATATCCATATTCCTTCAAGCGGCCATCTGACACACGATCTGTGCGAGGATGCATATAAAAGGGCTGCCGAATTCTTCAAGGACAGCTTCCAAGGTAAGAGAACGGTATTCCATTGCTCTTCATGGCTTCTTTTCCCTCACAACAGAGAGATACTTTCACCCAAGTCCAATATAATAAGCTTCATGGATGATTTCGATATATTCGATATGGGTTACTACGATAATTACGATGAATTGTGGAGATTCTTCTATAAGAAGTACAACGGCAATCCCGATGACCTTCCCAATGAGCTTTCCATGCAGAGAGGCTACATAAAGTGGATCAAGGCAGGAAATAAAACAGGATGGGGCAGAGGCGTATTTTTCTACAACACCCACAATGAATAATAGAATCTGATCAAACGGTTTGTTTGAAATTCTGCATAAGGAGTATTTGTATGAATAAGCTTTTTTTGAAGTATGCTTCGGGAATAATCGCAGTTGTTGTTATATTCTCTTTATTTTCCGTTGCTTTTGCAGATGACGGTTTACCTCTTTCCGATGTGAACAGTACTGATTGGTTTTATAACGATGTACGTGTGATGTACAACAAGAAGATTATCGGCGGATATCCCGACGGTACTTTTCTTCCTCAGAATTATGCTACAAAAGCCGAGGCTTTAAAGCTTGTTATGGGTGCCGCAGGCTACAGTATGCTTACCATTCCGGAAAACGGCCCGTGGTATTCTCTCTTCGCCGAAACGGCAAAAAAAGACGGTATAATATTTGACGGTTTCATCGCTACGATAGGTGAAGCGATAACACGATATGAGGCTGCCGATATCATCGTCAGGGCTCTTAAGCTTGAATATACGTCGGATATGATAGGTCTTGATCCTTTTTCAGATACGGACGATAAGAATGCCACTATCTTGAATTACATGGGGATTTTTCTGGGTGAGCCCGGTTCTGACGGAAAAAAGCTTTTCAGCGGCGACCGAGGATTGAAGCGCTGCGAATTGTCTGCTGTAATATACAGAACAATGAAATATATTCAGGATGTAAATGATCTCTCTTATAAGACATTTGCGGATCCGAAAACAGATTTCGGTGATGTGTTTTCCGACAGTGATGTTATGTCCGCATATACCGCACTTATAAACGATGATGACGGTGAGATAATTATATCTTCAAAGGGAAACAATGCATGGGAAAACGTAAAAGATAATATGGGAAAGATAACCGGAAGATTCAATTTCATTCTTTCCCTATACAGCGGTATCATGAAGGGATATAACAGCATTAAGATAAATGCATCCGGTTATTCCCAAAGCCTCACTATGCTTTTGAGACTTGAAAATTCTTCCGGAATAGATGTCCTTTCGAGAAGCTCTGAGGCTGAGAAAAAAGCAGAAGAGATATATGACCGTATCTGGGAGGAACTTCCCAATGATGCAGATGAAAAAGCGACTGCAAAAGCTATTCTCGAATACTTGGTGTTGAATTGTAAATACGATACGGAAGCAAGAGACAACGGTGATTCGGCGGCTTCTTCCGATGCATATGCTTGTCTGATAGACGGGAGAGCGGTTTGCAGCGGTTATACATCGGCATTCAATCTTCTTTTGAAGAAAGCGGGAATTACATGTGTCGGCAGCTCGGGTGTTGCATACAATAATGGTTCATCCGAGGGCGAGGATCATATTTGGACATTGGCTCGTCTCGACGGTGTATGGTATTATATGGATGCCACATGGTGCGATCCTATTCCGGATAAAGAGGGAAGAGTTTCGTACGACTATCTTATGATACCTGCAGATTCATTATGGAGCGATCACAGCGCTGAGTTTACCTTCGAAGAGCTTACATCGTACATAAAATAGTGTAATTAAAAAACTCGGCTTTGGGCAAGTTGTTAACTACCCGGGCCGAGTTTTGTCTTATACCTTTTTTATTTCATCGACCGTTTTATCGTCGATATCGGGAACACGTGTATAACGTGCATTTTCATAGCTTACAAAAAGAGGCTCCAGCTCCTTTTCTGTGCGCTTTGAAAACTTGACCGCCTGAATACGCACATCGTTATGAGTGTCCGAGGCCATAAGCTTATATCCTTTTTTGGATATTTTTACAAGAAACTTCTGATATATAAAACGCACCTTCTGAGCGTTCGTCTGCATATCCTTCCATTTCGGACGGTTTCTCATGTTCATCAGCTTATCAAAAAATCCCTGAGCGCGGTCTATTACGATATCCTTTTCATCCTTACCTCTTATAAAAGCGGAGCGGGGCTTTAGTCCCAGAAGCTCTATTGCTCTCTCCTTAAGCTTTTCGTAGGTCGAGCGTATATAGCGTCCTATTCCGCGGAAAAAATCACGTATGTAAAACTTTCCTCTGGAATTGTTGTATTTTTTGAGAAATCGGAATGAGAACCAATACAGAAACGTGACGAGAATTACAACCGCCTGCTTCGGATAGCCGTCAAGCTTGAAGGATATTGCACTAAATATAAGAGCCAATACAAACAGAATGACAAAGAGTCTGTAATTCTTGTCTTGCATTTTTTCCTTGAAGGTGATCTTAGGCTCTTTTTCTTCATAGTTTTTATTGCCCATCCGAATCATCCTCCCCTTCGTCTTCAAGCAGTATCACGCTTACGGCATTTCCGTTTTGCTCCAATTTCATGGTCTGTTCGTCGATTATCTCATCAACGTATGTTGTAAAGAGTAGTATCTCTGCATCGCGTAGTCCTTCGGCAATATCAAAATCAGTGAGAGAAAGAAATCCTATTCCCACTCTTGAACGTATCTTTGCCATCGCTTTCAGCATTTCCTCAAATGTATAACTTCCGGCTGTAATGGGGAAACGCAGATAATAATCTCCGTTGACCATATAGCAGTTTACGGAAAATCCTACATGATATCCCGATTCAAGCGCTCTTTGAATTATTGTTGCGGCGTTGGAAAGAGCCTTTTCCATCAGTCTTTCATACTTTTCCGAGCTCATGAATGCGTTGATATCGGTCTGGAAATTTATGTAGATCATAAATATACGTGAAGAAGAGAAATCACGCTGATTTACCTTAATATGACCGAATCCCGTTTTTGCGGTAGCCTTGAAATTGATAATATTGAATGGGTCACCGCTCTGATAATCCCTGATGCCCGCTATGGAAAACGGGTCTGTCAGAAGTCTTCTTGCGGAGATCGCATCGCCCTGAAGGTTGTTCTGAGGGCGCGGCATCGTAGAAAAATCACCCAGCTTCGGATAAACGAAAAGCTCTGCGGGAGCATCGAGTATGTATTCCTTTTTGAAGCTGAATATACTTACTGTATTGATGTAGTAGTAACCCCTTGCCTTGCATCGTACCTCATGGCTTCTTCGTATCTTCATAAAAGGCATCAGATGGAAACGGCTTACAAGATATTGCATTTCATCTGCCTGATCGGGGGCGGCGGAAGTGCTCATTACAAGCTTTGAATGTATGAACGCCTCCACATCCACGAAAAACAGAGGAAGAAAGGTGGGGTTGTAAATAGTTTCGATAAGAGTAACATTATCTCCCTCAAAAACTCCTGAGGTAGAAAACTCACGGGTATATTTAAGCTTTGAGATCTGCCACTTGCGTGTCTTTGATATAAGAAGATATGCAAGATATGTCAGAAGAGCTATACCCGAATATAATGATATGTCATAAATTGACGGCATTCTTTGAGCGATCCTTTCGGGAAATTAAGTGTTCGTTATCATCACTTTTTATTATTCCGTACGGGCGGAAATGTTCCATCCGGAAAGATCCTCTGTGGGAACTATCACCTTGCTCATTATTTCGCTGACTATCTTTGAAGCCGCATCCTTCTGAACCTTTGCAGAGCTCTTCAAGACCAATCTGTGACCGAGTACGAAGGGTGCAGATCTCTTTATATCATCGGGAATAACGTAATCTCTTCCTTCCATAGCCGCATGAGCACGTGAAACGTACATCAAGGAAAGAGCACCTCTGGGGCTGAGACCCAAGGCAACGCCTTCTACCGTTCTCGATACCTCTGTAATTGCGGAAATGTATGAAATAAGATCGTCATGTATGTAAACATTCTTCAATTCCTCTCTCGCTGCAATGATCTCATCCTTTGTGACCACGGGCTTAAGTGTATCGAGGGGATTGTCGGAAGCGAATCTCTTGAGTATCGAATCCGATTCGCCTCTTGTAGGATAATCCATCTTAAGCTTGATAAGGAATCTGTCGAGCTGAGCCTCGGGAAGCGGGAATACACCCATGCTTTCGATAGGGTTCTGAGTTGCTATTACCATGAAGGGGGAAGAAAGCTTTCTGGAAACGCCGTCTATCGTCACCTGATGCTCCTCCATACATTCGAGAAGACCCGACTGTGTTTTCGGTGTGGCACGGTTTATTTCGTCCGCAAGTATGATATTTGCAAATGCAGGTCCGGGGATGAATTCGAATTCCGACAGCTTCATGTTGTAGAAATTTATTCCCGTAATGTCCGTGGGAAGAAGGTCGGGGGTGAACTGTATACGGTTGAAGGAGCAGTCAACCGATGCCGCAAGAGATTTTACAAGAACTGTTTTTCCCGTACCCGGAACATCTTCTATAAGCACATGTCCATCACAGAGAAGTGCGGTTATGAGAAGGTCTATGACTTCATTTTTTCCTACTATGACTTTTTCTATATTTTCTTTTATCTTTTTTCTGATTTCGGGTACGAGTTTCATTTTTTATGGAATACCTTTCGTTAATTTATGGTTTTACCCGATAATTATATCATTTGTTTGGTTAAAAATCAATAGTAAGATAATCGTAAATGTTTATTTTTATTATAATTAACGAAACACTTATTTGTTAATCGAAGAAAAAAGCATGACTTCGGATAGACCGAGGTCATGCTTGAAAGATTTACAGGTTTGTTCGTTTACAGCTTTGTTCGTTTTTTCTTGCGGATCAATAAAAACAAAAAGAGTACAATGATGAATCCTGTTACCACGCCCAGATAATCCAAGAGCATATCCAACACACTGCAGGCGCGCCCGGATGAAGTTAATTGTAACAATTCATCGGTGATGCAAGCAGGTGCACAAAGGATCAATGAGACAGTGGGGTATGCCCTTTTTCTTTCTGTGAAAGTAATACATGTCAAAGTAACAAGAACAGAAAGAATGCAGAATTCAGTAAAATGTGCAGTTTTTCTTACGAATACGGCAAGATCTGAACGATGAATACTATTGTTCGGAACAACAGTGTCTATAATGGTTTCGGTTACATCTACTATCTTATCGCTTTGTTCGGTTGAACTGTCAGCAGGTTTGAGAGAGTTTGAAAAAATAAATCCCAACCAGCATATTGAAATAAGTATCAAAAAGATTTTGGCGAATTGTTTCATATCTGAAAATGACCTCACATTGTCACTTTTTTTACTCCGATATGTACTTCTCAAGCTGACCCTGAGTCTGAAAATCCTTGAAATCCCATTGGCGCAATACCTCGTAAGTGGCAATAGCCACGGAATTTGAAAGATTTAGACTCCTGATATCGAAAAGCATCGGAAGACGTACGCATCTTTCGGGAGCGGATGCGAGAAGACTTACGGGAAGACCTGCAGTTTCCTTTCCGAAAAATAAATACACGTTTCCTTTGTATTCGGGTTCTGTGTATACTTTATTACCTTTTGTTGTGTAGAAATAGAATTCTCCCGAGTTCTGCAAAAAGAAATCATCAAGATCCTTGTATATGTGAAGGTCAAGATATTTCCAATAATCAAGCCCCGCACGCTTTAAAGATGCATCTGTAATCTTAAATCCCAAAGGCTCTATAAGATGCAGGGAAGCGCCCGTTGCGGCACAGGTACGTGATATATTTCCGGTATTTTGTGGAATCTCGGGCTCAACAAGCACGATGTTCAGATAGTTTTTGTTGTTTTCATTCATAGCATTAAATTCCGGTTTACTTAATTATATTACCGACCGTCGGCACATATCCTTCTTTTGCGGAGGAGCGCATTTGAAAGTAGCCCTTGAAGCCAAGATCTTGTGCATGCCTGCAAACCTTTTCGTATTCAAGAGTTGTCGTCTTTCTTTTGAGAGCCTTCGGAAGGTGCGGATCGTTGTTGGGAAGATATTGGCTCATCAGGGAAATATAGATATTATCCGTACCTGTAATCCTGTTTATCTCTTCCAATACATCAAGGGAATCCTTGTAATGATTCGGAAGAACGAGATGGCGGACAATTATTCCTCTCTTCATCATACCGTCATCATCAAAGGTCATTTTTCCGTGTGTCTTCAATATTTTTGCGAGTGCCTCCGAAGCGAAACGGGAATAATTCGCGGCATCGCTGTACTCACGGGCAGCATCATCCGAGAAATACTTGTAATCAAGAAGAAAGATATCCGCATATTTACTCATGAGATCTATGGTGTCGGCACTTTCATACCCCGATGAATTATATACTACGGGAATATTAAGCTTGTCCGAGCACAGATCGAGGGCTTCTGCGATCGAATATACATGGGGAGTGGGCGTTACAAGATTTATATTGTGCGCACCCTTTTCCTGCAAGGAAAGAAAGATATCCGCAAGCTTTTCCGGAGTACAGGGGATCCCCGTCTCTTTTCTCGAAAAATCAATGTTCTGGCAATAAACACATCGGAGATTGCATGATGAAAAAAAGACAGTTCCGCTTCCTTTAGTTCCGCTGATACACGGCTCTTCCCAAAAATGAAGACATGCGGCTGCAACGAAGGGTATCGATGTACAGCCGCAGTATCCGCCTTTTTCACTTGCTGTTCTTATAACGGAACATTGTCTCGGACAAAGCCTGCATGTAAAGGCTTTGCTCATCCTACCTTTGCTTCAAGATATTCTGCAAGATCGCCTACAGTAACGATGGTATGTATGTCTCCCTCGTCTATCTCAATGCCGAAGTTATCCTCGCAAAGCACGATAAGATCGGCGATTTCAAGAGAGTTGAGCTTGAGATCCTCAATAAACTGAGAATCCTTTGTTATGATGGAAGCATCTACATCAAGTTCATCTGTAAGCATAGCTTTGATCTTTTCAAACATTTTTGTAATTTCCTTTCTGTACGATAGCATCATTCATCAAAGAGAGTGACGCTTTATCTTATGTGATGTGGTTTTATCGAATTCGTTCTTTCTTATCTCAATTCCTCTGATCTGCTTGAAAGAGGGAAGAGTTTTGTTAAGATGAGCTATCTCTGTTTTTATAGCCTCGCTTATATCGTTTATGTCTTCAAGTCCCGCATCTTTTGCGGCCTTGAGATCGGGATAAATGAGCGCCGTAATTCCGAATGTCTGACCGTTTTCATCGTCTCTGCCGACAACGACTACCTCGCTTACAAGGTCAATTTTTTCGATATAGCTTTCTATTTCCTCGGGGAAAACATTTTTGCCGTTATTCAATACGATAACATTCTTTTTCCGTCCGGTGATGTATACGTAACCGTCATCGTCCACGTAACCGTAATCTCCCGTGTGGAACCATCCGTCCTCAAGAACTGCGGCAGTAGCATCCTCGTCCATGTAATAGCCTTGCATTACATTGTCACCGCGTACAACTATCTCGCCTGCGGGATCGTCGGGATTTTCTTTATCGATGATGACTTCAAGTCCGGGTACGGGAAGACCTACGGAGCCGGGCTTGTTTGCCTTATAGGGACATACCGAGATAAGGGGAGCACATTCCGTGATACCGTATCCCTGGCATATTGTGATTCCGAGCTGATCGAAGCAGTTTACAAGCTCTGCCGACAAAGCCGCACCGCCGCTGATTATGAGACGGAGTCTTCCGCCGAAGGCATCGATAACTTCCTTGAAAAGGATCTTTCTCAAGTCGATACCTATCTTCCTCGTTCTGTCTGATACCGATATAGCCGCTCTGAGCTTCTTGGCTTTACCCGATTTTGTTGCTGTATCCCAGATCTTTTTATGCATGGTAGCAACAAAAAGCGGAACGAGAACAAGACCCGTGGGCTTGAAAAGCTGGAAATTCTTAAGAACATATTTCAAGCTGTCGTTTATGCAAACTGTGGCACCGAAGCTTAAGGGTGTAAGGATGCCGCAGGTCATTTCATATGTGTGGTGTATGGGGAGAACGGATACTATGACATCGTTTTCTCTGAAACTTGTCATCAAATAAGAGGAATTGACGGCGGTAATGAGATTCTTGTGGGAAATCATGACACCCTTGCTCGTTCCGGTGGTGCCGGATGTAAAAAGAATGGCACATGTCTTTTCCAAATCGCCTTCAAAGCTTAAATAACGCTCGTCACCGTTTTCAAGAAGCTTCTTGCCCAAGAGAAGAACGCTTTCAAAGCCGATAAATCTGCTTTCGAAAATGTTATCCTTGAACTCTTCGCAGACAGCAGGATTGATGTCGTCTTCAATTACCGCTTCCTGCATACAGCAATCTTCTTCGCTTACTTCCTGTGCTTCATCGGATGTCGAAGAGACTTCTTCGGTGCTTTCTTCAATCGACGCATCAGTATTGCTTTCTCCATCGGAGGCTGATGTTTCCTCGTTACCGTAAGCGGCAGCTTTTTCGTTTACGGAAGAGAAGATCTCTGCGTAATTTACATCGGAGAATTCAACGAAATTGTACACGCCCTCAAGCTGATCCGAAAACTCTTCAAACATTTTTCGGAAGGAAGGCGAGAAGAAGACGGCAGAGGCACGGGATTTCTCTATAAATGCAGCTATCTCCTTGTGAGACAGCTCCTTGTCAAGGGGGACAACAATGCATCCTGACGTTACGGCGGCATAATAGGTCGTTATCCACTCGGGAGAAGTTTCACCTATTATTCCTATGGTTTTACCGTTAAGTCCCGCTTCGAATAAAGCAGTTCCCACGGAATTTACCGCTTTTCTGAATGATGCAAAAGAAATCGACTCTATATCTCCGCGGCGCTTATATCTTAAATAATCCTTATCCTTGAAATCGTCCGCAGCCGCATTCAGCAATGAACGGAGATCGGCGGCGACTCGAGTCTTTTCCTGCTCCTTGTAGTGCATTTTTGTATATCCTCTCATAACTAAAGTATTCTCATCATAATAATCTAAAAATAACCAAACATATTGATTATACTGTTTTAATCTGCTTTTGTCAATACGAAAAACAGAATTTCTTTACATTTCGGTCAAAAGGATTTCTGAAAATTTCTTGAAGTAAGAAAATATCCGTGTCTATCTGAAAATTATTGACATTATTACCGTTTTGTGATAAGATGATAACGATCATTTTGAAAGGATAAATACATGAAATAAGATATGTCTGAAATCAAAAACAATGAAAAGGGTGTATATGTCGGTATCGAAATAGGTGATACTCACGACAGATACGAGACTTTCGTCGATTATATTAAAGAAAACTACGATCTTGAAAAATTGGGATTTGTTCTCATCCATTGTACAAAGCGCGAGATAGGTAGGGAGCGCTTTGTTGAGTGGGCTCGCTTTTTCAAGGAAAACGATATTCACTTTGCCTTTCTGTATACACAGCAGAGAGGAGCTCCCGAGGGAAAGGAATCTCAGCTTACTGCCGACACGGTAGCAAAAGTAAAGGAGATCGCGGGAGAGTATTTCGTCGGAGATATGATAGGTGAGACAGGCGGTCTCATGAGCTGGTTTGAGGAATATTTCGATGGACATGAAGCAGCGGATATCAAGATACCGACGGATCTGAAAACTTATACGCAAGCCAAAGAAAAGTATATAGACCGTGTATCCGACATTGTTGCTCTTGACAGAAGATTGGGTCTGACCGATGTTCTTTCCGTTGAGGCAACTACAGCATCGAGATATAACTTCGAGGCAGGCGTTGATGTTTCCTTCATGGAAATGCTTTGCGGAGATCCGGAGGTTATGATGTCATCCGTCAGAGGCGCATCGAGAGCATACGGAAGAAAGGCGTTCGGAGCACATATAGCTCACGAATGGTATGGCGGTCTTCGTGTTGATGACCCCATGAAGTATAAGAGACTGCGCCTTGCATACAGATATGCATATCTTTCCGGCGCAAACTATATTTATCCCGAAAGCGGAGATTTCGGAATAAGAGCATACGGTTTCATGCTTGATAAGGATCACGAGTTCTGTAAGCTTTACAGAAGAGAATGGAATGATTTTGCGGATCTTGTATCCGCCGAACCTCGTGAGGGTGACGGCCCCAAAGTATCGTTCGCCTTTGTTCAAGGCATATCAGATACTTACGGAGGATGGGGAAACAAAACATCTTGGAATCAATTCGGAAGAGAAGAATGGGGATATTCCGATGCCGAAAATTCCTGGCGTATCCTGGACACGGTAACAAGAAGAGATAAGTGGCACTGTCCCGAGAATTTTGGTGAGACCGACCGCTCTGCGTATCCCGCTTACGGTCAGTACGATCTTCTTCCTGCAGAAGCACCCGCAGAGGTTATGAAGCAATATAACACTCTCGTTTTTGCGGGACGCAACGTGATGAGCGGAGAAACCGTGGATAAGCTTTGCGAATTTGTCTATAACGGCGGTACTCTTTTCATAACGGCGACGCATCTTTCAACTGCCGATTCTCCCGACGGAGCTTACAGCTATGTCGGCGGAGAAAAGATCCGCGATCTTCTCGGATTCGTTCCCACAGGTAAGACCTTCAGAAGAAATTCCGGTTATAAATTCGTTCGCGCCAACATGTTTGACGACATACTTTATCCCGCTGCCAAGGACGGAGGATGCGATCCCATTCTTCCCGGCGGCTTTGCGGAATACATGGATATAGAGGCGATTGCTGCTGTACCTGCCGCATACCTTTCCGATTCGTTCGTTCAAAAGAAAGAAACGACTCCCGCACTTATGGAGAACCGTTACGGAAAGGGTAGAGTTATAACACTCCTTACAATGGATTACCCCGGAAATAATGCAGTGTATCCCGTTTATTCTCGTATCGTAAAGTGTATAAGCGATGCGGACAAGAGAAAAGCAACTGTAAAGGTATGTGCACCGGATGATATAACATATGCCGTATATGAGTCCGATACCACAGTTACGGTATATCTTCTCAACACAAATTACGACTGTAAGATGATAGCTTCCGCATCTTACCTCGGAAACGAGAAGGAAGCGGTAATACCTCCCTTGGAGCTTACAGCTTTGAAATTCAAGAAATAATAGCGTTATCAGACTAACTTAGACAGCTGGTGCAAATATTGTATTCATGCACAGCGAGAAAGGGCGGATCACAAAATGAGTACAAATTTTTTTGATGTTATTGGTCCTGTCATGATAGGCCCGTCCAGCTCCCATACCGCGGGAGCTGCCAGAATAGGTCTTGCGGTGAATAGGATACTGAAGGGCTGTGTGAAAAAAGCCGATATAACTCTATATAATTCCTTTGCAGAAACCGGGAAGGGACACGGAACAGATAAGGCGTTGATAGGCGGTATCTTAGGCTTCGGAGCAGATGACAGCCGTCTTCCCGATTCATTCGAATATGCTCATGAAGCAGGACTTGAGTTTGCCTTTAAAATGAAAAGCAATTCATCATATCATCCCAATACGGTTACGATAAAAGCCGAAAACGAAGAACGTTCGGTAAAGGTCAGAGCAAGCTCAGTGGGAGGCGGAAGCATAAGGCTGAATACTGTCGATCAATTTGCGCTTGATGTTTCGGGAGACCTCGACATAATTTTGATCGCCCATTACGACAGACCCGGTGTTCTTGCGGATATTACCACAGCAATGGAAGAGATGTCTATAAACATTGCCGAAATGCACGTATCGCGAGAACGTAAGGGCGGAGAAGCCGTAACTGTTCTCGAAGTGGACAACGGAGTTACCGACGAGGTTCGGGAGAAAATAATGAGTCTTGATATAGTAGAGGATTTTTTGTTTATCCCGAAGATATTGTAAAGGAGGTCATAAATAATGAATTCACTTGAATATTTGTTGGAACGTGCCGAAGAGCAGAAAAGAGAGCTTTGGGATACGATACTCCGTGAGCTTTCCGACAGTGAAGAGGAAAGAACGAAAATATATAACGAGACAAAGAGACGTCTCAGTATAATGAGAAATTGCGTAAATGAGGGACTTACCTCAAAGAGAATGTCGTTAAGTAAGCTGACGGGCGATAATACGGGAAAGTATTACGGTCATGTGAAAAGCGGAAAAAGCATTCTCGGAAGTGTGATGGGTAAAATATGCGCATATGCTCTTGCATGCGCAGAGGTAAATTCTTTTATGGGCGTTATAGTTGCCGCTCCCACTGCGGGCTCCTGCGGAATAATGCCGTCGGCGCTTATAGCGTTGTCTGAGGAATACGGCTTTGACGATGATATGCTTACAAAGGCTCTCGTAGTTTCTGCAGGCGTGGGAATGGTGATAGCCAACAGAGCAACGATAGCGGGTGCTCAAGGTGGATGCCAGGCTGAATGCGGCTCTGCAGCCGCTATGTCTGCCGCTGCGGTCGCATATCTTTTCGGCGGAGATCCCGAAGCCTGTATACATGCCGCAACCTTGGCGGTCAAAAATTCTCTCGGATTGACATGCGACCCCGTAGCGGGACTTGTAGAGGTGCCGTGCGTCAAGAGAAACGGCGTATTTTCCGTTATCGCAGTTACTTGTGCCGATATGGCGCTGTCGGGAATAAGAAGCGTTATTCCTCCCGATGAAGTCATAGATGCAATGAGAGAAACCGGAGAGGCTATACCCGGTGCATACAGAGAAACATCCAAGGGCGGTCTTGCTGTCACTCCCACGGGCGTAAGAATAAAGCAGGAGCTTTTCGGAAACAAGGAATAAAGTTTAATAAAATAGGATATCTCAACCCAAAGTACAGTATTGTGCTTCGGAACGTGCGGACAGCACAAAAATGCCCTCCTACGGTTTTTCCGAATATACCCATAGGAGGGAGTTTTTTATTATTGTCCTTTAAAACGGATCTGTTCGCAGATCTGATCGGGATATTTTCTTATCAAAATAGGATCTACAGAACGTTTTTCGGTAAAGTGATATTATAAGGATCCTTGAGGGCGTTATTTACTGCTTCAAGAATAAGTGCTTTATCCTTGTCTGTGATCTCAAGAGGTGGATCGTTGCGGTAATGAAATGCTTGAGAGGGCTTGTCAACACGTATCGACGTAAGCTCATCTCTGTCTGTCAGAGTTGCGAAAAGCGTGTATCCCGCAATAAGTCTTCCGTAGGCATTCAAATGGATATGATCTGTTTTTTCGGGTGAAACTCTGTCACGAGTAAGCTTAGGACTGTTTGCGATACGTGCATTTTGTATCGCAGTACCGGTGGGGATGATACGTTCAACATCTGCTTTCTCTGCAATGATCTTTTCGCGGACAGTATTTACGATAGCATTATACATCTTTATTTGATCGCCTTGAAAAATTTCATCAAATACTGGTTCGCCGCATTCTTTGTCATATGCCCATGTCATATTCCACACGAATCTTGCATCGGGCTTGTATCGACGGACATATTCGATCAGACGGGGAACGTAATCGGAAAAAGTATTTGCCAAAGGAGACTCTTCGGCACTTTGTTGAATAAAGATGATGTCCCAATCTTCATCCATGATGCCGTGTTCCATCGTAACACCATTTATTACAGTCCACTCGGAATCGCACTTTTTGGTGTATTGATACTTCGGAATTTTGTTTTCGGCATAATCCATATGCATTTCAAGAGTACATGCACCCTTATAAAGCCTTGCCACGGTCACATCGGTGAAACCCTCGGCAATAGCAATATCATAGAGACATTCCGTTGTGTTAAGCCCGAAGCTTGACGTAATGGCAAGCAATTTCAGGGTTTTACCATCAGTCAGGGGAGTATTATGAGTTTTCATGATTTTACTTTTTGATCCTGTTTATTACTTCCTCTGCTTTCGCAAGGTCTTCTTCCGTGTTTACTCCGAATATTTCGAAATCGTGGTCGCACATCACAGCGCCCACCTTGTGGCCGCCCTTTAAGAAAAGCTCGGGAACATCGGTAAGATATACCTCATGCTTTACGTTGTGAGTCATGATATGCTCCAATGCGGGAAACAGCTTTTTAGAGTTGAAAATATATGTTGCAGTGTTGTATTCACATATCTCAAGCTGCTCCGGAGTGCACTCTTTATGCTCGACTATTTCGGAAACATTACCCTTTTCATCTCTCACGATCCTGCCGAGACAGAGTCCTTTTTCACCGGGGCAGGAAAGTATGGTGCAGTCGTTTTTGTTTTCCGTATGGTATTTGTAAAGCTTTTCTGCTGTGGAACGGAGTATGAGAGGAGTGTCACCTGCAATTATGAGAACATCCCCGTTGTAATCTTCGAAAAATTCCTTCGCGCATAAAGCGGCGTGACCTGTTCCGAGCTGCTCCGATTGAACGGCAAAGCTCATATCGGGAAAGGCTTCCATGATCTTTTCCTTTTCAAAGCCCACAACTATAACAGTATCTTTTTTGTCTATGAAGCCGATGGTCTCCATTACGTATGATATGAGAGGACGTCCTGCGGCAGTCCTCATTGCCTTCGGAATATGAGTTTCTTCCGATCTTAATCTTTTTCCTTTGCCTGCTGCGAGAATTATAGCTTTCATTGATGTATACCTTTCTTTCACATGATTTTGTTGTTAATTTATATTCGGCACACTTTTTTCTATAACAAAAATGACCTTTACGGCATAGTATATACGGAAAAACGAAAAAGGAGAAACCGATTTTTCGGTGCATAATATTCTATGAAAGAAATATACATTGATGGAAAAAACGATTTCTTTGCTTCCGCAAATACGAGATACGGATTCTACAGCCTATTTGATGAAGTCTTTGACAGAAAAAAGTTCGAAAAGGTCTATATAATAAAGGGCGGCTCGGGTACGGGAAAATCAAGCCTTATGAAAAAGGTCCGTGAGAAATGCGACAGTGAAGGAATGAAAACGCAAGGTGTTCTGTGCTCATCTGATCCAATATCCCTCGATGGACTGACAGTCGGCGGTAATATTGCGGCTTTTATAGACGGAACCTCCCCGCATACTACAGATCCCGTATATCCGGGAGCAGTGGATAATATCATCAATCTCGGTGAGTTTTGGAATGAGGAGCTTATCAGAAAAAACAGAAACGTTCTTATTACACTTGATGAAAAAAAGAAGCAAAGTATTTCCCGTGCATATAAGTATTTAAAAGCAGCCGGAGATATAGCCGATGATACTCTCAACATTATATCACAAAATTTCGATTTTGGCAAGATGAAAAAAGCCATTTTAAGATTTTTTGACAATGAATTCGGAAAAAACGGAGTTTTTACTCAAAAAAAGTGCTTCACAACCTGTTTTAACAGAAACGGATACGGAAGAAGCTTATTCTTTGAAAATATGTCTTGCCGCAGATGCATTGTTGAAAACGACAGAGGAAGCTATTCGTATTTCTTTGAAGAGATGCTCTCTGAAGCAAGAAAAAGAGATATTCCGGTAATTGTAAGCTATGACTGCTTTGATCCCCGAAAAGCGGACGGATTGTATTTTCCCGATGAGTCTCTCTGTGTAACGAGATGTTCGGATAGGGATAAATACAGATGCGTTGCGGGAGAGCCTTACAGAATATTCAATATGGAACGGTTTATTTCATGCGATACACTCAGGAGAAACAAGGAAAAGCTGAGATTCGGTAATAAATGCTCGGATGAGCTAATGCATGCCTCATCCGAAAGCTTTGATGAAGCTTTCTCGATACACTCCGAGACAGAAAGCATATACATATCCGCAATGGATTTTTTCGAAAAGGAAAGATTTACTGCAGAATTGGTAAAAGAATTCGAGACTTTCCTTGAAAGCAGAAAGAACGATTGAAAGCAAGTTTATATCAAAATGAGAGGTGATAGTAACAATTAATAGCAATTTTTGTTCATATTCTGTGCAAATATATATATTGTTACTTGACATATATTCACATATGTGATAAAATAGCAACACATAATCATCGAAATTGGTAAGGTGTTTCATTATGGATGAAAAAAAGAGAAGACGTGGCGACAGAAAAGACGGTTATCTTGTACGTGATGCCGATCCTCTTCACGTTATGATGCCGTATCTCATGCCCAACAGGGCGGATAACGAAGCAGTGGCGAATGTCGTTCTTGACATGACCGCTGTTGATAAGTACCTTGAAGAAAAAAACGCATCCGGATGCGAATATAAGTACACTCTTTTTCATGTGGTTACAGCCGCACTTGCAAAAACAATAACCCTGCGCCCCTTGCTCAACAGATTTATTTCCGGACACAGACTGTACGACAGAAAACTATTGTCTTTTGCTTTTGTCGTGAAAAAGGAGTTTTCTGATAAGGGCTCTGAGGGCTTTGCTATCATAGAAGTAGATAAGGAATCCGGCAAACCTCCGATTGAGCAGTTTCATGATGAAATAGTCCGCCGTGCAAATAAGATAAGAAAAGAGAGGAAGACAGACGGAACGACGGCGCTTATCTCCAGATTTACTTGTCTTCCCAGATGGATTATGCGTATTCTTATCGGAGGTGTTTTCCGTTTGATGGACTATTACGGAAAGATGCCCGAATCTTTTTGGCGTAACGATCCGGATTATGCCACGGTTTTTCTGAGTAATCTCGGCAGCATCAAAATGTCTGCTTCCTACCATCACCTTGCAAATTGGGGAACAAACTCGTTTTTTGTCGTTATAGGTGAGAAAAAGCCAATGCCCTTTGTTACCGAGGACGGTAAAGTTGAGGTACGTCAAGGTATGGAGATAGGAATGACCATAGACGAAAGAATAGCAGACGGCTTTTACTTTGCCAAAAGTATAAAGCTTTTTAAAACGATCATAGAGAACCCCGAGCTTCTCGATAAAGAAATTACAAGCCTTGAGGGGCTTGAGGAACAGCCTGTCAAATAAAACGCACCTGCGGAAAGGATGACAACGATTATGAGCGATCTTAAAGCACCTTGGCTTCAAAGCTACGGAGATGTAAAATTCAATCTTGAATACAGTACTCTTTCCATGAGCGGAAAGGTTTTTGAAAGCTGTGAGAGATACAAGGATAACATCGCACTGTCCTTTATGGGAAAGAATATACTCTATAAAGAGCTTGCTTTACGGATATCCGAGACCGCCAAAGGATATGCGGCTTTAGGTATCAAGGAAGGAGATCGTGTGCTTATCTGTATGCCGAACGTTCCGCAGACAGTATATTCTCTGTATGCCTTAAATTATATCGGGGCTGTCGCCTGCATGGTGCATCCCCTTTCCGCAGTCGGTGAAATAGCAAACTATGTTAAAGATACGGAAAGCAATTATGTACTTACTCTCGATCAGTTTTACAATAAACTGTGCGAGGTTAGAAAGACAATTCCTTACGAAAAGCTTATCATAGCTTCCGTAAAAGATGAGCTTTTGCCCGTAAAGAGATTTCTTTTCTCTGTCACCTCCGGAAGAAATCTTCCAAAACCTCATGATTCCGATGATGTCATAACATGGAATACAATGATAGAGATGGGAAGATCATACACCGAAGATCCTTTTGTTAAAAAGGAAGCTGATGAGGCAGCCGTGATACTTTTCTCGGGTGGAACTACCGGCGTTACAAAGGGAATTCTTCTTTCAAATCTGAATTTCAATGCCCTTGCCGCACAGACTGTGGCTATGTGCAACAGAACGGTCACGGGGAAGAGCATGCTTGCGGCAATGCCCATGTTTCACGGCTTCGGTCTTGGGGTGTGCGTGCATACGATGCTTGCAGACGGAGGAAAGTCCATACTTGTTCCAAAATTTAATGTAAAAGAATATGCAAAGCTTTTGAAAAAAGAAAGACCCAACTACATAGCCGGAGTACCGACTCTTTTTGAGGCGATAACGAGAAATCCATACCTTGACGGCGTCAAGCTTGACTGCCTTATGGGAGTTTTCTCGGGCGGAGATTCACTTTCTGTTGAATTAAAAAAGAAATTCGATAAATTCCTTGCTGATCACGGCGCCAATGTACGTATAAGAGAAGGATACGGCACGACGGAATGCGTCACAGCAAGCTGTCTTACTCCTTACAATAAGGAAAAAGAGGGAAGCATCGGACTTCCTTATCCGGATACATTCTACAAGATATGTAAGGTGGGAACATGTGAAGAAGTTCCATATGGCGAAGAGGGGGAGATCTGCCTTACAGGTCCCAGCATCATGATAGGGTATCTCAATCATGAAAAGGAAACGGCTGATACCCTCAGGTTTCACGATGACGGCCGCAGATGGCTCCATACGGGAGACATGGGCATCATGGATGACGAGGGGTTTATTTATTTTAAGCAGCGTATCAAGAGAATGATAATCACCAGCGGATATAACGTATATCCTTCTCAGATCGAAAATATCATCGATTCCCATTCTGCGGTAAGAATGAGCTGTGTAATAGGTATTAAGGATGAATACAAGATGCAGAGAATAAAGGCATTCGTTGCTCTTAAGGACGGCTTTGATCCTTCGGAAGAGCTGAAGGATGAGATCATGGCTCTTTGCCGAAAGAATATAGCAAAATATGCCCTTCCGGGAGAGTTGGAATTCAGGGAGACATTACCTCAGACACTTGTGGGAAAGGTCGCTTACACCGTTCTCGAAAAAGAAGAAGCAGAGAAGAATTCGTGTTCTTATCCGTCAAAATAAGTTGATGATATGAAGCAGAAAGACAAAATTTGTTTTTCCGCTTCTTTTTTTCTGAAAATTTATGTTTTGGTGAAAAAAAATGCTTTTAAAAATTGCTTTTTTACATTATTTATGATATAATCATATGATAAGACAGAATGTAAAAGGGGGAGTTTGCCATGACAGATAAAAATACCCAAAGTAACATGATAAATATACGCGGATTGACATTCCGTGATATAACGCCTGAAGAGGCGTTGAATACTGCGATCGGTGCGCTCAGCGGTGACGGCAAAAAGAAGACTCCCTTTGTTGTATATACTCCCAATGCGGAAATAGCACAGCTTTGCGTTGAGGACGAAAAGATACGTGAATGCATACTGTCTGCGGACATGCTCGTGCAGGACGGAGCGGGGATTGTTCTCGCATCGAAAATTCTTAAAAAGCCGCTAAGATATAAGATAGCCGGAATAGATCTGGGTGAGGGTATTGTAAAATATGCCGCCGCATCCGGCAAAAAAGTATATTTTCTCGGTGCGGCTCCCGCAAATTCCGAAAGAAAAGCAGTGGCATTGATAGCCGAGGAAAAGCTTGCGGAAAAGTATGAGGGCTTCAAACTTTGCGGATGGCACGACGGGTATTTTAAGCTCGAAATGACAGATGAGATAATCAAGGACATCAATGACTGCGGTACGGATATATTGTTCGTTTGTCTCGGTGCTCCCCGTCAGGAGCTTTGGGTAAAAGAGAACAGAGATAAGCTTAATGTTTCTCTTGTTCTCGGACTCGGGGGAAGCCTTGACGGATACGCGGGTACAGTAAAAAGAGCGCCGGAGTTTTTCATAAAGATTAATTGTGAGTGGCTTTATCGTCTTATAAAGCAGCCTTCCCGATTCAAGAGAATGCTTAAACTTCCGAAATATATATTCGGAGCTTTGGGAGAAAGACTCAGAGGAAAATGATCGCGTAAAGCATTTGATAAAAGTAAGGCGGATGATATCCGTTAAATGAGAGGAATTGAAAATGAGTTTATTTATAGCAATAGACGGTCTTGACGGATCGGGGAAAAAAACACAGTCCGAAATATTATACGATTCTTTGATATCGGCGGGAAAAAAAGCGATGCTCCTTTCTTTTCCAAATTACGGAACGCCCGCATGTGCACCTGTTGAGGAGTATCTGGGCGGTGCTTACGGAAGCGATCCCGAAAGCGTGAATTGTTACGCAGCGTCTTCCTTCTATGCGGTGGACAGATATTCTTCGTATAAATTATCATGGGAAAAGGAATATAAAAGCGGTACAGTCATGATATCCAACAGATATACGACAGCCAATGCCATACATCAGCTTGCAAAGCTTCCCGAGAATAGGAGAGACGAATTTCTTGATTGGCTTTACGATCTTGAGTTTGTGCGTCTGGGTCTTCCCGTTCCCGATGTAACGCTTTTTCTCGATGTTCCCACGGAGATCAGCCTGTCCCTCATAGAAAAGAGAGGCGAGAAGAAGGATATCCACGAAACGGCGGAGCACCTTGCGAAAGCGAGGGAAGCTGCTCTTTACACAGCCGAAAAGTGGAATTGGAAGCGCATAGAATGTGTTTCTGAGGGAAAACTTTTGCCCATTGAATGTATTTCCGAAAAAATTGCCGAGGTTCTTAAGTCTTATCTCGGTTAACACACAATAAAAAATATCCAAATTATCCATCCGGAAGGTTTTTCGGATGTGCGGAAGGGAAATGATAAAAATGAATGTATACGTATTGCTTGCAGACGGTTTTGAAGAAATAGAGGCTCTTACTCCGGTTGATATTTTGAGAAGAGCGGGCTTTGATGTTTCTATGGTCAGCATATATGACAGGCTTGAAGTAAACGGCGGACATAACATACTTGTCAAAGCCGATATAGTGATAGATGATATTGACATTTCAAAGGAGTGCTGTGTGATCCTTCCCGGAGGAGCTGTAGGCGTTACCAATCTCAAGGCATCCGAGAAAGTTAAGAATATCGTAAAAAAGCAGAATGACAAGGGCGGTTTGATAGCTGCTATCTGCGCAGCTCCCACACTCCTTTCGGATCTGGGACTTCTTAACGGAAAGATAGCTACCTGCTATCCCGATCTCAGATGCGAGCTTTCTTGTGAAAGCGTTCCCGAAAATGCAGATGTTGTCATGGATGGAAATATAATAACATCATCCGGTGCGGGAACCTCGGGAGAATTTGCTTTTGCCATCTGCTCAGTTCTCGGAAAAGATAATGAATCAAAGAAGCTGAGAGGCGGTATGTGCTATCCGTCACAAGGAGTTTTTGAAAAAAGCTAAGAACGCTTGTTTAAAGATGTCAAGCAAAAAATAAAAGATACGGTTGAGAATATGGGTTTGAATACAAAGACGATAAAAGATAGAATAAGAGAAGAATACCTTAATATACGTAATTCCATCGATCCGACCTACAGAGAAGAGGCATCGGTGCGGATCTGTAATGAAATAATCAAAAGCGGCGAATATAAGAATGCGGATACGATATTAATGTATTCTGCTATCAATAGTGAAGTGTCTCTTGAACCTCTGTTCGAAAAAGTACTGTCAGACAAAAAGATTGCGGCATTTCCCAAGTGTTATCCTGACAGAGTGCTGAAATTTTTTGAGGTTACGGGTAAAGACGACTTTGCTTTGGGAAAATACTCCATTTCAGAGCCGAATGAAGGATGCCGTGAAATAACCGATTTCGGGAAAGCGTTATGCTTGATCCCGGCACTTGCCGCAGGACTTGACGGAACGCGTGTAGGATATGGCGGGGGTTATTACGATAAGTTTCTTGTTTCCCACAAAAGCATTATAAGAATGTGCGTGTGCTTTGATGCACAGGTAAGTTACAAAAAACTGCCTTCCGGTATGTTTGATGAAAAGTTTTCCCGTCTCGTAACCGAAAGAAGAAGGGTGTTTTTATGAAGCTGAGATCTTCAATGACAGCTCCGCTGTATGCGGGAGCAATACTTTTACTTACAAGCTTTTCTTCATATATGCTTTTGAAGGTAAATGAGCTTAGTGAGAATCCGTTTCTGTCTGTTTCGATAATACAGCTGTTCGTTTTCTTAATACCGACTGCTTTTTATTGCTCTGTCGGACGGATCACATTCTCGGACTCAATAAAGCTGAACTTTTCACTTTCATCAATCCCGGTATTTATAGAATCCACCCTTGTGTTCTTCGTAGGTGCGGCTGTTATGAAATATGTCGGTTATTATTTTCTTGACGGTGCTTATGTAAATACACCCGGGGTGATAAATGCGTCCGTGTACGGTGCCGAGGGTGTTCTTCCGCTCATCTGTATGGTTTTTTTACCTGCGATCCTGGAAGAAATAGTGTTCCGCGGGGTATTGCTTGAGGAGTATAAGGCTTACGGTGATATAACTGCTGTGGTTATGACATCGTTGTTTTTCGCTATGATCCATTTTTCGCTGGAAAATTTCCTTTACTACTTCTTTGCGGGAATTGTCTTCGGACTTATGACTGTGGCAACAAATTCGTGTATTCCCGCTATTGCGCTTCACATTATAAATAACTTTACGGCACTGACAGTTGAAGACAGCTATATAACTTATATCGATCAGCTTGGCGGTACCATGTTATTCCTGTTCATAGGTGCGTCTGTTTTTTTGCTTCTCTTGTTTTTCCTTTTTTCACGTATCGAAGGTCTATATATGAAAAAAGCTGAGATGAACAGTGCGGGCAAGAGACTTGCCATCGTTAATGAAGCGATGATGCTGAATGAAGGTAAAGCGAAGAAAAATTCCGATCTTTATATGCATGTAAAAGGGGAAGCAGATACTTCCCATCGAAATGGAGAACCTCATTTCAAGGATACATTTCTTTCCCCCTCATTTTGGATAGTGGTTGTTTTTTTTATGCTGAAAGCCTCGGATGTGATATAATATTTATATTCTTGGAAAGGAAGCGCACAACGGTATTTTGCGTTCTGTGCTGAGATAAATATAATGCCTGAAGAAAAAATGAAAAATGAAGGTGAGAACGGTACTTCCGCGTCTCCGAAAAGACGTCCTGCGCGAAGCATATCGCAAAGCGTAAAGGGTATTTCCGATACATCGGCAGACGGTAAGGAAGAGCTTGCCTCGAACGAAATCAAATCAGAAAGCATCTCTGACGAGTTCCCTTTGAATGGATCCGGTGATGATACCGCAAAGAGATCCACGGGAATAAAACGTGCCAAAAGAACGATAGCCGAAAAGAATATCACCGAGGAGACTGCGGCCTCGGATAAGAGGGATGTTTCCTCCGATGAGACAGATGCTACGCGTATTGTTACCTCATCCGTGCAACAAAAGGAGTCCGTGAAACGCAGTGCCTCTTCGGATGTTAAACGAAAGCAGGTATCATCCTCCGAAAAAAAGCCTGTGTCCGTTGACAAAAACCGTGCACTGGTGAAAAAGGACGACAGTAAAAAGCCCACATATAAAATGGTCATAGAAGACGAAAATGACGAGCCCGAGTTTGAAGTAAGGGATAGAGGCGGTGTTTTTTCCACTTTGATAAAGGCTTTTGTTTATATTGCCTGCGTTCTTATTATTTCCATAGGGCTTGCCACTACCGCAGTAAAATGGGCAAATGATATATTTGCGTTCGTCAAAGAAGAAAAAACAGCAGAGGTCACCATACCCGAAATGGCGACCGTATCTGAAATAGCTGATATTTTGACTCAGAATGAGCTTATAGAATTTCCCGATGTTTTTAACTTCTATGTGGGATATAAATTCAGAAATTCAAATCTTGTTTTCGCTCCCGGAACATATACTCTCAATTCACTTATGAATTACGATGAATTTATAAGAGCGGTCAGAGTAAAGAAGGCGGGAAGGACTACGGTATCTCTCACATTCTCCGAGGGTATGACGGTCGATGAGATAATCGACAGACTTACTGCTGCGGGAATAGGCACAAGAGAAGGATATATTGATGCCATTCAGAATTACCCCTATGTTTATGAATTTATGAACCATGTAAACGCCACACAATTTTCTCCCGATAGAAAGTACAGACTTGAAGGATATCTTTTCCCCGATACCTATGAGTTTTATTCCGATTCGGGTGAGATAGCGGTTATTGATAAGTTTCTCAAAAACTTCGAAGTGAAGTTTGCAAAGGAAAACTATGACCGTATAACTGAGCTCGGTATGACTCTTGACGAGGTGGTCATCCTTGCATCCATAGTGGAAAGGGAAGCCAAGTACCACAGCGAATTCAGAACGGTTTCGGGTGTATTCCACAACAGAATGAATTCAAGCTCCTTTACAAAGCTGGAATCGGATGCTACCATTCAGTATCTTCTTCCCGAACATAAGGAGGTCCTTACTCATGAGGATACACTTATCAAGCATCCTTATAACACATATCAGATCGAGGGTCTTCCTCCCGGATCCATATGTAACCCCGGACTTGATGCAATAATGGCAGCTCTTTATCCCGAAAAGTGCGATTACTATTACTTCCTTGCGGCAAGCGACGGGACAACGGTATTTTCCAAGACTCTCAAGGAGCATGAGGACAATATAAACAAGCTCAGAAACGGTGAACTTTAATCAAAGGTATATTAAATGACAGATACGATTATTATTTGTCTCTGCGCTTTGTCATTTCTTTGTGCGGTTGTAAGTATTATTGTACTTATATCTGTGAATAAAAAACAAAACGAGCGCATTGACAATGTGGAGGAAATGCTGGACAGACTTAACGAAGCTGTCATAAGCATAGCAAAAAGCAGATCCGATTCGGATACACATCTTGAAAGACAGCTTTCCATGATGAAGCAGGAGACGGTATCTGCAATAAAGGATTTCTTATCGGTTTTTTCCGATACGCTTTCAAGATCGCAAAACGATGTTTTTGAAAGAAACGATAAAAAACTGTCTCAGCTGACGGAATCCGTCAACGACGGTCAGAGCGCCCTATCTCGTTCCGTATCTTCTTCGGTAAGCGCACTCGATGAAAGATTTCTTCAGCTTCGTGAGACCGTTGACAAATTGTCTTCCGAGATGAAGGACTCTCTCGACAATCAGATGAGAGCTGTCAGAGAGGAAAACGAAAAGGGTCTTGCAAAGATCAGGGAAACGGTTGATGAAAAGCTGCAACAAACGCTTGAGGACAGAATAAGCCGCTCCTTCAAGGACGTAAGCGAAAGATTGGAGCAGGTATATAAGGGATTGGGAGAAATGCAGACTCTCGCATCCGGCGTCGGTGATCTTAAGAAGGTACTTTCCAATGTCAAGACCCGAGGAATACTCGGAGAGGTGCAGCTCGGTGCTATCCTGGAGCAGATACTTGCTCCGGAGCAATATGCCGTCAATGTTGCAACAGTAAAGGATTCGAGAGATTTTGTGGAATTTGCGGTCAAGCTTCCGGGAGCCGAGGACGGCGAATACGTATATCTGCCCATTGACTCAAAATTCCCTACAGATGCATATTACAACTTGATGACAGCTTATGAAAACGGAGATCAGGCAGGGATCGTCTCCTGCGGCACGGTCTTTGAAAGAAGAATAAAGGAATTTGCAAAGGATATAAAGGATAAGTACATTTATCCCCCGGCAACTACGGATTTTGCCATCATGTTTTTGCCCACAGAGGGAATATATTCCGAAGCGGTAAAAAGAGGACTTGCCGAAGAGCTTCAGAAGCTTAAGGTTACAATGACAGGACCCACAACCATGGCGGCGCTTCTCAACAGCCTTCAGATGGGATTTAAGACTCTTGCGATCCAGAAACGCTCAAGTGAGGTATGGGATACTCTCGGTGCTGTCAAGACAGAGTTTGAAAAATTCGAAAAAACTCTTCTTGCGGTTCAGACACGTCTTGAGGGTGCAAACAAAGAGCTTGATGCTCTCGTTACAACAAGGACACGCGCAATTCAGCGTAAGCTCCGTGGTGTGACGGCTCTCCTTCCCGAAAATGCGGAGAAAATAATTACAGACGAATGAAGAATATAAATGAAAACATTGTTTTCATTTATATTCCAACGTTTGCATTTGTCCGCAAAAGCGTTTCCGTCAATGTCACCGGATACGGCCTTACGGTCGTTATGAAAGGAAATTAATTATGGCTAACAACCAAGGAATAAAGATAATAGCGAAAAACAGAAAGGCATATCACGATTATTTCGTTGAAGAAACTTATGAAGCGGGTGTTGAGCTTTGCGGAACGGAGGTAAAATCCGTAAGACTCGGCGAAATAAACCTTAAGGACTCATTCTGCGAAGTATCAAAGGGTGAGGTATATGCCTTGAATATTCACATAAGCCCTTATGAAAAAGGAAACATATTCAACAGAGATCCATTGAGAAAGCGTCGTCTTCTTCTCCATAAAAGAGAGATCCTGAAGCTTGGCGGCCACGTTGCAAGAGAGGGTTATTCCATAATTCCTCTTTCCGTATACTTAAAGGGCAGTCTTATCAAAATGGAGATAGGAATGTGTAAGGGTAAAAAGCTTTACGATAAGCGTGATACCGAAATAAAGAAACAGCGTCAGAGAGATGCAGAACGAGGAGAATGAAAAATATTTTCAATATTTTTCATTCTCATGAAGTTTGAACTTTGCTGTCGAAAGCAGGACAGCAATTTTGCTTCGCAAAAGCGTTCAAACTTCCCGGTCAGGAATAAATTCGAGATGAGGAAATAATATTTTTCATTCTCATGAAGTTTGAACTTTGCTGTCGAAAGCAGGACAGCAATTTTGCTTCGCAAAAGCGTTCAAACTTCCCGGTCAGGAATAAATTCGAGATGAGGAAATAATATTTTTCATTCTCATGAAGTTTGAACTTTGCTGTCGAAAGCAGGACAGCAATTTTGCTTCGCAAAAGCGTTCAAACTTCCCGGTTAGGAATAAATTCGAGATGAGGAAACAATATTTTTCATTCTCATGAAACTTCGGCTTGTCCGTCAAAAACGACTTCCTAAGGAAGTCGGGCGGACATATAAAAAGACAGATTATAAAGGAAAGGTCGATTAAAGAAAAATGGCGAAGAAAATACGTAATTTTTCCATTATAGCACATATAGATCACGGCAAGTCAACTCTTGCCGACAGACTCCTTGAGCTTACCGAAACGGTAAGCAAAAGAGACATGCAGGATCAGATCCTGGATGACATGGAGTTGGAAAGAGAAAGGGGAATAACCATAAAGGCACGTGCCGTAAGATTTGAATATAAAGCCTCCGACGGTGAAGTGTATGATCTCAATCTTATTGACACTCCCGGTCACGTAGACTTTAATTATGAAGTTTCCCGTTCTCTTTTCGCTTGCGAGGGAGCGCTTCTTGTGGTAGACTCTACTCAGGGAATACAGGCTCAGACTCTTGCAAACGCATATCTTGCAATAGATAACGATCTTGAAATAGTACCCGTCATCAATAAGATTGACCTTCCCGCAGCCGATATAGAAGGCGCAAAGAACGAAATAGAGGAAATAATAGGCATACCTGCTGATGAGGCACCCTGTATTTCCGCAAAAACGGGTCAGAATATCCGTGACGTCCTTGAAGCGGTGGTTAAATTTATTCCCGCTCCCGAGGATAAGGATGATCTTCCCACAAAGGCTATCGTATTCGATTCCTATTATGATTCTTATAAGGGTGTTATCGTTTATTTCAGACTCTTTGAGGGCGTTATGAAAAAGGGCGACATAGTCAGAATGATGTCAAACGGTGCTGAATTCGAGATAGTGGAATTGGGATATCTCAGACCCTTCGGGTTTGATCCCGTTGATGAGGTTCGGTCCGGAGAGGTCGGTTATTTTACTGCTTCCATAAAGAATGTTTCTCTTACAAGTGTCGGCGATACGGTTACAAATGCCGCAGCGCCCACAGAAACTCCTTTTGCGGGATTCAAGCAGGCACAGCCCGTTGTTTTCAGCGGTGTTTATCCCGCAGACGGAGCAAAGTATCCGGATCTCAGAGATGCACTTGAAAAGCTCAGATTAAATGATGCGGCGCTTTCCTTTGAGCCCGAGACCTCCGCTGCTCTCGGCTTCGGATTCCGTTGCGGCTTTTTGGGTCTTCTCCACATGGAGATAATACAGGAAAGACTCGAAAGAGAGTTTAACCTCGATCTTATAACCACCGCTCCCAGCGTTATATATAAGGTAGAGCTGACAAACGGTGAAATGATGGTTATAGACAACCCCACAAATTATCCTTCGGCGGATACCATTAAGACCGCTTATGAGCCCATAGTAAAGGCTTCCATCATAACTCCCACGGAATTTGTCGGAAATATCATGGAGCTGTGCCAGGACAGAAGAGGTAGATTTGAGGATATGAAGTATCTTACGGGAAACCGTGCTGAGCTTCATTATCACATGCCTTTAAACGAGATAGTATATGACTTTTTCGACGCGTTGAAATCAAAGAGCAAGGGATATGCATCCCTTGACTATGAGGATGTTGAATATGAAAAGTCGAACCTCGTAAAGCTTGATATCCTTCTCAATGGCGAGATCGTCGATGCTCTTTCATTTATTGTTCATTCGGAAAAAGCTTATCCCAGAGCAAGAAGGATCGCGGAAAAGCTGAAGGACAATATACCGCGCCAGCTTTTCGAGATACCGATTCAGGCTGCAGTTGGCGGAAGAATAATAGCCCGCGAGACTGTCAAAGCAATGAGAAAAGACGTTCTTGCAAAATGCTACGGCGGCGATATCACAAGAAAGAAAAAGCTTCTTGAAAAACAGAAGGAAGGTAAAAAGAAGATGCGTTCCCTCGGTTCCGTTGAGCTCGGACAGGAAGCGTTTATGGCAGTTCTCAAGCTTGATGAGTAAACCGATAATGAAACCGATTGGAAGGACTTTGATAAAAAAATCGTATGATACCGGTGTGTATATCCATATTCCGTTCTGTTTGCGAAAGTGTCTTTATTGCGATTTTTATTCCGTTATCGACACGGGTCTCATAGAAAGATATGTGGCGGCACTTGCGGAAAGCATACTTGAAAAAGGCGAATTCTCTTCGGGTAAAAGGGTGGATACAGTCTATTTCGGAGGAGGCACTCCATCTCTTATGGAGGTCGCACAGTTTGAAAGAATACTCGATTGCCTTAAGAAAGTATTTGATATTTCAAAGGATGCCGAAATAACAGCCGAGGTGAATCCTGCAACCGTTGATGATGAAAAGCTTTACGGCATGAGAAGTATCGGTATAAATAGATTGAGCATAGGTATGCAGAGTGCAGATGACGGGGAACTTTCCGTTCTCGGCAGACTTCACCGTCATTTCGACACGGTAAAGACCTTCAACGATGCAAGGAAAAGCGGATTTGACAACATAAGCCTCGATCTTATGTATGCACTACCCGAGCATACCGAGGAAAAGTGGCGTCGTTCCTATACAGAAGCGGCACAGCTTTCTCCCGAGCATATTTCGTTTTATGCTTTGACACTTTCAGATGAATGTGCTCTTTCAAAAAAGAATTATTTCTATCCGGAAGATGAAGTTCAGTTGAAAATGTATGAGAGTGCTATTGCGTATTTGAGGGATTTGGGGTATAATCAATACGAGATATCAAATCTTTCCAAAGAAGGCTATCATTCCCGGCATAATATGAAATATTGGTCACTTGCCGATTACATAGGCTTCGGTACATCTGCCCATTCATTGGAAAACGGCAGAAGGTATTACATAAAAGACGATATTTTTTCTTTTATTATGGGTGAATACGATGAGATCACCGAGGATATTTGCACCGAGGATGATATGATAAGCGAAAAAATAATGCTTTCGCTCCGTACCACCGACGGACTTGTCTTTGATGAGCTTGATCTTATTTGCTCAGACAGGAAAAAGCTTACGGCTCTGAAAGAAGAGCTTGTGAGAAAGGTCGAACCTTTTATCGAAAGCGGTCATGCGGTTGCAGATGATATCGGTATAAGGTTGACCGAAAAAGGATTTTTTATTTCCAACGGCATTATATGCGAGCTTTTGCCGTGAAAAATTTTGTTGAAAGGAAAGCTTAAAGTGCGGTATTGTGCACATAAGCATGGATTTTTTTATGAATTTGAAAAAGATGAGAGTGATCGCATTCCTTCTTGCGGCTTGTTTGACACTTGGCATTTTCGCATCCTGTGAAAGCGATCCGGGAGATCTTCCCGAGGGGCTTGAACGTATTACCAACGATGCGGTCGATTATTATTTTTATTATCCGGCAGGTTGGACGGTCGATAAAAATGAGGGGATCATATCCGCTTACGCAAGTATGCAGGACCCTTCAAGCATATCCATAACCGCCTTTACGGCTCCCAACGATTTTGAAAGCCTTGAAAAGTATTTTACAGAGGATTACGAAAAGTATTTTACACAGAATTTTTCCAATATCAATTTTACGGAAAGATCTCTGGAGACAAAAATAGGCGAATATCCCGCATACAGATGCCAGTTTACATCGGATATAGCGGGGAATAGCTATAAGTTCATGCAGGTGCTTTGCGTAAGAGGCGGATATATTTACGTTGTTACATATACATCCGACATCGAAAGATACGCCGATCATTTTGCTGATATCGAACGTGCTTTAAGCTACATCGCATTCAAATAATAAGGCAGAAAGGCAGTACTGAACCATTATGAGTGAAAATATAAAAAAGTGTCCCGTTGAACGTGTAGGCGGTCAGGCGGTCATTGAGGGCGTTATGATGCGCGGACCAAAGAAGTATTCCACGGCTGTACGGATGCCCGACGGCGGTATCACAAGAGATACACATGACAATAAAACCGTAAAGGATAAGATCAAGATCCTCCGTCTTCCCATACTGCGCGGAATAGTAAATTACATCGAAATGATGATATTGGCTTTCTCCACGCTTACCTTTTCGGCGAATGCCGTAGGCTATGAGGAGGAAGAAACGAAGTTCGAGAAGTGGTTGAATGAAAAGTTCGGTCAGTCTCTCATGACGATCATAACGGCAATAGGCTCCGTTTTGGGTATGGTTCTCGCTTTGTTCCTGTTCATATATCTTCCCGCACTGATTTCCGACCTTATTTTAGGCTCGGAAGGCGTGTATTTCGTCAAAAAGCTCGTTGAAGGTGTTATGAAAATAGCTATATTTGTTGGTTATATAGCTCTTATATCCTTGATGCCTGATATTAAAAGAACCTTCCAATATCACGGTGCCGAGCACAAGACCATATTCTGCTATGAGAGCGGTGAAGCGCTTACCGTTGAAAATGTAAAGAAAAATAAGAGATTTCACCCGAGATGCGGTACAAGCTATTTGTTTGTTATGATAATTCTCGGTGTAGTTCTTTCTTCCGTCGTACAGATCGACAGCAGAATTTTCTACGTTCTCTATAAGGTGCTTACTCTTCCCGTTCTTGTGGGACTCGGTTATGAGATAACGATGATAGCGGGTAAATATGACAATCTTTTTGTTAAGATAATCACGGCTCCCGGTCTTTGGATGCAGAGACTTACTACCTCCGAGCCCGATGATAAGCAGATAGAGATAGCGATAGTTGCACTTAAATCCGCAATGCCCCATGTTTTTTCCGAGGAAGAAGTCTTTGAAGGTATAGTGCTTCCCGAAAAGAATGAAAGCGCTGAAGCGAATACCGAAGACGGAGAAGGATCAACAAATAATGAAAACGCTTAGAGACGCATCCAACGCCTTGAAGCGTCTCTATGAAGCAGCCGAAAGGGATTATTTTTCCTTCGGCTGTTTTCGTGACGCTGTTTTTTCGAAAAACGGAACGGAAAAAGAAAAATTCTTCATGTATCCGAATACTGCTTTAACCGATGATGAATATAACGGGCTTCTGTCGGACGGAAAGCTTCTTCTTGACGGATATCCGTTGCAGTATTACCTTGGAACAGAGGAGTTTTGCGGGATCGAATTTGAAGTATCCGAAAATGTGCTTATACCCCGGACGGAGACTCAGATAATCTCAAGGTATGCCATTGAAAATCTCCCGAAAAACGGCAGATTTGCAGATCTTTGCTGCGGCTCGGGCTGTATCTCTCTTTCCGTTCTTTACCACAGAAGAGATACTTTTGCATATGCCGTTGATATTTCAAAATATGCTTTGAAGCTTACGGAAAAAAATGCGGAGCATTTGAAAGTATCGGAAAGAGCAGATATAAAACAGTGCGATATACTTAATTCAAGTGAGACGGAAGAATTGATATCCGAAATCGGTTACGGATATCTTGACTGTGTTTTGTCTAATCCGCCTTACATTAAATCGTCACAAATGGAAAAACTTCCCGATAATGTGAAAAGAGAGCCTGCACTTGCACTGGATGGAGGAGAATGTGGCGTGGACTTTTACGGAAGCATTGCCGACATTTCTCGTGAGGTATTGAAGCCCGGAGGCTTTTTATATGTTGAATGCGGATGGGGTGACGAGGATTTGGTTACAGATATTGTAAAAGCGAGAAATTTTTCCGCAGAAATTAAAGAAAAACAATTTATTTTATTTACTAAGCGATAAATTATATTGCACATAATGAAAAAACGTGTTATAATATTATAGATATGAAAATAGGATGCCTGTACTCTTTTGAGATCAAAGGTGTCCGAACTTGAAATATTTACATGGGAAAGGAATTTACATAGATGTCTGCAAAAAAAGCTGCTACCAAAAAAAGTGAATTGAACGATGAGCTTGAAGAAGGCGTAAGCCCGGAAGAAGCCAAGAAAAAAGCGATAGCCACAGCCCTTGGTCAGATAGAAAAGAAATACGGTAAGGGCGCCATCATGAAGCTTGGAGAAAATGTGGGAATGAATGTAAGCTCCGTTTCCACAGGTTCTATTTCTCTTGACCTTGCCCTCGGAATCGGCGGTGTTCCCAGAGGAAGAATTGTAGAGATATACGGTCCCGAATCCTCGGGTAAAACTACTGTTGCTCTCCATATCATAGCGGAGGTGCAGAAAAAGGGCGGAATAGGTGCGTTTATAGATGCCGAGCACGCTCTTGATCCCGGATACGCGAAGGCATTGGGTGTTGATATAGATAACCTTCTCGTTTCTCAGCCCGATAACGGTGAGCAGGCTCTTGAAATAGCTGAGTCTCTTGTCAGAAGCGATGCTGTCGATGCGATAATCATCGACTCCGTTGCGGCTCTCGTTCCCAAATCCGAAATAGAAGGCGATATGGGTCAGTCCTCGGTGGGTGTTCAGGCGCGTCTTATGTCTCAGGCGTTGAGAAAAATCTCCGGCGCTGTTGCAAAGAGCAAATGCGTACTTATATTCATTAACCAGCTCCGTGAAAAGGTTGGCGTAATGTACGGCAATCCCGAGGTAACAACGGGCGGTAAGGCTCTTAAATTCTATGCGTCTGTAAGAATAGACGTTAGAAAGGGCGAACAGATAAAGGAAAAGACCGAGATAGTCGGTAATCATATAAAGGCAAGAATAGTAAAGAACAAGGTTGCTCCTCCCTTTAAGGTAGCCGAATTCGATATCCTTTACGGTATCGGTATCAGCAAGGAAAGCGAGCTTGTTGATATGGGTGCGGTTCTCGGAGTCGTTCAAAAGAGCGGTGCGTGGTTCTCTTACGAGGGTACCCGTATAGGTCAGGGCAGAGACAATGCAAGACAGTTCCTTCGCGATAATCCCGAAATAGCGGAAGAGATCGAGGAAAAGATCAGAGCATTGGCTTCAAACGGTGCTATGGAGGATACCGATTTTGACGATGATGACCGCCTTGATGATGACGATCTCGAAAACGATGATGATGAGCTTTTCGGAGATGATGAGTGATTCTTTCACTCTGACGGCTTAATATGTCAAACAACGAAAGCGAACACATCAGAATAAAGGCCTTGAATATAATGTCTGCGGGAGAAAACACTCCCCGCGGTCTTTATGAGAAGCTGAAGGAAAAGCTTCCGTATGCCGATAAGAGCATTATCAAGACCGAAATACGCAGACTGATGGAAGAAGGTATAGTGGACGAAAACAGATACGGTGAGCGTTTCATTGAGTTGTGTAAAAATAAATTGTACGGTCACAGAAGAATAGAAACTGAGCTTACCGCAAAAAAGTTTTCGGAGAAGTATATTGAACGTTCTCGCATGCTTATCCTTTCCGATGAAGACGAAAGAGCATTTGAACTTGCTTCCCGTAAATTTGATTCAATGCCGGAAGTTTTCGATAAGATCGAAGCGCAGAAGCAGGTACAGAAGGTCTTTGCGTATATGATGCGTATGGGATATGATACAGATACGATAAAAAAAGCCGCGGCATTATATAAAGAGCGGCTTGACGAAAATGAAGATTAAATAAAGAGCGTGAGGTGTTTCTTTGAGCACTAAGGTAGGATTTATTACTATGGGTTGTCCCAAAAATCAGGTGGATACGGAGCTTATGCTTTCCCGCCTTGAGGAAAAGGGATATGAGATAGTTGAAGAAGATATTGAAGCGGATGTAATGATCTGCAATACTTGTGCTTTTATCAAAAGCGCAAAGGAAGAGTCGATAGAGGCTATAATGGACTTGGGTTGGCTCAAAAAGAACAGAGAGCTTAAGGGTATCGTCGTAACGGGATGTCTTGCTCAGAGGTATTATGACGAGATAAAGGAACAGCTTCCGGAAGTGGACTGTGTTCTCGGTCTCGGTGCCGAAGCGGATATATGCGAGGCTGTCGAAAAAATCATGAGCGGTGAAGAGTACAACGGCAAGAAAACAGCTCCCGAAGAGCTTGTGATCGAAGGCAGCAGAGTTCTTTCAACTCCCGAATATTATGCATATCTGAAAATAGCCGAAGGATGCGATAATCGCTGTGCTTATTGCGCTATTCCCGGCATCAGAGGCAGATTCAGATCAAGACCCATGGAAAGTATTATCGAGGAAGCAAGACAGCTCTCATCGATAGGAGTTAAGGAAATATGCATAGTCGCTCAGGATACTACGAGATACGGTCTTGATCTTTACGGTGATTATAAGCTTGCGGAGCTTCTCGAAAAGCTTTGTACAGATGATAAGATCACATTTGAGTGGATAAGACTTATGTATTGCTATCCCGATAAGATCACCGATGAGCTTTGCGAGGTAATTGCGAAGTACGATAAAATAGCGAAATACATAGATCTTCCCATTCAGCATATCAGCGATAAGGTTCTTACCGCAATGAATCGTCACGGCGGCTCCGATGCAATAAAGACATCTGTCAAAAAGCTCAGAGCCAAGGTTCCCGATATCGCTATCAGAACAACGGTTCTTGTGGGATTCCCCGGTGAGACCGACAAGGATGTAAAAGAGCTTAAGGATTATATATCAGAGACAAAATTTACTCGTCTCGGTGCATTTGCATATTCCCGCGAGGAGGGAACCCCCGCCTATTCCTTTGATAAGCGAGTAAGCGAGAAGACCAAGGAGCTTCGTGTTGAGAATATAATGGATAAACAGTATTCAATTCAGCTTGAAGCCAATGAGGCTATGATAGGAAAGAAGCTCCGTGTTCTCTGCGAAGGCTTCGATAAGGTAAGTGAGTGCTATTTCGGAAGAACGCAGTACCATGCTCCCGAAATCGACGGCGGTGTGTACTTCACATCCGCACGAAAGCTTACAGAGGGTGAATTCGTAAACGTTCTTATAGAAGACGTAATGGATTACGATCTTGTCGGAAGAGCGGTAAGATCGTAAAAGCATAAAAAAACACCGAAAGGATTAGTTGATAATGAAAATGAACCTTCCGAATAAAATAACGCTCTTCAGATTGTGCTGTGTGCCGGCTTACATCGTCTTTATAATGTTTCCGGTTATAAATGAGACATGGTCGAGAGCTATAGCATGTGCGATATTTATTCTTGCCGCTCTTTCCGACTTTGCAGACGGGTATCTGGCAAGAAAGCTGAATCTTATAACCGATTTCGGTAACTTTATGGATACCATTGCCGATAAGGTAATGATTATAGGCGCATACGTTGCAATATGCACCTCGGGCTTATACCGGGATGTAGCATGGTTCGTATTCATCGGTACGATGATCGTTATTTTCAGAGAGTTCCTCGTTACATCAATAAAGCTTATCGCGGCTACCTCAGATGAGCATATAGTTGTATCCGCCAATTTTCCCGGTAAGATAAAGACCGTAACTCAATGCATAAGCGTTATCATCGTATTGATAGAGCCGATAGTTATTCCGGCATCTTCACCAATGGCGGGGTTCCGTTGGTTGAGTTTTGCTTCCGTGTTAGTGATGAGCATAGCTACGGTTGTTTCGGGATTGATATATTTGAAGAAGTACAAATCTGTAATTTTTAAAGATGGCTCCATTTGAAAAAATAAAAAAAGAAATCGAATCCATAAAAAGCCGCGACCCCGCAGCAGAGAATATTGCCGAGATACTTCTGCTTTATCCCGGTGTCCATGCGCTTCTTCTTCACCGCATTGCTCACAGGCTGCATAAAAGCGGCAATGTGTTTACTGCCCGCCTTATATCTCAGACAGCGAGATTTATAACGGGAATAGAAATACATCCGGGTGCTACGATCGGAGAGGGTCTTTTCATAGACCACGGAAGCGGAGTGGTAATAGGCGAGACCGCAGAGATAGGCAATAACTGTACTATTTATCAGGGTGTTACCTTGGGCGGTACGGGAAAGGATACGGGAAAACGCCACCCCACCATAGGCGATAACGTTCTCATCGGCTCCGGCGCCAGAGTATTGGGTCCCGTAAATGTTGGAAACAATGTGAAGATAGCCGCAGGTGCAGTTGTTCTCGACGATCTGCCCGATGATTGCACCGCTGTCGGTGTTCCCGCAAGAATAGTACGCAGAAAAGGGAAAAAGATAGAAAATAACAAGCCTTCCGTGGAGTTGGATCAGGTTCACGTACCCGACCCCGTGGCTCAGGAGCTTTGTCAGATGCGTATCCGCTTTGAGGCTCTCGAGAAAAAGGTCATTGATACCGCAGGAACGGATGCTTCCGCCATGCTTAAAAGAATAGCGGAGCTTGAAAAAGAGATATCGGAATTAAAGCGGCGATATACAATGTCGTAAATCAACTGCGGATATAAAGCATACACTTTGTTTTGACGGACTTTTGTCCGTATAGAAAGGATTGGTCGATCTTATGAGACTTTTTAATTCATTGACAGGAAAAAAAGAAGAATTTACGGTAAATGACAATAAGGTTCGTATGTACGCCTGCGGTCCTACCGTATATAATTATTTCCATGTCGGAAATGCAAGATGCTTCGTTCTTTTCGATATGCTCAGAAGATATTTTGAGTACAGAGGATATGAAGTGACTTTCGTTCAGAATTTCACCGATATAGATGATAAAATGATAAAGCGTGCCGCAGAAGAAAACACTACGGTAAGCGCAGTTGCGGATAAGTATATCAAGGAATACTTTATCGATGCAAAGGGACTCGGCGTAAAGCCCGCTTCCTTCCATCCCCGCGCAACTGAAAATATCGATGAAATAATCAATATCATACAGACTCTTATTGATAAGGGTCACGCATACGTTTCCAACGGCGACGTTTATTTTTCCGCACGCTCCTTCTGCGGTTACGGAAAGCTTTCCAAGACCGATATAGATGATCTTGAATCGGGTGCGAGAATTGACGTAAGCGAGATCAAAAAGGATCCGTTGGACTTCGCTCTTTGGAAGGCATATAAGGAAGGCGAGCCCTTCTGGGAAGCTCCTTGGGGAAAGGGAAGACCCGGCTGGCATATCGAATGCTCCGCTATGGTAAACAAATATCTCGGTAAGACAATAGATATTCATTGCGGTGGTGCAGATCTTTCGTTCCCGCACCATGAAAACGAGATCGCTCAGTCCGAGGCTTGCTTCGGATGTGAATTCTCCCGCTTCTGGCTCCACAACGGATACATCAATGTAAACAATCAGAAAATGTCAAAATCACTCGGTAATTTCTTTACGGTTCGTGATGCGGCTGCCGAATACGGATATGATGCGATAAGATTCTTCCTTCTTTCCGCACATTACAAGAGCCCCGTAAACTATTCCGCAGATACTCTCGAGCAGTCCAAGAGCGCTTTGCAGAGACTTTACAACTGTGAGGATAACTTGAAGCAGCTTTCGGGTAACCTTTCCGATGTAAGTGCATATCTTGATGAGGACGAAGAAGTTAAGGTAAGTAAGGCGCTTGCGTATAAGGAAAAGTTCATCGAAGTAATGGATGATGATTTCAACACCGCAGACGGTATATCCGTAATATTTGAGCTTGTAAGAGATATAAATGCCGTCATATCGGGTAAATGCTCCGGTAAGGCTGTCAATGAGCTTTATTCTCTTTACAATGAGCTTGTAACTCTCATGGGACTTAAAAAGCCCGAGAAGGAATCGAGCGGTGCTCTCGATGACGATGCGATCAAGGCTCTCATCGATGAAAGAGCGGCTGCTAAAAAGGAAAAGAATTACAAGAGAGCCGATGAGATAAGAGAGTATCTCAAATCAAACGGCATAATTCTTGAGGATACAAAGAACGGCACAACTTATAAGTACGAATGATCGATACTTATAAAGCTTGATATAGGGGAAAGGGGTGGTGAATATCAACGGAAAGTTCAATAAACGATATTTGTTGATAGCCGTTTATGCATTTCTTACAGTATCGGCTTGCGTATTGTTTTACCTTTTGTTTCAAAACTTCGAAGGTGTCAGAAATGCCGTTTTCGGGTTTTTAAAGATATTCACACCGATAATATACGGCTTTGTTATCGCTTATATAATTAATCCTATAGTCAAATTTTTCGAAAGGATCCTGAGGAAAAACGATAAGCTGAAATTCAAGTCGGATGCTTCGCTGAGAAAAGCCGCAATGCTGCTTGCTTATTTGCTTGCAGCGGCGTTCATAGGAGTTTTCGTTTTGATAATCACGCCTAATCTGACTGCAAGTGTCAATTTGCTCATCAGAAATATATCCAGATATACAGCTAATCTGAACAGCTTTATTCAAAGTATAACAGAGCAGGCGAAAAAGTATACCGAAGATATAACCTTCCTTTCAGAACAATTGGAAAACCTTGCAAACAGCTTTGAGGATATCATTTCCTATGTAGTAAATTGGGCGAAAGGTCTTTTTCCCGAGGCTCTCAATATTGTTGCAAAACTTTCCACGGGAATACTCAATGTTTTTGTCGGCGTTATAGCTTCCATGTATATGATATCCGGAAAAGAAAAGTTTATTGCTCAGTTAAAAAAGGTCATGTATGCTTTTTTGAAGAGAGAGCATGTAAACAACACCATTGACTTTTTCCGTAATGTACATAAGGTCATAGGAGATTATATCGGCGGTGTATTGATAGACAGCTGTATAGTCGGAATAGTGACATTTATCTTTCTGTCAATGAATAC
>SVTV01000054.1 GCA_015063605.1 Oscillospiraceae bacterium
GTCAAAATTGTGGTCAAACCACTTTTGCGAGGGTAGGTCAAACGGCAAATGCTCGTTTTTCCTCCGTTTTTCTCGCGTTTCCTCGCTTTTTTGAAGAGGGGATCGGGTAGCGGCCTTTAGCTCCCAAAGCAGGCGCGCTACCAACTGCGCTACATCCCGGATCGTGGTGATTTTAAAAAACACAGGACGCATGAACGTCCTGTGTTGTGGTGACCCGTAGGAGAATCGAACTCCTGTTACCGCCGTGAAAGGGCGGTGTCTTAACCGCTTGACCAACGGGCCTTTTAGTGGTAGCGGAAACTGGATTTGAACCGGTGACCTGTCGGGTATGAACCGAATGCTCTAGCCAACTGAGCTATTCCGCCACATTGTTTAATTGTTGTCTTGTCGACCGCTCTCTGCGACTTCCATATTATACAACAAATCGAACTTTTTGTCAAGGGCTTTTTTGAAAAAAAGTTGCGATTTTTTGAAAATAATTCTCAAAACTTATACGAATGCAGATCCCGCAGTAAGGATACGGGATCTGATTGACATTGAAGTATTGGTTGGCAAAGATGAATATGGTGTAATATAAATCAGTCTTGTAAAAGGTGAAAGCTAAGGAGCTTAATTAATAGGCTGAGGCTCATGCTTTGCCATGCGGACACAATCGTCATCGTTTTTCAAAAGCTTGAAAATACGTGCCATACGCTCTGCCGCTATTTTGACCATGGCTTCGCCTATTGTCTGAGAGCAACCGTGAGGGGGAAGGGCACTGTATGCATTGGGATAATTCGATATCCACGCATGACCGAAGTCGATTCCTTCCTTGTATAAATAATCGGCTCGGTGAATTGAGAGACCGCTTTCTGTTTCGAAACTGTCGGATGATACAAGCTCCGGATAATTGCACATCAGCAATGCAGCTTCGCGCATATCGGCATGTCCGCCGCCGTAATTTGTGCCGAGATATCCTTTGAGAGTTGTTATATCATCATCTGTCAACATAGCAAAATCATCGGGACGTGCTTGATGAAGCTTCATAATTGCTTCGGGTGTCATTTCTTCGTCAAGGTTTGCCCATGTCCACATTGTGGCGTAGTCCTTTTTCTTGTAGCATTGAGCGCGGACAAAGTAGGATAGCATAGGAACGTTTCCGCCGTGAGAGTTGGCAATGAGTATCTTATCAAAGCCGTTTCTTGCTATCTCATCGCACAGCTCTTCAAGGATCAAAAGAAGAGTAGTGGGATTGATACCGATGCATCCGCGTAAACGTGAGCTTTTGGGGTCGTCTTCCGAATGGAAACAGGATACCTCACCGAGCCACATTCCCGCGGGAAAGATCATTACCTCTTCCTGCTCGCACGCTTTTTCCGTGATCGTTTTTGCTATGTATGAATCTGTACCCATTGGTAAATGCTGTCCGTGCTTTTCCATGCATCCTAAGGGTATTATGCAAAGCCTTCCGGAGCGTTCTATGGCGCTTTCAAATTCTTCTTCTCTTAAATTTTCCCATAACATGATTATCAGTCCCTTTCTTTATATCTATGGATTAAATGATAACTCCTCCGTATACATATATGTATCGTCCGTTTATATACATCTTTTTCAGCTCACGCTGAAGGCGAGTGCTTTCCGGAAGGTCTTCAAAACTCTCATAATTTCTCGGGAAAACAAATCCGAAAATTCCCATACCGTTACTTTTGACGGGAAATCTGAGAAAATTACCGGCAAACACAGCTATGTTTGAGCTTTCGCCGAGAATATCCCCTAAAACAGGATCCAGAAGCCATGAATGGCACGAAATACATTTGAAGGAGTATTCGGGAAATGCTCTTCGTGCTTTTTCCATACCGCTCTTAAGGAAAGCTTTTGTGTTTTCATCAGTAAGTTTAACTCCGCGGGGAATGTGAAGACCGAGAACGTCATCTCCTTTGCGGAGGATGCATTCCCATTCGCTTTTTTTGAAGGCTTGGCTCGATGATGAAACCTTTCCTTTATATACGGGATGCCCGTTGAAAAGATCTTCCGTTTCCGAATATACCACTTCAAAGGAGGAAGAATCGTCTGTGCATCCGGCAGAGCCTGAAGCAAGACCGCTTGAATGGTATTTTCCGCATAATGCGACGGGGAAGACATCATCAGTGCGTCTGTTTTTCAGAACGATCATATCGGAATTGAATTTCTGAGGTTGAAAATTAAAAATTCCGTGGTCAAATATCTCACATTTCATATAGAGACAAAGCCAACCGTAATATATTTTATCGATTCCCGCATTTCCGTTATTCATTTTTGTGAGCGAAAGACATCTTCTGAAATCGTCGCCTAAAAATGAGATCACTTCGTGCCTTGAAAATCCGCGTTTTTCATACAGATCGACTGCACTATCTACAGAAGGAAGCAGTATGAAAAGCGGGATCATCAGATCTGTACTTGTATCTCCCGTCTCGGGAAAGGAGATTGCTTTTGCCTCATTGCAGGTGCTTTTTTTTACATATTCGGCAAGCTTGTCGATCATCTCGGTGAGTGATCTGTTCTCCGAAATTATCAAGGCAGTCTTCAATACTTCTTCCTTGTATTCACCGAAAAGGGAATAGCATGAGGAGAGAGCTTCAAGAAATTCAATATCGACTGCCGAAGAAATAATGGTATCTCTTGCGTTATTCATATAGTACAAAAGTATTATTCATCCGCCATACGAAATCCCATGCGTCTTTCCGTAAAAATATACTCGGGGGATGCGGGTACTTCTTCTATCTTCTTTCTGATATTTGACATGTTGACTCGCAGTATCCTGTTGTTTTCATCGGATGCGGGCCCCCACAGCTTTTTCAATATATAGTCATATGTCAATACCTTTCCGGCGTGCATCGCCAGAAGGGCAACTATTCTGAATTCATTATGGGTAAGATTTGCTTCCTTACCGCGGATGAAAGCGGCGTGCTTATCGAAATCCACAACAAGGTCTCTAACGGTAAATTTTTTCGTAAAGGATATTTCGGGAATCATTTTGAGCTGATCGGCATGGCGCAGAGCGTTATTTATACGTGCTATAAGCTCGCCTGTACCGAATGGCTTTCTGATAAAGTCATCGGCACCCGCATCGAATGATTCTACTATGTGGCTTTCATTTGAGTGGCTCGTCAATACTATGATCGGTATCCGTGACCATTGCCGTACACTTTTGATTACGGAAAATCCGTCGGTGTCGGGAAGCCCCAGATTTATAACCATAAGATCAGGACAATGGGAGGTGAGCATTGAAAATGCCTCTGCACCGCTGTAGGCTTGTATTACCGCAAATCCGTTTGATTCCAGAATGCTTTTTATGAAATTGTTTATATTTTTATCCTCGTCCGCTATCAAAATCTTCGTTCGTAATGGCATAGTATTACACTTCTTCTCTGCTTTGTGATAGAACGGCGTACAAAAGGTCATACACCATAATAATTGTAACAAAAAACTCGGTTTTTGTCAATTGATATCGGTTCGTTTTTTTCGTATTATAGTTTTCGGAATAAAAAAAGTCCGAAAGACCTTTACGTCTTTCGGACAAAGTAATAATATTATCGATTACTGGTTCTTATTTTTACCCTGTGTAAGCTTGTTGAGAAGGAATATTGTCAGGATAATAACGCCTGTAACGGCAAATATACCGACAAGACCCGCTGCCATATAGGGAAGAGTACCCAGGAAACCGGCTACGTTTATAGTCATATTTACCTCCTGAAATTAACCGAAGAAATTAAGAATAAGACCGCCTGCAACAACGGATGCGATCTGACCGGAAACATTTGCACCTACCGCATGCATGAGAAGGAAGTTCTGGTTGTCTTCCTGAAGTCCTATCTTATGTACAACACGTGCGGACATGGGGAATGCGGAAATACCTGCGGCACCGATCATGGGGTTGATCTTCTTCTTGGAGAAGAGGTTGAGGAGCTTTGCAAAAAGTACACCGCCAACTGTATCGAATATGAAAGCTACAAGTCCGAGACCGAGGATCATAAGAGTTGTAACATCAAGGAAAGCTTCTGCTGTCATCTTGGAAGCAACCGTGATACCGAGGAGGAGCGTAATGAGGTTTGCAAGGACCTTCTGAGCTGTTTCGGAAAGGGAGTCAAGTACGCCGCATTCACGGAGAAGGTTACCGAACATAAGGAAGCCTATAAGGGCAACGGATCTGGGAGATACTATACCTGTTATCATTGTAACGATGATGGGGAAGAGTATCTTTGTTACTTTGGAAACACCGCTCTTGGCGTAATCCATTCTGATAAGTCTTTCTTTTCTTGTTGTGAGAAGCTTGATTACCGGAGGCTGAACGATGGGAACGAGAGCCATGTAGGAATAAGCCGCAACTATTATAGCACCGATGTACTTTGATTCAAAGAAGTTTGCTACGAATATGGATGTAGGACCGTCAGCAGCACCTATGATAGCTATTGAAGCTGCATCCTTTATATCGAATCCGATAAGTGTAGCCATGCTCAATGTGAAGAATATACCGAACTGAGCAGCTGCACCGAAAAGCATAAGCTTGGGGTTTGAAAGCACAGGCTCAAAATCTATCATCGCACCGATACCGATAAAGAGAAGAAGGGGGAAAAGCTCGTTTGCTATACCGCTGTCGAAAAGAAGGTCGATAACACCGATCTCTTCAAGGCCTTCATGTATCTGTGTGATAGCACCCGACATAGGCAGGTTTACAAGGATAGCACCGAATCCCATGGGAAGAAGCAGGGTGGGTTCCATGTCTTTCTTAATGGCGAGGAAAATAAGCAATCCGCCGATTATCCACATGATGACCTGCTCTATTTTGAGATTGGCAACATTTCCGAAAATGGATTGGATGAAATCTGTAAAGTTCATGTTGTTCTCTCCGAAACATTAAAATTTGCGGTTATTCGCCGTGATTTTAAACACGCCGTAAACCGCCTTTGATATTTTACACGAAGAATAACAAAATTCAAGGGGGATTTTGAAAAATTAGCTGTTATTTGTGTAATAACAGCCAAACTTAACGAAATCTTAACAAAGCTTTCCGACGTTATGCAATTTGTATAGCAGTGGATAGAAAAAGAGCATAAATTTCTCGTGAAAAGTTTGACGTAAGTATTGAAAAATTAATGAAAATGTATTACAATTATATCATATTTAAAAGTATGAATACAGGAGGCTTTCAACGGCGGCTTTGCCGTTGAGACAAATAAACATGAATGCGATAATATCCGTTACAGGTAAAGACAGTGTTGGAATAATTGCTAAGGTAAGCTCGGAATGTGCAAAATATAAAGTGAATATATCTGATATATCACAAACTGTGCTTCAGGATTATTTTGTTATGATAATGCTTGCAGATATAAGAGCTCTTGAGATCCCTTTCACGGAATTCGTTGACAAAATGAAGCAGGTGGGCGTGGAAATGAATCTTTCCGTATTGACCATGCATGAGGACATTTTCAACAGCATGCACAGAATATGACAGATAACGGGAAGGTAGATCAGAAAATGATAAATATTACAAGAGATGAGATCTTAGAGACCATCAATATGATAAACGGTGAGCACCTGGACATACGCACCATAACAATGGGTATTTCATTGTTTGACTGCATTTGCGAGGATACAGACAAGCTTTGCGATAAAATATACGATAAGCTTACAGGCTCTGCTGAAAAGCTCGTTTCAACAGGTGAAAATATAGAAAAGGAATACGGTATTCCCATAATTAATAAAAGAGTATCGGTTACTCCCATATCTCTTATCGGTCAGAACAGAACGACGGAGGAATATGTAAAGATAGCCAAAACTCTTGACAGAGCCGCAAAAGCTTTGGGGATCAACTTTATAGGTGGATACAGCGCCCTCGTTCAGAAGGGTTACCTTAACGGTACTCATGCAATGATCGAATCCATTCCTTACGCTCTCGATGAAACGGATTTTGTCTGCTCAAGTGTTAATGTTGCCACATCAAAGGCGGGTATAAACATGGATGCCGTCCGCGATATGGGAAGAATAATCAAAAAGACAGCGGAGATCACAGCTTATAAGGGTTCAATCGGATGCGCAAAGCTTGTTGTGTTTGCGAATGTTCCCAATGACAATCCCTTTATGGCAGGAGCTTTTCACGGAATAGGCGAGCCCGATACTGTTATAAACGTAGGCGTTTCCGGCCCCGGCGTTGTAAGTGCTGCTATAAAGAAGGCGGGTAACTGCAATATTACAGAGATCGCCGATATAATCAAAAAGACAGCATTCAAGATAACACGTGTAGGACAGCTCGTTGCCAATGAAGCCGCACGCCGTCTCGGCGTTCCCTTCGGTATAGTCGATCTATCTCTTGCTCCCACTCCCGCTGTAGGTGACTCCGTTGCCCACA
>SVTV01000023.1 GCA_015063605.1 Oscillospiraceae bacterium
CGGCAAGTCCCGCAGACCTTTTAAGCTCATCATCATTTTTGGAATAGCGTACGGAAGCAAGACTCCAGACAGCCTTTCCCAGGGAAGCGTTTATGACAATAGGCTCTATTTTTCGGGAACCGAGAACTGCGAGGGAACGGAAGGCTTCTTTTTTATTGCCGCCCAGTACCGCCTCCGTATAATTGTATATTTCGGCTTCGGCACTCACTTCGGTCATATCGGAAATGATCCTTCTGTCCACTTCGCTCTTTCCCGTTTCATTAAGGTATGCGCTTATCTTTTTAACGCAGTTTTCCATGTCTAACATATTTTCGCAGGAATCGCAAAGAAGCTCACCATTTTCGGGAGAGCATACAATCCCCTCCGATTTAAAAAGAGAGACAAGCCATTTTACCGTCTTAGCTTTTGCCATAGGAGCAAAGTCCACGATATAGGCACATTCCGAAATAGTTTTAAAAACCTTTTTAGTGCTGTTTTTCTTATCAAACACAAGTGAGCCGCCGTAAAAAACGAATATTACGGCAGTATATTCATCTATTTCGGAAAAGATCCCGCAGAGCTGCTTTATATCCTTATCGGGAAGCTTTTCTATATCGAGTCCGTGAACCTCAACAAGCTTGAATGAGCCGATTGGAGGAACGGAAAGCTCGGCGGCAATTATATCGGCGCTGCTTTCTCTGCCCGTATCCTCCTGCAAAGAGGCTCTCTGCATACCCGGAGTAAAATCAAGCTTTACTCTGTCCATTTCATAAAAGCCGCTTTCATCAGCAAGAGCTCTGAAACGCTCAAGCCAACGGTCTATGAGATAATCTTCTTTTCCGCAGAAAATAAAAGCTCCCGAGGTCTTCTCGGCAAAACGCTTTTTCAGATCATCGGGTGAATTGTAAAATGATACAGCCGTTGCCATAATACCAAACCTCTCTTCTTTAAAATCTGCAAAATAACGATGTACATAAGCTGTATATAATTATAACAGTTAGAGCCGGTAATTTCAAGTATGTTTTTCTCTTTTTAATACATTAATAAAGCTTATGACTGCAATAGGCATAAGAAATATTCCCGCCACGCCGAAAAGCGACAATCCCGCAAAGATGCACATAAGAGAAGCAAGTGGATGAAGACCTATGAAGTTACCAACTATTTTCGGCTCCGTAAGCTGCCTTACAAGCGTTATAATAAGATACAAAACGATAATACCCGATCCGAGTGCGATATTTCCCGAAACAAATTCAATAATGCTCCATGGTATAAGCACAGTTCCGCAGCCCAATACGGGAAGAATATCAACAAATGCTATCATAAAAGCTGCCGAAAAAGCGTGATCCACTCTCAAAAGCGTCAATCCCAGAAAAAGCTCGCCCAAGGAGATAAGAAAGATAAAAAGATAGGCTCTAAGGTAATTTTTACTGACCGAAAAAAATTCTCTCTTGTATTTTCTGCAGAAGATTTGAAGCTCCGGTGAAAGAACACTCAGCATAACTGTATTTGCGGATGAAAAATCCACAGACAGATAAAAAGCGGAAATACAAAAGATTATCACGAATATGAGTACCTTCGGAAAAAGCTCCGCTATTCCTGCCGCCGCACCGGGTATAAAGGAGATGAGCTTACCCGAAGTGCTTACAAGTGTCTCCGAAATATATTTATTCACTTCCTCGGAAAGCATGGCGGAGCTTTCGTTCACAAATGGTAAGGATCTTACAAAGTCAAGAATCCTGCCGCTTAACCGTATGAATTCTTCCGTAATCCCGGGTATATCGGCTTTGAGATAAAGATACGCTCTGTAGCCCTCGGATATTATCTTGCTTACAAGCAGGAACAGTACGGATGCGGGAAGCGATGTAAGAAGGATGATATAAAAAGCGCTTGTGATCTTTTTCGGTATATGTTTCTTTTCGTAAAGCGTTGTTACGGGCTTTTGCACTATGTAAGCCGCAAGCCAGCCTAAAATAAAGGGAGTGATACACAGCATCAGCCATTTCGATAAAAAAGCGTAGAGAACGTATGCGATAAGCAGATATATGCTAACGACTATTATGCGTTTATAACCTTTTTCGGGCAGATATGGCGTAGTGAAGTTTTTCAAAGCCTTAATTCTCCTTGTTAATTATTTAATTATTTGTTTAAATATTGATTTTTTTGTTTCGTTATGGTAGAATAGAATAGTATCGGTGTTTTTTTGGATAATGCGAAAAAAAATGACAAGTATTGTAATTAAATCCCGGTTTAAAAGAAAGGATATAAATAGATATGCTTAATGTAGCAATTCTCGGCTTCGGCGTTGTAGGAAGCGGCGTATACGAGGTCATCAACATGAATAAAGAAAAGCTTTCTGACAGAATAGGCGAGCCTATTTCGGTAAAAAAGATCCTTGATCTGAGAACCTTCCCCGGAACTCCTTACGAATCCATAGTTACAAGCGACATGAACGAGATCCTTTCCGATCCCGAAATATCCGTGGTCGTTGAATGTATGGGCGGTTCTCACCCGGCTTACGATTATTCCATGGCATCCCTCAAGGCGGGAAAGAGTGTCGTTACATCAAACAAAGAGGTCGTTGCCAACTTCGGAAGCGAGCTTCTTGCCGAAGCACGTAAGAATGGTGTGAAATATCTCTTCGAGGCAAGTGTAGGCGGAGGTATCCCCCTTATCCATCCGCTTTGCGAATGTCTCAGCATAAACAATGTCGAACAGATAGCCGGAATTCTCAACGGCACAACGAATTATATACTCACACGTATGCTCAACGAAGGTCTTCCCTTTGACGAAGTCCTTGCGGAAGCGCAGAGACTGGGATATGCGGAAAAGAATCCAACAGCCGATGTTGACGGTATTGATGCGGCAAGAAAGATATGTATTCTTTCCGATATAGCATACGGCAAGGAGGTATCCGTATCCGAGATAAGAGCCGAGGGTATCAGAAATATCACCTCACGTGATGTTGAGGATGCTCACAAGATCGGATGTAAGATAAAGCTTCTCGGATATTCCAGACCGGACGGAGACGGTATCTACTGTCTCGTTGCTCCCTTCTTCGTACCTGTCGAAAATATAATTTCTCAGGCTGACGATGTATTCAACTGCGTTCTCGTTACGGGCAATGCGGTAGGCGATGTTGCATTCTACGGCAGAGGTGCGGGAAAGCTTCCCACAGCGGCGGCGATCGTTTCAGATATAACGGAGGCAGTTCTCTCGTCCTCCTGCAAGCTTCTCTGGACAAAGAACAATAACAAGGATTATGTACGCGACCCCGAAACTCTTCCCGGCAGGCTTTATGTGCGCTTCGCTTCCGATAATGCGTCTTTTATCACAGATACGGTATCCTGCGAAGCTTCCGTTATCTCCGAAAAGGACGGCAAGGTCTCTGTTGTTACGGGCATAACCACCGAGAAGGAATTGAAGAAGAGCCTGTGTATACTTGAGGAAAAAGGAATCAAGGCAGAAAGCCTTATCAGACTCCTTTGATCTTATATTCGATCATATCACAAAATATCCCTTAAATAAAGCAAACTTATAATTTGAGAGGCAAAAAATATGGCAAAGAACATTCCCTGGAATTCAAGACTTACATGGTATCTCATGAACGATCCTCAGATAATGGATTATACCGATGAGGATTTCGAAAAGGATGCAAAGGAGCTTCACGATATCGGCATTACTGCCGTAATGATGAACAATAAGGTTCACTTCAGATGGAATTATTACCCTTATTGGGATCTTATAAACAGTGTTCTCGCAAGAATAGTAAAGGCTTTTCATAAATATGACATAAAAGTCATAGAGCATCACTCCGCAAGCCTTTGCCATTGTCCCGTTCTGACAGATGAGGGCGAAGTGCTCCCCGTAAGATGGGAAAGAGGCGACCCTAATGACAAAAGAGTAAAAGCATTCTGGTCCAAGGCTTATGATTTTGTAACCGAGGATTCCGAGATCGACGGAGTAAAGGTTCGCTCAATGATGCAGATCGACGGAAGCACGGGAAAGATCGGCTTGTCAAATTACAAGACGCATACCTTCTGCTACAATAACGAGGATTACAGAAGAATATACCTCAAATATCTTGAAAGCGTGTACGCTACGGGAGTTGACGGTATAATGAACGATGATATCCAGTATTTCAACAGCGGAAACGCTTGTGCATGTCCTGCTTGCCGCAAGCTTTTCAAGGAGCAGACGGGATTTGACCTTCCCGCAACACCCGAGGAATGGAAGAATGATTTCTTCGGAAACTTTTCCAATCCCGCTTTCGTTGCATTCAAGAAATTCAAGCTCGACAGCACGGAAAGATGGCAGAGAGACATTCAGGCACATTTCGAATCCCTTGGACTCAAGATGCTCCGTCCCAACTATATTTCCGCTGAGGTAATGAGCAACGAAACATCGTATACATTTGATAATGCAAGCGATCTCTGGGATGCTATGTTCCAGGAGAACTGCTCCTCTTATATAACAAAGTATTCATATCCTCACTATTATGTTGAGGCGGCTCACAGATACGCCTTCTCTTCTCATAACGGTATTCCTTCAATGTCAATGTTCTATGATAATTTCCCTGCTGAAATGTATCTGTCATGGTCTTTGGCATCAAGCTGGGGTCAGCTTTACAATCCTTCATTCAAACGCACGCCCGAGATGACGGCTATGGAAAAGCTTCTCAGAGGAAACGAGAAGAAATACACACGTTATTTCTACGATCAGCAGAAGAAATGCGATTTCGCAGTATTCTTCTCCACGAAGACGAGAGACAGAGTTGAAAACGGAGCTCACAGAGCTATGCGTACAATATTCTCATGGCTCCAGACTGCGGAATTCACAGGCAAGACCACCGATCTCATTATAGAATCGGCTATGGAAGATCTTGAAAAGTATCCCGTAATTTTCCTTCCCCATTCATTCATGATGAGTGATGAGGAAATAAAGAGATTTTCCGATTATGCAAAGAACGGCGGTAAGCTCGTCATTTGCGGTCCCTCCGGCTTGAACCGCACGGACGGAAGCGAAAGATCTCTTGAAGAATTGGCTTCGGGCTTCGGATTCAATACTAAGGTCACAAGGCTTTCAGAGCCGGTGGTTTCGGAAATAACTCTTTCCAACGGAAAAACAGCTCCCATTTCATGTTCTTTGGTATTTGATAACTGCATATCCCTCGGAAAAGCATCCTGCGGCACGGTCGTTGCCGAAGAAGCTGTTGGAAACGGCAAGATCATATTCATCGGTGCGGATATAGAAAAGCTTCCCTTCAGATACCCCAGAGCAATAAACAGAGCGGATGTAAACGATCCCGTTCCCTCTTATCCTTACGGTATAGACGTATTGAAGTCTGTCACGGGTGTGTTGCTTGATGCGATAATCGAATCACCTATAGTTGATATTGATTCCGACAAGTATCAGGTAACGTTCTTTGACACTCTTGACGGGGAAAGCAGTATGTGTCATCTTGTAAATCTTACAAACACATTGAAGCTGACCGAGGGCGAGCCTTCCTTGAGGAGCGATCCCATACCCAACTTTGAGATAGGCGGTAAGGACGCAGTTAAAAACGATACTCTGACCGTAAAGATCGCTTACGAAGCCGCTCCCACGGCAGCAAAGCTCTTCACTCCCGAAAAGGACGAGCTTATATCTCTCGACTTCACATACGAGGACGGCAGAGCGGTAGTGACAGTTCCCGCAGGAATATTCTCGGGATACGGACTTATCGTTCTGGACAGATAATTATTATAGAAAAAGTGTGCCTCGCATGCCGTAAGCATCCGGGGCACTTTCAAATAAAGGTCATATCAAGAAAGGACAAAGATCATGTCAGAAAAGAAAAAGATAAACGGTTTTCATCATATAGCACTGAAGTGCCGCGGTAAGGAAGAATTCGATAAAACTGTAGAGTTTTACCGCGATATACTCGCTGTTCCCGTAGCACGTACATGGGGCGAGGGCGACTCTTCCGGAATAATGCTCGATACGGGTACGGGAATATTTGAAATCACCGCAAGCGGCAATGACAGACTCGGACAGGGTGCGTTGAGACATCTTGCACTTGATGTTGACGATACCGACGCTTGGGTCGAGGCTGTACGCAAGGCAGGATATGAGATCACCATGGAGCCTACCGATATTTGTATCAAGTCCGATCCTCCTTACCCTGCAAGAATTGCATTTTGTATTGGACCGGTAGGTGAAGAGATCGAATTCTTCTGTGTAAAGTAATTCATTTTTAATTCAATTCGATATATCAGGTTTTCAAGGAGCAAGTTATAAATGAAATACGATTTTGATAAACAGATAGAGCGCAGAGGCACTTATTGTTATAAATGGGGAAAATCTGTTCTGAGGGATGAAGACACCATTCCCATGATGGTAGCCGACATGGATCTTCCCTCTCCCGATCCCGTTGTAAAGGCAATGCACGAGGTAGCGGATCACAGAATGTACGGCTATACCACCTTTGACGGAAACCCCGAATATTCCCTTTGCCTTTGCGATTGGTTCAAAAAGCGTCATGATTGGGAGATCTCTCCCGATGAGGTCATTCCCTCCTACGGTACCTTCGGTGCATTGGAGCACGCGGTAAGAATGGTAACGGACAAGGGAGACGGTGTTATAGTAATGCCTCCCGTTTACGGTCATTTTGCTTCGGCGCTCACCTATGAATGGGAAAGAACGGCGGTTTTGAATCATCTTATCAAGGATGAAAGAGGTTACTATACCATAGATTTTGAGGATCTTGAAGAAAAGTGCAAGAGCCCAAATACAAAGGCGCTTATTTTCTGTTCTCCCGCCAATCCCGTGGGACGTGTATGGAAATACGAGGAAATGAGGAAGGTATACGAGATATGCTCCGCAAATGGCGTATTCATCATTTCCGATGAGGTACATTGCGATCATTTACGCTCGGGCTCAAAGCACATTCCATTCCTCAAAGTATGCGATGACAAGAGCAAGGCTATAGTACTTGTAGGCGTTAACAAGACCTTCAATATGGCGGGACTCGCTTTATCAAATGCCATTATTCAAAGCAAGGAATTGAGATCGAGATTTTTGAAGGGTTATTCTTATCCGGCTCCCACCTCCTTTGCTCTTGCGGGACATATTGCCGCTTATACGGAAGGTCACGAATGGATGGACGAGATCTGCGAATATATTGAGGGTAATATTGATTGGGCGATCGATTTCTTTAAAAAGGAAATGCCAAAGGTCAAGATATGCAAGCCGGAAGGAACTTATATAATGTGGCTCGATTTTACCGCTCTCGGTCTTTCCGATGAAGAGATACACAAGCGCATTTATACCGATGCAAATGTGATCCTGCAGGACGGCACCGTCCACGATCCCGATCACGGACAATGCTTCCAGAGAATGTGTATCCCCTGCCCCCGTCCGCTTTTGAAAAAAGCATGCGAGCGCATAGCAAAAGCATTTGAAGATGTGAAGTAAGATATATCACACGACTATAAAAAATTAAGCACGGAAATACATTCCGAAAATACGGCGGGGCAACCCGCCGTTTTTGTGAAAAATTGTTTCAAAAAATGTTATAAATTATAAAACCTTCTTGACAAACGCACAAAACTATTGTATAATAAAAATGTAAACAAGAATTTGGATAGTGATATTCAAATCACAACATATAGATAATATCAGTTCACCCTTCGGTCAAATACGTAATAGTAAACTTAAACAAGTCATGCTACGCAAAAAGGAGGTGTAAAATTATGGAAATGATACTTTTGTCGGTGTCATGGCTTGCCATTATTTTATGCAGTGCCTTTTTGCGGTTTTGTTTTGGAGTTGAATTGAGTTAAGAACAATTCCTCAGTCAGTCTAACGACTGACAGCTCCTTTTGCACAAAGGAGCCATAATGTGCGAACACATCGACAATACTTCAAAGCATTTCAAACTTGAATTTACGCACATAGATATAAACTTGTAGTATAAAGCCTCCTTTGTGTAAAAGGAGGTGGCACAGCGTAGCTGTGACGGAGGAATTGTCCTATATAAAAAACAACCTTTTCAATTTGTAACAACATAAAATATAAATACCCAAGAAAGGAGCACATATATGAAAAAAATAATACTTTTACTTCTGACTTTTTCCCTTATCCTCTCTCTTTTCTCATGCACAACACCTCCCGAAACACGGTATTCATCTGAATTAAATACAACGGAAACAGAAGAAATAAAATACAGTGAAGAATCCGAAAAAGGATATCTCATTGTTCTTTTGAAAAATGGCTTATTACACAAGCTTTATCCTGAAGAGGGCGTTGTAGTTCCACTTTGTCCCGATCCATTGTGCAAGCATAATACTCAATCATGCCCTTTTTTTCAATCCGCTCCTTCCATATGCGAGCAAGGGAATCTGATATACTATCTCCGTAAAGGAAGCAGTAAAGCGTACTATCAAAGCATATGCAAGTTCGATCTCAACACAGGAAAATATGAGGTATTATTTGAATCAAAAGATTACACTATGTCAAAGCTCTATGCAACAGAGGACTATCTCTTTTTTCAGGCGATGAACTTCAAGGCAAATGAAGCAACCGGATATAAGTTGATGAGGTATGAAATCAGTACAAAAAAAGTAGTTGAGCTTATGTCCGAGTATGTTATAGGAGACCTTACTCTGATAACGCACAACGACGAGCGTCTTTATTGGCTGAAAGATGAAACTTATTACAGTACAGATTACGACTTTCAGAACAAGAGAGAAAATGACAAAGGTTATCATTCTAATCTGAGTACGGGAAAGTACTCTTTTTCCGTTGAGATAGGAGATATGTTCACCAACGAGGCGGGGAGCTTTCTTACTCGAAGTATAAAAAGTATAAACCGTGAAACAGGTGAAGAAAAGGTTATCGTTGAGGCAACCGGAAACTTAATGCTTGCTTACAAAGGAAAGCTTATATACACATTGCCCGATGAAGCTACCTTCATCGGATACAGAATAATCGATTCGAATCCCCGGCCAAGAAAAATATATGACCTGTGCGGTAACAAGTTTTATATCTGCAATGCAGACGGAAGTGATGCAAAGCTGCTGTGCGATATTTCCGGTAATAATTGCACCATAGATATAGGACCTACCTCGGTAGGCGGAAAGTATGGTGTAGGTGATCTTGTTGTATGGCCCTTGTGGTATTACGAAACCGTTGATGAGGAAAAGCAGATAGTAGACCGCAGAGAAAAGAACTTACGAGTTGATTATCCCGATAAATTTGCCGTTATAAATTATAAAACGGGTGAATTCAAGATAATTGATACACTATGAAAGGAGCATACATATGAAAAAAACACTGCTTTTATTCTTAAGCATGTCTTTTGTTTTATCTCTTATCTCTTGTACAAGCTCTCCGGAAACGGTGTCGTCAAGCGAAATAAGCGGTAACGAAGAAACTGCGGGGGAAACTTATAAAACAGAAGCCTATGAGCCGATACCCGTTCCCGAATTTCTTGCAGCATCAAAAGACATATATATGTTTGAAGACTATGTTTTTTCAAACGATAAACCGATAATTAAATATCAAAAGTATGATACATTAAAAAGAGCCGGTACTGTATTATCTTACGATGAGCTTTACAATACAAGCGACCAAAGATCTTTTACCTTATGCTATTTGGTGGATCCGGAAGAAACCAATAAAAATAATGGGATCCCCGTACTGCTTATGGCGTATCGTTACTTTGGAAAAGATTCTGACAATAGAGAAGCAGAATTCTCAGCGATACAGCTTTTCAACACGGGCACACACAAAACGCAGACGATCATATCCGGTATAACCGAAATGATCGCAAGCATGTGTCTGTACAGAGATACAGTATTTTACACAACGGAAAAAGGTTCGATATGTAAAGTAAACAAAGACGGAACCGGAGCAAAGAGATTTGAATCCGGCAGTAGTTTACCTTATATTGCTTCAATATATGACGATAAGCTTTATTATTACGGCTCAGGAATGAAAAAAATGACAACATGCGGTATTGACTTTGAAAACAGTGAGGAGCTGTTTGAAATAAAAAAGAATCACAGCTTTTTTGTTCACGGAGATTACTTATATTACGCCGAAAATGCCGAGCCGTTAACAATAGAAGGTGAAAAATATTCGAATATATGCATCTACAGAAGAAAGCTTTCTGATTTAAAAAATACGAAAGAACTGCTATTTGACGGTATTAATGATTTCTGTTTTTCGGGTGACAGATTGTATTATTATACCTCGAAGGACAAAGCAAACGATACCGATGATGCAAACAGCAGACTTTATGCATATGATCTGAAGCAGTCGAAAGATATCGGTGAGATATACGTAAACAAAACGCCGGGTGTTAAAAGATATTGCGTATCTCTTAACGATAAATACGGTTTCGGTTATAACGAGATATGGAGCGATATTACGGAAGCGTACTATATAGATCTCAATGATACTTTCATTCTCAATCTTGACAACAAAAAAGTAAATACGGTAGTATGGTAACCAAAAAGCGTATGCACAGAACCGATAATGTGCATACGTTTTCGTTTTATCATTCCACTATTATGCAAATAAGGACACTTTTTCTATCAAAAAAGAATCTTTATAATAAACGTTTATTATGGTATCATATAATAAAATACGAAAAAAGTATTTTCAAACAAGAATACAAAACGAGGTGTTGTAATGGCAAAATTCTTAGCTGTTGACATAGGAGCTTCCGGAGGAAGACACATATTGGGCGAGATCGTAAACGGCAAGCTTCTGCTTTCGGAAATATACAGATTTGAAAACGGAATGAAAAAGGAGAACGGTTCTCTTATTTGGGACGTTGAAGCTCTTTTCAATGAGGTAAAAAACGGAATAAAAAAATGCGGTGAGCTCGGAAAGATACCCGATACCGTGGCTATCGATACATGGGGCGTTGACTATGTTCTTTTGGATAAGGACAAAAAAGAGATCCTTCCCGCAATAGCTTACAGAGACAGCAGAACGGATGGTATTCCCGAGGAAGTAAGCAACATCATCCCTGCGGAAAAGCTTTATTCCATAGCCGGCATTCAAAAGCAGAATTTCAACACTATTTATCAGCTTTACTGCGACAAAAAAAGCGGAAAGCTTGATAATGCGGAATATTTCCTTATGATGCCCGAATATCTTTCATTCAAGCTTACCGGCGTTATAAAGAATGAATATACCGAGGCATCCACATCGAATCTTCTTAACGCAAAGGAAAAGATGTGGGATGAATATCTCCTTGATTCCCTCGGAATAAAGAAAGAGATATTCTCTTCTCTTTCCCTTCCCGGAACTCTTCTCGGCGGCTTTACCGATGAAGTAAAAGCCGAGGTGGGATTTGATGCAAGCGTGGTATTCTGTCCTTCTCACGACACAGCTTCAGCCGTTGCGGCATGTCCCATAACGGATTCCGCCGTATACATAAGCTCCGGCACATGGAGTCTTATCGGCACGGAAAACAAAGAAGCAGTATTAACGAAGGAAGCTATGGACGCCAACTTCACAAATGAAGGCGGAATAGAATACAGATTCCGTTTCCTTAAGAACATCATGGGTATGTGGCTCTTCCAGAACATAAGAAAGAATCTCGACAAGAAATACACATACGATGAAATGATGGAAATGGCTAAATCAAGCGGAAGCTTTTGCAGGATAGATCCCAATGCTCAGGAATTTGTTGCTCCCGATAATATGATAGAAGCGATACGCTCTTACGTCGGAAACAAGGATCTTCCCTTGGGTGAGGTCATAAACAGCGTATATCATTCGCTTGCTTTGACTTATGCAGATGCCATAAGCGAGATCGAAAGAATAAGCGGAAAGACCATAGACAGGATCAATGTAGTGGGCGGCGGCTCCAAGGACAGATATCTTAACGAGCTTATGAAAAAGTACACGGGCAAGCGTGTATTTGCAGGTCCCGTTGAGGCTACCGCAACGGGCAATATCATTTCCCAGATAATGAGATATAACGAAAGCATCACTCTTGAAAAAGCAAGAGAGATCATAAAGGAATCATTTGAGATCTACGAGGTCTGATCTTACAGAAAAAAATATTACCGTAACGAAAGGAATTATCATGAACACAAGATACACGGAAGCAAAGAAAATATATGCCGATATAGGCGTTGATACCGAAAAGGCGCTTGACACCCTTAAAGATGTTACCATATCCGTACATTGCTGGCAGGGCGATGATGTAACGGGATTTGACAGCAGAGAGAGCCTTTCCGGAGGAATACAGACCACCGGTAACTATCCCGGAAAAGCCAACACTCCCGAAGAGCTTATGGCTGATATAGACAAGGCATTTTCCCTTATTCCCGGAAAAAAGAAGCTCAATCTTCATGCAAGCTACGCAATATTTGAAAAGGGCGAGGCTGTTGGAAGAGATAAGATAGAGCCCAAGCATTTCAAGAAGTGGGTAGACTTTGCCAAGGAAAGAAATATGGGTATCGACTTTAACCCCACCTTCTTCTCCCATCCCATGGTAAAGGACAACCTTACACTTTCTTCTCCCGACGAAGAAGTAAGAAATTACTGGGTAGAGCACGGTAAGGCTTGTCTTCGCATAAGCGAATATTTTGCAAACGAGACGGGCATCCCCTGCGTTATGAATATATGGATCCCCGACGGCTACAAGGATATTCCCGCCGACAGACTTTCCCCCAGAGCAAGATTCAAAAAGTCTCTCGATGAGATCCTTTCCATCCCTTACGACAAGGAAAAGGTATACGTTACTCTCGAATCAAAGGTTTTCGGCATAGGTCTTGAAAGCTACACAGTAGGATCTGCGGAATTCTGTCTTTCCTACTCCGACTACAAGGGTATAACACCTCTTATGGACAACGGTCACTACCATCCCACAGAGGTAGTTTCCGATAAAATATCCTCTCTCCTTCTCTTCAATGAAAAGATCGCTCTCCACGTTACACGCGGAGTACGTTGGGATTCCGACCACGTAGTATTGTTCGATGATGAGACAAAGGAGATCGCAAAGGAGATCGTCGCTCACGATGCTCTTGACAGAGTATTTATCGCAACGGACTATTTCGATGCTTCCATCAACCGTATATCCGCATGGGTAACGGGTGTCAGAAACGTTCAGAAGGCTCTGCTTGCGGCAATGCTCCGCCCCGATGCTCTTCTCAAGAAGCTCCAGGACGAAAGCAGAACAACAGAGCTCATGGTGCTTTCCGAGGATCTGAAGACAGCACCTTTAGGCGATATCTGGGAAGAATTCCTTGCAAGAGAAAACGTAAGCAAGAATTACATTGCCGATATTCTCGAATATGAGGAAAGTGTTCTTAAAAACAGAATATAACTTAGAATAAATTTTTCGGTCGGTACACTAAAAAGGTATACCGACCTATCTTTTTATGTATTCGATTAAAGAAGAACTACGCCTTTCTTCTCGCACTCTTCCATTGTCTTGTCATCCCAAACGGAAGCCTGAACCTCGCCAACGTGAGCCTTTTCAAGAAGAAGCATGCATATTCTGGACTGACCGAGACCGCCGCCTATTGTGAGAGGAAGCTCGTCATTAAGAAGCATCTTATGGAACGAGAATTCTCTTCTTGCGTTGCATCCCGATATATTGAGCTGTCTGTCGAGAGCCTCGGAATCTACACGGATACCCATGCTGGATACCTCAAATGCACAGTCGAGAATGTCGTTATGGAACATAATATCGCCGTTCAATGTCCAGTCATCGTAATCGGGAGCACGTCCGTCATGCTTATTGCCCGACTTCAAAACCCCGCCTATCTGCATGATGAAAACCGTTCCGTACTTCTTGGTTATGGCGTTTTCTCTCTGCTTGGGAGTAAGATCGGGATACATATCCTCCAACTCCTGAGTTGTAACGAAAAATACATCAGGGTTAAGAGTTACCTTGAGAGCGGGATATTTCTTTTTCATTTCCTCGGAGGTATCGCATACCGCCTTGACTATTGCTCTGACCGTATTCTCAAGATATTCTCTCGTTCTGTCTTCTCTCGTAATTACCTTTTCCCAATCCCACTGATCGACATAGATGGAATGGAGGTTATCCATTTCCTCGTCACGTCTTATGGCATTCATATCGGTATACAAGCCTTCGCCTACGCCGAAGCCGTATCTGTGTAGTGCCATTCTCTTCCATTTCGCAAGGGAATGTACTACGTGGGCGTACTTGCCCGTTTCAAGGACATCGAAGGAAACAGCTCTTTCCACCCCGTTAAGGTCATCGTTGAGACCCGTTTCGGGATAGACAAAGAGGGGTGCCGAGATGCGCTTAAGATTCAATGCGGAGGAAAGCTTATCCTCAAAGATTCTTTTAAGACTGCCTATGGCTGTCTGTGTTTCATATATCGAAAGAACGGAGCGGTATCCGTCCGGAATAAATGTCTTACTCATAATGATTCGCGATTCCTTTCTGTCGGCTGATCTGACCGATTATTATTGGGGGAAATATCCTTTTTTCTGGAAATTCTTTTTATACTTTCTCATGTAATTAGCCTGATTGAGAACAAACATCTTCATTCGCTTGAAATTCATATCGGGTGCATAGTAAAGCTGTTTTACATGCTTTTTCGCTTTTATGAGAGCTTTCGCTTCTGCTTTGAGGTCTTCATCGTGAACGAATTTCATTATAACGTTTTTCGGAATGACCGACCAGAGGCAGACACCGTTCTTAACTGTAACAAGGGGCTTGGGATCATTATATATAAGATCTTCCACGAGAAACTGTGCAAGATTGCATCCTGCGGCAGTTACGAAAAAGCTGCTTCTTCCCTGTCTGAGATTCATTTCGAAGAACTTGTATTTTCCGTCGCGGCTGTCAAGCTTTACGTCGATATTTATAAAGCCTTCATAGCCTATTTTTTCAAGGAAGGATATTATTCTTCCCTTTAATGCTTCGTCTTCACCGGGAATTATCGCCGCATAGCTTCCTATACCCTGAGCAGTATGCTCCTCAAGAAGTATTCTTCCGAGACCGAAAAGGCGGACCTTTTTGTCCTTTGAGCAATAGCAGTTGATAACACGCATCATATTATCTTCACCCGGAATAAATTCCTGTATGATAAGCGTATCCTTATAGGAAGATGAATAGATCGCCTCAAGGACTGCTTCGAATTCATCCTTGGTTTTTATGACAAATACCTTTTTCTTTCCCGGGAATGAACAATTCCAATAAGCAACGCTGTTGGATGGCTTTACAACAACGGGAAAATCAAAGGGCAGCTTTATATCCTTGTGATCCTCATATGTGCACTCGGCGGTCTTGGGATAATCGAAGCCGTTTTCATCGCACACCTTATAGAAGTTTTCCTTCAAGGAGAGCCTTTCGTAAATATCGGCATCGGGACAAGCAAATCTGAACATGGATTCAAGCTTATCCTTATTTCTTGACAAAAGCTTTGTATAATTATCACCGCAGGAAACGAGAAGCAAGGGAGCGGTTTCGCCGTTCTTTCTCTTATTTTCCGCATATTCCGTAAGCGTTCTTACAAACATCTCGTCGATCTCAAGATCGGGCTCTGTTTTTACGAGCTTTACTATTCTGCTGTTTGCCGTTGCGGGAAGGCTTCCCCTTCCTATCGCCTCGGAAACACAACCGTATTTTTCGTGGAAGCTTCTTGCCATTCCGTATACGTTCTGGTCGCTTCCCAGTAAAACGGGAATAAATTCTTTTTTATTTTCCACGGTATCACCGCCTGTTAATATTATTAAAAGTTTATTTTATAAATGTTTGTGACAGCATCCGAGCCGTCAGAACCCTCAAAGGTTATTGCCAGGATGTTATCATAAACGAAAAATGTATTCTTGATCTTTTTGCCCTCGGGGATAAGGGATGTAAGCTCAGTATACTTACCCTGCTTGCCGTTTTTAACGCTGTAGGCATAAAGTGCGGGGGCTGTTTCGTCCTTCTTTACACATTCGAGTACCATGTGTCCCGCCTTTGCGCTGACTGTCTTTATATTCGCAGAGCTGAAAAGCGATGCGGGCATAAGAGCAGTTCTCATACTTCCCGTTATAACGTTGCAGCACTGAGCGTAAACAAATTTATCGGTTTTCTTATCCGCTGAATTTTCTTCGGTCTGCTCAACTATTGCGAAATAATCGCTCAGAAGCTCTTCCGAGAAGGCTGCACCGGATATTTCGGGGCAAGCGGCGACCTGACCTGCATGAGTATCGGCAATATAGTTTCCGCGCACTCCCTCGGGAGACAATGCGGTAAACCAGAGGTGCTTTTCATTGATGAAGAATTTTACCTTACATTCGGAAAAGCCCATATCCTTGAGTGAAAAGGCTCTGTCGCCTCTGTAATCCTCAATATCGGAATCTGCTACACCGTTGAAATAGGAAACGTAAAGAATATCGTCTTCTATTCCGGCAGCTGTAAAGCCTGTTGAGGAAACCGCCTGCATCTGCGTGCCGTAAATATCCTCATTATCATAGCTTCTTGCGAAGAACTTTTCCACCGTGGGAGCGATAGCAGACTGAGTCATGGGATTGAGAATATATTTTTTGCCGCTCTCATCCTCGTAAACCATGGAAGAGATCGAGTTCAACGGAGCGAATCTGTAATAAAGATCGTACATGGGGAAAAAGAGTGCTTCCGTATTGGAAACGTATCTGTAATAATCCACCGTTCCGGAAAATCCGAACTTTTCAAGATCAAGTGTCATGGGCTCACAAACATTGAATTCTCCCGAATTTACGGAATAGTAAAGTGCGGGCGACTTTGTATCCGCTTCTCCGTTGTCGTTAACTTTCAAAAGCATATCATTTTTCATGATATACTCTTCTTTGCCTTCGAAGACCAAGGAAATGGGTGTGGAATTATAATTGGAGACCGCCATTATCAGCGCTCCGCCCAAAACCAATATAAGAATAACGGCAACGATGAAAACCGCCTTTGCGGCTTTTGCGCTTATATTAAACATGATCATTTTCCTTTCACAACTGACTTATGAACATACCTAATATAAGATTATAACACATCCGTGAATATATTGCAATATAAATTTTTATTTAAGTTTGAAAAGTGGCGAAAAAGTTTATTTCACACCTTTGCATGAGTAGCATGTAAAAAGAAATATCAAAACAAATTTGAATATTACATTAATACATTGACAATCCAAAGAAAAAATGATATAATAATCGCATATATACACTGAGAACAAATACATGCGCTTAACAAAATTGCACACCTTCGCGCCCAATTTTCCAAGTGCTGAGATACTTGCATTCTTTGCGGAGAGGAAAATGTGGAAAGCACCAATAATAACGGTTATATATACGATGAAACCCTTGTTGGAGAATAGAGTGTACGACTTATGTATTTGGTTCAAGAAGCCGGCGATTCTGATGATTGGTATTATACTTTAGATAGGCATATTGATTTTACGTGGAATTCGCCCTCCTACAAAGGGATTAAGCTTGGAAACAATGTCCAAATCTCCCCGGAAACTCAGACTCCTATTCAACAAACTCCAAACGAAAACAATACCGACAAAAGCTTGCCAAAGAACTTAGTCTCTACCTTTGTTCCTCTTGCCGTTTTATTGGCGGCTGTAGGTGCTTTTGTATTAAAACGTGATTGAGTTTTATAACCAAACATAGCGCAGGGCTGCATTCAAAAGAGTGCACCTTGCGCTTTTCTTGTCAATGCGGTCTTCCGAATCGTCTTACAGAAAAAAATATATATTGAACTTACGCCGAATATATGATAAAATATAAATGTATGCTGTCATGCAAAGTAAATTCAAGGTAAAGGACATTCATGAAAAACAAGGTTATCGGTATATTGGCGCACGTTGATGCGGGAAAAACAACACTTTCCGAGGCTCTTCTCTACACCACGGGAAAAATAAGAAAGCTCGGTAGAGTCGACAAAAGAGACACATTCCTCGATACTCACGAGCTTGAGCGTGAAAGAGGAATAACGATATTCTCAAAGCAAGCCATTATGGAGACACGTGAAAACAGAATAACACTTCTCGATACTCCGGGTCATATCGACTTTTCCGCAGAAGCCGAAAGAACTCTTTCGGTGATCGACTATGCCATACTCGTTATAAGCGGCTCAGAGGGAGTTCAGGCTCATACGGAAACTCTATGGCATCTTCTCGAAAGATATTCCGTACCCACATTTATTTTCATTACGAAAATGGATATGCCGTATTGCAGTAAAAAAGCCGCAATGGATGACCTTACGATGAACCTTGACCCTTCCTGCGTTGATTTCTCGGACGAGGATGCTTTTGAGCATATAGCCATGAGAGACGAGGAGCTTCTGGAAAAATATCTTTCCGACGGTGATATCTCCGACGGCGATATAGGAAGGCTTATATATGAAAGAAAGCTTTTCCCCTGCTTTTTCGGAAGCGGATTGAAGCTTGAAGGTATTGAAGCGCTTATCGAAGCAATAGACAGATACACTCTTGAGAAGGAATATCCCGAAGAATTTTCCGCAAGGGTATATAAGATAGGACACGATAAAAACGGCACAAAGCTCACTTATCTCAAGGTAACGGGCGGTAAGCTTGATGTAAGGCAAACGATACTATACAGAGCTCCCGGTGAAGAAGAGGAAACGGAAGAAAAGATAACCGCCATACGTCTTTATTCGGGAATAAAATTCGATACAGCGGAAAACGTCGGTGCGGGAGAGGTATGCGCCGTAACGGGACTTACAAAAACATTTACGGGGCAAGCATTGGGAGCGGGAGGCACTGATTCAGAGCCTTATCTTGAGCCTGTGCTAAATTACCGCGTTCTCCTCCCCGATGATGTAGACCCGCGTACATTCATGCAGAAGCTGAAGACCATCGAAGAGGAAGAGCCGCTGCTCCGCATCACTTATAACGAGCGCTTCGGTGATATCCATGCACAGCTTATGGGCGAGGTGCAATGCGAGGTCATTACAAGCCTTGTAAAGGACAGGACCGGTGCAGACATTACTCTTGATGACGGACGTATCATGTACAAGGAGACGATAACGGGAATTGCCGAGGGCGTAGGTCATTTCGAGCCGCTTCGTCATTATTCCGAGGTGCATCTTATCCTTGAGCCCCTTGAACGAGGCAAGGGTGTCATTTTCGACACCATCGCAGATGAGGATCATCTTGAAAAAAATTGGCAGAGGCTTATTCTTACACATCTTGAGGAAAAGCAGCATACGGGCACTCTCACGGGCTCACCCATTACCGATATGAAAATAACGGTCGTATCGGGAAAAGCTCATATAAAGCATACTCAGAGCGGAGATTTCAGGGAATCCACATACAGAGCCGTGCGGAACGGACTTATGCAGCTCCGTGAAATGGGTAAGTGCGTGCTTCTTGAGCCGTATTACATATTCAGACTGGAGCTTCCCGGTGAATGCGTGGGAAGAGCTATATCGGATATAATCGCAAAGCACGGAACATTTGACGAGCATGAGACCGTTCCCGGCACTTCGGTGCTTACGGGAAGAGCGCCCGTAGCTTGTATAAGCGATTACGCCAAGGAAGTGGCATCGTACACAAGAGGAAGAGGAAAATTTTCCTGCCGTGTGGAAGGATATTTTCCATGCCATAATGCGGATAAGGTCATAGAAAGCTATTGTTACGATCCTGTTTCGGATGTTGCGAACACAGCCGATTCCGTTTTCTGCTCTCACGGAGCGGGATTTATCGTCCCCTGGGACAAGGTGACGGAATATATGCATCTTGAAGCTTCTTTAAAGCCCGATAAAACCGAAGACGATGAGATAATAGTCAAGCCTAAAGTAATTAAAAAGAATATAGATGCTGAGGAAAAAGAACTACAGGCGATCATGGAGCGTGAATTCGGTCCCGCAAAGCACCGTGTTTACGACAGAACGGAGATCAAACCCTCTTCGTCCTCCCGTGAAAAGGAAGAAAAAGCCAAAAAGGAAAAGAGCCTTCTTTACATTATCGACGGATACAATGTGATCCATGCATGGGATGAGCTGGCATATCTTGCCGAAACAGATCTTGAAAATGCACGAAAGCATTTATGCGATATACTTTCAAACTACAGAGCCTTTACAAAAAAAGAAATGATAGTCGTATTCGACGCTTATAACGTGAAGGGCGCCGTGGAAAGAAAGTATGAGCAGAACGGTCTGAAAATAGTGTATACAAAAGAAGGAGAGCTTGCAGACGTATACATCGGCAAGCTTCTCGGTGAAATAGGAAAAAATTATTTTGTCAGAGCCGTTACTTCCGACGGTCTTATCCAGCTTCGTGCGGTAGCATCAGGTATACTCAGGATGTCAGCACGTGAATTCCGTGAGGAGGTTTTGGCTGCCGATCATGAGATCAAGGAGATATTGGATAAATTAAACAGGAAGTGATCGACCATCGGGTGTCAGAGTAATATAAACAAGCTCACATTCATTATTGATCCTGGGGATCATTCCTCCCGTGGCGGCAAGTCCGCGGCTTATAATGATCCTCTTATCGAACATTCCCGAGGTCAATTTTGGAAACAATCCTTGCCCCGGTGCATAGATGCCTTTATTGAAAATGCGTATCTGACCGCCGTGGGCATGACCTGACAGAACAAGATCTATATCCTTATTTTTGATATAAGGCAGGTAATATTCGGGATGGTGGCACATAAGGAGCTTAAATCCCGAAAGACGTGAAAATTCTTCAAGCTTTTCAAGATCGGGCGGCGGAGTTATCTTTTTCTTTCCGCTATCGGTATGACAATATCCCGAGGAAAGCCCGCATATATTTATTCCGTGTATTCTCTCTGCTCTGTCTTCAAGAAGTGTGACGGAGCATTTTTTTACGTCTTCCCTGTCTTCATCGGTAAAATACCGTTCGTGATTACCGAGGGAATAAAACACGGGAGCGACGCTTGAAACAAAATTCAAGAAATCATAACCGATGGGAGATGCTTTCACTCCGCGATTGAAAATATCACCCGTAAGTAATATGATATCGGGTCTTTTTTCGTTGAAAGCTCTCTTTATATCATCAAACGGTCTGTCGTGAAGGTCGGAAATGTGGGATATAAGTATTTCTTTTTCGATCGGTGCGCTTATTGTGTAGTCGGTAATTACCATTAATACTCCGTAAATTTTTTATTTTAAGCTGTATATAATATCAAAAGTCTGTAAAGATCCGAAATATTATTTCATCAATACTCGTTGTCCTCTTTCATATTAAACGGAAAGAAGTATATCGTTGACTTTTCGGTATCGGGCTTTTCAACAATAGTATATGCCAAAGCTTTCGTAAAAATCACATTGCCGTAAGTCATATAAAAAGCATACGGAACAAAAAGAAACAAACCGACAACTGCGGAAATCAATATTGCAGAAGTAAGTATTTTTACTTTTTTCAGAAAAGAAATGTATTTTTCATCATTTTGAAAGCTCTCATTTTTATTCTCTACTCTGCATTCCGCAAGTTCGCTTTCAGGAGCGGTTTGCAAAGGATCTTCTTCCGAATGAGAATTCGTTTCAATCTGCTTAGTACCTCTCTTGAGCACAATTCCGTAAATCAGGCATGGTATACTTGCGGCAAATATGAACAGCGAAATATACTCATAACCCAAAAAATCAAAATCATATATTGGAAGAAGCAAAAAAAAGCAAGCTGATGTTATAACAAAAAATAAGCTTAATGAATACGCCATAATTTTACGTTTCATTGCTTTGCCTGAACGCAGCATGATAAACTCATTAAGTAAAAATCCCAAAGAAACAAAACCAAAAAAGAACGGTAACGTAAATAAGAGAAAAATGCCAAAATAACCCCAATAACCGAAATCAAAAAAACCGACTCCCGGAGCCAGACGACCATGATAAACATATCCCAACAAAACAGGTAAATATAATCCTATTACCGTAAAGAATGACCTTTTCACTATCTCATATACAGTCTGTAAGCCTTTGCTTTTAAAAAGCGGTGTCATTTTATATATCCTCCTTGTATGATGTGTTTTTATTATATGATAGCAGCAGTTGGAAAATTGTGCGTGCAGACGCACAATTTTGTTAAGCGCATGTATTTGTTCGCACTGCAACTATCCGCGCTTATTATATCATAACAGCAGTTGGAAAATTGTGCGCGCAGACGCACAATTTTGTTAAGCGCGTGTATTTGTTCGCACTGCAACTATCCGCGCTTATTATATCATGTACATAGTGATTTGTCAATAAAAAATGTTATAACATTTACCAACGTAAAGTATTTTATCAACAATGAATTTTAAGTTGTACGCAATCATTGATTTTTTCACGTACAACATGTGAAGAAACAGAATTTCCCCTTGACTTTTTAGCAAAAATGATGTAAAATTAAATAGTTGTAAAATAGATATAATTATTCAAAAGCCATGATCGGGAAAAAGTAATAAGAAAATATCTCACAGAGAGCTGCCGTTTGCTGAGAGGCGCGAGTAAAGTCTTATGAATACCTCCCGTAGCTTCATTCCGAAAGAGCACATAACTATTATCCGTGCTCCGTGTAGGAAATGACGTGCGCGCCATGTTACGGCGCTTTGATACGGATCTTTCCGTTTCCCCGAGCCGCGTTGATGCGGAAATTGAGGTGGTACCGCGGTCTTTCGCCCTCAGTGACAATTGTCGCTGAGGGTTTTATTTTTCATATACTATTAATGCAAAATCCATACAGAGGAGCACATAAATGCCAATCACAGAATTTCTTGAAAAGAATGCAAAATATTATCCCAATGAAACGGCGCTGACAGAGATCAATCCCGACCTGCAGCCCGAACATCCGCTCACGTGGAGAGAATTCAATCTTATAGAAGCCGCACCGGGTGGAAAATACCGCAGAGAGATGACATGGCGCGATTTTGATACAAAGGCAAACCGCTTTGCAAACCTTCTCCTTACAAGAGGAATTAAAAAAGGTGACAAGGTGGCAATCCTTCTTATGAACTGTCTCGAATGGCTTCCCATTTATTTCGGTATTCTGAAAACGGGCGCTCTCGCAGTTCCCATGAATTACAGATACACAACGGACGAGATCGAATACTGTCTCGATCTTTCCGATTCATCATATCTTGTATTCGGACCCGAATTCACGGGCAGAATAGAACAGCTTTCCGATAAAGAGAACAAGCTTCGTTCCCTCTTTTTTGTAGGTGAGGACGTTCCCTCCTTTGCTGACAGCTATGACAGATTAACGGGCTACTGCTCTTCCATAGCACCCGCTGTCGAGCTTACAGACGACGATGATGCGGCTATATATTTCTCATCGGGCACAACGGGATTCCCCAAGGCTATCCTCCACAGTCACCGAGCTCTTGTTTCCTCGTGTAAAACAGAGCAGAACCATCATTCACAGACACGTGATGATGTATTCCTTTGTATACCTCCCCTCTATCATACGGGAGCGAAGATGCATTGGTTCGGAAGCCTTCTTTCGGGATCAAGAGCTGTGCTTCTGAGAGGTGTAAAGCCCGAGTGGATACTGCAGACAGCATCCGATGAGGGTGCAACGATCGTATGGCTTCTCGTGCCGTGGGCACAAGATATCCTTGATTCAATCGACAGAGGCGATATTGATCTTACAAAGTACGATCTTTCCAAATGGAGGCTTATGCATATCGGTGCACAGCCCGTTCCTCCCAGCCTTATAAAGAGATGGAAGTCTGTATTCCCCGCTCATGAATATGACACGAATTACGGTCTTTCCGAATCCATAGGTCCCGGATGTGTTCATCTCGGCGTGGAAAACATTCACAAGGTAGGCGCTATCGGAAAAGCGGGATATCTTTGGGAGACAAAGATAGTTGATGACAAGGGCGATCCCGTTGAACGCGGAAGCGTAGGCGAGCTTGCCGTCAAGGGCCCCGGCGTTATGAAATGCTACTACAAGAACGAAAGTGCCACAAACGAAGTACTTAAGGGTGAATGGCTCCACACGGGAGACATGGCAAAGGAAGACGAGGACGGCTTCATTTACTTAGTTGACAGAAAGAAGGATGTTATAATCACGGGCGGTGAGAATCTTTATCCCGTACAGATAGAGGATTTCCTCCGTTCCAATCCCAAGATAAAGGACGTTGCGGTAATCGGTCTGCCCGACGAGAGGCTCGGAGAAATAGCCGCAGCTATAATCTCCGTCAAGGACGGTCTTGAGGTAAGTGAAGAGGAGATCAATGACTTCTGTGCCGCTTTGCCCAGATACAAGCGTCCGAGAAAGATCATTTTTGCGGATGTACCGAGAAATCCCACGGGAAAGATAGAAAAGCCCAAATTGAGAGAGATATACTGCGGCGGAAGCCTTGTTGAAGCGCAGACAACGAAATAAAGGTATATTTTATGCCCGAAAAAGAATGAAGTTCTTTTTCGGGCATTTTGATTTGATCTGTAATCAAACAACAGAATTTATTCTTTCAGCCAAAGCCGCTATTCTTTCTTCCGTCACATTGGGATCTATTCCGATATATGCGGTCCTTGCAAGAAGGTCGAGAGTTTTCGCACACATATCAAAAGAATAATTATGGTTAAGATCTTTATTCGCTTCCATCTTGAAGGGATCCATTGCGGGATGGAGAGCACCTCTCTTCTCCATTATCTGAGTCCAATTCGTATAAACATGTTTGCCTGTATTTATAGGGCTTGTCAGAATAATACCCTTTTCGGCACACTTTTCCATAAAGGAAATACATTTATCCGCGGAATCGAATCTGAGGGAAAGAGTTGTCGCACAATCGCCTGCAAAGTCGTTCGAGGGTGAAAGCTTTATTTTATCGGAAAGAGCGGATACAAAATCGTCCCTTACTCTGTGGAGATCGTTTATTATTCCCGGAAGCTTCTTAAGTTGTTCTCTGAGAATAGCACCCGTAATATCGGACACACGGAATTCCGTACCACCGAACACAGGCTGTGTTACATCGTCGAGCTGACCGCCGAAGAAGGCAATGGCAGATGAATCGTGATATATAAGAGCTCTTTCATACGTTTCTCTGTCGTTTGTAACAAGTGCGCCGCCTTCGCCTGCGGTTATGACCTTATAGTAATTAAAGCTATACGCTCCCGCATCACCGATAGTACCCAAATATCTTCCGTTGAACTTACCGCCTATGGATTGGCATGCATCCTCAACTATCTTCAAGCCGTATTCCTTGGCAATAGCGGTAAGACTGTCCATATCAGCCGGGAAACCCATGATATGAACGGGAATGATCGCCTTTGTATTGGGCGAGATCTTTCTTCTTACATCCTCGGGATCGAGAGTGAGGGTTTCGTCGCAATCGGCAATAACGGGAATCGCACCCACATTTGTCACCGCAAGAGCTGTGGCGATATATGTATAAGCGGGAACGATCACTTCGTCTCCGGGGCCTATTCCAAAGCCGATGAGAGCAGAGGTTATGGCAGCGAAGCCGGATGTCATAAGAAGCGTGTACTTACTTCCCATGTATTCAGACCATTCGGATTCGAAGGTCAGGGCTTCCTTACCGACGTTGTTAATTTTAAAAAGTGCCTTAGAATCAATTACGCGGGAGACCGCATCTATTTCTTCCTTACCTATTCTGTACATAATTATCTCCTTTATTTACGGTTCAAGATACGTATATTTTCGTTGATTATATATTGGTCGCTGTTATCCACGGTTGACGCTACATGCTGATAGAGGAAGCATGCGACCTCATAACCTCCGCGGCATATCTGATCCTGTGTGGGAAGATACACATTATATCCGTTCGTGCATGACAGACAGAGTACATGAGGCTTATTTATATATTCCTTCAAGCGCAGCGTCATTTCCGTAAACATTTCAAATGGGAACGGGATGAAAAGCACATCGCCCAAGGATACGAGAGTCTGATCGAAGGTATAATCCTTTTCTATGGTAAGACCCTTTTCGTAATACTCCTCTATCTCCTTGTAATGAGCGTATTCAAGACCCTGAATGTTTACAAGCTTTTCGGGATCCTTATAGGTAGAAAGCTTTTCCTTTACCCATTCAAGAGGGGGTATCTCTCTTCTCGGTATACGCATGGTGTCGTTGAATATTTCAAGCTTGCCCGCATGATAACCGCCGAGATTCTTATATGCCTCCATCGCATCGAAGCCGGCAACTGCACCGAGCTCGTTTACATAAGTAACGTTTCCACCGCCGCCTGTTTTTCCGTTTGTGACCCTCGGTCCAATATCACCGATTGCACCGTTCCAGAAAGCTGTAAGCACTCCCGTTTCACGGGCAACGATATCTACCATCACGCCCGACCAATCACGGGTAATCTCCCTGTTGCAGCCTGCAGCCGTACCGTGGCATCCGTAGTGGATCATGTTCAGTATACCCTTGCCGCTTTCCGTTTCTCTTATGGCAACAAGGGTCATATCGGGATCAAAGCATCCGTGGGGATTCTGTCCGAAGTAAATAGTTCCGTCTCTGTACTGCTGACGTCTGTTGATACCGACACGGCTCTGTGTTACACCTACCGCTATTTCTGCGGGTTTGAGCTCTTCGAGAGCTCTTTTCGCAGCCGTTATCGCCGAAGGAAGGAAAATATTTTCATAATAATCGTAATCTATATCTCCCCATCCTTTTATTCCCGAAAGATTTGGTGCGGAATGGGTGTGAGTACATGATATGAGAATATTGCTTACGCCGACTCCGCATTCCGCGGAAAGGCGTTTTCGAAAGTCCATGCTCAATTCGTTGCCCATATCTCCGTTATCGGCTGTGAGCATCAATACCACTGCATCATCCTCAGCTATTGCCAATGCGGTAACATTAAGATCGTCATTGACGGAATGGCTTACCTGATGAGGGTTATAGCCGTAAAGCAGAACCCCGGGCTCGGGAGTTATCTTTTCTCTTGCGGCACCTGCCGAAAATACTCTTTTCATTTGTTTTTCTCCTTATATATGGTTTTTTTATTTCTTTAATCTTATGATCTTACCGATTCTCTTCTTATCTCACCCGGCGTTTTTCCGTAGTACTGTCTTATGAGTCTGGAAAAGCTCTTTGCATGAAGAATACCGACGGACTCACCGATCTCAGCTACGGGAAGAGTTGTTTTTTCAAGAAGATAGACTGCCGAGCGCAGACGCCGCTCTGTCAGGTATTTATGAAACGGAGTTCCCACAGCCGCCTTGAACAGCTGGCTGAAACGTGTTTTTTCATACCCCGCCATGGAAGCGGCAATATCAAGGGTAATATGCTCAAAATAGGCATTTTCAACATATGTCAAAACATTTTGAACAGCCTTTACCGCTTCAAGCTGCTTCAAGCGTCTTTCGGAGGAGGTCATCTTCAGATTTTCCGCCATAAGATATGCTAATTCAAAAAGACATGAGGATATCTTCATTCTCATGGGTATGGAAAACTCGTTTATCCCCCCTTCTCTTCTTTCACGGCAGATATCACTGAGCTTTAGAAAGAGCGCCTCTGCTTTTTCCGTGAAAGCATTTTTGGTTTCCGAAAAGTTTACAAAGGGGTCGGAAAATCTTTTTCCCGAAAATGCAGAAAAGCAATCGCCGAGAAAAGCCATACCCATTTCAACAAGAAGCATGTTCGGCTTATGTCCTCTGACCTCCACGGAATGGATAACGGTACCGGAAATGAACACGGCGCTTCTTTCGGTAAGCTCATACGTTTTACCGTCTGCGGTCACGTATACGCTTTCGCTTCCCGGTAAAACGTAAAGTATCTCTATATCACCGTGCCAATGAGCGGGAAAGTCGCTGCTCTTTTCCGTGCAGCCTATTCGAAAGGGTTCTGATCCCATTATTAACGGCTGATAAAAGGGTCTGTCGTTTTTGTTTATCGTTTCGTTCTCTTTTCCGTAGATCATTTTTCCTTTCCTTTCGCAAACTCATATCCGTATTATAATGATACACTTTTAATAAGCTTTTGTAAAGCGAAAAAACAAGAAAACATTACCCAAAAATTTAATTTTGTATTTTTGCCTGCAAAAAACGTTGCTTTGCCCAATAAAAAACGCTTGAATTAAATTTTTGGGTATTATATTCCATGATATACCATTGATTGTTTTTAAAATTATGATAGAATTTATAATAATCACCCGAATTAAAAAGAAAGGCACGGTTATTGACATGAAAACCGCAATACAGATATACGGATTGAGAAATCATCTTGGAGATGAAATAAAAGAAACATTAAAGCGCATAAGTGGTATGGGCTATGACGGCGTGGAATGGATAGGCGTCGCGGGAAGAACCCTCGAAGAATTGGCAGAGATGTCAAAGGAAGCAGGACTTGAGATCTTTTCGCGTCACATAGGTATAAACGAAATACTCCAAAGGGATGAGGAGTTTCTCGACACCTTGAAAACGCTTGGGTTCAAGTATCTTCCCATCGGCGCATTGCCTGCGGACAGAAGAGCGGGCGGTGATCTTTTCAATGAAACTCTGAAGGAATTGGAGATCTTCTGCGCTCTCGCAAAGGAAAAGGGATTGTATGTAATGTATCACAATCACGATTTCGATCTTAACTATATTAAAGATACCGATAAACGTGAGCTTGACGTTCTTCTCGACTCTGTTTCGGAAGAGCTTCTCGGTGCTGAGCTTGATACCTGCTGGCTTTACAGCGGCGGTGTCGATCCCGCAGGATATATTGCAAAATATAAAAACAGAGCTCCTGTCATTCATTTGAAGGATTGCGTAAAGGAGGGCGGTCGAAGCGGTTACAGATCCGTCGGCACGGGCGTTCTCGACTTTGAAGGCATCCTCAAGGAATGTGACAAGGCTGAATGGCTGTGCGTTGAACAGGATGCACCTGCGGAAGGGCTCGATGAGTTCGAATGTGCAAGGATCAGCGCGGAGAATCTTAACAAGCTTTTGGGAAGATGATCTCAAGCTTTCGCACTTGACAAAACAAAGCTTCCGATGTAGAATATATCGGTAAATCTTAGCATCGGAAGTGATAATATGCCCGGGATAGGCACTATAGTAAATGTAATAGGAATAATCAGCGGAGGTATGATCGGACTGCTTTTCGGAAAGCTGATAAAGGAAGAATACCGTGACAGCCTTACGAAGGCTTGCGGAACCGCCGTGATATTCATCGGTATTTCGGGAGCTCTTGAAAAGATGCTTACCGTGGAGAACGGTATCGTCTCAAGCGGCGGCGGTCTCCTTGCTGTTATAAGTCTGGCATTGGGTGCTCTTATCGGAGAGATACTGAATATCGAAGGACTTTTTGAAAGATTCGGTGCATTTCTCAAAAGAAAAACGGGAAGCTCGAACGATGCGGGATTTGTGGATGCCTTTGTAAGTACATCGTTTACGGTGTGCATAGGTGCGATGGCAATAGTCGGCTCTATCCGGGACGGTATTGAATCCGATCCCTCCGTTCTTGTGACCAAAGCGGTACTCGATCTTATAACGCTTACCGTCATGACCTGCTCACTCGGTAAGGGGTGTATTTTTTCCGCAGTTCCCGTAGCAATATTTCAAGGAGTGATAACAGCGTTTTCTCATCTTCTGAAGCCTGTTATGACGGAAAACGCTCTTTCAAATCTTTCACTCGTCGGAAATATTCTTATATTCTGCGTGGGTATAAACCTTGTATTCGGAAAAAAGATCCGCGTAGCAAATTTCTTGCCCGCGGTCTTGATTGCCGTAATATTAGCTTTTCTGCCCTTCGGCATTTAAAATTCACCGCAGCTTTCTGCAGTACTGCGTACATAGCTTGTCTGTACATTGGGAGCATTTCAACGATTCGTTGGAGTGTTCCCAAAATCTTTCGGGATACATCATGACGCAAAGCTCCCAGATCACCCAGATCGCAAAGGAGAATATAAGAAGCGTTCTTGTGTAGAAGCTGTCGATAAACATCATTGGAGTGAACATCATAAGATGATCCCAATTAAATATACGGCAGGTCGTACAGCATTTATTTCTCATTATAAGTCTGAACGGACACCATATGAGAACACATATGAGATCGCAAACGTAAAATGCCACGCTTACAATAAAAAGATGTATCTTCGATAAAATACCGGAGTAGAACATTACGCCCAAGGCGGTAAGAAGCATAGCCCATAAAACAAACACCTTATACGCGGACTTCGTGGTGGATATTACGTATTCACGAAGCGCCGCATAATTAATTTTTTCTACAATAGGCTTGAACTTCTGTCTGAATTGCTTCTGAGAGCCCAAGGATATATGCTTTTTCACCGGCATGAGCTGATGGATCATATCTATTATCCAGATCAACCAAAGAATATGCAGAACGGAAAACCTTTTGAAAAAGTTCATTCCGTCCAATATATCCGCCTCATTCGGTCTGAATATAAAAAGAATGACGCTTAAGACAAAAACGATGATACGACCGACAAGGCGGGCAAAATACACTTTTCGAACCTTTGACATAGGTTGCCTTTTAGTATTCACCGCACCCATAAATAAGTTCCCGTTAGTTCAAGTCATTTGAACGGGCATATATCTTCCGCCCGATATACCAAGCTCGTCCACACAGAGTACGCGGTGGTGGGGATAAGTATCACCGGGTATTCTTCTGTGGTAAGCTATATATGTCTTGCCCTTGAAGGTAAATGCACTGTTATGACCGGGGCCGTTGGCAAGCTCATTTGAATCAAGGACTGTGTCGTAATATTCGAAAGGTCCGCAGGGATCGGAAGCGTATGCCGTTCTGACGTGATATGTGCCTTGGCTCCAGCTTCCCGAGGAATACATAAGAGCATATTTTCCGTCTATCTTCATTACGAAGGGTGCTTCAACATATGCTTCGGGAGTAAGCTCCCTTGCTATACCGTCGAACGAGGGCTCCTCCATAGGGAGAAAACCGTTCATGGTATCATTCATTCTGCATACCATCATGTGTCCCCAGCCACCGTAGTAAAGGTATATTCTGCCATCCTCATCCTTGAAAAGATGAGCATCAATGGGCTGAGATCTGTTATATATCTTATTAAGAAGAGGTCTTCCGTCTTCGAAAACATTTTTGAAGGGTCCTTCGGGAATATCGGATACGCCGATATAAAGCCCGCCTACCTCATCCTCTGTCATGATATTGTTGGCTGCAAAGATTATGTAGTATTTGCCGTCCTTATCGATAACAGTGGGAGCCCATATTGCATGAGTAGCGCCCTTATATGTATCCATATCGAGAATGCCCTTTATTATTTCGTAATTTTCAAGATCGTCGGTTACGACCAGATCAAGATTATGCTGCTCCTCAAAGGGGAGAGATCTTGTTACGTACATATATACTTTTTCATTATAAACACGTGACTCGGGGTCTGCGTACCAGCCTGTCACTACGGGATTTTTCATAAATATACCGCGGCTTTGCTTTAAAGCCTTCCTTTCATTAGTGAATTAACTTAATTAATTTTATCATATTTTCAGAAAAATACAAGTGCCTATCGGATTTTTTTATTATTTTTCTGCGAAAAAACTTGTTTTATTAATGATAGACAGGTATACTGGCAATTCCAACAGCTTATATTCACAAAAAAAGACAGCCCGATTTCAAACGAGCCGCCTTAAAACAAAATTGTTTATCAAAGATTATAATATTTCTCAAACTCAACGGGATGAGGAACCGCAGCTATCTGACGGCACTCCTCACGCTTTGTCTTTATGAAGTTATTGATGAGAACCTCGGGGAAAACACCGCCTGCGGTAAGATAATCGTGATCTGCTTCCAAAGCATCAAGAGCGGATTCAAGAGATGTGGGAAGACCCTTGAGCTTCTTCTTTTCTTCCTCGGGAAGATTGTAGAGGTTTACATCATAGGGACCCCAGCCGTTTTCATGAGGATCTATTTCATTCTTTACACCATCAAGTCCAGCCATGAGGATCGCCGCATAGCAGAAATAGGGGTTGCATGTTGCATCGGGATTACGAAGCTCAAAGCGTCTTTCAGAGGGCTGCTTTGCATATGCGGGGATACGGATGACCGCACTGCGGTTGGATGTTGCATAGCCTACGGTTACGGGAGCCTCAAAGCCCGGGATAAGGCGCTTGAAGGAATTTGTGCTGGGATTTGTGATAGCACAGAGAGAATGGATGTGCTTGAGAAGTCCGCCCATGAAATAGTGAGCCGTTTTGCTCAGATGTGCATATCCGTTGTCATCGGAGAATACGGGCTGTCCGTCCTTCATGAGAAGCATATGAACGTGCATACCGCTTCCCGCTTCACCGTAAACGGGCTTGGGCATAAGTGTGGCGCTCTTTCCGTACTTTGCCGCAGTATTCTTGATTATGTACTTTATCATCATTGTGGCGTCAGCCATTTCGGACATTTTTCCGAGCATGGGTTCTATTTCAAACTGACCCGATGCGGCAACCTCCGGATGATGGTACTTAACGTGTATTCCCGCATCCTCCATGTGCATGCACATTTCACTTCTGCATTCGTAAGAGGTATCAAAGGGCTTTGCAATATGATATGCCTTCTGCTTTGGCACAATGTGTCCCAAACCTTCGCTGTAGCTGTTCCAATAAGACTGCTTGGCATCGACAAATGCGGAAACGGAGTTGGAATTGACATCCCAGCCCACCTGATCGAAAAGATAGAATTCGAATTCGGGAAGTATGAGCATGGTATCTGCTATACCGCTGTCCTGCATATACTTTTCAGCCGCCGCAACGATATTTCTGGGATACTGAGCCAGAGGGCGGTTTTCGGGGTTATCAATTATCATGGCATTTCCGCTCATGGTAAGTGTGGGAACATCGCAGAAGGGGTCTATCATAGCGGTATCGGGATCGGGAATGAATACCATATCGCTTTTTTCAACAACGGCGTAACCGTAATTGGAGGCATCAAAGCCTATACCGTCGCGTATTATATCTGCTGAGAAATTGCCTGCGGGAATGGTGACATGGCGGAACTGACCGTTTATATCCACCATTTTGAAGTCAACCATTTTAATATCCTGTTCTTTTATGAGCTCAATAATATCTTCAATCGTTCTTTTCATGAATGTTTACCGTACTTTCGCTTATTTATTTTAAACTTGATTATTATATCACCTCACACGTAATTTGTCAACATAAAAATGCGAAGCTTTTATAATTTATTTGTGTTTTTTCATCGTTTCGGTATTTAATCTGAGCGGAAACAGCAAATCAATTTTCAAGAGGCTTGAAAAGCACTGTTTTTTCTTTCATGTACTTGAAAACATAGAAAAAATGTGATAGAATATCACAGTACAAAACAACGAAAGGATGACGGAACTTAATTTTTTTCGTCAATACCGCCTGCATGAAAAAAGTTCAATTTTTCATTGATGATGTCATATGGGTAATGCGTGACCTTACAAGACAAAGCCCGGAATCTATGTTCGACAATCCCTTTCTCGGAGCCTTGAAAAAAGCTCATGAGGAATACGGTGTAAAAACACAGCTCAATCTATTTTACCGCACCTCCTTCTTTTACGGAGATGATGATTTCTCCTTGAAGGATATGACGGATGCTTACAAGAGTGAATGGGAAAGCGCCTCCGATTGGCTGAAGCTTGCATTCCATTCCAAGGAAGAATTTCCCGATTACCCTTATGTAAACGCTTCTTACGAGCTTGTCAAAAGCAATTACAAGCAGATAACGGACGAGATAAAAAGATTTGCGGGAGAAAAGTGCATTGCGACGGGTATAGTACCTCATTGGGCGCCCATAAGCTTTGACGGAGTGCGTGCATTAAAGGATTGCGGTGCAAGCGTCACCTACGCCACCTACGGAGATGCATTTGTTTCGGATGATACTTCCCATCTGCCCTACGGTCATGATGTAAGATATACCATGAACAAAAAGCCCGAGACGATGTTTTTCAGACGTGCCGAACGTGAGGGCGGTGCAGAAAATGCCATCTGCTCGTACAATCATATAACAACCGAGCAGTTTGACAGCATAAACGATAAATTGAAGCTCATAAAGGATGAAAAAACGGGAATGTATTTCAACAATGCATGTCACGCAATACTCAATCTCTGCTCCGTTTCGGAGCTGCCGGATATACTTACGGAGCTTTCCGAAAACGAGTACATAAACATAGGAAATCACGAGCAGTATTTCTATCCCGAGTATTTCAATTATCAGCCCGATTATGCGGAAAAGATATATATAATGGGAAAGGTGCTTTCCGAAGCGGGATATGAATTTATCTTTATGGAGGACATGGTAAATTATCAATGAAAAAGGTACAATTTTTTATAGATGACGTTATATGGCTGATGCGTGACCTGACAAGACAGCATCCCGAGTCTTTATTTGACCATCCATTTTTGGCAATTCTGAAAAAAGCCCATGAGGAATACGATGTAAAGGTACAGCTCAATCTCTTTTATTCGACCTCTCCGAAATACGGAAACGACTCTTTCACATTGCCCGAAATGACGGATGCATACAGATCGGAATGGGAAAGCGCCTCCGATTGGCTGAAGCTTGCCTTTCATGCATATGCGGAGTTCCCCGATTTTCCTTACGTGAATGCCGATTACGATACAGTCAGATCTCATTACAAAATGATAACCGATGAAATAAAGCGCTTTGCGGGAGAAAAAAGCCTTGCCTGCGGTATAGTTCCCCATTGGGCGCCAATCAGCCGTGACGGCGTACGTGCCCTCAGGGACAGCGGAGCGGTCATAACATACGCTACCTACGGAGAAAAGCATCATGCGGCGGAGGATCTTTCCGATGTTCCGAAGCAGCACCTTGAGAGATTTCTTGAAAACCGCCGGCCCGAAACGATGCTTTTCACAAGAAGGTATGAAAACTTAACTGTATACAATACCATATGCGCTTACAATCATATTACCGAAAAGCAATACAACGAGATATTTGACAACACGGGAACCGTTCTTGACAAGGAAACGGGAATGCGCTTCAAGAATTCGGCACAGCTTGTGCTCAATTCCACAAAGCTTGACGATCTCCCCACGGAGCTTACAAAGCTTTGCGGCAGAGAGTTTATGATAATCGGAAACCATGAGCAGTATTTCCATTCGGACTACCATGCTTATCAGCCCGATTATGCAGAAAAGATATACACAATGGGAAGGATACTGAAGGATGCGGGATATGAGTACATATTCATGGAGGAGCTTGCATCCGAAGACGTTCTTTAATAAAAATACTATTTCGAGGTCAACAATGAAACAGGTACAATTTTTTATCGATGATGTTATATGGGTAATGCGGGATCTTACACGCGAGCGTCCCGCTTCCCTCTTTGACAATGAATTCATGAAGGGCTTGAAGGAATCTCATGACAGATACGGAATGAGAGTTCAGCTCAATCTTTTCTACAGAACATCCTTCTTTTACGGTGATGATGACTTTTCACTAAAGGAAATGACGGATGCATATAAGTCTGAATTTGAAAATGCCTCCGATTGGCTTAAGCTCGGCTTTCATTCAAAGGAGGAATTTCCCGATTATCCTTATGTAAACGCTTCTTACGAGCTTGTCAAAAGCAATTTTGAGCATATAGCGGGAGAAATAAAGAGATTTGCAGGAGAAAAAAGCATTGCTCTCGGAGTTGTTCCCCATTGGGAAGCCATGAGCATGGAGGGCGTGAAGGCGCTTGTTGATTCCGGCATAAAGATAATGTTCACCACATTCGGGGATAAGATCGATCCCGAGGGCAAGGCGGACACTCTTCCCTACGGTCACGGAACACGTCTTATCCTCAACAAAAAGCCGGAAACCGCACTTTTCCACAGGATCACTCTCGATACCGCCATAAGCAACGGTATCTGCTCACACAATCATCTTACCTGCGAGCAATATGATGCGATCAACTCTAACGATAAGACCATAACCGATGAAAAGACGGGTATGAAATTCAAGTGCTGCCATGATTTCACACTGAATCTTTGCGACATGAAAACTCTTCTTGAGACACTTGACAGGCTTATCAGCAAGGATTACATAAACATTGCAAACCACGAGCAGTATTTCTATCCCGACTACTTCAATTATCAGCCCGACTATTTCGAAAGACTGCACAAGATGTGCGAGATACTCAAAAATGCCGGATATAGATTTATATTTATGGAAGAGCTGGCATGATGGAAAACGATATCGAAATATCACAAAAGCGGATCTCTGCATCAAGAGCCATATTCATTGCCTGCTGGCTTTCCTATGCCGCAATAAGCATGGGAAAAAGCGTATATTCGGCTTCAATGGCTTCCATGATCGCAGAGGGTATGTTTACAAAATCATATTCGGGTATTATCAATTCGGGGTTTTATCTTCTTTACGGCGGAGCGCAGCTTTTGGGCGGAAAGCTTATAGACAAGATATCACCGATCATATGGATAAACATCTCTATGGTGGGTACTGCTCTTTCCATGCTGGGAATGGCATTTGCCGACGGTTTCATCCCGATGCTGGTTATCTGGAGTCTTGACGGACTGCTTCAGTTTGCCATATGGCCCGCCATCGTACGTGTTATAGCAGAATACGTTATCCCCTCTCAAAGAAAGAAGGCAATGACGCTTATCTCCTTCTCTTATTGTGCGGGAATGCTGTCAAGCTATCTTTGCGGATCTGTGGTGCTGAGCTTTGCTCATTGGAGAGTATTCTTCATCGTTGCGGCAGTTATTCTCGGCGGATTCTCCGTATATTGGGTATTGGCTTCAAGGGCATCATTGAAATATCTTTCAAAAAACGACATTGAGGAAAAGGAAGTGTCGGCAGAAGCAGCCTCTCACGGACCGAAAAAGAGCGTTATCATTTCAAGCGGTCTTTTCCTCCTCTTTATCCCGTCATTTATCAGAACTTGTCTTGATCTCGGGCTCAAGTCATGGGTACCTACCATGATAATGGAGAGCTACGATGTGTCTGCAAGCTTTGCCAATGCTCTCACTACGGTGCTTGTGCTGATAAATCTTTCGGGAGTATTCTTCTGCACATGGCTTTATCCCAAGATCGTAAAAAATGCGGCTGTGGGCTTCGGTATATGCTTTGCGGCGGCTCTGCCAATGACGGTCTTACTTCTCTTTACGGGAAAAATTCCCGTTATTGCAGTGGTGCTTCTCCTTTCGGGACTCACTACCATGATGTATGCGGGACATCAGTTCAACAATGTAATAATTCCGATGTTCTTTGCAAAATATCACAAGGAAGGAAGCATTGCAGGCATACTCAATGCAATAGCTTCGTTCGGCGCTGTTGCCGCCACATTCGGATTCGGTTATCTTGCCGATAATTTCGGATGGACGGGTACCATTATATCATGGATAGCAATTACGGCAACGGCACTTATATTCTGCCTTATGGCTTCACCCGCCTTCGGACGGTTCACAAAAGAATGATCTTTTATTTTTTATATGTGAAAGGATAGTATTATGAAACAGATTCTTTACAATTACGATATCTTTCCTAAAGTGTTTTTGGGAAACAGAGAAAAGACAATAACCATTCAGCCCTTGGGCGATCATGCGTCCTTCAAGGCATGCCATGAATACACGATCAAAGTTTTCAAGGTGGATCAATCCAACCCTGCTGTTTATCCGGAAAGAAGCGGACGCACGACTCTTACCGCAGCTCCCGAAGCTGACGGAAATTTGCGCTTCACTGCGTTTTTTGAGGGTGAAGGAGAGCATTTTGTAAATGTTTACGACGAGCCCGAGGGAAAGCCCCGTTTCACGCTTTCCCTTTACAGTCTGAATGAAGATATGGCGGGAAGGATCCCTTACAGAGGAGATCTTCATATGCACACCTGCCGTTCCGACGGAAAAGAAGCCCCCTCTGCGGTATGCGCAAATTACAGAGGCCACGGCTATGACTTTTTTGCAATAACGGATCACCGCCGTTTTTATCCCTCTCTCGAAGCGATAGAGATGTATAAGGATATTACGGATTTCAATATTGTTCCCGGAGAAGAGGTACATCTGCCTCTGAACAATGTACATTACGTTAACTTCGGTTCAACCTTCAGCATAAATGCACTTGTAACGCCGAATTGTAATCAGGAAAAGGCGGGAGACGATCTCAGCTTCCGTTCAACAAACGGCAATGCGCCCGATACCATGACGGAAGAAGAGTTTATCGCCATGATAGAAAAGAGATCGGAAAAGGTCAACCGTGAGCATAAGTCCGAAAGACTCAGCTACGCCGTTCTCGAATGGACATATGAGCAGGTTCAAAAGGGCGGCGGATTGGGTATATTCCCTCATCCCTATTGGCTCTGCCAGATGATGCAGCTTCCCGAGGATTATACGGAATTTATTTACAAGAATGCTCCCTTTGATGCTTTCGAGGTATTGGGCGGAGAGAATTATTATCCTCACAACGGATTCCAAACGGGTCTTTATTATGAAATGAAGGCAAGAGGCATAGATCATCCCGTTGTCGGAAGTACAGACAGCCACGGATCCACGGAGCATAACAGAAACGCTCTTATCTGCTCCACTATCGTATTCGCTCATACAAACAAGACAGAAGAGCTTATAAGTGCAATAAAGAGCAAGTATTCCATTGCCGTTGACACGATAAGCACGGAATACCGCCTTGTCGGCGATTTCAGGCTTATGAAGTATGCAAGCTTCCTTTTGGAAAACTACTTCCCTCTTCATGATATGGCTTGTAAGGCGGAAGGATATTACATGAACAGATTCGTTGCGGGTGACAAGCGTGCCGAAGCGGTATTGAAGGAAATGAAGGGACAGATACCCGAAATGCAGAAGAAGTATTTCGAGGTGTGAGACTGTAAAAAAAGTAAAAATTCAGAACCGAGCAGATATGTATCTTCTTATCGGTTCTGAATTCTTTTTTATAAAATATCGTATATTAACCCAAATCCTTTCGTTGTGAAAGGTATCAATCGAGATTGAATATATTCCCTTCCAATGCTCCTCTTGCCGCAAGTATATACTTACTTGTATCAAGAGGATCCACGCTTCTTCTCTTTGCGGTGCATCCCAATTCAAGAGGACATTCCTTATATCCGCGGAGCTTTATACTCATTGCACCTCTGCCGCTTGTAAAAGCGGCAAGAGTGATCGAATAATCCATGCTTGACTGCACGGGAATAAGCGTATCGAGTATTACTCTGTCGCCATCATAAACCGTATCAAGGACTTCTCCCCTCATTGCCGCTACATCGCTCATTACTCTGCCCATGAATTCCGAGGGCAGTATAAACCTTGCATCCAAAATGGGTTCAAGAAGCGTGCTTCCTCCGCGGCGCAAGCCGTCCTGTATACCCATCGGTGTTGCGACGATAAAATCGAGAGGATGAGTATGCACAAGATGATGCTCACCGTCTACAAGTCTTATGTTGACATCGGTGACCTGCCATCCGAGTCTTCCCTGATTCAATGCTATGGGGATAGCCTGCTCCACCTGATGCTGATAGCAAGCCATTATCTTACTCAAGGGAACTGTCGATGAGAATGTGACTCCGCTTCCCCTTTCAGCAGGCTCGATTTCAAATTTAAGTATAGCCCAGCATGGCTTCGGCATAGTGTATGCCACGTATCCTATGCACGGTGAAGAGACTGTTTCCTTGTAAATGATGGCAGGCTTATCAAAGGTGACGATAAGATCGAAGCGTGTACGCAGTATCTCTTCGATTATCTCAAGCTGTATCGTACCCATAACGCTTAAATGAAGCTCATTTAAAAGACGGATATATTGGACTCCCAGAAGAGGATCTTCTCCCGACAGTATTCCGCAAGCCCGCCTAAGCTCCTGCATCTTATCCGGGTCTGCGGGAATGACACGGGCGGTAATAAGGGGAGTTCGTAATTTTCCCGACTCGATATTTCTTTTAAGGCTCTTTTCATCGCCGAGGATCTGACCGATCCGAATATCGCCGAGACCGTAAACGATACATATATCACCTGCCGACATTCTTCCCACGGGAGTAAGGTCGGCATCATATATCTGTGTTATCTTATATTGTTGTGTTTTCTCTTCTCCCGATATGGGATCCTCACCATGCGTAACGGTAATGACATCACGGTTTTCCAAAGCTCCGCCGTAAAGCCGTACCCATACGCCTCTGCCGAGATTCTTATCCTGCTGTGCGGCAAAGACTACACCGCAGGTCTTCTCGACAAGATCCGGCTCGGGAAGATAATCAACCACGGTATCAAGCAATTCCTCGATACCGATGTTTTTTAAAGCAGAGCCGCAAAGCACAGGATATGCACGATCCGTTCCTTCAAGCTCCTTCAGATTCTGAAGCAGAAAGCTTTTCGTGAAGCTCTCGCCTTCAAGGTAACGTTCCAGAAGGTCGTCTCTGCTTTCGCAGATCATCTCGCATAAGGAATCGGTATCGGAAAGCATCACAGCTCTCGGAGTCAGAAAGCGTTTTATCTGTTCTGTAACCTTATATATATCGGCATTCTCTCTGTCGGTCTTGTTAATAAAAAACACTACGGGGATATCCTGCTTTACCATGGCATCAAAGAGCACCTCTGTCTGAGGCTGTACGCCCTCTGCGGCACATACGACAAGGACAGCGCCGTCCAACGCCCACATGGATCTTTCCACCTCAGCCGAAAAATCCACGTGCCCGGGTGTATCTATAAGATTGATCTGTACATCACGGTAATTAAAGGATACGCAAGTAGCTTTGACGGAGATACCCCGTCTGCGTTCCACGGGAAGGTTATCTGTATGTGCTGTTCCCGAATCTACACTTCCCGTAATGCGTATTGCACCGGCATGGGACAGTATCTGTTCTGACAAGGTGGTCTTTCCCGCATCAACATGAGCGAAAATACCGATATTTCTGATCCTGCGCATTTTAATCTCCTTTATCGGTCATAACGATATCGACCGATCGTTCCGAGTTATTTTTTATCAGCAGTTTTCGATCTCGAAAAGCTCTTCTTTGTCTGTAATACGGTAAAGCTTAACATCGGTGGCATATGTATCATCGGAAACACGGCTGTCATGAGAGAAAAGGAAATATCCGTCTCCCAAAGAACAGATACCCGTGGAGCCGTAGGGAAAATCCGATCCGTAAATGCCGCTTTTTTCATCATATTTCTTTGTTTCCTTAAGCTTCAGCATGAGCCCTTTTTCCCCTTTTGAACCGGGGAGCTCTTTTTCTTCGGGGGCACAGCTTCCGTCTATAACAAACATCGGGTAATTGGGATATTTTTCTTTTTTGCCTTTATACACTGCGGCAAAAAAGTCGCCCGTAAAGGAATCATATTCGAGATTCTGAACACCCCATGTAGTGTTTCCCGTATAGAGGAAATACTTTTTTTCGGCATCCGCACCGTTGTGGTGTAGTTTTTCCTGAGACAGGGGGCTTGCGGCTTCCGAAAGCTTTCTCCAATCGTACTGCAGAATGATCTGACAGTCGTTGTCACTTCTTGAATTGTCGCCGTAAATACCGTAAGCGGTGAAAAGCTTTGAGGGTGTTCCCTTTTCCATGCCGAAGACCTTGCCTATAGTGGTTCCGTCTATTCCTGAGCAACCGTAACGGTGCTTTGTACCGTCGTGAGCTTCGTATGAGAAATCACTTACCACATCCGGAAGGTATGATGCCTTCATAATATTGTCCTTTTCTCCATCCATTCCGATGCGGTCTATTTTATCCACATCGAAAATTGCTATATAAAAAGCATCTTCATCTACGAGTTTTGTTCCGAGACGGGCGGCAATACCCTTTCCTATGCTGTCGCGCTTGTATTCGAGAGAGCCGTAGACCTTGCCGTCTTCATCGTTGAAGTCGATGCATCCGAGATGACCCGTAAGTCCCGTGACGCTTCCGATAATATTTCCCGTCATATCGGCTTTAACGAGGACGGTCGTAAAGGAAACGTATATGTATTTGTGTGCCGTATCCACGGCGATCCCCTGCACGTGGCCGCATGAGGAATATTCTATATGAATCAATTTCGGTAATCTGTTTGTGTTCATGATAACTCCTTTTTAATTAGGATACCAATATTATACTATATCCCGCCGTTTATTTCAATACGTAAATTCATGTACGGAATCTTTTCTGTCTGCTTTTCATATATTGACATTTTTCGAAGAAAGTGTTATCATTACTAATGTAAATAATTTCAAGGCGCAAAAAATATGGATAACAAAACGATTTATTATATCAAAAAAACAGTCCTTCCCTCTTTTCTCCTTTCCGCCGCGGCGGGAATCGGAACTGGAGTTCTCATATTTCTTTTCAAGGTATGCTCTTCATACGTAATAGGGCTTTCGGGGAATATTTATTCTTACGTACGAGAAAAGCCCGTGCTTCTTCCTGTGCTTATTTTGGGAGTATCTCTTATATCCCTCATATCTGCACTGATACTCAAAAGATCGCCGAATTGCCGCGGAGGCGGCATTCCCACCGCTATCGCATCCTTACGCGGTCTCGTTCCGCTGAGATGGGTAAAGGGAATATTCATGCTGTTCGGCTCTGCAATGCTGACTTACCTTTGCGGCGTTCCCTTGGGAAACGAGGGTCCCAGCGTACAGATGGGCACCGCTCTCGGCAGAGGAACTGTCAGAGCATTTTCAAAAAAAGCTCCCGCATGGGACAGATACATAATGACGGGAGGCGCTTGTGCCGGCTTTGCCGCCGCAACGGGTGCTCCCATCACGGGTATATTCTTTGCATTTGAGGAAGCTCACAGAAGGTTTTCTCCCATGATATTTACGGTAGCAGCAGTATCCGTAGTATTCGGCTCGACAACAATCAAAATATTATGCGATATTTTCAATGTAAGCTTCTCCCTCTTTGACTTTACCATTGAAACGGTGCTTCCCACACATTTATTCTGGGCGCCGCTTCTTGTTGGAATTGTGTGCGGAATATGCGCTATATTATTTACTAAGACTTATACGGCAATAAGAAAGCTTTTATATGATACGCTTTCGTCTGTGCCTTTTGCGGTAAAGATCGCCGTAATATTCGCATCTACCGCTGTCCTGGGCTTTTTCTCTGCTGAATTAATCGGCTCGGGGCATCATCTTATAGAGGAGCTGATCCATGGTCAAGGCGTTTGGTATATGCTCATCATCTGGTTATGTGTCCGTGCCTTAGTTCTGATCTCCGCAAACAACACGGGTGTTACGGGCGGGGTGTTCGTACCCACTCTTGCATTCGGTGCCATCATCGGTGCTTTGTGCGGGAAAGCCGCCGTTTCTTTAGGACTCGTTCCCGAAGAGTATTATATGATACTTGTCATCACGGGTATTGCGTCTTTTCTTGCGGCGGCGTCGAAAACACCCATCACGGCAATAACATTTGCGGGGGAAGCATTATGCGGACTTACAAATATCCTTCCCGTAACAATCGGTGTTTTATTTGCATACCTGACCGTTGAAGGAGCTTGCGTTACAGCCTTCAACGATATAATTCTCGAAAGCAAGGTGGAAGCGGCTCAAGAGGGCAAAACTCCCACCGTATTCGACAGATTCGTAAAGGTAAATGCGGATTCATTCGTTATAGGAAAAGAGATACGCGATATTCTCTGGCCTCCAACATGCGTTGTACTGTCTGTCACAAAGGCACAGGACAGACCGTCGGGAAGCACCCTGTCGGAAGATGATGTTCTTCACATCCATTATCTTGCCTATGATATAGAACGAACAAATAACGCTTTGGAGGCTCTTGTGGGAGTTCAGATCTCCGACTCACGAAACAAAGCTCATGAAAGCGATGAAAACCATCAGGTACCCGAGACGTGATGGAAAGCTCCATACATACAACAAAACAATTATTTGCTATTATATATACTGAATCGAAAGGAAAAGAACAATGTTAATAAGACAAACTGCATTCGAAGGAAGCGAAAAGCTTTTAAAGGGCGGTCTCCATTGCCACACCACCCGCTCCGACGGAAGAGGCGATCCTGCCGAGGTCATCCGTCTTCACGCAAAGAACGGGTATGATTTTCTTGCATTGACGGATCACAGATTTTATAATTACGAAAACTTTGCCCCCGAAACCGCTGTTACGATAATTCCCGGCATGGAATACGATAATACATTCGAAGCAAACGGATACGGCTTCCGCTGCTTCCATTCCGTATGTATCGGACCCGCCAAGGAAGACGGCAACGGCTTTTCCCAGGACGAAAGAGTAGCTTACGATAAGGTTTTCACTCAGGAGGACTATCAGCCCATTCTTGATGATATCCACGCAAAGAAGAATCTTACCATATACTGCCATCCCGAATGGAGCTCCACTCCCGCAAGATATTTTGAAAAGCTCAAGGGTAATTTTGCCATGGAGATATGGAACAGCGGTTGTGTTTTGAGCAACGACATGGACATGGATGCCGCATATTGGGATGAGCTTCTCGGTCAGGGTATAAAAATATACGGTGTTGCAACGGATGACGGTCATTCCATGTCACACCATTGCAACGGCTGGGTAAGAGTACGTGCAGAAAACAAGATATCATCCATACTTGAGGCACTTGAAAACGGTGCATTCTACTCCTCCTGCGGTCCCGAAATTTACGATTTCTACGTTGAAGACGGCTATGCTCACGTAAAGTGCTCTCCTGCCTGCAAGATCCGTTTTCACAGCGACAGACATCCTACGGCAATTTTCAGAGGCGAGGGACTTACCGATGAAAAATTGAATCTCGAATCGAGAGCTTCAATGAAGTACGATTATATCCGCGCCGTGGTTATCGATGCTCAGGGAAGATATGCATGGACAAATCCCATTTTCTTAAAATAGTTGCAGCGAATTTAAAATAATAAAAGCATAATAATATTCCTAAAAAACGGCGGGTCTCTGCTATGCATCTTTAGCGGAGAAAACACGAACACCACCAAGGATTTTTCTTTGGTGGTGTTTTCTATCGGTGGGAACTTGCCAAAGCCTCCCTTGCGTAAAGAGATGTGGCTTGCGAAGCAAGACGGAGGGATTGTAAAATGCAGATTTTTATAGCAAAACAATCCCTCAGTCACCTTCGGTGACAGCTCCCTTTACACAAGGGAGCCTTTGCTATACCGTTTCCCTCTGCGGATAGTGGGTTCGGGCTTCTGCCCGATCGTGCGTGGATTGCCACGCGCTATGCTTGCCCCAGAGTTGAATCAATAACAACTAATACGTCATTGAAACATAATTGCTCCTATGATATAATAGTAGTGCTTCGAAGCAAAGTAAAAATGTGTAAAGGAGAAAAGATGTTTTATTTGTCAGAAAATCTAAAAAAATATCGCATTATGAAAAATCTTACACAAGAGGATGTTGCAGGATATTTGGGTCTAACTCCTCAAAGTATTTCAAAATGGGAGCGCGGTGAATGTTATCCCGATATAACGTTTCTGCCCGCATTGGCAAACATATTTGAAACAAGCATAGATCTACTTATAGGTATGGATACAATACGAGCACAAGAGACACGCTTAAACATTCACAAAAAAGCTTCTGAGTTTCAGCGTGACGGTGATTACGTTTCCGCAGAGAAAGTGTATAGAGATGCATTACTGATATATCCAAACAAACCCGGAATGATTTTGGGTCTTGCAGGTGTGTTAGCCCTGCAGAATAAGTCAGAAGAAGCAATTGAGTTAATGGAACGCGGTTTGCCTATATCTATCAATGAAAAACAAAAAGCAACAATGCGTGCTACGCTTTGTTTTTTATATTTGAAGTGCGGAAA
>SVTV01000055.1 GCA_015063605.1 Oscillospiraceae bacterium
TTTGTACATTTGTCTCTTCGTTGTTCAATTTTCAAGGTCCGTTTTCTTCGTCGTCGCTCTCTCGCGGCGACTTTTATATTATATCATATCTCTTTCTGTTTGTCAATACCTTTTTTCAAAGTTTTTTTAAGTTTTTTTCAACTTTTTTCAAAACCTTGTTTTTTCGTATCAACTCAGTCAGTTTTATGATATCTCTTCGCTCTCTCAAGCGGTTTTAACCCCGCTCTCGCGAGTGATCAGCACCCGCTTTCGCAAGTGCTTGCATATTATATCAGCTTTTCCTCCTTTTGTCAATACCTTTTTTTATCTTTTTTCGCTTTTTTTGCCTTTTTCTCCGCTTTTGTTACTTAAGCTCAATCTCGCTTCTTTTTCCACCTCTGCCGTTGTGCATTTTTACATTCCATCTTTTTCGCTATTTTTTTCAACTTCTATTGACAAATCTATTCCATTCCTTTATAATTAATTCACCTATTATAATGAAAGGATGCTTTCGTAATTACTAAAGCTTATAATCATATGAAATCTGTTCCCTTCCAAAATCTCACCGTTACCGACGGCTTCTGGGCAGAACGCCAAAAAATCTGCATCGAGCATACATTTCCTGCGGTTTACGGTCAGTTCAAAGAAACCGGCCGTATCAGCACCATGAATTGTCAAAAGCAGGAGATATCGCCTCATCACTTTTGGTGCAGTGACGTATTTAAGTGGCTTGAGGGTGCCGCTTATATTCTTCGTGATAATAAGATCGAAGAAATGTACAAAGCTGCCGATGATGTGATCAATATGATAACAACCGCTGCCGACGAAGACGGGTATTACAATTCTTATTTCCAGAATCCCGATTGTCCCGAAAAGCGTTTCACAAAGCGTGCCCTTCACGAGCTTTATTCCTTCGGTCATATGATCGAAGCCGCTGTAGCTTTTCACACCTCTATGAATGACGACCGTCTCCTGGAGCTTGCCTGCCGCAGCGTAGAGCTTATAAACAGGGTTTTTCGTGTGGAAAAGTCAGCTCCCTTTATAACTCCCGGTCACCAGGAGATCGAGTTGGCTCTCGTGCGTCTCTATGATGTCACGGGAAACAAAATGCATCTTGATCTCGCCGAGTATTTCATCCGTATGAGAGGTAACAACAATATTGATGATTTCTGCTACGGAAAGGACGGCATCCAGATTCAGGAATTCGCTCCCGCACCGGAGCAAAAGGAAGCGTGGGGTCATTCGGTTCGTGCCGTATATATGTATTCCGCTATCGCTGACCTTGCCGACAGGCTCAATGACTTCGCTCTTTTCAAGACTGCAGACGCGCTCTTCGATGATATATATAATAAAAAAATGTATATTACAGGCGGTATCGGTTCTTCCGCTTATGGCGAAGCATTCGCAAGAGAATATTATCTCCCCAACAGACAAGCTTATACCGAAACATGCGCATCCCTCGGACTTGCACTCTTCTCTTCCCGTATGTATAAAATGAAGCCCGATTCAAAATACGGAGATGCTTGCGAAAAGGCTCTCTTAAACAGCATGATATCCGGTCTTTCTCTCGACGGCGAGTGCTTCTTCTACGAAAACCCTCTTGAAATGAATCCCGAAAGACGAGGACTTGCAAACGTTCACGATTGCCAGCCCGTCAGAGTCAAGGTCTTCTCCTGCTCCTGCTGTCCTCCCAATCTCGTCCGTCTCATCCCCTCCGTAGGAAACTTCATTTATACATATGATGACGATAAGCTTTTCGTACATCAGTACATCGCAAACGAAGGTACCGTTGACGGATGTAATGTAAAGATGGATACAAAGTATCCCGCAGACGGAAGGATCTCGATCAAATACAACGGAGCAAAAGCTCTCGTTCTCAGAAGACCCGCTTGGTGCGATAAAGTTGTATGCGGCAAAGCATATACCGAAAAAGACGGTTACCTCTATTTCGATACAAACGAAGTAACCATCGAATTTGTTATGGAGCCCGCCTTCTACGCAGCCTCTCAAAAGGTATACGAATGCTCCGGAAAGGCAGCCCTCATGCGCGGCCCCATCGTTTACTGTCTCGAAGGTAAGGATAACGATTTCTCCATCCTCAACTGCCGCGTTGACACTAACGCTCCCGTTACTGTGTCCGATGAAACCTATGGCGGTTATCCCATCCTTTACGCTAAAGGCGAGATAGCCGAGAATACCCCCGGTCTTTACTCAAAGGTAACAAATGATGCTCCGAAGGAAGTTACTTTAAAGTACATCCCCTTCTATACATTCGCTAACCGCGGCGAAGATTATATGACCGTTTGGGTGAATAAACAATAAATACCAGTGCAAAAATACAAATCCGGGACTGCGGTATCGTACCGCAGTCCCCTTTTGATTAATTATTCAATTATATCAAAGCACCTTTGACAAAAACTCCTTAAGTCTGGGATTCTGAGGATTTCCGAAGAATTCCGAAGGAGGTGCGGCTTCCGTTATCTTACCGCCGTCCATGAACACTACCTTGGTCGCCACTTCACGGGCAAATCCCATTTCGTGAGTAACTATTACCATGGTCATGCCGGAATCGGCAAGCTCCTTGATAACATCGAGGACCTCTCCGACCATTTCCGGGTCAAGCGCCGATGTGGGCTCGTCAAAAAGCATAACATCGGGATTCATGGCAAGGGCACGAACTATAGCTATTCTCTGCTTCTGCCCGCCGGAAAGCGTCGAAGGATAAACATTCGCCTTCTCCTCAAGTCCTATTCTTCTGAGAAGAGAAAAGGCATTTTCCTTAGCCTCCTCTTTTACCTTTGCCATATCGGGAAGCTCATGCAAAGCTTTCTTCTGCTTTCTGAATATATTGCCTACTGCAATAAAGAAGTTCTCTCTTTGCAGCTTCTTTTTATCCTGCGCCGCTATTGTAACGGGAGCAAGAGTTATGTTTTCGAGAACAGTCTTATTATTGAAAAGATTGAACTGCTGGAAGACCATTCCTATATGACGGCGGTGGATATTTATATCAACATGCATATCCGCAATGTTTTCGCCACCGAAGATTATCTGTCCGCCGTTGGGATCCTCAAGACAGTTAAGACAGCGCAGGAAGGTGCTTTTTCCGCTTCCGGAGGGTCCAACCACCGCAATGCGCTCTCCCTTTTCGATTTTTATATCTATTCCGTTAAGAACATTGAGCTTACCGAAATTCTTTTTAAGATCAATTACTTCTATCACTTCTGCGCAGTCTCCTTTCCATCAGCCTGATGAGCTGAGAAATTATAAATACTATTACTATATAGATTACCGCCATAACGAGATAGGGCACCATAAATTCGTATGTATTTGCACCGATATAGCTGAACGCAACGTAGAGGTCCTGAGCGCCTACGAAGCTGACAACCGAAGTTTCCTTTACAAGAGCAATAAGCTCGTTGCCCAATGTGGGAAGAATATTCTTTACCGCCTGAGGAACTACGATCTTCATCATTACGGTTCCGAAGCCGAGTCCGAGGCTTCGTCCCGCTTCCATCTGACCGGGATCAACAGACATTATACCGCTTCGCATTATTTCCGATACGTATGCGGCACTATTGAGACCGAATATCATTATACACACTCTGATGGAGTCTATATTGATACCCAAAAGAGGAAGAATGACATAATAGCCTACAAGAAGCTGAACAACAACGGGAGTACCGCGGAAAACGCCAACGTAAAAATCGGCTATCTTATTCAGTATCTGTACAGACTTTTTGTATTTGGGCATCACCTTTACAGATGCAATGACAGTACCGAGAACTATACCGATGGCAAGTCCGAGTATTGCTATGATAAGAGTGTTTTTAAGACCGGTGAGAACGCTTTTATATCCGCCGTAATCTATAAAGACCTCAATAAATTTTGTTACTTTAATTCCAAGATTCATAAATCTGCCCTTTCTGAGGAGCTTATCTGACCGTTTACAAAAAACTGCCGGAACGCCGGAAATGCCCGGTGTTCCGTACAGCTCATGTATCCGTTATTTTTCTGTCCGTGATCCTGCATCCGGACACTTATTTATTATTTGCCGTTTACAGCCTTTGCTATAAATTCAGCGGGAGCTTCGTCAATGATAACGTAGTTGATGTTGCCGTTGATCATATCGTTAACTGCGAGAGAACCGTTAGCGTATCCCTTGCCTTCTGTAGCGAAGCCATCAAATCCCCAATCCTCGTCACCGAGAATGTAGAACTGACCTGTTGTCTGGTTCTGATAACCGATCTTTGTTGTAGCATCGAAGCCCTTGAGTATAGCTTCTACATCTTCTGCTGTCTTGCAAGCGTCGAATGTTGTGTCATCAGCCTTAACGATAAGCTTCTGGGAAGCGAAGTAGTAAGGATCTGTGAATGCAACGTGCTCTTTTCTGTCTTCCTTAATTGTAAGACCTGCCATAGCGATATCAGCACTGCCCTGACCTACTGCGAGGCATACAGCGTTGAAGTCCATGTTGGAGATAACGAGCTCCAAGCCGAGTTCTTCAGCGAAGAGAGCAGCTATTTCCATGTCAACACCGTAATATTCGTTACCCTTTGTATATTCGAAGGGTTCGAAAGCCGCATTTGTAGCAACAACGAGCTGATCCTTGGATGTGTCAAGCTCTGCGGATACTACGGGTGTAGGTGTGCCATCTCCGAAATACTTTTCGCATATTTCGTCGAACTTACCGTTTTCCATGATCTTCTTGATGAAAGCGTTAGCCTTTTCAAGAAGATCAGGCTGATTCTTATCTACACCGAAAGCATACTCTTCATCAGTAAGCTTGATGTCGATAACCTTGACCGCATCCGCTGTGGAGCAGGAAGCGAACATAGAAAGTACCATAGCTGCGCAAGCTATAAGCGCAACTGCCTTAAGTATTTTTTTCATGATGATAAAATCCGATCAACGCAAAAATACGTGACCGTTCCTCCTAAAATGTTATCACTATCATTTTATTACTCTTTCTTCTTTTTGTCAAGTGGTTTATGAATAATTATTCAAAATTAATGTAAAAAAATTCATTTTTTCTTAAAGAAATCTCATTCGAGCCATGTCATTAAGCGTTTTTTCGATCGTTACGAAATGTGTTTTTCAAAAAAAGGCTTGACAATATGAAAAAAATGTATTATAATTCACCCTTGCCCGCATATAATAAACAAAATATGGTATTCAAGGAAAATTCAACTTCGGTTTTTCGCTCCCGCCGCTCATGTTTTCCGCCGCCATATTTAAAATACCGGCTTCCCGCCGATGCAAAAAAACGGAGTTTCTCATGAATACAACATCAAAGTCCGTATACCATACGGTCTTTCATATCATATTGGTATTATCGGCTTTCGCTATGCTTTCGGGCATTGCCGTTCCAAGCCCCATTCCTTCCTTTGAAGACACGGCGTGCTTCGAGTCTCTGACCGAAGTCATCATAAACAGAGAGCCGGAGCTTCCCATGGTATCAAGCATTCCCGACGGAGATATAGAAAACGCTTGCATGGTCTCCTCCGACGGTATGTTCGGAGCCGGCGACTCCGCCCTTTCACCCGTGGAAAAGGTGACTGTCGCATCATCCTCTTATTCGGTAACACCTGAAGAATTCAGGATGCTTTGCTGTGTGATCCAGCGAGAAGTGGCAAACCTCGGTGAATACCACAAGAAGATAATTGCCAACGTAATACTTAACAGAGTAAAGTCAAACAGATTTCCCGATACCATAAGCGAGGTGCTTCATCAGAAGAATCAATTTCCCACTATAGTCAATTATTACGATACCACCTTTGAGCCCGATGAAACAACGATCAAAGCGGTGACAGAGGTGCTTTCGGGTCAATGCCCCGATCTTTCGAAGGGGGCGTTGAGCTTCTACAATCCGAAATATACATCCAAAAAATCGGCAGAGTGGTTCGAAGAAAACCTTGAATATCTTTATACGATAGACTGCCACAGGTTTTTCAGATATAAACAATAATTTATACTTTTTATTTAGTCGCATTAAACACGTACGGTCTGCCATTTTAGGCAGACCGCTTTTTTTGTTTTATATCTCCGGCATTTCTATAATGTACATTTCTCCCGTATTGCAGTTGACACGCATGTAGGAGAACGGACCGCGGGAATTGGTGCTTATATCTCGATCTATAGTGCCGTCTTCTTTTACGGAAAACGCCGTGAACGTTGAATAAAAATATCCTTCGAATACATATAAATTACTCGGATAATATACAACAT
>SVTV01000056.1 GCA_015063605.1 Oscillospiraceae bacterium
ACGGAAAGCCATATACAAGCCATAGCCAAAGATCGCTCCAAGCGTGTTTGCAAACAGATCGTCAACGTCAAACAATCCTCTGCCCGTAATTGCTTGGAATATTTCGATAGCCAACGAACACGCAAACCCGCTACCGAGCATCACGTACCACTTTCTGAACAGCTTATGTATCCAAGGCAAGAGGATACCAAGAGGTACGAACATAGCAATATTCAAAAGCACGTTTGCCCAATTCTTAAAGGACATGATATTCCACGCTTCGCGCCACGCTCTGAATAAATGGAAGTTACTGCCGCGCAATCCTGCCCCTCTCAAAACGGTTGCTACCAAAACGATAGCAATATATCCGGCAAGAGCTAACAAAAGGAAGATCTTTGCAAACGGGAACTTCCTTGTGTCCTTATATTTTATCTTGAACAGAAAATATGATATACCAATACCGATTGCACAAAGCACGACCGCCATAATAGCAAGCGGAATTGCATCACTCAATCTGTTCAATATCATTCTCAAAAAATCGTTCATAACACCTCTGATAGATCCCGAATCGTTTATACATCTTATTTATCATATTATAACATATATTAATATACTCTTCAATAATTTCTACCGATTTTGTAACCGTTAATTAAATCTTAAGAAATGAAAAAGAAAAACTCTCAAACCGAAATTTGCAGATTTGAGAGTAAGATCGTTCTTTATTATTTTTCGTTTATACGCTGTGTGAGTATGCGCTCGCAAGCTTCAAGATCCTCCGGAGTGTTAATACCGCGAAGATCATCGCCGTCATTTGTAAAGTAGGTCTCTACCTTCATTCCGCACTTGACCATAAGCTCAGGAACCTCGGTAACATAATATTCTTTCTGAACGTTAGAACAGCCGACCTCGGGAAGGATATTGAAAAGTGACTTGCTGTTGAATACCATTATTCCGGAGAATAGCTCTTTGATCTGAGCCTGCTCGGGCGTACAATCCTTTCCTTCCACTATACGGGAGAAACGTCCGTTTGCATCGCGGAGAACTCGTGCCCAAAGCTTCAGTGCGGGATTTTCAGCTGTCATAAGAGTGCAATCGGCACCGCTTTCAGCGTGTATGCGGCACATTTCTTCCATTTCTTCACGGCGGAAAAGAGGCATATCACCAAAGGCAATCAGAACACTACCATCGAAATCCTTGAAATGATCGGCACAAACCATAACAGCATGACCTGTACCGAGCTGTTTATCCTGCTCTACATAATGAAAACGGTTACCGAAGTGCTCTGTTATCTTTTCTTTGCCGTATCCAACTACGATATATATACCTTTTTCATCAATGAAAGATATATTATCGATAACATATTCCAGCATAGGTCTGTTTCCTACCGGAAACATTGCCTTGGGAAGATCACCACTGATCTTCTGCAGCCTGCTGCCTTTACCTGCGGCGGGTACTATAGCTCTTATTGAATTCATTCTATATGCGCCTTTCTTATTGTTATAAATGCAATCAGAGATCGCCAATGGTTAATTCACATGTTTATATTATATTTACTTCAAGCCCAAGGTTATTGTATATCTTTTGAAGGATACGTCTTATATCGGGTAATTTCTTTTCCATATCCTGCAAGAGCTTTAATTGAGTTCTCGCTCTGTCAAGGTTCTGACCGGGGTAATCAATCGTATAATAGGTATCGCCGTTAATATGATCTGCCAAGAATCTTATCCCATCCTCAGACGTAATCACAAGCGACGCATATGGTAAAAGCTCAAGCTCTTCCTTTGTAAGGATATCGCCGCAAGCCTCAAGATAACCACGGGCATACTCTTCATACAAATGAAGATCGCATGATACCTTGCTAAGATCCTTTTCATCATCCTTGGCAGTATTTGTTCCGATTCTCATGCTGTCTCCGAAATCATACAAGGGAGAAGAAGGCATTACAGTGTCAAGATCAATGATCGCAACGGGAAGATGAGTTACATCATCAAATAAGATATTGTTTAAATTACAATCGTTATGGCATATCCTTGTCGGGATCTTTCCGCTTTCCAAAGCATCGACTATCAAACCGAAAAGATCTGTACGTTCCCTTATAAAGCTTATTTCATTTTCAACTTCGGATACTCTTCCCTTTGGGTCACGGGTAATTGCATCTTCAAGATCATTGTAACGGCTTACAGTGTTATGGAAATTCGGAATTACTTCTTTAATCTTTCCGATTTCCAAAGAACTCATCGCTTTGATAAATCGACCGAAAGAGACACCGGCATGGTAAAAGACGTTGGCATCATCCGGAATATCCAATGAATATACATTATCAAAGTAAGTAATTACTCTCCAAGCTCCATCCTCATCTTTAAAATACAGCTTTCCATCTTTGGTAGGGCGAAGAGTCTGAACCATTCCGCGCTTATGATGTCCCGGCATCTGTAAACTAGTACTCAAATGCTCGGTGGTAACTTTAAAATTACTCATCAAAACATCAATATCAGGAAAAACATTAGTGTTGATACGCTGTAAAATATATTGATGTATATGGTTATGTTCTGAAAGAGTTTCAACTTTGTACGTACGATTAATGTAGCCTTTATTAATGCGTTCGATGTTTTTTATCTTCCCTTTTATCGAAAAACGTTCGGCAACATTTTGTAATTCACTCTGGTTCTGCATAATGTCTCCAATATCTATATGACCTTCTTAATATAGCTACAATAAATCATTAAACAACAGAATAAGTATTTAATACAAAATAATAGAATTCAAATTATTAACTTCAATCTCTCTATTACATTCGATAATATGTTACATAACAATTCATAATAACATAATTATTTTTATTATAACATACAATAAAAACTTTTGCAATACTATTTCGATAAAATGTTACGAAATATTGCAAATATTAACTTTCATAGTATATGTTTTCAATTGTATAATGTTTTTCATCACAAATCTGACTTCGTCGTTAATTGTGATCATTGAATATGATAATACAAATAAACGGCGAAGTCGATTATGTAGTTTATAGTCTGAATTATAATGTGGAGCCGAAGTCTGTTACTATGGTCTGACCTGTAATAGCTCTTGATTCATCGGAAGCGAAGAACAGAAGCATATTTGCAACGTCATCCGGCATGCAGGGCTGAACCTTAAGATCGTTATGCTTCATCATCTGACCGAAGATGTTCATATCGAGCTTTGCGGGATTCATATCGGCAACCATGGGAGTTACGATCGTTCCGGGACAAAGTGCATTGCAACGAACGTTTGTGCCGACGAAACGAAGAGCTGTATGACGTGTTATACCTATAACAGCAGCCTTGGAAGCAACATAAGCAGCTCCGCCGCAACCCATAACACCTGCTACGGATGCTACATTTACTATAGAGCCGTAACCTGTCTTTGCCATTTCGGCTGTTATCTCACGCATCATGCACATTGTACCCTTTGTATTGATATCAATAACACGGTTCATATCTTCATCTGAAAAGCTGTCGATAGCCTTCAAGCCTTCATCAAGAACGCCTGCATTATTGATAAGAATATCTACCTTGCCAAAAGCTTCAAGAGTAGAAGCAAGTACTCTCTTGGCATCTTCAACCTTGGAAATGTCACTTACAACGGGAAGAACTTCTCCGCCTGCGGCACGGATCTTTTCTGCAACCTCAAGAAGAGGAGCTTCACGGCGTGCGGTAATAACTACTTTTGCGCCTTCAGAGGCAAACTTTACGGCTGTTGCCGCGCCGACACCGGAATTCGCACCGGTGATAATAGCTACTTTATCGTTTAAACGATTCATAATATACTCCTTTATCTGTCAAATCTCTAATTAGTCAGTATTTCAAGTTTGTTTTTCAAATTTCGGACCCATTTCGGAGCTTTCTCTGCACTTACCGAGCAGCTCCATGACATACAGTGTCTCTTCAACGGGCAAAAACGATTCCTTATCCAAAGCAAAATACTCATAAGCTTTGTCATAAAACGGTATTGCGTAATGATTATCAAGATGAACGACCTCCTCTACCCAAGGGATCGGTACATCGTTGTTATAGCTTCTGTTCTTTGCCGCAAGATCCTCGGATGCTTCGATCTTCGGAATATCCTCGGAATCGTAATAGCGGATACGGAATTGCATTCTACCCTTCGGATCCGTTTCGCTGCGAACCGAACCGTATTCACCACAGACAAGCCATGTGGGTCCTGTCAATGCGGCTGCCTGATTTATATCAATATCCAATGTCACACCGCTTTCGGTCTGCATCAAAATGCGTACAACATCCTCGGCATCTCCACCGGAGGCAACAACGTTTGCCGTACAGAAACAGCGTGCGATCCTTTCCTTGACCATATAGACCAAGGTATCAACATAATGAGCTCCGTAGTTATTAAGCATACCGCCTCCGAATTTCTTCAGAGCCTGCCAATCCGATCTGCGGCTGTACGCACTTCTGGATACGTAAATGGAAAATACCTTTCCGAGCTTACCGGAATCAATTATGGACAATAACTGATTCGGTTCGGCGAAAGAACGGTGAGGCTGAAAAACCATAAGCTTTCTGCCGGTTGTTTTGACACATTCGGCTATTGCACAGGCAGTTTCATAATCGGGAGCCATCGGTTTTTCAAGAAACACATCACAACCCATTTTCATAGCCAGACAAGCATGATCGTAATGCATGTGGGTAGGTGTCGCAACAACTACCACATCAGGTCTGTGAGCAAGTATCATCTGTTCTATATCGGAATATCCGCTGACACCGTACTTTTCCTTCGCTTCATTGATGCGTTCTTCGGAAGCATCAACAACGGCAACGAGCTCAAAGCGATCGGGCCGTGCGATGATCTCGGGGATATGCTTCGACCAACCGATACGACCGAGACCGACTACGGCAATGCTCAATTTCTTCATTTTGTTTACACTCCTTGTACTTTTGAGATCGTATAATCAACCTTCAAGAACGTATGACAGCATTAAGCGGGCTGTGTTCCCAATACCGTCGCGATAGATCCTTTCAACTCCGTGGCTTGAAAAAACAACAGTACTGTGAGTTGATTCGAAGTGCGCCGAAGGTATTTGAAAGGATCTATCTTTTAACTTTTATCTAAAGTCTATAAATCTAATAAAATAGTATTTAAATAAAATCAGAACGCAGTCCAACCGCCGTCAACAGGAAGTACAACACCGTTAACATAAGCAGAATCATCGGATGCTAAGAAAAGTGCTGCATTTGCAATATCAGAAGCCTCACCGGGAGCCGGAGCCAAAGCCTGAACAGGTCTGACACGTGCAAAACCATCCATATTGGGCATTCCCATCGCAGTTCCGATTTCTGTCGAAATACCGCCGGGAGCAATTATATTACTGCGAATACCTTCCTTCATGTAAGTGAAAGCAATATGTCTGGAATAAGCATTAACAGCCGCCTTGGAAGCACAATATACTGCACCTGCCGCCTGATGCATAGAACCTACGGAAGATACTGTAATAATATTACCGCCGTTACCCTGTGCCAAGAATACCTGACAAGCTTTTCTCATAGAACAAAGAGGGCCGTATACATTGATGCCCATAACATAATCATATTTTTCATCTGTCACATCAGCCATAGCAGCCATGTCATCCATAACGCCGGCATTGTTTATAAGTACGTCAAGTCTTCCGAATTCGGAAACAGCAAGATCGATCATCGCTTCGTTGTCTTCCTTCTTAGAAACGTCACCCGTAAATACAACAAGCTTTCCGGGCGCATCCTTCAAGGATTCTTTCAATGCAGCAAGTCTTTCCGCACGTCTTGCAACAGCAACAACGTTTGCACCTTCTTTAACGAAAAGCTCTACGATGCTTTTTCCCATACCGGCAGATGCACCGGTTACAACGATGGACTTGTTTTCTAATTTCATAATACTTTACCTTCCTATTAACTATTTAAAGTGAAAAAATTACTTGCACTGAGAAAAATTTAAAAGCGCTGAAAACTATAATTAATTCTCAGAGATGTAAATTTAACTTCGTCAAATGTTATGATATGGGGCTGTCTCACTAACGTGAGCCAAGCCCTGAAATTGAACTTGATGAATAAAATTCATCGTTTTGGCACCGAAATTACGTAAAAATTCGTACTAAAGCACGCCAAAAACGTTCAAGTTTCCGAAAATAGCGGGTTCCCGTCCCCTATTTTCGTCCGCTGTTTTAGCGGG
>SVTV01000024.1 GCA_015063605.1 Oscillospiraceae bacterium
AGAGCTGATAGCGGACAAAATAAGTGAAATCTGCCCGAAAGCAGCACTGGTTGTAGAAGATCCCGACCTCGTTGCGAAATGGCATAAGCTGGGGCTTAACGTAAGGGCATGGGGCGTTTCAAACGAGGAGATCATGAGGGGTGCCTTGGATGCGGGGGTTGACGGTATGACGGTTAATTTCCCGGATAAGCTCTCCACTCTTTTGAAAGAGAGAGGTTTTTAAACAGATTGTTTGTAGCGGAACGTCGATTGGTGCAAATATTAATGAGCTAAAGAAGGGAAGAAATGGGCTTGAAAGAGCCATTTCCAAGTTGCATTTTTATACTACGAGTCTAAAAAATCCAAGTCGAAAGACTCGGATTCTTAAGGACAGTTTTTACAGTAACGTAACAGAAAGACAAACGGTTACAGCCAGAGGCTCCCTTGTGTAAAGCGAGCTGTCAGCGAAGCGACTGAGGGATTGTTTTAGGTGAAAATCTAACTTTTACAATCCCTCCGTCACGGCGTTGCCGTGCCACCTCCCGCAGAAACGCTTACGTTTCTGATTGCAAGGGAGGCTTTTTTATTTACCTGCAAGTGCGCACTTACTCACCACTATTGTGGTAGTGCAACAAAACTACAAAAAACAATTCAAAATGGAATTTTTCTCAATTAACGAGATATAGACAGCTAAAAAGTTTTATTGTATAATATAATCACAGCCGGTTGAGAAATCTTTCATAGGAGAATTATATTATGAGTTTTGGAAAAACGATAAAAAAACTTCGCCGTGACCGTGAAATGACACAGGAACAGCTTGCAGAAATTCTTTCTATTTCTCCACAAGCCGTCAGCCGTTGGGAAACAGATATGGCAATGCCTGATATTTCGCTCATTGCTCCGCTTTGTAACTTGTTCAATGTGACTTCGGATGAACTTTTAGAAATTGATCTCGCACAAAATCAAAAAAACATTAAAGCGATTTGTGATGAAGCAGACAAATATTCAAGCAGAGGGTATTTAGAGAAAGCTCGTGAGATTTTGGAAGATGGACTTCGAAAATATCCCGATAACTGCGACATTATTTATAATCTTATGTATGTCTCATCTTGGCAAAAGGGTGTTACGGGAGATCGTAAATATCTCGAGGAAGCCATAAAGTGGGGAGAAAAAATTCTCGAACAAAGCACAGTAGATCATCAGCGGCATAGTGCAATTCAAGTGTTATGCTTTTCGTATCGTGATGTTGGCAGATTAGACGAAGCAGTAAAAATGGCTGAATCAATGCCCTATATGGCTGTTTCACAAGAAATGCTACTTAGCAGTATTTATTCCGGCGATAAGGGATATGCTTCCAAGCAAAGTAACGCTGTAACTTTGCTTCAGTTTCTCTCCAACAGTTTGTTTTCGATGCAAACCAAACTCGATTCCGGAGAAATGGCTTATACACCCGAAGAGAATGCTGCTCTTCTTGACAAACGCATAGCACTTTTGAATTTGTTTTTCGAGAACGGCGATTTTGGATTTTATCACACACATCTTTGCGACACTCATCGTGATCAAGCTTTTTATTATGCAAAAAACAATGACGATGAAAAGGCACTGAAGCATCTACAATCAGCAGCAGAACACGCTGTAAAATTCATTACTTCTATAAACGAAGAGTGTACTTCACTTGTTTTTCGCGGAAAGGAACGCGGCAGCTGGACAACCGGCAATTCGGACAATGAAGCCAAAAATTTGCTTGACAAAATGGCAAACCGTGTTTTTGACAAAATACGCACTACGGAAGAGTTTATTAGGATTCAAAAACAACTTTCAGATTATTCAGGCAAGTGGAGCATTGAATAATCTATCAAACAAATGACAAAAGCCTCGACAGGGAGTTTCCTTGCCGAGGCTGATTTGTATAAAACTGTCCTTTAGCACCCGAGGCTAAAGACTTGAATTTTTTCATTTGTGCCGTAGGCACAATATTGTTTGACCGAAGGTCAACATCATTTCGAGCGCAGCGAGAACATCATTTCTCATTCATTCGACACAAATGAATGAGGTTGCAATACGTGCAAATGATGTGATGTTGCACTTTGCGCAAACAGAATGTTACATTTTGAGCCTCTTGTACCGAACCTGCGATGATTTTTGGGTACGATATTAAACCTATCGTTTATAAAAACAACCGAAATTGAACAACGCGGTTATTGTTTTGTTACGGTTTATTTGTTATAATATATTCAGAACAAGCGCTTGTTACTTTATTTTGGAGAAACAATATGAACATATTTTTGAGTGAGCAACTAAAAAAGTTGCGCAAAGAAAAGGAAAACACGCAGGAAGAGTTGGCTATGCATCTTGGAATTACTACCCAAGCTGTTTCAAAATGGGAACGCAACGAAGGCTATCCGGATATTACACTTTTGCCTGCAATCGCATCCTATTACAACGTAAGTGTTGATCCAACACTTCAGTGATTGCAGGATGTGTTGAGCGTAGCTCAACTCTGACGGCAATGTTTGACGCTTTTTCGTTAGCAAAGTGCGGTGCCTTCCGCACCGCAAGACAAACTTGCCCGGCAGGGAGCTTGCGACCTGCAAAGTATGTGAGCCTTCGAGCATACTTGAGTTGATACAGGGAGTCGGGCAGTTGCAACAACTGCGATTCAAGTCCAGGATAGATTTTAAGAAAAAATATTTTCGTTCAAACATTAACCGCAGAGGCTTTTGTTCCACTATATAAGTGAAATCACCGGTGATGACAAAGTAAAGGAGGTGTAAATTTGGATAAGAAAGAACTCGATTCAAAGGTTGAAGAAATCGCAAAAGCTCTTTTGTCTTACTGTACCGCAAGAACATCGAACCATTTTGAAGCGGAAGATCTGGCGCATGACATTATTTTGGAGATATACAAATCTGCCAACAATATCAGGAATGTCGATGCAGTATATGGCTTTATGTGGGCAGTTGCGGGAAATGTTTATAAACAATGGTGCAAAAATAAGGCAAAAGACAGTAGATTAGAATTAACGGACAATTTTCCGGACGTGATAGATCAATTGGCGGAGGATGACTCTGCGCTGTATCTTCTTCGGCGTGAATTAACGTTACTTTCGGATAAATACCGAAAGGCAGTAATATTGTACTATATTGATAATAAGTCATGTTCTGAAATATCCACTCACCTCTCCATTAGTGAAAGCATGGTAAAATATCTGCTTTTCAAATCAAGACAAATTCTGAAAGAAGGTATGAGTATGGAACGAAACTACGGCAGGCAGAGTTACAACCCGAAAGAGCTTTCGCTCTTGTTCTGGGGCAACGGATCAAACCGCTATTACCATTTGTGTGATAGTAAAATATCACAGAACATCTTGTTTGCTTGCTACAACGATAAGTTAAGTGCTGAACAGATCAGTATGGAGATTGGTGTGGCTCTCCCCTATATGGAAGACAAGCTGGCGGAACTTTGCGAATATGAACTTCTGAAAAAAGACGGTAATAGGTATTACACAAATATTGTGATTTTCACAAGAGACTTTGCCAACGAGGTAAATATCAAAACAACCGAACTGAGAGCAAGAATTGCGGATATGCTGATAGCTTCAATCGCTGAACACGAAGCCGAAGTCCGAAACATAGGATTTTTCGGAGCTGATATGGGAAACAACGCCTTTTCTTGGCAAATGGTGAGCTTTATTCTGTATCGTGCAGTAATAGAAATTCTTCAGAATAAGATTCAAGTAGTATATCCTAAAGACAAATATGGTACGGAATGCTTTATCTGGGGTGCCGAGCACGGAGATAAAAACTCCTGGGAATCGAAGTTCGGTTTTGGTATCTCCAATGTAGTAAATAGCATTGGTGATTATGTGCAATTTATGGATTTCCCGATTAACGGAGAAATGGTACATCATTACTGTTTTAATAGGCAGAACGTTACGAATGTGTTTTTGGATGTTGCTAAAGGAAATACCGAACACTTCAGCGACAACGACAAAGCATTAGCGGCTGATATGATCCGAAAAGGATATATCATTTCAAACGATAGTGGGCTTTTTGTAAATGCCCCGGTTCTCACAAGAGAACAACATGATGCTCTTAAAAATATTTTCGCTGAAACTGCTGCCGGAATTGCAAACGAAGCTGAGACCTTGAAGGAGACAGTAACCGGAATTCTGAAAAATCACATTCCCGCACATTTGAAGAAATTAGCTAAAGATATGGCATATCTTCGTCTGTTTGAGGATGCGATATCTGCACCTGTTGCAATATTGTATGATCGAAAGTATTTGTTACCCTATAATGGAGACGGTATACTTCCGACAACTTATGTTATTTTGAAATAAAAATATTATATTTATAAGGCTCGATCCTGTTGGGAAACTCAAAAAATTCCGTGCACGAAAGTGTACGGAATTTTACGTAATAGGTAACAGTGAAGAAATGTAGGTTGAGTTGCTTTGCAAATTGTACGTTACAGAGCATCAGAATGTTCATAAATAATATTGTTTTTTCTTCTCTTTTGATGTATAATTAATTATTGAAGAAGCAGATGGAAATGCTATCGACGGCACACACGTCTGTGTAAGCTTTTCTTATTTTTAAGTGCGGTACGATATGAAAACAGATTTAAAAACAAGGCTATTAAGCAGGAAGATCAATAAACCCGATCCGATCATCATGACTGCTTGTATGTGGATAGCGGGGATATTCAATAGAATTTACGGTGTAAAATACAGCTACGATTATGATCCGGAGAAGATAAGCTCGCAGCCGGTCATACTGCTTTCCTCCCATGCATCGAGGCTTGAATTCCTTTATACGATATACGGATTCAAGCGCTATGACGTGAATGTGGTATGCGGTTATCAGAATATACTTCAAAAGGGATTGTATAATTTGTTTATCAGGCTCGGTGTAATATCGAAATATTTATATCAGCCCGATTTTGTGTGCGTGAAAAGCATGATGAGAGTTCTCAAACGCAACGGCGCTCTCGGACTTTTCCCCGAAGGTATTCAATCCACAAGCGGAAGCACCCATCCGATAAATCCCGCAACGGCAGGGTTTATCAAAAGAAGTAAGGCAAATATTGTTGTGTGTACCACGGAAGGGGCTTACCTTGCAACAAACAGATATTCCTCCGACCGAAAAAAAGGATACATAGGCGTAAAATACAGCTTGGTTTTCACTCCCGAAATGCTTGAAGAGCTTACCGAGGAGCAGATATACAGAACGGTTCTGGATAAGATCAGCTATAATGATTTCACCTTCAACAAGACCGCAAGAAATAAATACATAGGGAAAAAGCCCAATGCCTTCGAGATAGACAAGATACTCTATCTTTGTCCCGATTGCATGGCTGAACATACACTTCGGGTGGAAAATGACAGGGTGGTATGCGGTAAATGCGGTTTTTCCGTGAGGATAAACGAATATTACGATCTTACGGAAGTGAAGGGGATGGAATGTCCTTCCGATATTGACCAGTGGTATAAATGGCAGCGCAGCTGCGTAGCCGATCAGATCAGATCGGATGGTTTCGTGATGTCTCTTGAAGGAAGCCTCTGTACATTACATCTCGACAAGCTGAGAAAGCCTCCGAAAAACAGAATAGTATTGTCTGTGGGAACGGCACGGCTTACGAATAAGGGACTTTCGTTTTCGGGGAAGCTTGACGGCGAAAACGCCGATTACGATTTCAGTGCGGAATCGGTATTCTCTCTGACATTCTCAACGAAAGGTTATCTTGAATTTTATTGCAATAACGATTACTACATGATAGTTCCCGATAAAGAGCAGTGTCTTATCAAATGGACTCTTGCGGCTGAGGAGATACACAATCTTTATGATGAAGCATGGAACTCTGCATGCGGGGATGTTTATGAATCGGAATTCCGAAAGGTACGGTCTTAATATGAATAAACAGAAAGAATTAAATGTAAAAGTAAAATTCGGTCTTAAAAGCTTCATCACGGTAGTAGCCATACTGATAGCTGTATTGATAGCCGTCGGTTTTCTTACTTTTTTGATACCCGCGGGAAGATATACTATCTACACTACCGATACATCAAAAGCAGATCAACCGTTTTATCAATATACCGAAGATGCAGCTCTGAATAAACAGATAGTAATTGATTCTTACAGGGTACTGTCCGAAGATGAAAACATTTCCCGATTGCCGATCCTTCGTTGGTTCACTTCTCCCGTTGAAGCCTTGATATTCGGAAGCAACAGCACAAATATGGTGATGATAATCGTTCTTTTACTTGTTTTGGGCGGTACCTTCAAGGTGCTTGAGGAAAGCGGCGGTCTCGTTTCGCTGGTGAGAGTGATAATGGTCAAGCTCCACTCAAGACGCTTTGCGGCGATATGGATCATCAACGGTGTTATTATGATCCTTTCTGCGGTATTCGGACTTCAGGAGCAGTTGCTTATTCTGTATCCTATATTTGCAATGCTTTGCACAGCGCTTAACTGGTCGCGGTTTACCGCCATTTCCTTCGTTCTTATCTCGTCGGGCGTAGGCTTTACCACGGCTATTACAAATCCTCTTACGATAGGAACGGCTTCGATCGCCGCAGGAGTAAGCGTTGCCGACGGCATGTGGTACAGATGTATCATATTCTGCGTAATGTATGCCGTAACATCGATGTTTCTCGTTTTTCTTGCAAAGCGTGATGAAAAGAATGCCACTGAAAAATTTGATGTTGACGGATTTTCCATGGTTTCCGATGAGGAGCACAAGGAGGATATCCGCAAGGCAAAAATGATTGTAGCTCTGTTTTCCTTCGCTCTTCTTTCTGTCATCGTTTCCACATCGATAGAAGCGTTGAGATCGTTGGCAATGGCGTTCATGGCTGTGGCATTTATCGTGGGTACGGTAATTGTAGGTAAGACATTGTTGGGACTATACAGACGTCTCGGAAAATGCTTTGTAACGGGCGTGAAGGATGTTCTTCCCTCCATAGTTATTATAATGATAGCCTTCGGTATCACACACGTGGCGCAATGCGGAAATATATTACATACCATCTTCTATTATTTCTATAATTCCGTAACGAATATTTCCCCCTATGTTGCAGTCATAATTCTGTATGTATTTGTGCTGATAGTGGAATTTTTTATTCCCAGCGCATCGGCAAAGGCGGTGCTTATAATCCCTATGCTCACTTTGGCACCCATTGAGGGTATCAGCAAAACAGTTATCATTCTGACTTATCTGTTTGCCGACGGCTATACAAATGTTTTGTATCCCACCTGCGGTACATTGCTCGTAGGCTTGGGACTTGCCAATGTAAGCTTTGCGGAATGGTTCAGAAAGACGATCTTATTCCAGCTCCTCTTATTTGCTTTGTCTCTCGGATTCCTTATGGTAGCGGTATTTATCGGATTGTAATACCGAAGAAGAATATATTTATAATACAGGTGAGAAATGGATAGTAAGATAATATTTTTTAAGATAAGATTCAATAACTTCCGTGATGTAAGCGCATCGATTGCCAATGAGGTGACCGACAGAGAAGAGTGGGATACCTGCGAGTGTGTCCTTTCTCTTCCCGGATCGTATTCCGATGACGGGGATGAGACTCCATTGATACTGTCGTGTCACGGAGCGGGAAGCGTTGTATGTGAGGAAAGCGGTCAGACGGGCGGTATTTCTTATTGCAGCGAATGTGCAAGCCGCGGATATGCCGTCCTGGATGTTTGCGGCTCACAGCCTCACGGCTTGACTATGGGCTGCCCCGAGCATATATTCGCACTTCACAAGGCGTACCTTTACGCTGTGAAGCATTACAATCTTTCGAAAAGAGTGCTTGTCGCGGGAGCATCTATGGGCGGTCATACTGCGATGAATTTTGCTCACACCTTCCCCGGTATCGTATCGGCATTGGGACTTATATATCCCCGTCTCAATATGGACGGAGTGACATTTGACGGTCATTACTGTATCGGTACATGGGATAAGACATCCAAGAACGCAAAGACCGGTTACAGCACACATGACCGTATCGTGCAGTGTTACCGTTTCACTGAGGATAAGTGGCAAAACGAAAATACGATCGGATTCAATCCTTATCTTACCCGTTCATATATCGGCTCCGATGGGAAGCGGGTAGTTTTCCCTCCGTGTCCCATAAAGGTTTGGCAGGGACTTGACGATACAACGGTAGATCCCGTAATGACCTTGGAATTCGTTGAATCTGTCCGCCGTTCGGGAAGCTACATCGAGCTTCATTGTCTTGAGGGCGTGGCTCATAGGATCAATGATGTGATGAAGCGAGAGCTTGCAATGTGGTTTGACAGATTTATTTAAAGCCTTGAGTAAGAATAAAAAGATTAAAAAAATCATTACTTATAAACGGTAAATGCATTGATATGAATAACAAATATTTTTCGATACTCGGTGATTCCATCAGTACCTTGGAAGGGTACAGCGAGCCTGCCGGCGCAGAATTTTACGATACCGCTAATAAGATAGCATCCGGAGTCCTCGTTGCCCGTGATACATGGTGGGGAAGGGTGATAGATCATTTCGGCAGTAAGCTTTCGGTAAATAATTCCTTTTCGGGAAGCACGGTATGCCGAATTTCACAATATGAAATAGAATCATATTCCTGCAGTAAGGAACGCACCTCTTCTCTGTCCCGAAACGGTATCATACCCGACGTGATAATGATCTATATGGGCACAAACGATTGGGGAAGGGGAATAGATATAAGCCGTGAAGGATGCGCAGAAGGCGAAAAAGAATATCTGTTTTTAACGGCTTACGAAACTATGCTTGAAAGAATCAAAGCAAAATATCCCGATGCTGAAATCTGGTGTCTCACATTGGCTGTAAGCAAATGCCGTACGGTACATGATTTTTCTTTTCCTTATTCCTACAGCGGACGCCATATTACGGAGTATTGCGATGCGATAAGACATTGCGCGGAAAAATACGGATGCCGCCTTATTGATCTGTATAATAATTGCGAGCCATACGATACTATAGACGGTTTTCATCCGAATGCCGATGGAATGAAAACCATAGCGGAAGGTGTTATTGGTGAGATTGCAAAAGATTGAAGAGGAGAAAGTTATTTGATTGTACATGCGGTGATGCATCGCAAGGTGAAAGAAAGGAAGTTTTTTGGACGTGAATATAAATATCCTTCATTTGATCGAGGGCGCAAAAAAAGCCCGCGGTCTTACAGTAGTAATCGATGTTTTTCGTGCTTTTTCTGTGGAGGCATACCTGCTTGCAAAGGGTGCGGAGCGCATTATTCCTATCGGCGATGCGGAACTTGCATACAGTATGAAGCATGATGATCCCCGACTCGTTTTGGCAGGAGAAAGAGGCGGTAAGATAATGCCCGGATTTGATACGGGTAATTCTCCGTCTCAACTTGCGAATATCGATGTTAAAGGGAAAACGGTCATTCATACAACAAGTGCAGGCACTCAGGGGATAGTGAATGCCGTTTATGCCGATGAGATACTTGGCGGAAGCCTTGTGAATGCAAAGGCGACTGCTGAATATATCAGAAAAAGCGGTGCGGAAACAGTATCGCTGGTGTGCATGGGGCTTGAAGGAGCAACTCAAAGCGATGAGGATACATTGTGTGCATTGTATATCAAGAGCCTGCTGGAAAATTCTCCTTTTGATCCGGAGCGTGAGACAGCAAAATTGCAATACACATCGGGTGCGAAATTTTTCGATCCCGAAAAAAATGATGTATTCCCGAGAGATGATTTTTATATGTGTACCGATATTGATATATTTGATTTTGTTTTGAAGCTTGAAAGACCGGATAAAGGAATTCCGTATATAAGAAGCTGCAGAGTATAAGTATGCGGCAGTCTTGCTGAGGAAAATTGCCCTTTGCTCTTTGTCGGTTGTGCTTTTTTCAAGAGAAAATATTTATTACACCTTTACAAAACGACCGATAAGTGATATAATTATCTCATATTTGAAAATACTATTCATGAAGGAGAAAAAACATGAAGTTAATTATCAAAGACAATTACGATGCAATGAGCGAATGGGCTGCACAGCACATCGCAGATGCTATCAACAATCATAAAGAGGACCGCCCCTTTATTCTCGGCTTGCCTACAGGCTCTTCTCCCCTCGGAGTATACAGAAACCTTATCAAGATGAATAAGGAAGGCAAGGTCACATTCAAGAACGTAGTTACATTCAATATGGACGAATACGTTGGTCTTCCCAAGGAGCACGATCAGAGCTACTGGTATTTCATGCATGACAATTTCTTCAACCACATCGACATTCCCGCTGAAAATATAAATATTCTCAACGGTATGGCAGAGGATCTTGAGGCTGAGTGTCAGAGATACGAGGATAAGATCGCTTCCTACGGCGGAATCGACCTTTTCATGGGCGGCAGCGGTGTTGACGGACATATCGCGTTCAATGAGCCCTTCACATCCCTTACATCCAGAACAGGCGTACGCGCTCTTACAGAGGATACATTGATTGTTAACTCCCGTTTCTTCGGTAACGATGTAAACAAGGTTCCCAAGACAGCTCTTTCCGTTGGTGTTGGTACTGTTTGCGACTCCAAGCAGGTATTGCTTCTCATCAGCGGCCACAATAAGGCACGTGCTCTCCGCCACTGCGTAGAAGGCGGCGTTGACCACGCTTGGACAATAAGCGCTTTGCAGCTCCATAAGGACGGCATCATTGCTTGCGACGAAGCGGCTTGCGGCGAATTGAAGGTAGATACCTACAAGTACTTCAAGGAAATATACAAGAACGAGAAATAAGCTTACGCGGTACTGCTTTTGAAAAGCGGTAATCGGCTTAAAAGAATTATTAAGGTGAGTAAATTATGCGTTTTTGCATTTTACTCACCTTTTTTCGTTCTGAGAATAAGGAGAAAATTGACCGATAGTGCGGAAATTTTTGCGCACCCTATTGACAAGCTCTATTACTTGTGATAAAATAACGAATGATATACAACAAATGTTATTTAACGGAGGAAGCTATGCCGCCCAAAATAAAGATAACAAGAACAGAAATAATCAATACCGCCCTTGAGCTCGTCCGTAAGAACGGAGCGGATGCGTTAAATGCCAGAGCCGTTGCCGCCGCATTGTATTGCTCCACACAGCCCGTGTTTTCGAATTTTTCCTCAATGGAGGAATTACAGAATGCGGTAATAAGCGCCGCATATGAGATCTATCTCGGCTTTCTTGAAAGGGAGGCAGAGAGCGGAAGGTACCCTCGATACAAATCCTTCGGCATGGCTTATATCGGCTTTGCACAAGAGGAAAAGGAGCTTTTCAAGATGCTGTTCATGCGTGACAGAAAGAATGAGGAGCTTTCGCCTTCACCTGATTTTGAAGCTTCCGTAGAACTTATAATGAATGCAAACGGTATCACAAGAGAAAGGGCAAAACTTTTCCATCTTGAAATGTGGAGCTGCGTTCACGGTATAGGCACTATGCTTGCCACCTCATTCATGATGCTGGACAGAGAGCTTATAAGTGATATGGTGTCGGATATATACCACGGCTTATGCCTGCGCGCCCAATTTTCCGGCTGCCGAAATGAAAGGATGTGAATAAACATGATTGCCATCAGAACAGAGGGACTTACGAAAAAATACCGCGATGTGACCGCTGTTGACGGTCTTTCGCTTTCTATAGAAGAGGGAGAGCTTTTTTCTCTGCTGGGTGTAAACGGTGCGGGAAAGACAACCACGATAAAAATGCTTTCCTGCCTTACAAAACCGACATCGGGAGATGCTTATCTTCTTGGAAAAAGCATATGTCACGATACAGCGGAGGTTAAATCGTTTATCGCCGTATCGCCTCAGGAGACTGCTGTTGCCCAAGGGCTGACCGTCAGAGAAAACCTTGAATTTATATGCGGAATTTATTCTTTTTCCAAGGAAAAAACTTTGAAAAAAATAACCGGGCTTTCATCGATGCTCGGGCTTGAGGATGTTATGAACAGAAAAGCAGGGAAGCTTTCGGGAGGATATTCAAGAAGACTGAGTATTGCCATGGCGCTTATTTCCGAGCCTCGGATACTGTTTCTCGATGAACCTACCCTGGGGCTTGACGTTATCGCAAGAAGCGAGCTTTGGGATATCATACGCTCTTTGAAAGGGAAGATAACGATAATTCTGACTACTCATTACATGGAGGAAGCAGAGGAGCTTTCAGACCGTATAGCGGTAATGAAGGGCGGAAGGCTTCTGGCGTGCGATACTCCGGAGGGAATAAAAAAGCAGACAGAAGAGGACACCGTTGAAAAAGCATTTATCAAAATAGTGAAGGGAGAAAAATTATGAGAATGATGACCTTTGCCGAAAGGAATCTCAAGGAGATAGTCCGTGATCCGTTGAATCTGTCATTCCTTTTCGGCTTTCCCGTTGTGCTTTTGCTCTTGCTCAGCGCAATTCAGGCAAATATTCCCGTAAGCCTTTTTGAGATTGAAAGTCTGGCACCAGGCATCGTGGTATTCGGGCTTGCGTTTATGACCTTGTTTTCAGCTACCCTTATATCGAAGGACAGACAGACAAGCTTTATGCATCGTCTTTATACTACTCCCATGACATCGGGTGACTTTATACTCGGTTATACGCTCCCGTTAATACCGATAGCGATGGCGGAGGGAGTTGTATGCTATATCTTTGCCGCAATACTCGGGCTCGAAATAAACATCAATATCATTCTTTCGATCATCTTTATAATTCCGGTGGCACTAATGTATATAGGAATAGGGCTTCTTTGCGGAAGTGTTTTCAACGATAAGCAGGTTGGCGGTATATGCGGTGCGCTTCTTACAAATCTTTCCGCATGGCTTTCGGGAATATGGTTCGATCTCGACCTTGTGGGAGGTTTGTTTAAAAGAATAGCCTATATGCTCCCCTTTGTTCACGCCGTGGAAATGGAGCGTGCTGTAGCAGCAGGAAATTATTCCGAAATACTTCCTCATTTATTGTGGGTATTGGGATACGGCATCACATTTACGGTAATTGCTGTGTTTCTTTTTCTGAGACAAATGAAAAAACAGTAAAATTTAAGGGTGACGCACATTTCCAATGCTGTCACCCTGTAATAATTTATTTTCCGCCGAGAGCTATGTATTTTTCCATAAGCTCTATTTTTTTGAATATTTGCTTGTTCAGACCGTAGGTGTTGGCTAAATTCTTTAATGCTTTAAGGGTTTTCGGATCTTTTTCTCCGTATACTTTTACGGAAAGCTCGTAAAGCTTTTGATCGAGCTCAAGCGCTTTTGATAAGTTGCCGTATCTCAGATTCAATGCAGAAAAGCAATCAAGCATATCCAAAGAATCGGGATCATTGGTACCGTAAGCCTCGCACATCAATGTATACGCTTTTTTCTGTAATTTTAAGCCCTTCGCAACATTTTCCGTTTCGCCGTATGACAATGAAGCCTGACTTAAGGCTTTTAATGCTTCTTTATCCTTTTCTCCTTTTGTTATGCAATAGGCAGTATAAAGCTTTTCGTTAAGCTCCGCAGCCTTTTTGTAGTTCTTTATCTGAACGTTCATGGCTGCAGAGGCACGCAGAGTCGTGATCGTATCGGGGTGGGTGTGTCCCAAAGCCGAGCATTGCATGATATATGTTTTTTCAAAAAGCTCGGCTGCTTTGCCCTGTTCACCTGTCAATCCGTATGTCGAAGCGATATTAGACATGGTTGTCAGCGTATCGGGGTGATCTTCTCCCAGAACCTGTGTTTGCAGATCGATAGTCTTTTCAAGAAGCTCCAGAGCCTTCGCCCACTCCTTCATGCTCAGATATACTGTGGAAAGATTTCCCATCGAAAGTATGGTATCGGGATGCTTTTCCCCGAGATACGAAAGACGGATCTCATAAACCTTTTTATTGATCTCTTCGGCTTTTTCATAATCCTTCAAGTCATCGTAAACTATGGCAAGGTTTGAAAGAGCAACAAGCGTGCTGGGATGTCTGTCTCCGTATATCTTCTTTCTTTTTTGGTAAACCTCTAAACTTGGTTCAAGAGCTTTTTTATGTTCGTTATTGTTGTTATATGCAAGGGCGAGATTTCCCAAGGAAAGGAGCGTATCGGGATGGTCTTCGCCGAGCTTTTTTGTAAGCTTATCGTGAACATACTCCTGCAATTCTATTGCTTCCTTGAAGCGCCCCATCTTATCATATGTCAACGCCTTGTCGCAGAGAAGCATAAGTGTCTGATGATCCTCATCGCCCCAAAGAAATTGTGCAAAGTTTTGTGCTTTTTCCTGGTGGTGAAGCGCTTCTTCGTAATCCCCCATTGCGGTATATACTCTTGCCAGATTGAGAAGTAATGCCACATTTCCGGAATCGGCTTTGCCGGGATCGTCACAGAACATATCGTCTGAGCTTTCCAATGCATCTTTCATTTTTTGCAGTTTGCCTTTTCTCAGATATATTCCCGCAAGATTTGACAGAATGATACGTGTTATTTCATCTTTCGCACCTTTTACGGATATTGCAAGCTCATATGCTTCTTCGGCAATCTTTTCGGCACTGTCAAGATCTCCCGTGCTTGCACACATCATTGCCAGATCATTCATGGAGGCGATAGTGTCGATATGTTCTTTCCCAAAAGTTGCGATGTTGTGATCCGAAAGCTTTTGTGCCCACTTTTTTGCTTCCGCATAGTCGATTTTTACGCCCGTGCCCTCGTTATACATATCTTTCAGTTTTTCCATGGCTTCGGAATTTCCAAGCTCTGCGGCTTGTGTGATCAGCTCCATGCCCCTTTCACGGTCTAATTCCACATCGGTACCCGTAAGGTATGCAAGTCCGATAAGATAAATATGCTCGGGATCGTCATCATTGTCGGTGAAGGATATGCTTGAAACCGCTTCTATTAAGCGCTCATCAAAGGATGTCTTGTCATGGGCATCGATACAATCGGGAATGGAGGGGTATTTGATATTCAATTCCTCTATATCCGTCGCTTCCATTTTTGCGGGAAAAATATTCATACCGAGACGCTTTGCGGCGGGATATTCGTTTGCCATAACGAAATTGGGTTTTCCGTCGGGCTCTTCAAGGAGATTCTGCGTTACCACCATGGTAAAGAGCTTGCTCAGATTGAGCATCTTTTCGATATTTTCATTGAAGCTTTCTCCCGGCGTGAGAAATTCGTCATACCATATGGCAAGATCACGGCATTTTCCGTTTGAATGTATAAGGCGCATGAGCTCGTTTGCGTGCTTTCTGTCCTTTTTTCGGTAGCTTAAGAATATGTACGCATCAAATTGATCGCGGATACGCTTGGCAGTTTCATCATTGACAAGTATTGAGGAAAGAAATTTTTTCAGCTTTTCCTCGTATTTTATCGCCGTCATATCATTGGAAAAGGGATCGAGATATTGAAGCTCACCGAATTTATCGGGCTTTGAGTACAGAGCGTCAAGTCCCGTTTCCATAAGCAGGGGCAAAACGGGAATGTGCTCCCTGAATGCAAGGGGAATATCAACCGTCATCGTTCTGCTTTCCTCCGTAAGGAGTCTGAACGTAACGGGAACCACAAAAAGGTTCATTGTATTAAGGTCTGTGGAAATATTTTCCCCGTCAAGTTCCTCGGTCATGTCCTTTGTGTAATATACGGCGCAGTCGCTTGCATCGAGAATATCACCGCTTATTTTTTCAAAAGACTTTTCAAAGTCCATGGGATGGCATGTGAAATATACCTTCGGTTTTCTGTTCGGTGTGGAGTTTCCGTTTGTTTTGATTGAAAATTCTGCCATTGTCCGCTCCTTTTTATACGTTTCATTTTCGTCTGACCTGTATCATTATACGTGAAAAAACACCGTGTGTCAAGAGCAGGAAAAGGAAAGAACGTTTCTATTGACTTTTACCGCCGTATCACGTATAATAATTATGTAAACAATGAAAGGATCATTTTTTATGAAGATAGTTACAACAACAAGCGTTTTTCCACCTTGTTATCCTGCCGATAAGGCTTTGATGCGTTTGAAAAATATAGGCTTTGACTGCCTCGATATGGCTTTTGATTACTGCACGGGTGAGAAGGATTTTCCCTTTGTAACGGACGGTTGGGAAAAATGGGCGAATGATCTGAGAGATTTGTCCGAAAAAAACAGCATTCCCTATACCCACGCTCATTCCTGCGGAGATGCTTCCTCCCGTGATGAAGCGTTTATAAGATGCTTTAAGGCAAGTAATATTCTCGGTATAAAGTATCTCGTTATCCATCCCGTATGGCGAAAGGAGGACGGCAAGTATTACGAAACAGACGATGAATTCGTTGAAGTAAATACAAGGCTCGCTTTACCTCTTCTTGAATATGCGGAAAAATACGATGTGAAGATCCTTTCGGAGAATCTTTTGTGGGGCGCTTCCGTAAGACCATCTGCAATAGATAATCTCGTTTCCGAGGTGGATTCCCCCTATTTCGGATGGTGCTATGATACGGGACACGCCAACTGCTTCGGAATAACCTCCGACTCGCTTCTTGATATTAAAAATGTTCCCATGTCCCTTCACATTCAGGACAATCACGGAAATAAGGGCGATGAGCATCTTATCCCCGGAGACGGAAGCATAGATTGGAAGAGATTCCTCGAAAATTTAAAGAAGATAGGATATAAGGGCGAGCTTGTCCTTGAAGCGCACCACCAGTCGCTTCATACTCCCGATGAAAAGAGGGAAGAGTTGCTTTCCGAACTGCTTTTGCGAGCCGTCGGTCTGAATAATATATATACAAGCATTTAAAGAAAAAGGGGCTGTCTCACTAACGTGAGCCAAGCCCTGAAATTGAACTCGATGAATAAAATTCATCGTTTTGGCACCGAAATTACGTAAAAATTCGTACTAAAACACGCCAAAAACGTTCAAGTTTCCGAAAATAGCGGGTTCCCGTCCCCTATTTTCGTCCGCTGTTTTAGCGGGGGCGTCGCTTAATGCGACGCCCCCTTAAAATATATATGCGGCGTGCTTATTACCATCCAAACTCATCATAATGCGGTTCAATAACCGTTTTATTGTAATCATTTCCTCCGGGGAAATTTGCACTCTTGAGAATACCCGGGGTGTATCCGTCCTTCAGCATCTTTTCAACCGCAACGCATGTAAGATTCCACATGATATGGTTTGATGCAACGCCCGAAGCCGCCGCAAAGCGTGCTTCAATGCCCTCTACCTCAAGCATTGCCTCCGCAGCAGGAGCGCAGTTGTCAAGAGTGAGAGTGGCTATTTCATAAAGCTTCTTTCCGGAAGGATGAACGGGATCTACCGCGGCTGCGTATTCCATGCTTGTAAATGCAATTACCGTTATTCCTTTTTCCACGCTGTCGTATGCAAGATTGACGACACTTTCCGTTCTTCCCGATACGGAGCTTAAGAAAAGAACGTCGCCCTTTTTCAATTCCGTGGTGTCCTTATCGAATTTTTTATAGAAGATGGGACCTCCGCCTCTGTATATAAGATCCATTTCAATGGAATGACAGATGCTTGAAAGATATATCTTTCCGCCGTTTTCAACGGCGTTTGCCACAAGCTCTCCTGCCTTTATAATGTTTTCTCTCTGAGTGGTGCGTACCTTCAGCAGAAGCTCGTCAACTGCCTGCTGATAACGATCCATAAGCATAGTTTTGACCTCCGATCTTTACATGTAAAAAATGTTATCCTTGTGTTCCGCAATGACTGCGTTATTGTAAGCATCTCCGCCGTCAATATTTCCGCTCATGAATACGGGAGGGGTGATGCCCTTTTCCATAAGTATTTCCGAAGCACGGGCTGTTACCGCATTGAGAATTGCGGCACCCACAACCGTGGATGTGGAAGCTATCTTCTGAGGGAAGCCCGCAAGTTCCACGGAAGCGTCTCCAAGGTCACCATGATTATCAAGAACGATATCTCCGAAATCATGAAGCTTTTTACCCGATGAATGACGGGAGGATACCGAGGATGCCGTTGTCATATTCGTTACAACGATGACGGTAAGACCCTTTTCCTTTGCCGCTTTTGCCATATCGATGGTTACGGCATTTCTTCCCGAAACGGAATGAATTATTATAACGTCACCCTCCTTTGCGGGAAGTCCGTCGAAAATAATCTTTCCGTATCCGTCCATCCTTTCCATTTGGCTCGACATGGTTATGGGTGATACATCAAGCATCATTCCCGGTGCACGTACGGGATTGACCGTTACCATACCGCCCGTTCTGTAAAAAAGCTCCAATGTTATAAGTCCCGCATGATTACAGCCGAAGGCAAAAACGGAATTTTTTTCCATATTGGCTTTTGCTATTACCTCTGCGGCTTTTTCCATATTTTCCGCTTCCTCTGAGAATACCTGTGCAAGTATTTCGTTGATGCGGGAATAATATCTGTTGATTGCATTCATTTTTTTGTTTCCTTTGTATTTAAAAGCTTTTTCTGTATAAGTAGTCCTTGAATATCTCTTCAAGACTTGCTCTGTTTTTATCGAATTTATTGATAAAGCCCTCATCCTTTTCGCACATGCGTAAAACGATGCATCCGATAACGGGCTCAAATACGGGGAAAATTATTTCGGCTTCGGGATATTTATTTCTTATATCTTTTGAGAAGGTATCGAACATGTGTCTTGATCCCTTCCAAGCTCCGCCCGATGTGACAATTGGACCTGTCCAATTACCGCCGTATCTGTTTATCGCCGCAAAGACCTGCAGAGACATGGCGTGAGCGGCGTTTTCATATATTCTCAAAGCGATTTGATCTCCCATTTTTGCGGCTTTTTCCGTAATATATGATACGGAAGCCACAAGCCGTCTGTAATCGGGATCATTGTGTATTACCGATACAAGATCCCAAAGACTCGAAAGCTTCCATTCTTCCATAATAAGATCGTAAAGAAGAGTATTTTCTCCTCTTCCGTCAAAGGAATAAATGGCAGCCTTAAGGGAATTGAGACCGATATCGTAACCGCCGCCTTCATCTCCAAGAATAGCTCCCCATCCGCCTATGAGAAATCTATCGTCGGGCTGTACCATGAATGCATCGGAGCCCGTTCCCGCCTGAGCGGTGATACCGTATAAGTATCCCGAGGCGGCAAGAGGCGTTGCACCCTCTCCTCTGTATGATATATCCTTGACCGTACACCGTGAGCTTACCGCATCAATGAATATCCGGGAACCGCCCACAAGCATCAGGTCAACTGCTTCGATCTCGGTGATGCTTTTCGGAATAAGCTTTTCCGTAAGCTCGTCTATTTCCTTTTCAACATCACTTTTCGGTTTGAACAGAAAATTCGTTCCCGTGCTTTTTGCGGTATTTATTATCTCAAGGTCTTCATTATACAGTATGACCTGCAGCTTTGTTCCTCCGCCATCGGCGGCAATATAGTATCTCATATCTTTTATTGTGCTTATATTTTTTTGCCGTTTGAAAAAGGCTCGGAAAGCACACCAACAGTATAACAAAAAAACAGCCGTCAGTCAATGGGATATTGACAAAATAGAATAAATAAGGTAAAATAAAGCTCCGATATATGCCGAAAGCTATGCATCATATGTGATCGGCTCAGAATTATCGGATGTGAAAAAAGAAAAAATGAATACTTTTCTCATATATCCACATAATATTCACAATATTATTTAGCTTCGCTTTAGTTTCGCAATGTATAATGATAGCGTCAAAAGAAGAATTCCCGCAATAAGGGAAAAGATATACCGAGGGGCTTTATTCAATATGCTGCCCCGATAGAATAGAAAATGAAAATAAATAAAGGAGAATGCAGAATGAACAACGAATTTGAAAACAACGTCAACAACGAAAACGTTCCCGCAAGCAATGACGGAAACGAAGCTGTAAATGCATCCGGTGATGCATCTGCCGAGACCGTTTCTTCTTCTGCGGAGAACACAGATAATGCTTCCGTAAAAAGCCAAAATGTAAATTATGTAAGCACCGCATCGGAAAATGCGGCTCCCGTAAATAACGGTACGGTAAACAACGGGGGATACGCTTATTACAATGCTCCCGCAGGCGGAATGAACACACCTCACGCAAACCCCGTTCACGCGGCAAACGGAGAAAATATGTACGGTGCGCCCGTACAGAACGGCTATGCCCGTCCCATGAACGGAAATATGGGAGGCTATAATCCTTATAATCAGCCTTATAACGGATATCCCAACGGGTACAGACCTCCTGTGATGAACAATCCTTACAACACGGATACGCAGTATGCCAAGAAGACCGAAAAGAAGAAAAAAGGCGGTATCGGTGCATTGCAGATAATAGCTCTCGCTCTTTGCTTTTCACTTCTCGGAAGCGTTCTGGGCGCAGGCGGAGTATATCTTGCTTCTTACTTCTTTGGGGGCGGTATAGACCTTCCCGGAAACACCTCTACCATTCTTCAAGGCGAGCGCCCCAATACGGTGATCGATATCAACACAGTAGATACGAGCAAGCTTATGACAGCGGCTGAAATATATGCCGTAAACGTAAATTCCACCGTTGGCATCACCACATCCATCACAACGAACTTTTTCGGTTATCAGACCACCTCTGCGGCATCGGGATCGGGATTCGTTCTTACGGCTGACGGATATATTATAACGAATCACCACGTTATAGAGGGAGCGAACAAAATAAAGGTCACAACTTATGAAGGAAAATCCTATGATGCAAGTCTCGTGGGCTACGATCAGAGCAATGACCTTGCAGTTATAAAGGTAGATGCGAAAAACCTTTCACCCGTTGTTATCGGCGATTCCGACAACACAAATGTCGGCGACAACGTGGTAGCAATCGGAAATCCTTTGGGCGAGCTTACTTTCTCTCTTACGGCAGGTGCGGTAAGTGCTTTGAACAGAGAGGTCACCATGTCCAACGGAATCACCATGGATCTTATACAGACAGACTGTGCGATAAACTCCGGTAACTCCGGCGGTGCGCTCTTCAATATGTACGGTGAGGTCATAGGCATAACGAATGCCAAGTATTCAAGCAGCTCTTCCTCGGGCCAGGCTTCCATTGACAATATCGGATTTGCCATCCCAGTAAACAATGTAAGAAAAATAATAGAAAGCATTATTGAAAAGGGTTATATCTCCAAGCCTTATATAGGCGTCATGATAGCCGATGTAAGCGAGCAGGCGCAGGCATACGGTCTTCCCGCAGGTGCGGCTGTTGACAGCGTTACGGAAAATGGTCCCGCACACAAGGCAGGACTTAAAGCAAACGACATAATCACCGCAGTTGACGGCAAGAAGATTACAACAAGCAATGAGCTTGTGGAGATAGTTTCCGCATGTGAGCCGGGTGATAAGATAAAGCTTACCGTATACAGACAAGGAAAGGTATCCGAGATCGAGGTCGAAATAGGCGAACAGATCCAGAATACCACAACACAGAGCCAGAGTCAGAGTACGCCCGTATATCCCTTCGGAAGATAAATAAGCTTTTATAAGGAAAAATATGCGGGATACTGCCGACGTTTAAACAGTATCCCGCTTTTTCTTCATTTAATATTTGTAAATTACAGTATTTCCGCAGAGCCGAGAGCCGAGATAAGCTCCTCCTTCGTCAGAGCGGAACGGATATAAGCCTTACCGCTGACATATATTTCTGCCTTTTTATCTGTGTATGTAACATCAAGAGGCTCGCTCTCGACTTCTTTTGTATATGAAATGACAGCGTTTTTGTCGAAAACTGCCTTGCTTTCTCCGGAATCATCCCAAAGCGTCGCATAAGATGCACCGTTTCTCTCGAATACAAACGCCCTTAAGCTGTTTTCGCCGATACCGATTTTGCATTCCTCATATTCGGTAAGCTCGTATTCGCCCTTTGCGTTTATGAGAAGAGTGAATTCCTTATCCGTCTGACGGAGCATAAGCTTCTGCTCGTTTGTGAGCAGCTTTTCAGCTCTTACATCCTCCCAGCGGCGCATGACCTCGAAAATATCCGCAGTTCTCGGGTTTAGCTTGAAAGTGCGTGTGTTTGCCTGCATTGTGAAAGGGCAGTCGTAGGAAGCCGCCTTGCTCGTTCCGAATTCGTAAACATCGGGGCGTGTGTCTGCGAAAAATGCCCACCAGCCGAAGTTTACTCTTGTGAAATCCTTCTGCATTATCGCCGCTTCCTTAAAGGGATGCTCGATTATCATTTCCTTGAAAATGCTTGTGGGGAATACATCAAAGGCGTTGGCACCGCTTAACATGTGCCAGCCGAAGTGTGCCTTTGCCGCACCCTCGCAGAATATGGGTTTCTTATTTAATTTTTTATATACTCTGTACTGTGCATTGGGAATGTGGTATTCAAAGGGAGCTTTTGCGCCCTCGGAGCCATCGAAATACACAAATTCAAAGCCCTGATTGTAAGCAGCGGCAAGCTTATCTCCTATCTCGTCCTGAAGGTCGGTGTTCTGATCGAGATAAACGCTTGTGCCCGAGAATTCGCTTACATCAAGTATACCGCCGCAGCATCCTCTTAAGTGTCCCGTTATCTCGGTATCAAAATGACCTCTCTTACAGCCGTAAAATCTGTACGGCGGTTCCGTGGTATAACCCGTGTATTCTATAAGCTCCGTGTCGAAGCGCAGTACTCTCGTCTTATCGCAAAGAGGGGAGTCGATCGGGTTTTCCCATACGTATATTTCATCGGCACATTCATCAATATCTTTTGCAAGAGTGAATCTGCGTTTAAGATTCAAGCGGTAATCCGCCTTAGGGGTGACGTATCTTGAAGCAATACCAATATGGGTGTGCAGGAAATGGAGACCCGGTGTTATTCCCGCAGCCTTTATCTTTTCAAGGAGCTTTTTAAGTGTTTTTTTCCCCTCGGGATAGCTTTCACGGTAATCGTAATTACCGCATGTGTCATACTGTCGTGATGTTTTAAACATACTTGTGTAATAAACGAGCATCATACGGTAACCGCCCATTTTTGCATATCGGATATGCTCGTCAACGGTGTCGGGGTTAAGATCGTGCACCCAGTAAACAGATGCGTTTATAAGGGGATCGCGTCGGCTTGCCACACCCTTGGGCAGGGAATAGATCTCCTCAACGCTTTCGACGGAGGAAAGAAAGAAATCGGTTTTTCTGCATATGAGAACAGCGGGACAGTTTTTAAGCTTGAAGTTTGCTCTTGAATCCACGTGAAGCACTCTCGTTTCGTTAAAGCATGTGGAATCCGCAAACCCCTCGGGACATGACGACATAAGGCTTACCGAAGTATTGTCCTTGTGGCATACATTGAGCCATTGACCGAAGTCAACGCTCTTTTTGATGGGAAGAGATGCAAGTCTGAATGCCTCAACGGGAGGGAAGTCCATGGGTTGAGGAAAATCCTTTATATCGGCATTGAAGCTTACAAGCTCAAATGATACATGGTCGTCTCTTACGGTGACCTTAACATTTGCGGTGAAAAGCAGCAGATCGAATCCCACGGTAAGGATATCACCGTTTTTTTCAATACTGTTTGCTTCAAATACGGTTCTTTTATTCATGTAAGCAAGCTTTATTTCATTATTGTAAGGCCGTTCCTCAGTTATGGAAAAGAAAGGAACGGATACATCTGTATCAAGGCATTCTATGCCCGTTTCTTTACAAACGAGACTTTTGGCGCAGCACCTTTCGTCTATAACAAGCTTGAAACAAGAGTTTTCAATAATGATGTCCTTTTTCATTTTTTGTGACCATGCCTTTCGTACATATTGTGTGAATGGATACCGTGAAAGTACCTGCCGTTTATAATTATATCTTTCTTTTCGTAAAAAGTCAATGCGAAACATAAAGAGAGCTCGGAAAAAACAAAAAACACCAAGCAAATGCTCGGTGCTTCATCTGGTGCCGAAAGCGGGGGTCGAACCCGCACGGTATCGCTACCACTGGATTTTGAGTCCAGCACGTCTGCCAATTCCATCATTTCGGCTCATATTCAAGCGATCAAATCGATCACGTCCGATATTATATCATTAATCCATAAAAAAATCAATAGCTTTTTCGAAAAAAGTAATTATTTTTTTCGAAAACATTTCCATGCAGATTTAAAGCAGTTTATTTGATGAAAAAATGAATTTTTTTAAAAATAAGTTGACAGGTCAACTTATCTGGTGTATAATATACACGTTTGTTGAATAACAAAAAATATTTGTCTTAAAGAGTGTATTATACCTTATGATTACAGGCTTTGATCTTAAAAATGCGATCATTTCCGGATGTAACCGTTTGGGGAATCTGAAAAAGATCATAAACGATCTTAATGTTTTTCCCGTTCCCGACGGCGATACCGGTACAAATATGTATATGACCTTTTTCTCTGCTGCAAGGCTTTTGGAAGAGGTAGAGATAACAAAGGACACGGGAATAGATGAAGTATCAAAGCTTGTGGCAGATACCCTTTTGAGAAATGCAAGAGGAAACTCGGGTGTTATACTGTCCCTCATATTCAGAGGCTTTGCCGACGGTTGTAAGGGAAAGAAGTATCTTGACTCCATATCCTTTGCCAATGCACTGAGATTGGGTGCGGACGCCGCATACAAGGCGGTTCTGAAGCCTGTTGAGGGCACCATACTTACCGTATGCAGAATGGCTGCCGAAGGAGCAAAGCAGACAGCAAGCGAAGGTGCCGATGTAAAAAGGGTTATCGATTCCGCTCTTTCAGCCGGGGAAAAAGCACTTGCGAAAACTCCCGAAATGCTTCCGGAGCTTAAAAAAGCAGGTGTGGTCGATGCGGGCGGAAAAGGCTTTACGGCAATATTGGAGGGGATGAGAAGCTTTATCGTTACGGGAAAAACGATCCCCGCCGATAAAACGGATAATTTCGAAAACGAAGAGACAGCCGATCCCGTTGCATTGTCCGAGGATGATATAACCTTCACGTACTGCACGGAATTTATTATTCTGAAGGACGATCCTTCAAGCTCCCACACGGATGAGCTGAGAGCTTATCTTGATACCATAGGCGACAGCATAGTAGTAGTGGAGGATGACGATATAGTAAAGGTTCACGTTCATACGGACGACCCGGGAAAAGCCGTACAAAAGGCGCTTTCGTTCGGAATGGCTGATAAATTGAAGATAGAAAACATGCGTCTCCAATTCAGAAAACGCAATAACGCAGAGAAAAATGCGGCGAAGGAAGAGGCGTTTGAAATCGCAGCTCCCGAAAATAAATGCGGTATAGTTGCCGTAGCGGCGGGAGAGGGGCTCGCGGAGATATTCAGAGACCTGGGATGCGATCACGTTATCGAGGGCGGTCAGACCATGAATCCGTCAACGGACAATATAATAAAGGCTTGCCTGTCGACTCCCGCAAAGAACATATTTGTTCTTCCAAACAATAAAAATATAATAATGGCGGCACAGCAGGCATCCTCCCTTGTGAAGGACAGAAAGGTTTGGGTCATACCCACAAAGACTATACCGCAGGGCGTTATGGCGGCTATGAATTATGATGATTCCGAGCCGGTGAAAAAGATCGTTTCGACAATGAACGAGGCGGCGGGAAATGTCCTTACGGGACAGATAACGACTGCCGCAAGAGATTCCGAATTTGACGGAAGCAGTATAAAGAAAGGCGATATTCTCGCCCTTAACGAAAACAAACTTGCATTTACCGATGAAGATGTAAATCACGCAGCAATTAGGCTCACGAAGGAGCTTTCAGAGGATGACCCCGTTTTTATTTACATTTTCAGGGGCGCCGATGTTTCGGAGGAAAAGGCAGAGGAGCTTTCGCAGATGATGGCGGAAGCATATCCCGATGCCGAGATTTCCCTTGTATACGGCGGACAGCCCGTGTATCACTACATTCTTTCCGTTGAAGTGTAAGGATGAGTGCTGCGGTGAATGTCGCTGCTTAAATAATACAGCTTATAATTTTATATAATATAAAGGATGGTATTAAAATGAAAAACAGATATGAACAGTTCTCTACAGTAATTTCGGGTATATACCGTTGTATCAGCAAGATAGAGCGTACCGAAATGGAAAAATTAGGTTACAAGGGCTCCTATGCTCAGTATCTTGTTACTCTTCTCAAGAATGAGAACGGTGTGACCTCCACCGCTCTCGGTGAGATCTGCGATAAGGATAAGGCGGCTATATCCCGTACTGTTTCCGAAATGGAAGAGGCGGGACTCATCACAAGAGTAAGCGTTTCCGAAGCGAGCAGAAATTACAGAGCAAGATTGGTCCTCACCGAAAAGGGTAAGAAAATTGCGGACATGGTTCAGAAGAAGTCTCAGGAGGTAGTTGAAGATATAGGAAGATCTCTTTCCGACTACGAAAGAACCGTCGTTTACGATGTTCTTGACCGTTTGTATCTTAATCTTAAGTATATCAGCAGAAAAATCAAGTCTGATTTTTGATGGAAAAGGTAAGGATAGTAATTGACTCCACCACCGACCTTTCCGAAAAGATCAAGGATAAGCTTACGGTGGTTCCGCTCACCGTGCGCTTCGGTGAAGAAGAATACATAGACGGTATTACAATGACTCATAAGGATTTTTATGAGAAGCTTACGGAAAGCGATGTGATTCCCGCCACAAGCCAGCCCACGCCGGAGGCATTTTCCAAGGTGTTCCGTGAAATAACCGAAAATGGAGAAAAATGCGTTGTTCTGACGCTTTCGTCACATCTTTCCGGTACGTTTCAGAGTGCGTGCATAGCAGCATCGGATCATCCCGGAAGCGTTTACGTGGTGGACGGAAGGTCTGTGGCGATAGGCACAGGCATTCTTGCCGAGCTTGCTCTTAATATGTCCGAGGAGGGTAAGACCGCCGAAGAGATAGTGTCATCTCTTGAAAAGGAAAGAGAAAATGTCCGTGTTATCGCAATGCTGGATACTCTCGAATACCTTAAAAGAGGCGGCAGAATATCGAAGACCGTCGCTTTTGCGGGCGGTATCCTTTCTATAAAGCCCGTTGTGTCCATTTCCGACGGCGAGATCATCGTTCTCGGTAAGGCTCGCGGCTCCCGTCAAGGTAACGATCTTCTCGTAAAAGAGATAGGTAATCTGGGTGGTGTGGATCTCGATAAGCCTTTCCTTTTGGGTTATACGGGCGTTAATGACGAGCTTCTTCGTAAGTTTATCGAAACGGCTTCTTCTCTTTGGGAAGAAAGGGGCGTTCCGGCGCAAAGCGTTCCCGTGGGAAGCGTTGTCGGTACCCATGCAGGTCCCGGTGCCGTTGCGGCGGCGTTTTTTAAGAAAAATTAATATGATCTGATATGAAAACAGACTTGATTTCGGATAAGAACGGAATTGCAAGTCTGTTTTCTGATTTATGAACGAAAATGCGAAAAAATTTACAGTTTGTTCATAATTTTCAACGAAAAAAGCGTTGACAAAATAAGTGTCATGTGGTATCATGTAATCGAAAGCAAGATGTTTTCTTGCTTGCTATAGATTTTGTACATCCCCCAAACTACCCACCTTAAATTCAAACGGATTTATAAAGCGCAAGAGAGGAGACACACGACACTTTTGCGTGTACCCTCCCCCTGCGCTTTTTTTGTTGAAATATTCCGTTTTGCTTGGTGGTCATTTGGCGTTAGAAAGGAAAAGCCCAAAACGGACAGAAAGGGAACAACGTCATGAAAAAGAAGCTTATTCGACATTATGCGTTTGAAGAAAGTCAAAACAGAGTCGAAATAAAACAAAATGAATTAATACTTTAAATTATTCGGTAGGAAGGACGGTGCAATAATATATGTTAAACATTTTTTGGGTTCGTTATGAATTTGTTCTGTATCCCTTTTATTACAGTCTTCTGCCGTTTCTTGTAATTCAGGTAGAAGATCCGCTTGATACACTGCCTATTCAAGTTGTGTTAATGTTTATTACGCAGTTGATATTTTTGTTAGTTTTCAAGCGAAAAGCAATTAAAATGATTCCGATATATTATTTAACAGCGCAATTGCTGCTCACATTGATTCCAGCGTTTACACCGAGATTATTCTCACCGGCGGTAGCGTTGCTTTTCGGTTTTTTTTCTGCAGGTCAAGCAATAGGAATTGCCCTCGCATGGGGCGTTTATTACCTTGTCGGATCTATAAAAAAGAAACGCAAGGAAGCGGATGTTTGCATTGCGGGCGAAACAAACGGAACAACAGAATCTCTGTGACTAAAGGCGTAACTGTTGTTGGGAAATCCGGAAACACAGGTACAGGTACCGGTGCACATTTTCACCTTGAATATAGAAAAGATTCGTCCACCGGATTGCGCTTATCCCATGAGAATTTCTTTTAATGAAAGGAGAAAGACATGAAAAACAGAAACAGAACAATAAACACCGTAATATGCTTAATACTGTGCAGTCTTTTATTGGTATCATGCCATGATCCTTCCGAGATTGCGACAGAGCGGCAAAATGATTTTTCGAGCATCGCTTCATTGATAGCCTACAAAGGCATTGAATATGGTTCCAATGGCGGTGAACGATCAACAGAGGAACAAGAATCAAAAGAATACTCTTCCGAAAAACAGACATCGGATGAGCCTGCTCTCATAGAAACACCAATTCAAGAGAATATCAAGGATTATTCATGGCACGAATATTATATTTGCATTCACGATGTTGAAGATATGTATATGCATAATTTCCATAATATAAGCTATGACTTTTTATGGGAGCTTATAGATGAAGATTGGCAAACTTCCGGTGTAGTAGATGAATTCTTATCCCATTGTGAAGAATTAAATAAACAAAACGCTACCGACGAGTGTCCCATTCCTCATACTACCATATATGAATTTATTCACTATTATAATATACCTCGTGAAGTTTTCGAAGAGGCTTATTTCAGTGATCGACACTATTACACTGTATACTATAATGTTGATCTGCTGTATAACGGTACTCTTGAGGAGGTGGAAAAGTATTACAGAAATAACGAATATATTTACTCGTTAGCATGGCAGAGACATACAGAAAGCAGTATCAAAGATTTCTTGTTCAGATCAATTCGAGATGCTATGGCAAACTCTTCAGAATGGAAAAATGAAGTAGAATTGGAGAATGCGTCATCTGCCGAAAGAACCAAAATCAGAGAATTAATGACGTCAAAAGCAGGCAGGAATTATTTAATAGCTTATACTCTTCCCGAAATCATTCAAATCTTAAATATTCCGAAAGATCATTTGCAGACTTTATTACAGCGTGCAGCTGATGCTAATGAAAACAAATGGTTCCTTAATACGTTTGATTTTGATGCTGTCTACGCTTCAATACTTCCCACGGGAAAAGCTATTAAAATAGATGCATCAAAAATGGGAACTGTTGATACAGGAGCATTGGATTCCATAAGTGCTATTGCTACAAAGCGAAGTCCTAAGGAAACGATAGAAATCGACAACAGTTTCAAGATAAAGAAATGATTTCGTTATGAAGTAACAAACGAATAACACATAGCGCAGGGAGCATTCAAAAGAGTGCACCTTGCGCTTTTTTTCGGTTATACGGTATTCCGCATATGCTTTTGCTGTAAAAATATTTTAAGAGTTTACACTTTGTACACATTTTTCCCTTGATTTTTGCCTACAGTATTGATATAATAATTAAAACGGCAAAAATCGTTAAAGGACACGCATTTTTGAGGAAAAGGCAACAAAAAATGAACTCTTTTTACAGAATAGCATCAGCTGCGGCATTGATGATAATTGCGGCGGCGATACCGATATTATTATTTTCGGGTATCATCAGGATACCCTTCACAAAGATCCCCGTTTTTAACGAAAAAACGGAAGAGACTAACCCTGTGACCGATGCTCCGCCTCTTACGGAGGGTCATACGGGCGAATCGGGGGATCATCCCGTAACTGTTGAGCCTCCGAAGACCGCGGAGCCTCCGAACACGGGTGACATCATAGTATTGAGCGGCGCGGAAAAGGTATTGAACGCTCTTACAAAGGAATCCGGGATCATGACGGTAACAGACTCCCGCTTTGATCCCGCAAAGCACATTCTTGTGCTTGCGGACACATCCGAGTGGACGCTTCCCGATGAATATTCATACGGGAAGAATATACGGGAATTCTTTTTGAGAAGCGACAAGAAGGAAGAGAATCTTCAGACGGTCATTACCGATGAGCCTGCGGTACATCCCAGAATGGGATTCATATTTGTTACCTACAGCGAAGGAAAGGTGTCTCTGATCTACAATGACGGAAGCGTGATATATGATGCGATTCCCGAAGACCTTGTTTTTATGGGTGCAAGAGATGAAAACGATAACCCCGTTTTCAAGCAAGGAAAGAAATACGTTTATTACTCGGCGGAAAGCGGAGAATTCAAGCCTTCAAGCTTTAACCCCGATAAGGATTACAGAGGAATAGAATTCGATTATCCGTCTTATTACGGTAAAACCAACAATGATATAAACCGCACGGTGAGCGGAAGCAATTACTGGGGATTTGCAAAAGCCGACGGCTCGGGTGTTGTCGGAAGCGGCTGGAGATACAGAGGCGCATACGCATTCCGTGACGGCTTCGGTCTTTGCTGGGATTCCAAGAACCGCCTTCATATCCATAATGACAGCGGAACGGAAAAGTTTACCGATATTAACCTTCTCCGTCCCGAGCATGACGGGATCGAAAATTTAGGTCACTATATGTTTGAATACGGTCTTATGAGAGCACGCCTTGTAACGTATGACCCAAAGGGAAATATTGAGACCGACAGAGAAGTCATTCTCGGTAAGAACGGTAAGGAATACCATATCGCTCCCGATTATAATGTCGTATCATATTCCGACGGCGTGTTCCTTATGGAAAAGAACGGCTTATACGGATATATGTCCCATACCGGCGAATGGCTCTGCGATCCCAAATACACATATGCACGCCCCTTTATCGAGGGACTCGGTGTGATAGGCTATAAGGATGGCAGAAAGGGGATCATGACGGTAAGCGGAGAGTGGGCAGTTGAGCTTGCCTTTACCGAGATCACAGATTGCTCCGGCGGTGTTATCGCATTGTATGATAATACCACAGGCTTCAAGGTGATAAAAAAGGTGGATATAGCTCACAAAACGGAAGAAAAACAATAAACATATACAAATAAGAAATAAGGAAAGGAAACAGTAATGGAAAAATCAAGATACATCGGAAGCTTCCCCGTAATAGGTATCCGTCCCACGATAGACGGCAGAAGAGGACCTTTAAAGGTAAGAGAGAGCCTTGAAGAGCAGACAATGCGCATGGCACAGACTGCGGCAGAGCTTATCTCATCAAATTTGTTCTACTCAAATGGTGAGCCCGTAAAGGTAGTGATAGCCGATACCACCATAGGCAGAGTTGCGGAAAGTGCGGCATGTGCGGAAAAATTCAAAAAAGAAGGCGTTTCGATAACACTTACGGTAACGCCCTGCTGGTGCTACGGAAGCGAGACCATGGATATGGATCCCTCCACCATAAAGGCAGTATGGGGCTTTAACGGTACAGAACGTCCCGGCGCCGTATATCTTGCTTCTGTTCTTGCATCTCATGCGCAGAAGGGACTTCCCGCTTTCGGCATATACGGCCATGACGTATGCGATGCGGATGAAAAGGAGATTCCCGAGGATGTAAAGACAAAGATACTCAGATTTGCAAGAGCTGCTGTTGCCGTTGCATCCATGAGAGGAAAGAGTTATTTGCAGATAGGCTCGATCTGTATGGGTATCGCAGGCTCCATAATCGACTGCTCCTTCTTTGAGGAATATCTCGGTATGCGTGTCGAGTCCGTTGATGAGGTGGAAATAATCCGTAGAATGACCGAGGGCATATACGATAAAGAGGAGTTCGAAAAGGCTCTTAAGTGGACAAAGGAAAACTGTCCCGAGGGCTTTGACAAGAATCCAGATTTTATCCGCGAAAGCGATGAAAAGAAAGCGGAATCATGGGAATTCGTTGTTAAGATGATGTGCATCATAAAGGATCTTTTCAACGGTAACGATAAGCTTCCCGAGGGTTGCGAAGAGGAAAGAGTGGGACATAATGCCATCGCGGGCGGCTTCCAGGGTCAGAGACAGTGGACAGACTTTTATCCCAATTGCGATTTCCCCGAAAGCATGCTCAATTCCTCCTTCGACTGGAACGGAGCGAGAGAGCCTTATATTCTTGCAACGGAAAACGATACATTGAACGGTGTTTGTATGCTCTTCGGTAAGCTTCTTACGGGCAGAGCGCAGATATTTGCCGATGTACGTACATATTGGAGCCCCGCGGCAGTTAAGAAGGCCACGGGATACGACCTTGAAGGTCTTGCGGCAGAGCATGGCGGTTTTATCCACCTTATAAATTCCGGTGCGGCTTGTATAGATGCATGCGGCGAGGTCAAGGATGAAAACGGAAACGGAATAATGAAGCGTTTCTGGGAAATGACCGATGAAGACATGAAGGCTTGCCTTAATGCCACCACATGGAATGCGGCTGATAAGGGATATTTCAGAGGCGGCGGATTCTCCTCCAGATTCCTTACACGTGCCGAAATGCCCGCAACCATGATGAGACTTAATCTCGTTAAGGGCTTGGGCCCCGTTATGCAGATAGCGGAAGGCTGGACTGTAGCTCTCCCCGATAATGTTTCCGATATCATCTGGAAGAGAACCGATTACACATGGCCTTGCACATGGTTCGTTCCCCGTACAACGGGTGAGGGTGCATTCAAGTCGGCGTATGATGTAATGAATAATTGGGGCGCAAACCACGGTGCCATAAGCTACGGCCACATAGGAGCGGATATTATAACTCTTTGCTCTATGCTCCGTATTCCCGTTTGTATGCATAACGTTCCCGATGAGGATATATACCGTCCCGCAGTATGGAACGCATTCGGTATGGATAAAGAGGGTCAGGATTACAGAGCCTGTGCGGCTTTCGGACCCATGTATAAATAATTGAATAAATAAAATAGGCTCTCTTGTGCCCGAATTCACGGCGGAAGAGAGCTTTTTTTTACGTATATGAATAATCGGAAGGGACTCGTCATATATTTTTATAAAACATCAAAAAATGAAAGGCAGAGAATATATGCAGAGGACAGAGACCGATAAGTACATAAAAAATGAATTTTATACCGCCGATGAGATCTTCCGCGGCGATGCGAGATGCAGAGTCGAAGCGGAGACCATGCTCCCCGACTATAAGGAAAGTATCGGAAGGATTCTATATACGGCGGCGCAGGTACGTATCATGAGAAGGGAAGCGTATAAGCAGGGAGAGACCGTCATATGCCCCGTATCGGGTGAATGTGTTTTCACCACGGTTTATTTTACGGAGAACGGCAGTGCCGATATAAGCTCCTACATATATACCGTTCCCTTTGAGCACACCTTCAAGGGCGGGAACGATATTTCGTCCTACGATACCGATAAAATGTATATCGTAACGGAAGCAAGAAGCGAAAATGTGTCCTGCAGACTTTTGGGACCGAGAAAAATGGTATTCAAGGCAGATGCCGTGATTGATGCGGCAATAAAGGCGAACAGAAGGATATTGTATTACGGTGAATCAAGCTTTCCGGGATACTACGCCAAAACGGAGTGTATACGTTCCTCGTATATGTATACATCCGCCGAGACAGACGGAGTGATATCCGAAAGGATACAGCTTCCCAAGGAATACCTTCCCATCGGCGAGATACTTGACTGCCGTGTGCAATTGGCTGCTTCAAGAGCATTTGCGGAGGATGACCGCATTACGGTGGAAGCACAGGCAGAGCTTTTCTGCCTCTATTATCCCGACAGTGCGGATGAGCATCTTCCCGTGAGCTTCCGTCAACCCATCGATCTTTCCGTCTCCGTTACTCTTGACGGCTGTGACGAAAAGGATGTTTGCGAAGCGTATCTTAATTGCCTCGGAGTGAAGAATATGCTCGATCTCGATGAATACGGAGAATGCAGAGTGATAAATACGGAAATAGGATACTACGTCAATACACGTGTTATAAAGAGCGGAGAGGTATTTTGTGTTTCCGATTGCTATTCCTCGGAATGCATTCTCGAGGCGAATGATAAAAATATCGTTACCGACGTTGCTTTGTCGTCCTTTAATACCGAGGAGGAGATAATACTCGAGCTTACCCCAAAAAAGGAAGGCTTTACGGATCCGGGAGGAGCATACACGGAAAGCGAGATTAAAAATTGCTATACGGAAAACGGCGAGCTTTTTGCCGATATGACATTTTTTGTGAAATATTTCGGCTTTAACAACGAAGGAGAGGGAATATACGACGAGGAAAAATGTGAATATAAAGCGCGCATAGCCTTTCCGAAGGAGCTGTCGGATGCCTTATCCGATGAGAAGAGGGATATTAAAATAGAAATGTCCTCGGTGGTTTGGGGTGCGGATATATCAGCGGAAAACGAAAAGATCACCGTCAGAGCGCAGACCGTCTTTTTTGTCAGCGTTTGCGAGAAGAATGAAAGCACAGTGGTATCCCTTATATCATCCTTGGGTGAAAGAACGGATACGGGAAAGGGAAAAAGGATAGTGTTCTACTATCCCTCATCCTCGGAGACCTTGTGGGATGTGGCAAAAAAATACGCCGTGGGATGCGCCGCCCTGCGGGAAATGAATCCTTCAATATCGGAAGGCGCACCCTTGCCGAGGGTGATAAATATTATGTGACAGCTTTGACTTGCCTGTGTACCGAGGTATACGGGCAGGTCATTTTTTGTGTAAAGCAATATATTATATAAAGCAACAATTTTTACCGTGAATATTGACTTATAAGGAAAAAAGGGGTATAATATACCCATGAATACTTTATATATAGATAAAGACGGAATTTTATCCGATAACGACTTCACCGTTACCGATGATGACGGGGAAGATGTTTTTCGTGTCGTGATCTGTAATAGCGGAAAAGAGATAATTGTCACCCTTTACAATATGTCGGGGGAGACGGTGTCCGTGATCAGAAGCAAGTCCTCACCGGCTTCTCCGAAATACAATATATTTTTCGGAGAGGCTATTTGTGCTGTGGTAAGCTCACGCTTTTCGCTTTTTTCCGCAGATGTGAAGATAGACAGCGTCAACGGAGCGTTTACCGTGAACGGAAATTGCTCCGCACCCGCTTATTCTCTTTATAACAACGGTAAAATGTTCGGCAGCATCGCAAAAAAATGGTTTGACAGCGGTGCCGCTTACTGCATTACTACCTGTGCCGACGAGAATACGGCTTTTTTTGTGTCCATCGTGCTTGCTGTTGAGCTTTGTGTCAAAAAACTCACACTTTGAAGCACGGATTTGGTCGATTTTTTTGAAAGGTTCGGTTGGTTCAATTGTCCGGAAATATAAATTATAATGATGCTACTCTTGTAGCCATGAGCGGCGGCGTAGACAGCTCTGTTGCCGCATTGTATTTGAAATATCATAATCACAATCCCGTAGGCGTTACATTGAAGCTGATAAATGATTCCGATCAAGAGATAGAGGCGGCAAAAAAGTCTGCGGAGCAGTTGGGTATTCCCCATGTGGTGCTTGATTACAGAGATGAATTTGAGAAATATGTCATAAAGCCCTTTGTCGAAGCTTATGAAAACGGAGACGTACCCAACCCCTGTGTGCTTTGCAATAAGGATGTAAAGTTCAGGCTTATTTACAATATGCTTGATAAGCTCGGAGCATCATACCTTGCCACGGGTCATTATGCCGATCTTGAATACGATTGCCTTGCGGACAGATATCTTCTGAGAAGAAGCCACGATGACAATAAGGATCAGTCATATATGCTTTACCATCTGAAGCAGGATATCCTGGCGAAGACCTTGTTTCCCTTGGGTGATATGACAAAGGAACAGGTAAGAAGCGCAGCAAACGATCATAAGTTTTTCAATGCCGCAAAAAAAGACAGCCAGGATATATGCTTTATCAAGGACGGAAAATATGCGGAGTTTATAGCTAAGTATACGGGAAAAATTCCTCCCAAGGGTAGCTTTGTCGATACAAGCGGAAGAGTAATAGGAACTCATAACGGTGCTATCAACTTTACCATAGGTCAGAGAAAAGGCTTTGGTATAGGCTTTGGTCAGCGTATCTACGTTATCGATAAGGATATGGAGAAAAATACAGTTACTCTGGGAAGCCAGGATGAGCTTTTTGCCAAGAGAGTTACGGCACGCAATATCAACCTCATTGCCCTTGACAGAATAGATCATAAGATGAGAGTCAAGGCGAAGACGAGATACCGCATTGAGGAGACCTCTGCGGTGGTATATCAAACGGGCGAGGATGAGATAGTAGCGGAATTCGATTCTCCCGTAAGAGCCGTTACAAAGGGACAGTCTCTTGTGCTTTACGACGGCAGGATAGTAGTGGGAGGCGGCATAATAGTCGCTGCCGAATAAATTTCTTTTACGTTATGATAAAGGCTGTAAGCGATTTTATTTTCATGGATGATATCGAGCTTTCCGACACAGATGCTCTTTATGAAAACAACGCGGATAAGGTGTCAGATATCATCTTTGTTCCCGGTGACTCCCATCCTCATTCCTCGGAGCGTGCCGCAATACTGTGGAAGGCAGGGCTTGCTCCGAAGATACTCATATCGGGAAATTACGGAATGAAAAACGGTACCTTTGTGGGAATACAGGCGAAAGCCAATATATACAACGGCGATTACAGCTCCGAGGTGGAGCTTATGACGGATGTGCTTCTGAAAAATGGAGTTGACGAAAGCTGTATTCTGACCGAGGGCGAAGCCCGTCACACAAAGGAAAATGCATTGTTTTCAAGGAAAATATGCGATGAAAACGGAGTATTTCCGAGAAAAGCAATAATATGCTGTAAAAGCTTTCACGCACGAAGATGCTTTATGAGCTATGCCCTTGCGTTTCCCGATACGAAGCTTTTTGTTTCATCCGTTAATGTGTATGACATAACAAAGGATAATTGGTATACCTTTGAATACGGGATACACCGTGTAATGGGTGAGGTGAAACGCTGCGGAGAGTATTACGAAAGGGAGATCGTGCAAAGGTACGCTTCGGATCTTTATGATAGTCCACAGGAGGTCACAAATGGACGATAAGACAAAGACCACAGCCAAAAGAGAACAGATACCGTATCTGCATTTTCTCAGAGCCTGCGCCATACTTTTCGTAATAATGCTTCACAGCTATACACCTTATTTTACCGATGCGGCAAATTACGATACCAGAACATGGTTTGCAATGCTCTTCATCAATGCATTTTCGAGAGCGGGCGTTCCTCTTTTCTTCATGATGAGCGGATATCTTCTGATGTCTGATAAAAAGTCTCTTGATGTGGGTAACTTTTATAAAAAGCGTTTGCCGCGTATCATAATTCCTCTTGTGATATACAGTACTGTGTTTTATGTATACGACTGCATAAGCGGTGCTCAGACCTTCGGAGTGTTTGATTTTCTTTCAAAGCTTTTCAGCGCCCATAACGGAGGCATGAGATATCATTTATGGTATCTTTATACGCTTATCGGCTTTTACCTTGTTACACCGTTTTTGAAGCGTATCGTTGATAACTGTACGAGAAAGCAGCTCTGGACATTTCAGATAGTTGTAATGTTCTTTACGGCAATAATGCCCGTTATACATCTTACCACTCCCGTATATGTTTACTTCTTCGATCCGCTTTTTAACGGATATATGGGATATTTTATTTTCGGATACGTTCTCGGAACGGCAGATACAGACAATAAATACGCACCTTTGGCGGGAATTGCCATGATAGCGGCAGGATTTTCCTTGTCTTTCTTCGGAAATCATGTTTATTCCTCTGCCGAGGGCATTAACCCCGTATTCAATGGCGGATATTATCTTAACCATTATCTTATAGCGGGCGGTATATTTATTCTTGCCAAAAGATTTTATAAAAAAGGCGCTCCCGCGGTAAATAAGATATTCGCACTTATTTCGGAAGCGTCCTTTGTGATGTATTTCGTGCATACCACGGTGCTTGATGCGGTATCGGGCTTAACAGCCGGGCTTTCTCCCGCATTGGGAATATTGGTGTATTTCTTCTCCGCCTCGATCCTTTCGGCTTTGGCGGGTATCATCGTTACGAGAATCAAATTCTTGAAGGGCTTTTTGTATTGAAAAGCAAAGCAAGTATTATATATAATTTGTGTTTTGAAAGGAATTTCAGTTATGAGCAAAACAGTATATACAGATAAAGCGCCTGCGGCTATAGGTCCTTATTCTCAGGCAATAATTGTGGGAAATATGGTCTACACCTCGGGTCAGATACCGATAGTTCCCGCAACGGGTGCGGTCGAAGCTTCTGACATCACGGGACAGACCGAGCAGGTATGCAAGAATCTCTGCGAGGTTCTGGCAGCTTCGGGAACGAGTATTGAAAAGGCTGTAAAGACCACCTGCTTCCTTAAGAATATGGAAGACTTTGCTAAATTCAATGAAGTATATGCAAAGTATTTTACAGGCAAGCCCGCACGCTCCTGTGTAGCTGTAAAGGAGCTTCCCAAGGGTGTTTTAGTCGAGGTAGAGGTTATAGCCGAGATAGGCTGAGAATATATTCATACGGATGTGTAAAGAGAGATAGGTCACATGAACGGACATATGATAGCCATACTTGTTAAAAATAAATACGGTGTATTGAACAGGATAACAAGTATGTTCAGACGCAGGCAATTCAATATATCTTCCCTTACCGTTAGCGAAACGGAATCTGCCGAGCGCTCAAGAATAACCATTCTTTTCCCCGGAGAAGAAGAGAGAAAGGAACAGCTTGTGAATCAGCTTTACAAGCTTCCCGACGTTATTTCCATAAAGGAGCTTGCTCCCGAGCTTGCGGTACACAGAGAGGTCCTTTTGATAAAGGTGGAGAATGCTCCGAAGTCAAGGGATGATTTGAAGGCGGCGGCTGATGCCTTCGGCGCAAAAATAGTTGATTATGCCCGTGATTCGGTGATGTATCAGATGACGGGTGACAGCAGAAGTATAGATGATTTTATCGAGCTTATGAGGGATCATAATATACTTGAGATATGCCGCACGGGTATCGTTGCCCTTGAAAGAGGCAATACCACCATTACAGGCGGGGAATTGAATATATAAAATCAAAAGGGGGCGTCGCATTAAGCGACGCCCCCGCTAAAACAGCGGACGAAAATAGTGGACGGGAACCCGCTATTCAGCGCTTGGCTCACGTTAGTGAGACAGCCCCTTTATCTTTTAAAAATGCATTTTTTCTTCCCATTTCTTATGTGCACAAAACCATTTTTCGCTGTGAGTTCCCAATGCACCTATTTGTCTCGGATGAGCAAGAGGTAAGACATCGAACTCTTTATTTTTGATTGTAACTTTTGTGCGAGTGCCGTACCCGTACAGTTCAACATATTCACCCAAAGTAGAGTAGGAAATATCTGAGACCTTTTTTAAATACTGTCCGATAGGAATATCTCCGAGAAGTATCAGCAAATCGGCTTTTGATTTAAATAACTCTTCTGTAATTTCATCGCTTCGCTCTTTTGTGCAGAAAGAGGACGGACGAAGCGGGATCGTAACCGGATTCAATTGGTATTTTTCAATCAGAGGATCATATTTTTCACGTATTACTTTCGCTTGACTTGAATTCAGACGTGTTTCGGGAAGACAATCGCAAAGCCAGGCGTTTTCTCTTGTGAATCCGAGAGGGGCGAGAATGTTTTCATTTAGCACTTTTGCTGATGGCCCGTTAAGGTTTTTGCCTGCAGGCTCCAATTTTCCGAGTTCTTCCGGAATCTTGATAGAGCTGATTATGTTTTTGGCTTCGACGAGGTTACCATCCCAAAAAATTCGAGGTTCGCTTGCTACTGCCAATGCCTGACATATGATTTTTCCGTTGTTTATCCAACGGGCATGTACCGCGCTTGCATAGACGCCTAATACAAATACTTTTTTGGGTGATTTATCTTCTTGAATCAATGGATGTAGTTTTTGACCAAAGGGAAAATAATACATATAAACACCTCTAAATAATGATTGTTAATTTATTATAACATATGTAATTGATATTTTCAATTATAACACATCAAAAACTCTATTGATTTTATGTAAAATAAAAAGCGACTTGTTTTCACAAGTCGCTTTTTGGCGGAAAGAGAGGGATTCGAACCCTCGGTTGGGTATTAGCCAACACACGATTTCCAGTCGTGCGCCTTAGACCAGCTCAGCCATCTTTCCACACCGATTATTTGCTGTCGCTTACGCAACGTATATATAATAGCACAAATCGAGGAAAAAATCAAGTCTTTTTTTAAAATTTTTTCGATTATTTGAAAATATTTTTTATGAGAAGAAAATCACAGCGAATAACTGCTGAGGAATTTGATAGTACCTCAGCGGCAATTTATATCTCCAAAATAACTTAAAGATAAATACCTATAATAACAGTATAACATATTGCTTTGAACAAATCGATATCTCTATCATGAAATTTGTTGAGTCTGGGAATTGAATTGAGTTTGAAAATATGATATAATAAGCGCAAACAACTGCTGTGCGAACAAAAACATGCGCTTAACAAAATTGTGCGGCGGAGCGCCCAATTTTCCGGATGTAGCTATGACATAATGACGCAAATAAAACGGTTTTTAATGAGGTCAATTTTTAATGGGAAGTTTATTATTAGCTCTTATATACGTTTGCTTTATCAGCTTAGGGTTACCCGATTCGCTTCTTGGCTCGGCATGGCCCGTGCTTCACGGTGAGATCGGGGTACCTTTATCGTATGCGGGTATCATTTCCGCAACGATATTTGTGGGTACCATACTGTCCAGTCTCTTCAGTGATAAGCTTCTTTTTAAATTCGGAGCGGGTAAGGTTACTGCAGTCAGCGTTGTGATGACGGCACTCGGCTTGTTCGGTTTTTCCATAAGCCGTGAATTTTGGATGCTGATCCTTTGGGCGGTTCCTTACGGTCTCGGAGCAGGCGGTGTGGATGCTATCCTTAACAACTATGTAGCTTTGCATTATAAGGCACAGCACATGAGCTGGCTTCACTGTATGTGGGGTGTAGGAGCATCGATAAGTCCTTATATTATGAGCTTTGCTCTTGTGAATCTTCAAAGCTGGAATTACGGATATCTTATCGTTTCCGTTATTCAGGCTGTTTTGTCCGCAATTATTTTTATCAGTATTCCTTTATGGAAAAGAAGCGGCGCCGATAAGGATGAACGGGGTGAGGGGAATACGCTGTCAAAGCCCCTGTCATTTAAGGAGATCTTTGCCATAAGTGGTGCTGTTCCTTGCTTTTTGATGTTCTTTTGCTATTGCTCATTGGAGCTTACCACGTCACTTTGGGCAAGCACATATCTTGTCCGGAAATGGGCATTTACACCCGAGGCGGCGGCAAGTCTTGCAAGTATGTTTTATACGGGTCTTACCTTCGGCAGACTTATAAACGGATTTCTTGCGATGAAATTAAGCGACAGATTTCTTATCCGCATGGGAACGGGTATAGTTGCGTTGGGTATAGGATCATTGTTTGTACCGTTTCATTCGATATTTGCTTTGGCGGGATTCCTTATTATCGGATTGGGATGTGCTCCCATATATCCCTGCATCATACATATGACACCGGATGTTTTCGGTAAAGAACGCTCGCAGGCAATAATAGGCGTTCAGATGGCGTTTGCATATATAGGATTTTTGGTGATGCCGCCGCTTTTCGGCTTGATCGCCGAGCATATATCCGTATCGCTTATGCCCGTATATCAGGGAATATTCCTTGTATTGATGGCGTTCATGCATGAATCTGTTGTAAAGAAAGAATAATATGACCTAACGGAAGGATTTGTATATAATTATGATAATTTTGATAACCGGTGCATCCCATACGGGAAAGACAGCGCTTTCACAGAGGCTTCTTGAAAAATATAAGTATCCGTATCTGTCGATAGACCATCTGAAAATGGGTCTTATCAGAAGCGGTAATACAGAGCTTACTCCGATGAGCGATGACGATGCTCTTACGGAATACTTATGGCCCATTGTCCGTGAGATGATAAAGACCGCCGTTGAAAATCGGCAGAATCTGATAGTTGAAGGATGCTACATTCCCTTTGATTGGAAGAAGGATTTTGAAAAAGAATATCTTGAAAATATAAGATTCTTCTGTCTTATCATGAGTGAAAGGTATATAAGAGATCACTTTTCCGATATAAAAAAATATGCAAGTATTATCGAGGACCGTCTTGATGATGAATGGTGCACGATGGAAAGCGTGCTTGAGGACAATGCACAAATGCTTGAAAACGCAAAAAAGTATAACGCAGAATATGTGCTTATAGACGGTAAATACGAGATAGATATAGAAATATAACATTCGGATCGATGCTTCGGAGGTAATATCCATGTGGTTTGTTTTTGCTTTAATGTCCGCAGTTTTTGCGGCACTTACATCTATCCTTGCGAAAATAGGCATAGATGGCGTTAATTCCAATCTTGCTACTGCAATACGTACTGTAGTGGTAGTCATAATGGCATGGGGAATGGTCTTTCTTACAAATGCGCAGAGCGGGATCGCCGACATAGGCAAGCGCAGCTGGCTGTTTTTGATACTGTCGGGACTTGCTACGGGAGCTTCATGGCTTTGCTATTACAAAGCATTGCAGATAGGGGCGGCATCAAAGGTGGTTCCCGTTGATAAGCTCAGCGTTGTCATCACCCTTGTGCTTGCGTTCGTATTTCTGCACGAGCAGTTTAACTTAAGATCGCTTATCGGTTGCATACTTATAGGTGCGGGAACATTGATAATGGTTCTGTGACCGTGAAGGCGGTAACGGCTATTCAGAATGGTATCGGGGATATTGACCGTATAAGAAGACTGCTTCCGAAAAAACATTTTTTTTCTTTTCCAAAATGCCCATTGATGTGGACGGGGCGATAAAGCCCATATCCACTATGGGGCTTACGCTTCCCGACGGAAGAGAATACTCAGAAGAAGTATATGCCTCGATAGAAGAAAGCAGCTATGCGAAGGATATGTGCGATGTGAAAAGCTTTTAAGCTCGGTATGCAGATTGCTATTGAAACACTAACTGAATAACTAACGAGGGCTGACGAAAACAATCGTCAGCCCTCAAAATTTGCGTTGGAGGAAGCAAAGTAAAGCCGGATTGGTTGAAAAGTTCATAGAAATATGATATAATTAACTCACCGATAAATAAGAATTTGATGAGGTTCTATCCATGTGCAAATATTTGATTAAAGAAATGGAAAGCGAAGAAGAAGTTAACGGCAAAGCTTATGTGCATTATAAATCTTGGCATGAAACATACACGGGT
>SVTV01000025.1 GCA_015063605.1 Oscillospiraceae bacterium
TCGGTTGACCTTGATTTGTATGCTTATATTATACCATAATTCCTGCTATTTGTAAAGATGTTTGTTCAAAATACATGCTTTTTTGCAAAAAAATTACCGCTGACTTTTTACTTTGTCAGCGGTCTGAAGGTCGCTTTTACGGCGACCTTTCTTTTCTTTTTGCGGTGTATAATATAGTCACAAAAGAAAAAATGTCCGAAAAAACGGACATAAATACGAAAGGAACGGTCACGAATATGAATAAGAATCTTACGGAAATAGTTTACATCCTTGACAGAAGCGGCTCTATGTCGGGGCTTGAAGCGGATACCATAGGAGGCTACAATGCTTTTCTCGGAAAGCAGAGAGCCGAAGAGGGGGAAGCTGTGGTAACAACGGTGCTTTTCGATGACAAATACGAAATGGTACACGACCGTGCGGATATCAAAAAGGTTGAACCGCTGACGGACAAGGAATATTATGCCAGAGGCTCCACGGCTCTTCTCGACGCTGTCGGAAAGACGGTGAATTACGTATCGGGAAGACACAGGACCTGTCTTGAAAGCGAGATCCCCGCAAAGACGATAGTGGTCATCACAACAGACGGCTTTGAAAATGCAAGCCGTGAATACGATTCGGCAAAGGTCAAGGAAATGATAGAGCATCGCAAGAAGGAGCACGGATGGGAATTCATTTTCCTCGGAGCAAATATTGATGCCGTTGAAACGGCAAAGGATTTCGGCATCTCCAAGGATTTTGCGGCATCGTATTCCGCAGACAGAGAGGGAACGGCGCTTAATTTTGATGCGGTAAGCTGTGCGGTATCCGATATGAGAGCATCCCGCAAGGTAAACGCAGGCTGGAAGAGAAGAATAGAATCTCATTTAAAAAACACAAAAAAATAAAAAAAATCGCTTTCAAGTATTGACACGGGCGGCTTTAAGTGATATAATAAGCCCATCAAAAGCAAAGTGGAGATATGCTTTGCGAACATAACCTTATAAATGCGTTTGAACAGGAACAAGTAGGCATGATACGGACCGGACAGAGAGCTGTCGGTTGGTGCGAGACAGAGGAAAGGTCGTGACCGAATACATCCTGCGAGCAGTGCACCGAAATTATCAGTAGGCTGCAACGGGAGTTCCCGTAACAGAACGGTAGTGTTGTTTGACACTCGGAAAGGCCGCTGTCGTGAGAAAGCGGTAAATAGAGGTGGTACCACGGGTATTTCTCGTCCTCTGTATTCTAAAACGGAATACGGAGGGCGTTTTTTTGCATCTTACTCCGCATTTCAAAATAAGGGGGAATCCTGATGACAGATGCACAAATTTACACAATAGTAGCGCTTGCGGCTTATGCGGTTGCAATGGTGCTGATCGGCTTTATAAGCTACGGCAAATCGAAAACTCTCGATGCCTTCCTCATCGGAGGAAGAAATATCGGAGCATGGGTAACTGCTTTTTCTTACGGAACCACCTACTTTTCCGCAGTTGTATTCGTAGGATATGCGGGACAGCACGGATGGAATATAGGTATCGGTGCTGTCTGGATAGGCATCGGCAACGCCATTATCGGCTGTCTGCTTTCGTGGATACTGTTTGCCGACCGCACAAGAAGAATGACAAAAAAGCTCAATGCGAAGACTATGCCCGAATTCTTTGAGGGCAGATACGATTCGAAATTCATGAAGCTTCTTGCTTCCGTCGTTATCTTCGTATTTCTCGTTCCTTATTCCGCAGCTGTGTACAAGGGACTCGGATCGCTTTTCAATGCGGTATTTCCCGGCGTTGAAACTTGGGTATGGATGCTTCTTATAGCATGCCTTACCGCCGTTTACCTTGTAGCCGGAGGCTTGATGGCAACAAAGTATACCGACCTCGTTCAGGGAATCGTAATGATCTCCGGCGTGGTATGTCTCATATGCGTGGTATTGAACCATGAAAATGTGGGCGGTCTCAAGGGATTTTTAGAAAATCTCGGTGCTTTTGAATCGGCTGTCGACGACCCGTATCCAACAACAGGCGCTCAGCTTACTGATATCTTCGGCGGAAGCTCCTTCAAGTTCCTTTGCTTCAATATAATGCTTACAAGCTTCGGTACATGGGGATTGCCTCAGATGATAGGAAAATTCTATGCAATAAAGGATACTGCTGCTATCAAACGAGGCACTATCATTTCCACGATCTTCTGCACTGTCATCGGTTGCGGTGCATATCTTGTCGGAAGCACGTCGAGACTTATCCTCGGAGGACAGCTTCCCGAGGGCGGAATAGATGCGATAATTCCCACTCTTCTTCTGAAGGTACTGGCTAATGATGCCTTCGGAATGGTGATCCTTGCCATTATCATGATACTTCTTCTTTCCGCATCGATGTCAACGCTTCAGTCTCTCGTTCTTACTTCCGCTTCCGCGGTTTCCGTAGACTTTATTCCCTGCGTTATCAAAAAAGAGATAGAGCCCAAAAAACAGATGCTTCTTACAAGGGTATTCTGCTTCCTTTTTGTCGTATGCTCCTTCGTTTTTGCAACGGGTAATATTCCCATAATAGTAAGCCTCATGTCATTTTCATGGGGTGCCGTTTCCGGCTGCTTCATAGGTCCGTACATCTGGGGTCTTTTCTCCAAAAAGGTAACGAAGGCAGGAGCATGCGCAGGCATGATCTCCGCACTTCTCACCATCGGCATTGCAACCCTCGTCATCACGCTGAATTCAAGCTTTTCCGTTGCGGCTTCCCACTCTCCCGAAATGGGCGTTGCCGCCATGGCGGTCTCCTTTGTAACCGTTCCCATAGTAAGCGACTTTACAAAGAAGTATGAAGACGGCAGAGTCGAAAAGCTCTTCGCAGCATATAAAGAGGATTAGGTCCGGTAAAAGAGAATTGATAAATTTGAAAAAGTATTGATTACTGCATCATATTGGTGTATAATGTTACCGATAATGCGATTTACATGCGCTTAAATAAATTTGAAAGGATAGTTATCATGAGAATTGGCAGAATACAAAACGATTATTCCGCATCGGGCTTTGATCTTGTAAAAAACAGCGGTCTTGAATTTGTTGAGATATGCAGAAATGACGACAATGAAGCCGAGAGACTCATTGCCGATAAGGAAAGCGTTAAGGAACAGATAATAAGAACGGGTATAGATGTTTCATCTGTGGGAAGATGGAATCACAATATACTGAAGAACGGAAAAATAGATGAGGAACGCTTCGAAAGATATGCGGCGCTTCTCGATACAGCTATTTATCTTAATGCGAAGACCTTTGTATGCGGCTGTAATTATGATGATTCTTTAAGTCTTTTCAAGAATTATTGCAATGCAATAGAGTTTTTCGGAAGACTCATTGAAAGAGCCGACGGAAGGATCAATGTTGCCATACATAATTGTGAATGGGGAAATTTCGTTTATTCTCCCAAGCAGTGGGAAGTAGTTCTCGGCGAGCTTTCAAAGCTTTATATCAAGTTTGACCCGTCCCATGCATACAACAGAGGAAGCGATTATCTTTCCGAGCTTTCCGATTGGTGCGAAAGAGTTGCTCACATACACATAAAAGGAACCGTACACGCAGGTAAGAGACACGTAGACGATCCTCCGGCGGGAATGGACGATATCAATTGGAGAGCGTTCTTTGCCATCCTCTATTCAAGAGGATATGACGGAGACCTCAGCATAGAGCCCCATTCCGGCGCATGGCTTGGCGAAAGAGGTAATGCAGGTGTTAAGTTTACGGCGGATTACATGAGACAATTTATTATGTAGAGATGTTGCTTGCATCCGAATAATAAAAAGGAAAACGTATACACCAATATCATTAAATATAGCGGCATCATTTTCACGAAATTGTGCCCATAAAGCAGCATTTTCGAAAAATAAAAAACACTATAGTAAAAGCGGTTATAATTTATAAACATAAAATTAGATTATTAAAATTAAGTTTGAGGTTGATCCACTAATGGTCAACCTCATACACGTTATATAATGCAATACAAAGAAAAGTATACATTACGTTAAATTCTGATTGTTTTGCTTGATTTCTGCATATTATTTTCTATGTTTTTTAAAAATGACTAAAAACCTATTGACAAACGAATAAAACTACTGTATAATAAAAATGTAAATAGGTATTTGAGTAACAGTATTCAAATCACAACACATAGATAATATCGGTTCACCCTTCGGTCAAATACGTAATAATAACTTAAACAAGTCATGCTACGCAAAAAGGAGGTGTAAAATTATGGAAATGATACTTTTGTTGGTGTCATGGCTTGCCATTATTTTATGCAGTGCCTTTTTGCGGTTTTTTGTTGGTGCGAACATCAAACGGTGTAAAAAGAGTAAACGGCTTTCAAAGCTTTACTTGCTTTACATGCGGAACAAGGCAGGGATTAATTTCTGCGCCGTCAGGTAGAATCAATACCCGATACTCTTTTTGATTTCATCTGCGGCGCGGTATAAGTTAAAATGCCACCTTTCGGGATTTAAAATAACTAAAATTATAACAATCGAAAGGAGTTTCAATATGAAACTGATTTTTAAATTTAAAAGATTGATATCTATAGCTTTACTTGCAGTAATGATGAGTACGATGCTTATTGTCCCTGCATCGGCTTATGGCGATACTTATTCTATGGGCGGAGTTGCATTCACAAGAAGTAATGGGAGCGTGTATGCATGGGGAAATATATGGAGCTATGGAGAACGCAATCGTTCGTTAGCCGGTGAAATCCGTTCCACTTATTCTGCTGATCTTACGTTGTGGTTATACATTTATGCCCGAAATATGGAAACTCGAGAGTTTGAGGATATTCCTGCTTGTTTTATAGACTACGATTCGACTTTGGTTGAGGGATATTGTCCGTTAGATCCATATTTGTATGAACCAAGTGGTGCTTCAGCTGATTTTTATGTAGACAGCAATGTTATTTTCTATGAATATGAGGAAGGTTGGAATCCCCTTTTCTAATAATTGATCATGGTACAGCGTAGTTGCGTTCAAGCGAATGTTGATTAATTTTTTTACAGGAGTAGGCACAGAGTTGTTTTATAAGGCAACTCTGTGCTTGGGATAGATTATGAAAAAGTTTTTAATTTTGTTACTTACTTTCTCTCTCACCCTCTCCCTTTTCTCATGCACAACACCTCCGGAGACGTTATCCGGATCGAGTGATGATACAGAGGAAACAAGAGAAATCAAATACAGCGATGAGTCGGATTATGATTATCTGATCGTTCTGTTGAATAATTCAATGATGCATAAGCTTTATCCCGAAGAGGGTATCGTTGTGCCTCTTTGCCCTGATCCGTTGTGTAAACATAATTCCCAATCATGCCCGTTTTTTCAAGCATCTCCTTCGATTTGCAAAAGGGGAAATATAATATATTACTTGCGAAAAGGCAATTCACAAGCGTATTACCTTGATATCTGTAAATTCGACCTTGATTCAGGCAAATATGAAGTGCTGTATGGAGCGAATGGGTTTACTATCAGTGGACTTTACGCAACAGAAGACTATCTCTTTTTTAAAGCTATGAGTGTAAGGCCCAATGAGGGAACGGGATATAAGGTCATGCGGTATGACATTAAAACAAAAGAAGTGGTTGAACTTATGACAGAATATGTTGTAGGTGATCTTACTTTGTTGAATCATGATGCGGAAAGGCTTTATTGGAGTGAAAGCAGAATATATTACAGTACTGATTATGATTATAAGAACAAGAAGGAGAACGACAGAGGCTTTCATGCCAATATGAGCACAGGTGATTACTCCTTTTCTATTGATTTCCCGGATGCGGTAAGCAATTTAAGACAGATAACCAGTTTTAACCGTAAAACCGGTGAAGAAAAGGTTATCGTTGAATCAACGCGGGGACTGCTTATAGCTTACAAAGGTAAGGTTATATATACATTGCCCGATGAAGTTGTATTTATCGGAAATAAAATAAGTGGGTCCAGTGAAAAAACTGTGGGAGTATACGATAAATACGGAGGAAAGCTGTATATATCAAATGCTGACGGAAGCGATGCTAAATTGTTATGTGATCTAACCGGTAATAATTGCGCTTTGGATATGGGCCCCACTACAGTAGGAGGGTGCGACGGCGTCGGAGATTATATCGTATGGCCTTTATGGTATTACGAAACCGTTGACGAGGAAAATAACATAGTTAAGCGCAGACCTTTTACCGGACGCTTTGATTTCCCAGATAAATTCGCCGTTATAAATTATAAAACCGGTGAATATAAGATAATAGACACGGTTGAATAAATAATTCTACAAAAAAAGAACGTATGCACTCGTAATTTGTGCATACGTTTTTTTAAGTTAAAATGTTATTTATCGGACAAATGAAGCATGACGCTTATGGACAAAAGCTTTCCGTCCGGGGAAAACGCAGATATCTTTCCCTTGTGGGCATTGACCACGGCTTTTGCAATGGAAAGACCTATTCCGTGACCTCCCGTTGACGAATTACGTGATGAATCCGCACGGTAGAATCTGTCAAAGAGATGGGGTATATCGTCATTTGATATTCCGTCCGTCATATTGCTGACATTGAGGATAACGTATTTCCCCTGACTTTGAAGCGTAAGAGAGATACTTGAACTTTCGGACGAATACTTTATCGCATTGTCAAGAAGCACCGAGATAAGCTGACGGATGGCTTTTTCATCGCCGTTTACCGTTATCATGGGCTCAATGTCGCATACGATGGTCTTATTCTTGTTTATGGCAAGGGATTGGAAGGAGCTTGCAGTTTCCGAGGTGACATCGGAAAGAGGAAAGTCTATTGTCTGAAGCTTCATGTTTTCCTCTTCCATACGTGAAAGGTATATAAGATCCCCTGTAAGTGTTGCCAGACGCTTTGTCTGAGCTTTTATATCCTTTATCCACTCGTTTTCTTCACCGAGCTCCATTTCAAGTATCTCAGCATCCGCATCTATTATAGTCAGCGGAGTTTTCAGCTCATGTCCCGCATCGGTAATAAACCGTTTCTGCTTTTCATAGCTTTCGGAAACGGGTCTCACTATTCTTCCCGAAAGGAAAAATATGAGTATGAATACAGAGATAAGTCCTATTGCCGATATGGCAATACTTGCTATGAAGAATGATTCGAATGTATCAAGGTCCCTTGTGCAGTCAAGGAAAATAACACGGGTGTAAGTTTCATGCTCTTTTATGAGGTAACGGTATTTTTCCGTGAATCCCTTTATGCTTTCGCTTGTCAGCGCTTGAATGGCATATTCACCTGCTGTTTTGGCATCTATGGCGGCAATATGCGCTGTGTCTATTGACAGTATCTTTTTGCCGTTTTTGTTTTCCACCATAACGACGGAGAAAAAACGTGATTCATAAGGGATCTCGGGAGACATCTGATCTCTGCCGAAAAATCCGTCGAAAAAGGAATCCAATCCGCTTGACGGAAATCGTCCGTTGTTATCGGCGAGGACTGTAAGTATATCATCGGCTTTATCGATAATGCTTGTGTAATTGAGATAATTGACCGTTCCCATAATGGAGAAGAGAACTGCCATCAAAGAGATCATTGAAGCCGCTACAAGCTTTATACGCAGTTTTTTTATCATTCGGTCTCCTCCAGGGAATAGCCCGCATTACGTGCCGCCTTTATCCGTACGGTTCCGTTCAGAGCGGTAATCTTTTTACGCAGATAAGAAATATATACCCATACCACATTAATTTCCGCCTCGCTGTCATATCCCCATATACGCTCCATGAAATGCTCTGTGGGAATCAGCTTTTTCGGGTTTTTCATCAGCATCTCCATCATCTGGAATTCCTTATTCGCAAGCTTAAAACTTCCCGAAGGTGAGGATAATTCATATGAGGCACAGTCAAGGGTTATATTTCCGAAGTGAAGACGGGAATCCTGCTGAACGGAAAGCGTTCTCGTCATGGCTCTTATTCTGGCAAGTAACTCCTTGACATTGAAGGGCTTTGTCAGATAGTCATTTGCTCCGCTGTCAAGACCAAGGACCTTGTCATCTATTTCGGATCTTGCGGTGAGCATCATGACGGGAGTAGTGTTTCCCTCGGCTCTTATCTGTTTCAGGACAGATATTCCGTCAAGCTCGGGCATCATTATATCGAGGATTATGCCGTCATAATTTTCACTTCGTATATAATTCAACGCTTCTTTTCCGTCGTAGACAGCATCGACGGAATAATTGTTTTTTTCAAGTATGGTTACGATTGCTCTTGAAAGAGAGCGTTCGTCTTCAGCAAGAAGTAATCTCATTTTCGGTGATAGTCTTTGATTAGGGTGCTCCTTTTGTATGATATATTGGTTACATATCAATGATACAATACGAACCTTAGAAGTAATTAAAAATAAAAGATAGATTTATGCATAAAACAGATAGTTACACGTCCTTTTTCAAAATCTCTCTTCCGTTTTCGGTCTCCTCCAGCTTATGTACCGAGACAAGACAGCTATGCTTCTTTGAAAGGTGATCTGTTGCGGTGCCGTAAGAATATCCCTCGGTCCTCATGTAAGCATTCCACCTTATATGCTCTATAAGTCCTATTTTCAAGCACAGATTGGGATCTTTGAGAATGCTTTCACGGGGCATATCAATACCCGGAAAGTCTACTCCCATTTTTTCGTACATATCCTTTCGGAGCTTTTCATGTATAGCCTTTGATATGGATGAACGGTAATTGTATTCATATTTATCGAATTTTTCTTTATCGTTGTTGATGGATGACGGATCGTTTTCTTTTGCCCATCTGATATTTATTTCTCTGCCTCTTTCGATAAGGTCGGAATCCAAAAATGTTTTTTCGGAATAAAAATTATCAAGATCTCCGATCATATGTAAATTATAATGCTGCTTTTTGAAATTCGTAACGCCGTCATTATTGCTTTCCGATGAAGAAGAGCGTTCTTCTCCCCATTTCATCCCCATAAGATTGCGGATGTTGGAATCGTAAATTACGGTTTCAATATCCGGTTTATGATGGTCGCCTGTGTAATGTATTCTTTCGCAGGCGGATCTTATTTTTACGGAAGTGGAAAGATTTATTTCATCATTGCCCAGGCAGACGAAAATATAAGTAGCATCTTTGATCTGTGACATTTTATCGAAAAATTCCGGAGTATTGGTATCAATACCGTTATGGATATTGATTTCATAATGAGGTTCGCCGGGAATATCCTGACCGTTGAATTTCGAACTCATTAACTCGGGACATATATTTGTAAATTTTTCCTCGGCTTTTTCGTCTATATCAAAAACGTTGATCTTTACACGGTAGCCCGGAAGCTGACAGAACCATGTCAATGCTTTTGTCATTTCCAATCCGTATTTGCCGAAGCCTACTATAACTGCGGATATGACTTTTTCCGAAGGGGTTATGTCACGCGCATTTTCAAAAAGCCGTATTCCGTGAACGTCAAGATTATGATAGATCAGAGATTGTATATCGTTTACGCGTATTGCTCTCATAAGCTTAACTTTTTTACTTGCCAAAAGAAGCTCGCTCCGTATATCATCGGAAAACAATCGAAGTTCTACATTCGGAAAATCATATTCCTTCATAATGCTTTCTGCATGACGGAGTTTTTCTTCTTCGTCTTCGGATATAAGATAGAAATTCAGCTTTCTGACGGATAAATAACGTTTTCTGTATCTTATGGATTCCAGATCCTTTGAGAATAATACAGCACCGATTTCTTTGGCTTCTTCGATGAGTTCAATATTATCTTCGTCATTTTTGTTTACCACATCGGTAAAAACTATCAGAGCTTTTTTAAAGAATCTATATCTTCTTTTTTGACCTTTTCTATTATGAACAACATCAATGCTTTTTGCCAGTGCGAGAGACCGCTCATTCAGCTCGGAAAAAACATGAGTGTGATTCCAGAACGAAAAAATATAATAAATATAGGAAGTCAGGTTCTGAAAGAATGACAATATGATACCTACTGTCAATATCGGAGCGGCAAGGTACAGAACAGAACCGAGCAAAGTATAGAGCGTCTGTACTTCGGGGTCCAATCCTTCAACCATCCTGACAATATCCATATAACCGCCATCGAATGCGAAGATACGTATCGAATGCTGTATCGATACCAATCCTGCCTGTATATATTCCGCAATACTTGCGGCACTATCGATCTCTCTAAGATACAGCGGATAAAAAAGTACACATGCCGACCCCCACGTTCCGAGAATGAGAGCTCTGTTCGGCGTGATGATGCGCTTTCTTTTGTATCTGAAAAAGAGCACTGCTATTGCATCAAGAAATGCAATACCCAATATTGCCAGTGCTGCGATAAACCAACCGTACCAATACATTTACACTTCCTCCGTTATTTTGATCCGAAATGAGCTTACAGCGGGATTTTATACTATCAACATCGCGTCGCCGATGTGTACGGGAAGTAAGAAGTAAAAGTGAATAGTGAATAAGTTCGGTTGATTTTCGCCACGGGCGAAAATCTTCATTACCTCTTCACTTTTCACTCTTACCTTTTACCTGCTGATACGATAAAATCTTTTATCGTATCAGCATTGCGTCTCCGAAGGAGAAGAACCTGTACTTTTCCTTAACCGCTTCGTTATATGCCGCCATAGTCCTGTCATAGCCGAGGACGGCGCATACGAGCATGATAAGAGTGCTTTCGGGAAGGTGGAAATTCGTTATGAGGCAGTCAACCACATTCAATTCGTAACCCGGGTATATAAAAATGCTCGTTTCTCCCGAGGATTCCTTCACTTCGCCTTCCTTCGCAAACGCTCCTTCAAGAGTTCTTGCGGAGGTAGTTCCCACCGCAAAAACACGCTTACCGTTTTTCTTTGCGGTATTGATCTTTTCCGCTGTTTCAGCACTTATCTCATAGTGCTCCGAATGCATTATATGGGCGGTTATATCCTCCTCCTTTACGGGACGAAATGTGCCCAAACCGACATGTAAGAGAACATCGGCAATAACCACGCCCTTGGCTTCAAGCTTTTCAAGAAGCTCCTTTGTGAAATGAAGCCCTGCCGTGGGAGCTGCCGCCGAGCCTTCCTTATTTGCGTATACCGTCTGATATCTCGAGGGATCCTCCGGCTTTTCCTTTATGTAAGGGGGCAGGGGGGCTTCACCTATCCTGTCAAGGAGAGAAAAGAAGCTTTCGCAGTCATCGTATATGAATTTCACTATTCTGTTTCCGTTTTCAAGGACCTCTTCAACGCTTATACGTACCGAAGGATCATTTTTGGCAAAGAATATCTTACCCGGCTTGAATTTTTTTCCGGGATGGACTATGCATTCCCACAAAGCCTCGCCGCGGAAGTCGCCCGTGCTTCTGTCACGGAGTATAAGACATTCGTAATCTGTTTCCGCATTCTGTGAACGGAGGAATACTCTTGCGGGAATGACCTTGCTCCTGTTTATAACAAGAACGTCGCCCTGTTCAAAATAATCGGTAACATCGCAAAAATGCTTATGGGATATACTTCCGTCTCTGCCGCAGACAAGGAGGCGGGACATATCTCTTTTTTCCTCCGGATGCTGGGCGATAAGCTCCTCGGGAAGGTCATAAAAGTAAGATTCCTTCTTTAAAAGGTCTTTTCTTGCGGAATTATTCAAATCTTTATACATTTTCTTCATTATCCTTATAAAAAGTATTTGACAAAGCGGTATATTCCTGCTATAATATTTATGTATGCAAAAGCTCCCGTCGGGGCTCTTATGCATAGAATAACAAAACAGAGATAGAGGCGCGTTTGACAAGAGTAGTACCGCATAGCCGTCGGGCTGTGACGCGGTATAAAAGGGGAAAACGCCGAAGAGACTGCCGCGATCATCTGATCGAACGAGAACGGCATTCTCTGGCCCGTGTGTTAAGAGTGTACGGGCTGTCGCCGAAACCGGCGGAGAGCTATCATGATGTATAGAGGATATTCAGCGTCCGGCGCGAGGCGTTTTTACCTTAATCCTATTATATACCATGCGGAGCCGGTTTTCAACCGGTTTTTTATTTTTTCTTAAAATTAAGGACAAAAAACCTCATGCGCTTCACATCTCACGCAAGGATCACATAATATATACTGCCCGAATATCGGGCGTGCGGTATATACACCGCATACCATCTCCATTTCAACGAAAGGAAAAACGGCTTCCTCATACAATGACGGATGCCGGAGCGTCAAAACAATGAAGCTTTCAAAACCCATTTTCAAGGGTGCCGCAACGGCACTTATCACCCCGTTCAAGGACGGAAAAATAGACTACCCGGCTTTTAAGAATATAATAGAGCAGCAGATCAGCGGAGGAATTGACGCATTGGTAGTATGCGGTACCACAGGCGAATCGGCTACTCTCAACGACACGGAGCACAAGGAATCCGTAAGATTCGTTATAGACTGCGTTAACGGCAGAGTTCCCGTTATTGCAGGTACCGGAAGCAACGATACCGATTATTCAATCCAGCTTTCCAAGCACGCTTGCGCAGACGGAGCAGATGCTCTTCTTCTCGTAACGCCTTACTATAACAAGGCTACTCAGCAGGGACTTATAAAGAGCTTTTCAAAAATTGCGGATGCTTGCGATAAGCCGGTAATACTTTACAACGTTCCCTCCAGAACAGGCGTAAACATCAAGCCCGAAACTTATTACGAGCTTTCCAAACACGGCAATATTGCCGCTGTCAAGGAAGCTAACGGAGATATCTCCTCCATAGCTCAGACAATGGAAATGTGCGGAGATTCGATAGACCTTTACTCCGGAAACGATGACCAGATACTTCCTATTCTCTCTTTGGGCGGAATCGGCGTTATATCCGTTCTTTCAAACGTTGTTCCCAAGATCACCCACGACATCTGTGAAGAGTTTTTCAAGGGCAATGTAGCAAAGAGCCGTGAGCTTCAGCTCGGTTATCTCGAGCTTATCAACTCGCTTTTCTGCGAGGTCAACCCCATTCCCGTAAAAGCTGCTATGGCTATGATGGGATACTGCAGCGAGGAGATACGTCTTCCTCTCTGTACTCCCGAAGAAAAGAGTGCACAGCGCATCCGTGCGGCTCTCAAGGACAAGGGACTTTTATAATTTACATATGAGGATATCTTAAAAGGAAGGATACCGTAATTACGAAAGGAATCGTAAACATGACAAGAGTTATTATGAGCGGCTGCTGCGGACGCATGGGTAAATGTATAGTTTCCATGTGCGATGATCCGTCAAAGGATTGCAAGATTGCTGCAGGCGTGGATATAACAAAGGGAACGGGCAATGAGTCTTATCCCATATACGAAAAAATATCCGATGTTGCGGAGGAAGCCGATGTAATAATCGACTTCTCCTTCCACGGTATAACGTCGGAAATTCTCGCTTATGCCGAGAAAAAGAGTATTCCCGTCGTTCTCTGCACCACAGGACACACTCCCGATGAGCTTGAGATGATAAAGGAATATTCAAAGAAGGTCGCTATCTTCAAGAGCGCCAATATGTCTGTGGGAATTTCCCTTATAACCGAGCTTTGCAAGCGTGCCGCCGCTTTATTGGGCACGGATTACGATATAGAGCTTATCGAAAAGCACCATAATCAGAAGCTTGATGCTCCCAGCGGAACGGCTCTCATGATAGCAAACGCCATAAACAATGCATCTGATAATTCTTACGAATATATTTACGACAGAAGCACAAGACGTGAAAAGAGAGACAAGAAGGAGCTTGGTATAAGTTGTGTGCGTGCAGGCACGATAGTAGGCGAGCATGAGGTTATATTCGGCGGCAGAGATGAGATTATAACCATATCCCACAGCGCCCTTTCCAGAGATGTTTTTGCAGCAGGTGCTTTGCGTGCGGGCATTTATATGAGCTCTTCCAAGAAAGCTCCCGGCATATACGATATGGAAAAAATGCTCAATGAGCAGTTTATGTAAAGTTTAATATTTCACCGAAAGGATCTAAGATAAAAATGAAAAACAACATTAAAAAGATAGTTCTTGCTTATTCCGGCGGTCTTGATACATCCATTATCATTCCGTGGCTTAAGGAAAATTACGAAGGCTGCGAGGTTATCGCCGTTGCTGCCGATGTAGGACAGGGAAAGGAGCTTTCCGGCCTTAAGGAAAAGGCTATAAAGACAGGCGCTTCCAAGATATACATTGAAGATCTTACAAAGGATTTCGTAGAAAACTATATCTTCCCTACAGTAAAAGCAGGCGCTAAGTACGAAAACAAGTACCTTCTCGGTACATCCTTCGCACGTCCCGTTATCGCAAAGAGAATCGTTGAGATCGCTCTTGCGGAAGGCGCTGACGCCATCGCTCACGGATGCACAGGTAAGGGTAATGACCAGGTTCGTTTCGAGCTTACAATAAAGGCATTTGCTCCCGAAATGAAGATCATAGCTCCCTGGAGAGAATGGTCCATCAAGTCCCGTGACGAAGAGATCGATTACGCTATAGCAAAGAATATTCCTCTTAACATAACAAGAGAAACAAATTACTCCAAGGATATGAACCTCTGGCACCTTTCCCATGAGGGTCTCGACCTTGAAAGCCCCGCAAACGAACCCGATTACGATAAGATTCTCGAATTGGGCGTATCCCCCGAAAGAGCTCCCGATAAGCCCGAATACGTAAAGATCTCCTTTGAAAAAGGAGTTCCCGTAGCTATCGACGGCGAAAAGATGGATGCTGTTGCTCTCGTAACAAAGCTCAATGAGCTCGGCGGAAGAAACGGTATAGGTATACTCGATATGGTTGAAAACCGTCTCGTAGGTATGAAGAGCCGCGGCGTATATGAAACTCCCGGCGGAGAGATCCTTTATGCAACACATGAGCTTCTCGAAAGCATTACGATCGACCGTGACACAATGCATACAAAGCAAATGCTCTCCGGTAAGTTTGCAGATCTCGTATACTTCGGTCAGTGGTTCACACCTCTCCGTGAGGCTCTCAGCGCATTCGTTGACAAGACTCAGGAAAATGTTACGGGTGATGTTACCGTTAAGCTTTATAAGGGCAATATAATCCCCGCTTCCATCACATCTCCTTACAGCCTCTACGACGAAGAAATCGCTACATTCGATGAAGACAATGTATACGATCAGAAGGATTCCGCAGGCTTCATCAACCTCTTTGGTCTTCCCATCAAGGTAAAGGCTATGGCTGACAGAAGAAACAGCGAAAAGAAATAAGACAAAACAATAAATATTAAGTAAGATAACAGCGCGTAAGAGATACTTTTACGCGCTGTTCGGAAAGAATGGGACAGAAAATATGAAAATGTGGGCAGGACGCTTTCAGAAGGAAAGCGACAAGGCACTCGATGCCTTCAACAGTTCTATCGAATTCGATAAAAGATTATATAAAGAGGATATCACGGGCAGTATAGCCCATGCTACCATGCTCGGCGAACAGAATATAATCTCAAAGGAAGCTTCTCTTGAGATCATAGAGGGACTTGAAAAGATACTTGAGGATATCGAAAACGGTTCTCTTGAGATATCTCCCGATGCGGAAGATATACATATGTTTGTAGAGCAGGTCCTTTCCGAACGCATCGGCGACAACGGAAAGCGCCTTCACACGGGAAGAAGCAGAAACGATCAGGTAGCAGTTGATATAAAGCTTTACCTCAAGAGAATGGTCGGTGAAGTAAAGGAAGAGCTTATAACCTTGCTTGAGACTATCCATGCATTGGCATCCGATCACACAATGACGGTCATGCCCGGTTATACTCATCTGCAGAGAGCACAGCCTATATCCTTCTCCCATCATCTTCTCGCTTATGCACAGATGTTCATGAGAGATATTACCCGCCTTACCGACGCATATAACAGAGCGGACGTTATGCCTTTGGGTTCGGGTGCATTGGCAGGAACGACTTATCCCATCAACAGATACCGTACAGCCGAACTTCTCGGATTTGCGGATGTAACGAAAAACAGTCTTGACGGTGTATCCGACAGAGACTCCCTTATGGAGGTCACCTTCTGTCTTTCCATGATAATGTCTCACCTTTCCCGCTTCTCCGAGGAAATTATCCTTTGGTCGAGCCACGAATTTGCATTTATCGAGCTTGACGATGCATTCTCTACAGGCTCATCCATAATGCCGCAGAAGAAGAATCCCGACATTCCCGAGCTTATCAGAGGAAAAACGGGCAGAGTGTACGGAGATCTCACCACACTTCTCGTTATGATGAAGTCTCTCCCCCTTGCATACAACAAGGATATGCAGGAGGATAAGGAAGCCTTCTTCGACGCTCTCGATAATACTATCGCTTGTATTTCCATTTTCACAAAGCTCCTTGCTACCATCAAGGTAAACAAGGACAAGATGCGTGCTGCAGCCTCCAAGGGCTTTATCAATGCTACGGACTGTGCGGATTATCTTACAAAGAAAAATGTTCCCTTCAGAACAGCTTATAAGATAGTCGGAACGATGGTAGCGTACTGCTCCGAAAAGAAGATCGGCTTCGAGGATCTTTCCCTTGACGAGTATAAAGAATTCTCCGAGCTTTTCGAGGAGGATGTATTCACGGCAATAAGCCTCGACGAGTGCGTAATGCGCCGCGATATCGTGGGAGGACCCGGTCCCGGATCTCAGAAAACACAGCTTTGCGAGCTTTCGGAATTCATCGCATCGGCAAAGAAATAACCAAGAAACGAAAAATCGATCACATATTGCATCCCGGAAGAAATTCGTCGGAAAACTTTGTTGTATAAACAGGAAGTTTTTTCAAAAAAGCATTGATTTTTTTCGTTTATTATGTTATACTGATACCGTCAAAGTCATATGTGTGGTATATTGAAAAATGTCACACATTTAGAAAATGATTACAATCACAGAGAGGTAAAAAACTATGTGTAATGAAGCTACAAAGGCTCTCGCTATCAACGGTGGCGAAAAAGCCGTAAAATCTCCCCTTGCTGCAAGACATCACTTCGGCGCTGAAGAAAAGGCCGCTTGCAACAGAATAATCGACGCTGCTATAGCTGCAGGTGTTGCTCCCGGATACAACGGTCCCGAAAGAGGACTCCTCGGAAAAGAATTTGCTGAGCTCCTCGGCGGCGGATATGCAGAATGCGTTAACAGCGGTACAACATCCGTATACGTAGCTCTCCGTTCCCAGAACATTCAGCCCTTTACAGAAATCATCTGCGGTCCCGTAACCGATCCCGGCGGATTTATGCCTATCGTTATGATGAACTGCATTCCTGTTGTTGCTGACAGCATGCCCAACAGCTTTAACATCAGCCTTGAAGGCGTTAAGAAGTGCTATTCCGAAAGAACAAGCGCTATCGTAGTTGCTCATATCGCAGGCGAACCTTGCGAAGATATCGAAGCTATCTGCGAATTCGCTAAGGAAAAGGGTCTCAAGGTTATAGAAGACTGTGCTCAGGCTCACGGTGCTGCTTATAACGGCAAGCCCGTTGGTACATTCGGCGATGCTTCCGGATTCTCCATGATGTTCGGTAAGCACACTTGCGTTGGCGGACAGGGTGGTCTCGTTTGGACAAGAACAGAGGAATCCTACTACAGAGCAAGACAGAGCGCTGACAGAGGTAAGCCCTACGGTGCAACAGGCAACAACGGTAACGTTTGCGCTTCTCTTAACTATAACATGGATGATATGCACGCCGCTATAGGTCGCGTACAGATCCAGAAGATGTTCCCCATAGCTGAAGGACGCCGCAAGGTAGTTTCCGCTCTTCTCGAAGGCATCAAGGACTGCAAGGCAGTTTCCGCTTCTCCCGTTTCCGAAAAGGCTGACGCTTCCTATTGGTTCCTCCGCCTCATCTTCAATGCTGACGCAGTTACATGCGACAAGGCTACATTCGCTAAGGCTCTCGCAGCTGAAGGCATCGGCGCTAACACATACTACGCTGCTACACCTTTCACATCCGATTGGTATCAGAACAGCATAGTATTCGGCGACAGCGGATATCCTTGGGCAGCTCCCGAGTACACAGGCGACAAGGCTAAGAGATACAACCTTGATGATGTTCCCGTAGCTAAGAAGGCTCTTGAAGATACACTCATCATATACCCCAACGAAAGCTGGACAGAAGCTAACGTAAACGAAGTTGCTGAAGCTTTCAATAAGGTATACGCTGCATACAAGAAATAATCAATAGTTTATTTCGTAATTTACATGCACCTGCCGCTATATACGGCGGGTGCATTTTTTTGATAATATCAATTACTTATGAAAGTAGATCGAAAAATGAATACAAAATATATTATCGATTATATTGAAAATGTCCTCCGCAAGGAAAAGGGCGTCCCGGGATGCGCCGTAAAAGTCACCCTCGATCAAAAAGAAGTGTTTGCTTATACAAGCGGTGAAAGTGACTACGAAAAAAGCATTCCCGTTTCGGAAAACGATATATACCATATATATTCCTGCTCAAAGCCCTTTACATGTACTGCGGCAATGCAGCTTGTGGAATCGGGCGATATCTCACTTGACGATCCCGTAAGCAAATATCTTCCCGCTTTTGAAAATGTATTTATTATGAAGGATCAAAAGAAATGCGCTCCCGAAAGGACTATGACCGTCCGTCATCTTTTCATGATGAGCGGCGGACTTGATTACGATCTCAATGCCAAGCCCATATGTGATTTGATAAATAATGATCCGGAAGCTTCCACAATGGATATAATAAATACACTTCCCCTTTCTCCGTTGAAATTTGAGCCCGGTGAAAGATTTCTTTACAGCTTATGCCATGACGTTCTCGGAGCGGTAGTGGAATCGGCAACAAAAATGAAGCTGTCCGAATATATGGAAAAGAATATTTTTGCGCCTCTCGGTATAACGGATACCTGCTTCAAATTAAGCGGAGAAAAGGAAAAACGCCTTTCGGCGCAGTATATCTATACGGATGGGAAGGGGCTTTCGCCGTTAAGCGGAAATAATTACAGATTGGCGGTAAATTATGAAAGCGGAGGAGCGGGACTTTGCTCTACGGTAAAGGATCTGAGTCTTTTTGCCGATGCAATGACAAACGGCGGTGTCGGCATTTCCGGCAACTGTATCCTCAGGTCGGAAACCATCGACCTTATGCGTACGGAACAGCTTTCCAAGCACCTTGTTGATCCCTCCTTCTCTTGCGCCGTAGGACCGGGATACGGATACGGTCTCGGTGTAAGGACAATGATGGACAGATCCGAGGGTCAGCGAAGTGCTGTCGGTGAATTCGGATGGGATGGAGCGGCAGGCTCGTTTATTCTCATGGATCCCGAAAACAGAGTTTCAATAGCGTATACCATGCACGTGCGCTCATGGCCCTTGATGCTCGGAAGCGGTCACGGACCGTTGAGAGACGTAATATATGAGGGATTGGGTATATAGAAAATACGTTCTGATGAAAAAAACGGATCGGGGCGCATCTGCACTCCGATCCAAACTGTAAGCTGTTATATTTATTCTGCTTTTATGTAGTCAAGCAATTCCTCGGGAGTGGTAACGATATTTTCAACTCCGCTTTCCTTTAACTGCTCTGCGGTACGCATACCCCAGGATACGCATACAAAATCCACAGATGCCTTCTTTGCCTTTTCTGCATCGTTCTCGGTGTCGCCTACATAGAGAACACGATCCTTTGAGACCGCAACACCTGTTGTGACCTGAGTTATAACGTCATTTTCGGCAAGACCGTCTTCATTGAGCTGTTCGCTTGCCACATACTTTATAAGTCCGCCCAAAAATCTGCGGCAAAGGGATCTTGTGGTATATTCCTCCTTATCGGATACCATAGCCGCCTTGCATCCGGATTTCTTCAAAAACTGCAAAACATCCTTCATTCCGGGGAAAGGTGATGTTTTATCGGCGCAATGCTTTCTGTAATAATCCATATATTCATTCAGCATACTTTGCTTGTCAAAAGACGTAACTCCCGCAACACAATTGCTAATGAGATACGATACGCCCTTTCCGCTATGCTGTCTTATATCACTCATTGTAGCTACGGGATACCCGTTTTTCGACAAAATATGTCCCATAGTGCTGTATATATCGTCTATAGTATCAAGTACCGTTCCGTCAGCATCAAAAATAACAAGATCGTATTTCATCTTCCTCAAAGCCTCCTCTTTTCTTCTATCGCTGTCATTTCTGCAAAGCCGTTTCTAATCTGATTATTTGTCTCGTAACTTATATTATAGTACTTTTTCACGCTGTTGTCAAGACTATAAATGTTAACATTTTTTGAATAATCAGTAAGTGAATGATCGGTATATGTGCTCGAATTTGAAAATAGAAAATACAAAAAGCGGAAACCCATACAAAACGGTATGATAGGGTATCCGCTTATTTTTAATATGTCAGACCGTGTTATATATACAAAATCTTAAAACAGATCCTTTTTGAATCCCAGGCGCTTTCTTATTTTGAAGATATAGAAGGGAATAAAAATATTTAATGCTATATCGAAAAAAATGAAGGCGACATTTGCAAGAAGAAAATACAAGAGCGTCATTTCCACAAGCTCATATTCCAGCGATAAGATCTTTACCGTAACAAGATATATAAGAAGAATCGCTGTATTGTATGCGCTTAGCTTTACTATCCATGCAAAAAAGGGCTTTATCTTTTCCACGTGCTTTTTGAATATGGGATACCAACCCATAAAGAAAGCGAAAATAAAAGCGGGTGATTTCTGAGGCAGAATGATAAAGGCAAGTACCGATGTACAGAAGTAAACTGAAAAAGCCATCTTGTCACCGCCTTCAATAGTTATGAAAAGTATGACAAATCCTGCATATGCCGCAAGGGAAATGTCGAGTGTGGTTATAATTGAGCCTACGCCGAGCATTATGGTGCACAGTGCAGTAAGCACAGCACCGTATGCTATTTTTTTTGTTTTATTACCGATGTCTCTGTTCATAGTTCAACCATTGTGTATGAAAATACGCTGTCCTTAACAGCAGCTTATAAGATCGCCGCCGCAGCATTCGCACATACAATCGGCACAGAGAAGCCCCGTGCAGATATCACATCCGGAGCATGTGCTCATTGTCTGACTCTGATTGAAGCTGCCGTATTTCTTCTGTGCATTCTGAAGGCTTTGATATGCCGCCGCATATTCCTGATTTCCGGGAGCAAGCTGACATGCTATCTTGAAGGATTCTGCCGCATTGGCGTATTGACCGCGCTGCTTCTGTATGACTCCGTAAAGATAATACCATTCCGCTGAACGGTTGTTTAAGGGAATATTTGCACAAAGGATCTCTGCCTCCGTGAATCTTCCTGTGGCTATCATTTCACGTATCTTTACATATGGAGATGAAGATGAAGAATTATCGGAATATGAATAGCCTCCCGAGCTTCCGGAACTGCCGGATGAAAAGCTTGATCCGGAGGCACGCATCTTCTGTATTTCATCGTATGCGGCGTTTATTTCCTTCATCTTTTCGGTGGCAAGCTCGCCCAAAGGATTGTCGTGGAAATTATCGGGATGATACTTTTTAGCAAGTTCTCTGTATGCTTTTTTTATTTCGTCGTCGGTGGCGTTGGGAGAAACTCCCAAGATCTTATAAGGATCTGTCATTTAAGTTGCCTTTCTTTGATTTTTTATGTGATTTATCCGTTACTTTTTTTATGATTGAGGCAGATTGCGCTGAAAGCCCCATTGATGCTATGTTTCTTAATATATGTGTTACCTCGGAATCCGCAGGCAAAAGCGCCGATATGTTGTCTGCCTTTTCTATGTACATGCTTATTGTCAAATCAAGAATATCCATGTTTGCGATTGCGTTTTCCGACGAGCCGTATTTGTTCAAAAGAGGATTGAAGGATGAGTTCTTTTCATCATTGCGTACATCATCCAACGCATCGAAAATGTAGATCAATCTGCCGATAACGTCGGAAAGCTCGCCTGCAATAAGCTTGCTGTTTCCTTCAAGTCCAAATGAGCACAGCTCTTTTAATGTTGATGAAAATACAGCAGATACATCATCAATGGAATCGCATTTTTCCGTTTCAAGCTCCACCAGCTTATCCAAAGAGCTTTTGGATGATTCGTAGATCTCCTTGAAGCATGGCTCCGATATCATAAGCTTTTTAAGCTTTTTCATCAATATGCTTCTGTATATGCGGAAAACAAGCTTTTTGAAAAAAGGAGTGTCGCAGTCTCTTATGTCGTCATCAAGCTTTTCCACCGTCAGTATGAGAGCCGCCTTGGCGGTATGATCTATCGACGGGGAGGAGACCGCCATCTTTCTTTTTTTGAAGGGATGAGCAATACAGCGTTTTGTTTTGAAGGTGAATTTTTCTCCGCAAAGAGAAGAGCGCACCATGGCAAGGTAAACGAAATCGTAGCTTAAAGCCAAAGATAGAAACGGCGTTATTCTCCCCGTTGCCTCGCATATACCGCAGTATACTGCCTTGTACAGCTCATATTGCTTTACGAGAAGCTCGGGATATGCGGGCTTTATGTAACCGAACATTATCTATCACCCTCGTCATTTTCAATAAGCTCTATGAATTTATCGATCTCGCTTTCATTGGAGAAGGATGACTCCGATAAGACTTTTACGTATGCATCGGAGTTTTCCTTTTTTGAGAGGAAATAAAGCTTTTCCGCAAGCTCGTTTTCGTCAAACGGGGATACCATACCGTATTTTCCTCCGCCGAGCTGTTCGTTTGCTGAAAGATAATCACAAACGACTATAGGCTTGCAAAGTATTTTTGCCTCTTCAACGGAGATCGGCTTACCCTCGAATCTTGAAGGCAAAGCGAAAATATCGCATTTTTTAATATACGGATAAGGGTTTGAACGGGTTCCCATGAAAACAAAATCGTTTTCAACACCGTATTCTTTTGAAAGGGAAATAAGCTGAGACTTCAATTCCTCGTCCCCATCTCCTATAACGTACCACCTTGCATCAATGCCCTTTTCACGCAATATCTTCAGAGCGCGTATACCGAGATCGAGACCCTTCTGGTATGCGATACGGGCAACGGAAAGAATTCGGAGACCGCAGTATTCCGGATCGGGAAATTCCGCTTCTTCCTCCGCCATTTTCCTGATAAGAGCTTCACTCTGTATGTTTTCTATGACTACACATTTGCCGGATACTGAGGGAAGAGAAGCCTTCAAGGCATCGTCAACGGTTGCGGAGACATTTACTATGGAATCGCACTTTTCAAAATACGGAAGATATATTGAATCGTCACGCTTGGGATGCGCATAATCGAAGTGCATCCATGTAATATACTTATCGGCTTTTATCTTGTCAAGCATATAGAACATTGTACGATCGCCCCAATATGCCACGGCTATATCGTACTTTTCCTTCAATTCGGGAAGGTACGAGCGGCAAAGCTCTATCCACAGCTTTGTTGCAAGAGATGATACCTTGTCCTTATCATCACCCGCCTTGATTATTTCCCTGTAGTAGGGATATACTTTGAATGCGGAAAAAGGATTCTTCTTTATGAATGTATTGAGAATGTTGCTTTTTGCATTTGCTCCCGATTGAAGAAAATGATCTCCATATTTGGCAAGCTCTATGACCTTCAGCTTATCGGGAAGCATTGAAAGGAAGGGCCCCGATCTTTTTGCGAGAAGCAGAGTTGCATCATACTTATCGAGATCAAATGTATTTATGAATGAGAGAAAGCTTTTTTCGCTTCCGGCGCAATTCATCGTTATTCCGACGAAGATGATCTTTTTTTTCACGCTTGTGACCGTGCCCTTTCTATCATATTGCCTATAAGGAACAATATTCCGCGGATCTGTCGAAGATAATGAGAATTTTTTACGAATCCCGAGTATTATTTTGAAAAAATAATTATTTTTTTAATATAACTGTTGAAAAAATCCTGCGGATATTATATAATATTAACTGTGAAATGTACTTTCGTACATTCGGGATGTTTTTTTCGGGTGAAAAACCGCTTACCGTATTATTATATAATATATCCGCTGAAAAGTAAAGCGTTTTTTGAAAAAACATTCATAAGGCATGAGATAATAAGAAATTCTAAATATATAAAAGGAGAATAAAAATGGGTTTAATTAAAGCTGCTATATCAAGTATAGGCTCGGTTTTCGGCGATCAGTGGTTGGATGCCATAAAGTGCCCTGATCTTTCAAATGATATTCTCGTTAAGAGAGTATCCGACTCAAACGGAAGAAGTATTATTTCCAAGGGAAGCAGAATAATCGTAAATCCCGGACAGATGGCTCTGATAGTTGATAACGGAGCCGTTCTTGACGCTACCGCAGAGCCCGGTGCGTTTACTTATGATTCCTCCTCATCCCCCAGCTTCTTCGGAGGCGATTTCGGTCCCGTATTCAAGGAAATGTGGGAGCGCTTCAAATTCGGAGGCGGCGTTTCCAAGGAACAGGCTGTATACTTCTTTAATGCAAAAGAAATAATAGACAATAAATTCGGTACCGCTACCCCTATTCCTTATTCCGATTGGGGTCATCCTACATTCAATCCCAGAACTCAAAAGCTTTACGGCATGGCTGTGAACATAAGAATGTACGGTACATTTACATTCAAAATCGGCAATCCCTTCGAGCTTTTGAAGAACATCGCAGGCACAGGCGACGAATATACAAAGGGCGATCTCGTAGAACAGATGAAGTCCGAGTTCATCGCTTCACTTCAGAGCACCCTCAACCTTCTCGGTACAGAGGAGCATAAGGTCGCCGCTCTCGATCTTCCCAGCCGTTCCGAAAGCCTCATTGATATGATGCAGGAAAAGGATTTCGATGAAAAGATCAAGGCGAGAGGTATTGAGCTTAAGTCTATCTCCATTCAGAGCGTATCCTTTGATGACGATTCCAAGAAAAAGGTCGATCAGTACGAGCTGTCCGATCCTCTTTCTCAGAATGCGTACCTCGCTCATTCTCAGGGCGAAGCTCTCAAGACCGCTGCGGCTAATCCCAACGGCGGCGGAATGACCATGATGGGCATGGGTATGGGATTCGGTGCCATGGGTATGAATCCCATGTCTGCAATGCAGCAGAACGGTGCTCAGAATCAGATGGATATGGGCGCTCAGATAGCGGCGGCTGTTAATAATTCCGCAGCTAAGGCTCCTGCCGAAGGAAGCTGGAAGTGCTCCTGCGGAGCTGAGAATACGGGAAATTTCTGCAGTCAGTGCGGAAGCAAGAAGCCTGAGCAGAAGAGTGCGGATTCATGGACATGCTCCTGCGGTAAGGAAAATACGGGAAAATTCTGCTCCGAGTGCGGAAGTAAAAAGCCTGAGAGCACCACATGGACATGCTCCTGCGGTAAGGAAAATACGGGAAATTTCTGCTCCGACTGCGGTAGCAAAAAGCCCGAGAAGCTTGTGTGCGCGGGATGCGGCAAGGAACTTGCTCCCGGAACAAAATTCTGTCCCGATTGCGGAACAAGATCATAAAAGCGTTTTTCGGATCATAAAGATAAAGATTATAAATAAGGTGAGGAAATATTATGAACTCTTACAAAATAAAGATAAAAGACAAGCCCTGCTTCTGCGGCGTTGAAAAGGCTCTTATCAACAATTCCGTATGGGATAAGGAATACCGTCCTATGACGTACGGTCAGATCATATTCGTTCCCAGTGACGGATTCTACGTAAAGCTTACCTGCAAGGAAACTTATCCGCTTGCACGCTTCACGGAATTTTATGAGCCCGTGTACAAGGATAGCTGTATGGAGTTTTTCGCAAACTTCAATCCCGAAGAAAGCGATATTTATGTAAACTTCGAAATGAACTCCTTCGGAACTCTTCTTTGCGGAGTTGGTGATAACAGACACGGCAGAAAGAAGATAACGGAATACGGTCTTCCCGCTCCCGAGGTAGAAGCATCCTCCGATGAGGATTCCTGGTCGGTTACGCTTCACGCCACATTGTCTTCTCTTGAAAGCGTTTACGGCAAGCTTGATTTTAAGGCAGGCTATAAGTTCAAGGGCAATATGTATAAGTGCGGCGATGAGACTCCCGTGCTCCACCATCTCATGTGGAATCCCGTTGAGGTCGAAGAGCCCGATTTCCATGTTCCCGCATTCTTCGGAGATTTCGAAATAGTAGAATAAATATAACTTATTATCGGCGGCAGGTAGGTGTTTAACTCTGCCGCTTTAAGCTTAAAAAAGAGGTGTAGAAAATGTACAATAATTTTAATCAATCAAATTCGGGGTTTCCCAAAGGAACACCAAAGGAACCGATCGAACCCGGAAAGATAATAAAGAGAGTGCTTCTCGTTTTCGTTCTGATCGTGGCAATAGCTTTAGTATCAACTTGTTGGTATACTGTCAACGATAATCAGCAGGCGGTAATAACCACCTTCGGTAAGGTGACCTCCACAAATGAAGCCGGTATCCATTTCAAGCTTCCCTTCGGAATCCAGAATGTTAAGCTCGTTGATGTCCACAATATACAGAAAATTGAAATAGGATATTCAAGCAAGGGTGAAACGGTCGAATCCGAAAGTAAGATGATCACCGGCGATTTCAACATAGTAAATGTTGATTTCTTCGTCGAATATAAGATATCCGATCCGATAAAGTATCTCTATTCATCACAGAAGCCCGCACTTATCCTCAAAAGCCTTGCACAGAGTCAGATAAGAAACGTAATAGGCTCATTTGATGTTGACAGCGTTCTCACAAACGAAAAGACGGCAATTCAGATGCAGATCAAGGAGCTTATAATTGAAGAGCTTGAGGATTACGATATCGGTCTTTCTCTTCTTGCAGTAATGATCCAGGATGCCGAGCCTCCCACGGAGCAGGTAAATCAGGCATTCAAGAATGTCGAAACGGCACGTCAGGGAATGGAAACGGCAATAAACGATGCAAATGCATATAAGAACAAGATGCTTCCCGAAGCGATTGCGAAGGCGGATAAGCTCATTCAGAATGCTGAATACTTAAAGCAGAACAGAATAAATGAAGCTGTAAAGCAGGTTGCGATGTTTGAAGCTATGTTCAGTGAGTACGCACTCAATTCCGCAATAACCAAGAGCAGAATGTATTTCGAAGCTATGGAATCGGTGCTTCCCGGAGTTAAGGTAATCATAGATACAAGCTCCGAAGCATCCGATATAAACAAGCTTCTTCCCATCGACAAACTGTCGTAAGGAAAAATCAAGGAAAGGAAAAGCTAAAAATGAAATTGAAGCATAAGGTAGGCGTTCTTGCCGCAGTTATCATAATAATAGCTGTATTTTTGTTAAGCAATTCATTCTTTACGGTTGCGGAAAACGAATATGCATGCGTGGTAAGATTCTCAAAGATAGAAAAAGTGGTCGATCAAGCAGGACTTAATTTCAAAATACCCTTTATCGAATCCATAAAGTATTATCCCAAGACGATAATCCATTACGATATATCTCCCTCGGAGGTTCTCACATCCGATAAAAAATCAATGATAGTTGACTGCTATATTCTTTGGAAGATATCTGATCCACTCACATTCTATAAGACCATCGGTACGATAAACGAGGCGGAGGTTAGAATAGACGCCACCACATTCCATGTTCTCAAGACTACAATGGGTAATATAGAGCAGTCTGCAGTTATCAATCAGGAAAGCGGTGCCGAAAGAAACGATCTTTACGAAATGATTAACACAGAGGTCTCGGCATCTGCCGATGCTTACGGTATCGAGGTAGTTGACGTTAAGATAAAGCGCCTCGACCTTCCCTCCGATAACGAAGCCGCTGTATATACAAGAATGATCTCCGAAAGAAATCAGATGGCTGCAAGCTATACTGCCGACGGTGAAAAGGAAGCAGCTATGATAAAGAACGAGGTGGACAAGGAAGTAAATATAACCGTTTCCAATGCTGAGGCGAAGGCGGCTCAGATAGAAGCGGAAGGCGAAAAAGAATATATGCGTATCCTCGGTGAAGCGTATAATACGGATGAAAAGAAGGAATTTTATCACTTTATACGTGCTCTTGAAGCGTTAAAGGCATCCCTTAACGGAGAAGAGAAGACGGTGATCCTCGGTTCCGACAGCGAGCTTGCGAAGATTTTGAAAGGCGATACCGTTGAATGATAAAGGAATACTTCTCGGGACTTTTGTCCGAGGTGAAGCGGTATTTTTCGAAAATACCAACCCTTGAGACCGACAGACTTGTTTTGAGAAAAATAAAGATGTGCGATGTTGATGATATGTATGAGTACTCAAAGCTTGCCGATGTTACCAAATACCTGCTTTGGAGTCCTCATCCCGATAAGTATTATACATCAGCATATATCAGATCGCTTCAGGGCAGATACCGCCGCGGCGACTTTTTCGACTGGGCGGTAGTCTTGAAGGACAGCGGTAAGATGATAGGCACTTGCGGTCTCACTTCCGTCGATCCCGATAATAATTTCTGCGAAATAGGATATGTCATTTCTCCCGCATATCAGAATAAGGGATATGCAACGGAGGCGGTTTCCCGTGTTCTTGAGATATGCTTTGACCGATTCGGATTCCACCGTGTGGAGGCGATGCATATCGAAGGAAACGATGCATCCGCAAAGGTAATGATAAAATGCGGTATGAAAAAAGAGGGAACTCTCAGGGATCATATCTTTTCAAAAAACGAGTATAAGACGGTATCCGTCTATTCAATACTTGCCAACGAATATCACTCAAAAAGACGTGGCGGAGATTAAGAAGTGCAGCTGGATCCCTCTTAACCCTTTTCGAATATGTTTTTTACGGCTTGTGATATCATTCTGCTGATAAATAAAGCGGGAACGGAGATCACAAACCATACAAATGTGAACTGCGGACATATCTGACCGAGAACGTTAAATTTCAATTCGGAATAATCCCAGATATCCATTTTCAATGCGATATTCAGAATGCATCCGAGTAGAAATTCCGTTTCCGTAATGAATACCGCCGAAGCCGCACATTTTATAAGAAGAGGCGAACTTCCGAGAGCCGTGTTTATCAAATGAACGGCACAAAGACATATGCCTCCCGCAAGAGCCATACTCCAATGGGAATAGCCTCTGTAGACTGATTCCATCAGCGGATACAATATTCCGCCGACGGTGAAAAGCAGCAGATATTCGGTTGCCAGACGTTTTTTTGAACATTTTTTAATCAGATAGTTGGGCATAAAAACTCCTCCGCATGATAACTTCATACGGAGGATATTTTTTACATATTTTATGTATTTTAAACTTATTTGTTCAGATATAATTCTCTGTTCTGACGGAGAAGGATATCTCTTTCCATGTTGTACACTCTTTCCATAGCGTCGCAGGTCTTCTTCCATACGAGAGGACAGTTCTGTGCGCCGTAGTCATTGGACTGGCTTCCGTAATAGCCCCATGCGATGATAGTTCTTGCACCTGCATCGTATGCTGCCTCTGTAGCCGCAATGATCTCTTCCTCACGTCCGCGGGGAGTGTTGTATGTCTGGATCCAGATGTTGTGATCCTTGCCGCATTTTTCACTTACCGCAAGGTTAGCCTTTGTTCCGTCGTATACGAACTTATAGGGATTAACTCCGGCATGACCGAGCCAATAGGGGTCGGAACCGATGTTCTGAAGTGTGGGAATGCTGCAGAGACGTTCGATGTTTTCAAGGCTGATGCCGTGATGTGCGCCGAGCATTACGCAGATAGTATTTGTAATACCTTTGGAGGCTGCATAAGCTGTAACCTCGCTGAAGTAATCGATGATGGAATCTACGCGGAAAGCGGCAGCATCATCATCCATTGTTTCGGGCATGGGTCTTCCGTACTTTTCTTCGAAAAGCTTCTTGCATCTGGGGCATGTGCAGGAGTAGTATACCTTTCCGTCAACATTCTTCTGAGGAAGATGAGGCTCATCCCAGAAAATAGTCTTACATCCGGTGAATACAACAGCGTCGATCCACTCTTTTGTGAATTTTCTGAAGTCGGGGCTGTTGAGACATGCTCTTACGGGGTCCATATCGCCGTTGGAATAATACTGATGGCTGTCGGGATAGTATGCGAGGAAGTGGGACTTATCGCCGGGAGGACCTCCGATTCCCCAGTTATCCATCCAGGTCTCAAGACCTTCGGCTTCGGACATTGCAACGAGATCTTTCATTACTCTGAGATGTCTGTCCCAGTCTGTATGGGAAAGCATGTGAACCACAAGGTTCATGTTGTGATTAGCGATGTCACGAAAGTCCTGCTGTGCGTGGAAGGGCATTCTGTTGCCGTGATATGCAACGCCCAGCTTTAATGGTTTTTTGTTTTCCATGGTTGGTTTCCTTTCAAGTTTTTATATTATAACTGCAGTAGGAAAATTGTGCGCACGGGCGCACAATTTTGTTAAGCGCATGTTTTTGTTAGCACCGCAGTTATTTGTGCTACTATATTACAACTGCAGTAGGAAAATTGTGCGCACGGGCGCACAATTTTGTTAAGCGCATGTTTTTGTTCGCACCGCAGTTATTTGTGCTACTATATCACAACTGCAGTAGGAAAATTGTGCGCACGGGTACACAATTTTGTTAAGCGCATGTTTTTGTTCGCACCGCAGTTATTTGCGCTTATTATATCATAACTGCATCATTGAAAATATCTTGTGAAAAAATATTCGCCGGATGCGGTTTTGAAAGCATATTATCTGTAGGGTGTGTAAAGCTCAAGAGCTTTTTCAACATTCGGTGTAAAATAAGTGACATCGTTTTCAGTAAAGGATGAACCCGGATATGCAATATCTTTTACCGTGTATTCCGAAAGGGAAAAGATTATATCGGAGTTTGCTATAAGAGTTTGCGAATTGAACGACGTATTTATGTTATTGTACAGAACCGAGATGATCTCGGGAAGCTTTGTGGCATTTTCGGGCTTAAAAAATGCTTGGAAAAATGCCGCAATGAATTTCCGCTGAACGGCTGTTCTCGAGGTGTCTCCCGACGCATACCCCTTGAATCGGAGAAGATCAAGTGCTTCTTTACCGTAGAGAGTCTGTTGACCGCGCTTGAGATCGATCTTGAGATCCTGCAGCGGGTCACTGTAATACATATCCTGCTGAACGTAATATGATATGCCGCCGATTGCATCGATTATTTCAATAAATCCCTTTGAGTTTACCGAAATATAATAATCCACGTTTATTCCCGTCATGGCTCTCACCTTTCCCGCAAGAAAAGCTTCGTCGTGTGTGGAAAGAGCCGTACACAATCTTTTGTACTCGCCGTCAAAGAAAACTCTTGAATCGGCGGGAATTGATGTCATCATTATGGTTTTGGATAGCTTGTCGATCTTCACAAGAAGCATCATATCCGCATTTCCGAATGTGTCATCCTTTCCAATGAGAAGAAATGAGAGAGAATCCTTCTTCTCAACAGAACCGCCTTCCGAGGTTTCCGGGGGAACGGATGTATCGGGAGCGGTAGAAGGTACTTCTCCGGTTTCGATAGGCTTTGCCGCACCGAACATTTCATCCATGAAGCCCTCAACGTAATTTACGCAAAAGAACGCCGCGGCAATAAAAACGGTCAGCGAAAGTATAAATACCAATAAAAAGTTTCGTATAGAATATTTCATTTAAAGATCCCTTATTCAATAATTTGCGGAGAAAACAAAAAAACAAATTCCGAACAGCGTAAACACAACACTCCGCAATATACATATTATAATGCTTTTTTGTGAGAATATCAATACAAAAATGTAAAAAAATTTCTTAAATACGCAAATGTACTTGTTTAATGTAAGAAAATATGATAAAATTACGGTGAACAGTATATTTTGAAAGGATATATGCGAAATGTCACTTAAAATAGATGGAATAAAACAGTTTATTCTTGATATGGACGGAACGGTGTACCTGGGAGAAACTCCCATAAGGGGAGCTAAGGAATTCGTGGACCGTGTAAAGCAAAGCGGAAGAAGGGTAATGTTCTTCACAAATAACACATCCAAGTCGAAGAAGATATATTTCAACAGACTTAAGAGAATGGGATTCGATGTGGAAGAAAGCGATGTATATTCTTCGGGGGATGTTATGGCTCACTTCCTTACCACGGAAAGAAAAGGAAAGACGGTTTACGTTGTGGGTACTCCCGATCTCGAAGCTCTTCTTGAAGAAGCCGGCATAAAGCTTGCCAAGATCGGTGAGCCTGCTGATATCGTTGTTTCAAGCTTTGACACGACTCTGACATATGAAAAGCTCGTCAATGCCTGCGACCTTATCAGAGGAGGAAGCGAGTATCTCTGTACGCATCCCGATATCAATTGCCCTACGGAAACGGGATTTATTCCCGACAGCGGCGCGATAGCCGCACTCATAAACCTTTCCACCGGAAAAACTCCCAAGACGTTGGGAAAGCCCTATAAGGAGACAGCCGATTTTATAATAGCAAACTGCGGATGTGCGAAAAATGAGATAGCCTTTGTAGGTGACAGACTTTATACAGATATAGCTCTCGGAGTGAATAACGATATGATGGGTATCCTTGTTCTCTCGGGGGAAAGCACTCTTGAGGACGTTGAAAGCGCACCGGAAAAGCAGAGACCTACTTATGTTATAGGATCTGTTGCCGAAATAGACTAAGGTGCATACATTACGGAAATTTTTTTAAAGTTTGTAAAATGATTGGTAAATATCCATAAAACTATTTATTGGATTTATATTGCTTTTTCTTTTGCTAAAGGTTAAAATTATTATATAACTGCTTATTAATGAAAGGACGGTATTTACAGTGAAGTACTTTATTGTGACAGATATAGAAGGAACAAGCGGCGTTCTTGACGCTCCCCACTGGATATACGAACACAGCCAATACAAGGATAAGGCAATACGCCTTATGACATTGGAGCTCAATGCCGTTATAGAGGGTATATATGAAGCTGATCCCGATGCCGAGGTAACTGCGGTTGACGGACACGGCTCGGGCGCTATCGATACGGAACTTCTTGACGAAAGAGCACTTTATCTCAATATGCGGGGCTTAAAGCGTCCCTTCGGACTCACAGCGGATTACGATGCCGCAATGTGGGTAGGACAGCATGCGAGAGCGGGTGCGAAGTTCGCCCATCTTGCACATACAGGATCATTCAATGTTGTTTACAAGAAGATAAATGATTACATTTCAAGCGAGTTCGGAGATGTGGCTCTTTGTGCGGAGGAGCTCGGAGTTCCCGTTATCTTCGGTGGCGGAGATGAAGCGTTCGGAGAAGAGATGCATGAGCTTGTACCGGGAGCTGTTACGGTTGCAGTAAAGCGAGGCTTACAGGAAAATGACGGTGCAGGTCTTACCACCGAGCAGTATGAAAATTACAATGTAGCTTCGATCCACATCCACCCTAATAAGGCAAGAGCTCTTCTGAAGGAGGGCGCTTATAATGCGGTTATGAAGCTTAAGACAGAGGGTAAGGAATCATTTAAAATGGTGAATGCTCCCAAGGCTCCATATGCTGTAACAATGAAATTCAGGGGCAACGAGGATATTCTTGAGGCAAGAGATGATACAAGTGTTATTAAGGCACTTAATGCTCCCGCAAAGTGGATAAAGTCCGAATAACGGTTTTTCCGAAAAAACGGAATTGAAAAAGACTGTTGAGAAATTCGAAAGGAATAACAGCGATATGGAAAACTTGAAGAATGCAAGATATATTGAATCACCAAGCAGAAATTTCTGTGTATTGAACAGCTCCGTAATGAATGACCCCAAGGACGGAAGGGATAAGCTTATGTTTACAAGCTTTGTTGCGGGCGGAACGGGCATCTTTGCAATAGTGGATCCCGTAACCAACGAGGGCGAATCATACGACCTTCCCTGCGATAACGGTGCATGGGCTGTTTGCCGTGTTGATGAAAGACGAGTCGCCATCGGAACCTGCGGTGCGAGAGGCGCCATCCATACCTTCGACCTTATAGACAGAAAATTCATAAAGACGACCTTCGCCAAGGACAATCAGTATGTCTGGAATCTTGTGAAGGCATCTGACGGGAATCTCTACGGCGGTACATATCCCGGTAATGTGATAGTTAAATATTCTCCCGATACGATGGAAGCGGAAATAGTGACACGCTGCGACGACGATCCCGAAAACCTTTATTCGAGAACCGTTTATCCCGATTACGAGGGAAGCGGAAATATTAAGGTCGCTTGCAGCCAGAAAACTCCCAATATCTGCATATACAACATATACGATAAGCGGGTTGTGAAGAATATTCCCGGAAGGTTGCTTTCTGCCGGGGCAGTGCATATTAACGAAAAATTCTTTGCCGTTACAACGGGTGACGGATATTCCGAATATACAAAGGACGGTATCACATATTTCGATTCCGTTACCTGCGAGCCCATATCTTCCGAGGATCTTCCCGAAATCCCCGTACAGAAGGATAATTATGCCATGTCAAACGGCGGAAGAGCGGTAGTATACAAGCAGGGCTACAAATATACCGATTCCGAGGGAAAGACAGTTCTCAGAAGATTTCCCGTTATACCTCCCGCAACGGCAATGCATACGCTCACATGTGACGCAAACGGTAAGCTCTGGGGCTCCTCCGGCTTCGGTCAGACCATATGCTCTCTCGATCCCGATACGGGAGAATTCATGAATACCAATGTCGTTACAAATAACGGCGGCGAGGTCTACGGTATAGTTCCCTATGAAGACAGAATATATCTTACTGCATATGCGGGTGGTATGCATATCGTATACTATCCCGACAAGGAATGGAATCAAGAGGATAATATAAATCCCAATACCTTCAGACTTCTTTCCGGCGACGGATACATCCGTCCCGAAACACGCTCGTATATAGGACCGGGTGGTTACATCTATACGGGATTCCTTGCAAACTACGGTGTATACGGCGGCGCTATGACAAGAACAGATCCCAAAACGAACGAGGTCTTGCTGTGGAAGAATACGGAAAACGACTGCGGTATAACAAGTCTCTTTACCGACAGTAACTATATTTATGCCGTTACCACCACAAGAGGAAACGGCTTGCCTCCCAGAAAGGGAGTTCCCACATACGTTATCAAACTTGACTGCAATTTCAATGTGATCAAAACCGAATCTTTTGATAATTTCACTCTTCTCGGCAAGGATTTCATAAACGGCAAGGTTTACCTTGGTATATTTGCGAAGGATAAGTCATATTTCGTTACGGGCGATGACGGAATGGAAAGCTATCAGGTCAAGGAGATAGAGGATCTGAGACTTAATAACCTTACACATCTTTGCGGAACGGATAAGCTTATATTCCACAGCGGAAACCGCATATATACAATGGACTTCGACGGAGAAAATATCACTCCCGTATGCGAAGCGGATGAGAGAATAACTCACTTTACCGTTTCCTCAAAGGGACGTGTGTTCTTTGCCTGCCAATGCAAGGTATTTGAAGCTATGATATAATTACCGGGAGTAAACGATCATGAAAGAAATAAGATATATAGCATCACCCAGCAGAAATTTCTGCATACTCAATTACAATGTGATGCAAGACCCCAAGGATAACATTGAAAAGCTTATGTTCACAAGCTTCGTTTCGGGCGGAACGGGTATGTTTGCCATCGTAGATCCCATTGCCAACGTTGGCGAATCCTATGAATTCCCCTGCGACAACGGTGCATGGGCAGTTTGCCGTGTGGACGAAAGAAGAGTTGCCATAGGTACTTGTGCCGCAGTGGGTGTTATACACACCTTCGATCTTATAGACAGAAAATTTATCAAGACCTCCAAGGTAGAGGGTAACACATATGTGTGGAATCTTGCCAAGGCATCCGACGGAAATCTTTACGGCGGTACATACGGCGGAAACTCTCTCGTAAAGTATCATGCCGATACTATGGAGGCAGAGGTCGTTGCAAGATGCGACGATAATCCGAAGAATATGTACAGCAGGACGGTATATCCCGACGTTAACGGAAGCGGAAAGATAATCGTCACCTCGGGTATGGAAGAAAATCACCTGTTGGTATACGATATCTATGAGCAAAAGCCCGTAAAGAGTATTCCCGGAACAATGCTTTCCTATAATTGTGCATATTTTGCGGTGAACGCTTCCGCTTTGGGCGACGGAAAGACTCCCGAGCATACAAAGGAAGCAAAGGAGATACGTTATTTCAATTCCGAAACATGCGAGGAGATATCGAAGGATGAGCTTCCCGAGGCTGTGCCCGTACGTGATAAGCTTCTTATGTCCGACGGAACACGTGTTTCGGGCTACAAGCAGGGATATAAGGTCACTTTCCCGGACGGAAGCTTTGAAATAAAGAACTATCCCGTTCTTGCACCCGCTACGGGCATACATACCATGGTATGTGATGACAATGAAAAGATATGGGCATCCTCGGGCTTCGGTCAGACCGTGGCACACCTCGATCCCGACACGGGAGAATTCAAAAATACAAACAGCGTCACGAATAACGGCGGAGAGGTCTACGGTATCGTTCCTTACGAGGACAGAGTGTATTTTACCGCATACAATGGCGGTATCCATATAGTCTATTATCCCGACAGAGAATGGAATCAGGAGGAGAATGTTAATCCCAATACATTCAGACTTATAAACAAGGAAGGTTATATAAGACCCAATTCGCGCTCCCATATAGGACCGGGCGGATACATCTATACGGGCTTTACTGCCGATTACGGTGTATACGGCGGTGCGGTTTCGAGGATAGACCCGAAGACCAATGAAGTCAAGCTTTGGGAAAACAAGGTTAATGACTGCGGTATAACCGCTTTGGGCTTCGATAAGGAACATATCTATGCCGTGACAACAAGCGGAGGAAACGGCTTGCCCGAAAGACGTGATATCCCCACTTATATATTCAAGTTGAATTCCGAGCTTGAGCTTATAGAGTATAAGGATATCGGTAAGACATATTTCTACGGTACTGTATACAGCGAAGGAAAGATATATATCACCGGAGTTACCGACGGTAAGTATTTCTTTGCCATCGGCGAGGAGGGAATGAAGGAATACACCGTCAAGTATTTCGATAATATTACGATCGCATTGAACCTTTCCTTACTTCACGGAACGGATAAGCTTATCTTTACATGGGGCAATAAGGTGTGCACCATGGACAAGGACGGAGAGAACATAGAGATCATAGCCGAAGCCGAAAAGCACATAAATCATATGTGTGTTACAAAGAGCGGAAGAGTATTCATCGGATGCGTTGAAAAGGTATATGAGGTCTGCATGAAATAAAGCTTTGGAACAATAAGAACGTATGCATCTTATCTTCGGTGCATACGTTTTATTGTTTTGATCCTTTATCTGTTTTTCATCATTACTGTATTGACAAACAGTTCATTCAATGTTAAAATAAGATATACACTTTTTAACAAACAAAAAGAAAGGCGGCACAATTATGAACAGAAAAATATCCATAGCTCTCGTAGTGATCCTGATGCTTTCGCTTCTGGTCTCCTGCGGAGAAGGAAACGTAAAAACAGAAGAGCAGAGCCCCGTTGCTTCGGGAACATCTTCCACGGCTCCCGTATCCACAGAAGATCCGAATGAACGTAAGTTTATCGAGGACAGTCTTCCCGATGATATTGACTTCGGCGGAGAAACGATAAAGATCTACTGCAGAACGGCTCTTGAACCACATATCACAGTTCCCGAAAAGATCGAGGACATAATCAACGATGCTATTTATGACCGTATTGAACGTGTCAAGGAGCGCTTGAATATCGAAGTGGAAACGGTTCCCGTCGGTGCCAATAAGGGCGAAGCGTACAACGGCGTAAAGAATGTTATCAAGGCAGGCTCCGATCAGATGGATCTTGCATTTCTCAATCCCTTCGGAGGCACATTCAATCTCGCCATGGAGGGGGCGCTTATCAATCTCTCCGATTATACCGATATTATCGATTTTGATAAGCCCTGGTGGTCCGAGGCTTACAGACAGTATTCCTCTCTCAACGAAGAAGCAAACTTTATCGCCACAGGTCACAGCTCTCAGTCATTTATTACCTTCGGAACGGGTCTTGCCTTGAATACAACTCTTTACGAAGATAAAATAGGTGATGTGTCCGATCTTTATAAGCAGATCTTGGACGGAAAGTGGACCCTCGATGCATTCAAGACTATGCTCAAGGATTCGTATGAGGATCTTAACGGCGACGGTGCAGAAGATGAAAATGACATTTACGGTCATTACACAACTATGAACGGCTTGACAGCCAACGGTCTTGCAATAGCTTTCGGTGTTCAGTATACTGCCAACAACGAGGAAAATATCCCCGAGCTTTGTTTGAATTCAACCAAGAGTGTTGAGATCGTAGATAAGCTTACAGAGCTTTTCTATAATACCGACGGTTTTTATCTTACAAAAGAAGCTACCCAGACGGCATTTGACAGCAGATTTACAAAATTCAAAGAGGGAACAGCTCTTACAACATTCAACTATATCCAGCACATGACTCAGTTCAGGGATATGGAAGACGATTACAGTATGATACCGTATCCCAAGTACGATGAGGAGCAGGAAGAATACAGAACTTATCTGTCTCCGGATATCGCCGTATGGATGATACCTACCATATGTGACGATCCCGAGCGTGCGGCTTCGTTCCTTGAAGCTTTTTCCTCCGACTCTTACAACTATGTAACACCTCAGATATACGAGACGGCGTTCAAGGAGGCTTACAGCCGCGATCCCATGATGGGAAGAATGCTTGACATTATAGTAAATTCCCAGTATACGGATTTCGGTCTTCTTCATTCCGAGCTGATCACGGGACTTTACAATTTCCTTGCAGGCGAAGTTCTTAACACAAGCAGCAATAATTTCGTTTCCGCATATTCCAAGAAGGAAGATTCCTGGAATACCGCTCTTCAGGGAATTATAGAACAGTATCAACTTTCCGAATAATCGAAAATAACTGATATAATAAGGCATCCCACCGATATTTGGTGAGATGCCTTGCTTATCTTTTGGTAATAAACATATTGAAAAGGGGCTTGCCTTCGCTCAGGCTGCCCCTTGTCTTTTGCTGTGTCTTATCTTACGGATACTACCTTTCCGTCCTTGAATACAACATTGTTGTCACCGTGATTCAGCTTGAAGAATTTTCCGTCATCGGTCTCGCCGTAAACTGAATCTCCGTTGAGCGTGTATACTCCGTTGCCTTGAATAACGCCGTCGGTAAATGTTCCTTTGGCAATATCACCGTTTTCATACTTAAGAGAACCGGAACCTGTCATGACACCGTTTTCTACATTACCGGTGTAAATGCTGCCGTTTGAAAACGTGATGGTAGCATTTGTGTCGGTCTGCTTTCCTTCAACGAAAGTGCCTGTGTAGACAGTACCGTTGGGGTATGTCATTTTGCCTTTTCCGGATGCCACATTGTTCTCAAAGCTGCCTTCGTAAATACGTCCGTCAGCCCATGTGAATTTTCCTTCACCGACAATAACATTGTCCTTCCACGCACCTGTGTATGTATCACCGTTTGTGTATTTCAACGTACCGGTACCGTTTCTTTTATCATTTGCATATTCACCGTCATAAACGTTTCCGTTCGTCCAGGTATAAGTGCCTTTTCCGGAGCGGATATTGTTTTCGTACTGTCCCGTAAATTTGTCACCTGACTTGTACTCCATTGTACCCTGACCGGATATCGTGTTATCGGCAAACTTGCCCGTGAACACATCACCGGAAGCATAATAAATTTTTCCGTTACCGCATCTTTTGTCGTTTTCGTAATCGCCTTCGTATTTATCACCGTTAAGATACGTGAAAGTACCTTTTCCGTGACGCATATCGTCCTTATAATCTCCCGTATAGAATCCGTTTGTGTATTCGACATTTTCAAGATAACCGTTCTTTACGGTCTCCTCCGTGGATCCTATCGTCTGTGTATTTTCCGATGTCGTCGGAGCAGTGCCACAGGAAACGATCAGAAGCGCCGACAATACTATAAGAAATGCCGTGAATATTATTTTCTTTGATGACATTTTTAATTTTCCTTTCATTTTCGAATGAATATCAAAAATTATGAATGTAAATGTGAAGCAATACACTATATTCTATCACAAATCAAGGAAAAATGCAATGAATTTCTTTAAGTTTATTTATTTCATCATTGCCTGTTCGTTGAGAATGGAATTAAGCTTTTTCTTTCCTTCGAAGAATTTCAGAGAGAATTTGCAGGAGACAGTCTCACCGGGAGCAATGAATTTAAGATCTCCGTTTTGTCTTGACAGGTCTCTTCCGTCTACCTTACCGTTGCCGGGCTCAAGTCCTACAACGTATTCGCCGCTTCCGCATACCTTCCAGTTTACAAAGGTATCAAGCTTTACGGCGTCGTATCTGTAGCAGGAGCCTATGCCGAGCTTGTGGTTGTATATAACAGCAGTGCTTTCGCCCTTTTCATTCTTACGCATCTTGTGGTAGTAGCATACCTCATCCTCGCCGTCAACGGGAGAGGTGAGCACATCCCAGCCTGCCTTGCGTTCCTCGGAGAAGGGAGAACGGGAGGTTACCTCATCTGTAGGAAGATATATCCTTGCATCCTCGGAAATGAAGGGGTAACCGAAATTGAAATGGTAAAGCTGCATATGGGGTACCGTACGGTATCCCTTATTTGTTACCGTGTCGGTGAATATTATCTCGTTGGAGGCGTACTTTATTACGTATTCTCTCTTCAGGGTGAGATTCTCACCGAAAAGACGCCATTGACGCATGATACCGCTTATTTTTACGATGTCGCCGTCACGTGTTACGGAATATTCGTCAGCGGGAATGTTACCTATTCTGCCGTGAAGACCCAATTCCTCGCCGTCATCCGTTGTGGGACTACCTATGGAGGTCAGACCGCATGTGGTGAGAGATCCGGGAGTGAATGCACGAAGAAACTCAAAGCCGTCATGTGTAAAGTAAACGGGAGATACCGTACCTGCCTCTCCTATGTAAGCCGTGCCGTAGCCCTTGTATCTTATCTGCTGGAGATCCATGCATTTGTCTGCGGCGATGACTACATTCATGCCTGCACCGTCATCTATTTCGGTGCACAATACACCCTCTGCCTTGCCTCCGCAAAGCTTATATGTCTTTACATCAAAAAGCTGATTGATATTACCTATGTATTTGGAATCTGTTTTTGCCATTTTTATCATCCTTTCCCGGCACAAAAGCCGCTTATAGTAATATATTAACACAACACGGAGCAAATGTAAATAGGAAAATCAAAGGATTTTGAAAAACCGATCAAAATCGTCTTTTCTTATAATCAATTCGTGCAGAGCAAGATTTTCATAAAAATGAGCAAGAAAATTAAAGAAAAAATTTTATTTTTTTGTTGACCTTTAGTTCATAATAGTGTAAAATATAGTTAGGCGTAATATACGTAATTATAATTTAATATTAAGGAGAATCAAGTAATGAAAAAGTTTTCAAGCATTATGCTTATCGTACTGTCTGTTGCCATGATCCTTTCCATGGCATCTTGCGGCGATGAGACACCGAAAACGAATCCTGCAGGCGGCACACAGTCAACGGCTCCCGTAAGCTCTGAAGAAAAGCCCTATCTGCCCGATTCTTATCCGGCAGTTGAAGGTATGGAATTCAACATTCTCACAAGAGACGGCGAAACAGGCTTCTGGGCTGTAATGGACCTTGTATCGGAAGAGCTCAACGACGAACCTATCAATGATGCGGTATTCGAAAGAAACGCTGCTCTTGAGTCAAAATACGGCTTCAAGATCAACCGTATAACCGATGATGCATCCGCTTATGCTGCATGCATAACAAAGATCGAAAACGTAAACAAATCAGGAACGGAAACATATCATGCAGTAGCGATCAACGCTATGTACACTGCAGGTCCTTTGGCAAAGAGCAACAACCTCGTTGACCTTAAGACTATTTCCACTCTCGACCTTGAGCAGGATTTCTGGAACCAGAGATTCATAAAGAATATGTCTATAGGCAATAAGCTTTTCACTCTCACCGGTGACCTTACCGTAACATATCACGACGTTGCGTGGATACAGCTCTTCAATAAAGACCTTCTTGAAGAAAAGGGTATAGATGAAGAGATAGGTAACCCTCATGACTTCGTTAACGAGGGAACGTGGACTCTCGAGGTTATGGATAAGATGGGCGCTTTGGCTAAGGAAGACCTTAACGGCGACGGAAAAATGAGTGCTACCGACCGCTTCGGTTATGCATACGCTCCCTTCAACAACTACGCTCTCTACTATGCGGGCGGCAATCAGGTTCTCGGCAAGGATGAAAATGACCTTCCCGTTCTCACGGTTTACTCCACAAAGGCTGTTGAAACTGTAGAAAAGATCAAGGAAATGGTCTCCAAGACAGATTCCAACCGTTCCGACTACGGCGGACCTAACACGATCATATTCAACGAGGGCAGATCCTTGTTCGTAAATGCACAGATGATGGGCGTAAGAACAGACCACAGAGGAGTTGAGTTCGACTTCGGTATAGTTCCCACTCCCAAGATCGACGAATCCCAGGAAGAGTATACAAACGTAGTAAGTATGTCCGCTACCGTTTATGCTATCCCCACATCCTGCGAGCATCGCGAAGAAACAGGCTTCCTTCTCAACGCTCTTTCATATGCGTCTCAGGATACCCTTCTCCCCGCTTACTTTGATACAACATTCGGTATAGTGACACGTGACCCCGACTCCGAGGCAGCATTGCATAAGATACTCGATGCATCTTACTTCGACCTTTCCTTCATGTATGAAGTAGGCTGGATGGTTCCTTTGATGAATGAAATGTCATCCTTGGATCTCTCCTCCAAGTATGATTCCTTGAAGGATTCCTCTCAGGCTATCATTGATGAGATCGTAGAAAGCTTGAATAAAACAGAATAAAATAAAATATCTTTAAGATCCGGACTCTGCCGCTTTTATGCGGCAGAGTCAGACCGCTGACAAAGTAAAAAGTCAGCGGTAATTTTTTTGCAAAAAAGCATGTATTTTGAACAAACATCTTTACAAATAGCAGGAATTATGGTATAATATAAGCATACAAATCAAGGTCAACCGA
>SVTV01000057.1 GCA_015063605.1 Oscillospiraceae bacterium
CTCTCAAGCGGTTTTAACCCCGCTCTCGCGAGTGATCAGCACCCGCTTTCGCAAGTGCTTGCATATTATATCAGCTTTTCCTCCTTTTGTCAATACCTTTTTTTATCTTTTTTTCCCTTTTTTTGAATATTTCTATTTTCCTATCATTAACTCCGAAGCCTCATCAAGCTCCTTAACAATGAATCCCGCCATTTGTTTAGGCACTATTTTGCTCTCCCATACCTTTTCAAATATCTTTCTTGCCTGACTTAATTCACATGTAACATCACACATGATCTTACATTCTGTCTTAAAATCGCTTCCTGTTTTACAAATCATAATCCCGTATGTTCTTATTTCCCTCTTATCCGTATCCAATTCATTCTTAAACAGAACATATATGATTCTTTCTTTCCAATTTCTCTTTTCTTTTTGGCAATTCGTTTTCCAAACTTCCACTGTTTTTACATTTATAATATTCTCTTTTTTCATTATATTCTTACTACACCGCATGACAGATAATGCCCCTCTCTGATTATTTCTCTGTTCTTCCTATAACCTGTTTTACTCAACAGCAATTATATCATAAAATTTTCTATATGTAAACCCGCCCTAAAGTGCGTGTTTTAGTGCATATTTTACATCATTGCTCTGCTTCTCCAATGTTTTCTCCGCTGTTTTTCATCATTTTGCACTAAACTGCCGTGTTTTTATTAAAATAATTATTTTTTAACTCGTTGCACTTCAAAAATTTCTTAACCGCACTTGACTTTTTCACCGAACAATGTTATTATATTCTGGAAGACATGAGACAAAAAACTACTTTTTTCTACTCTTCATTTTCTTTCGACTACAATTCAGATATTAATTCTACAAAAGAGAGGTAATCCATGAGTACATCAAAAGACGATAAACGCGGAAACATAAGAAGAGTTGATGAATTGGGCAGAATAGTCATACCCATGGACATCAGAAAAAGACTTGATATAAACAATCTTGATTATCTTGAAATAATGGCATCCGATACAGAGATCACAATTAGAAAGTTCGAAAACACATGTATCTTTTGCGGCAGCAGAACAGACATATCCCAATTTATGGGGAAAAATGTATGTGCCAAGTGCCGTGAGGAGCTCAGCAGTAAATAGTAAAAAAACGCCGCATCAATTTGATGCGGTATTTTTATCGTTATTTCATTTTGCTCTCAAAGTAAGAAACTGTCTCGCTGTCCGAGATGATCCTTCCCTTCACTATTCCGTTTTTCTCGTCATCGAAAAACGCTGTGGGTGTATATACCCATCCCGAGCCCGTTTTAACAAGAACACCGATCTTTTCCGAGGCAACGGCTCTGCCGTCATAGCAATAGTATATTTTTATTTCCCTTTCGGTAAACTCGCCGTATTTATACGAGGAGATCATAGCTTCCTCATTTTCGAGCACCGACAAATGCTTTTCAAGTTCATCGTCCGATCGAACATATACAGTTTTGTAGATATCCGCAAGGTATACTGATGTGGGTGTATCCGAAGAGATACGATCAGTATCAGTGCAGGAATAGAGAGTACTCTCCTTTTCCGTAAGCACCCCTACGCTTTCGGCGATGATAAATTCGCTGCGCTCATCGTACATTACCGAATATATGCTTTTTTTGCCGTCATCCGAAATACCGATGAATCCGCCCTTGATATATACCGTGTCCGATGTTTCTTCAACACGTGTATACTCCGTGCCGTTCATAAAGAAGGAAGCATCCTCAAAGTATCCGACCTTTTCAGGCATTCTCTCATCACATCCTGATAAAAAACAAAACACCAACAATATGCATATCGAAATGTAAATATTCTTCCTCAACGCTCTCATTTCCGATCGGTTCCTTTCCACTATACTTGTTATTGCAATGCTGGTATAATTATAATGTACAAATCCGATATTGTCAACAGAGAACAGTCTTTACAGAACCTTTTATTTTAATTTTTCATGCTGTTATTTACAAATCCCGTATATCATGTTATAATATGCATTGCGGGAGACTCCCGAATATCAACACAACAAGCATTTAACCCCACCTATATAATTTGATGCAAAGGAGTAAATATATGAAACACAGTATCGTATTCAATGGCTGTGATAACCATTGGGATAATGCTCTACCTTTCGGAAACGGTGTGTTCGGCTGTATGCTCTTTTATGAGGATGACCGCCTTTATATGCCAATGAACCACTACGAGGTATATTACAACATCTCAAAAAATGTGTTGCCCGATGATATATATGCGGCAACAGGAATAAGCAATACACCAGGTGCGCTTCACAAGAATTACCGTGACCGAGCCGATTTCAACACTCCTCCGGAGGGAGAGCCCTTTTGTCTTTACCGTACAGACCGTGATAAAGGCAGGGATTACGGTATTGCATGGATCGCAAGAAGCTATCCTTGTACCGGTGAACTTATTTTCTCCTTTTCCGAAAAGCTCAAAGGTGCAGATCAAAAGCTCAGCTTATATACTGAGGATGCAAAGGGCGAGCTAATCCTTACAAATAATAATTCCGACAGGATCGCTCTTAAAACCATAACTGCGCGTTGCGATTGCATAATCAACACCATCGATCAATCGGAATCGGGACTCCTCGATGAAATAAAGGTATCCTTCCCCGAATACCGCAACGCAGACGCTCCTTCAGTCAGCTACACACAGCATGATGATAACACGGTAAGCTATACCGTTACCAATATGCTGCCCGGAGGAAAGCTCTTTGTTTTCAGCGGAGTGTTAAAGTTTTCCGGTGCAAGGGTAAAGATAAAAGGTATCGAAGGAAACAGCGCTGATATTTCAATCATCGAAAGTAAAAAGATCTTTACCGTCATGACCGGTATATTTACCGATTGGAAATATGAAGCTCTTCCATCAGACGGTATTTCTCTTATGAATGAATACGAAAAAGACCTTGATAATATATTTCGCGAGCACAAACATTATTGGAGAGAATTTTTCAACCGTTCTTCAATATCTCTTCCCGATAAATTCCTTGAAAAGGTTTATATCGTCAATCAATATGCTCTCGATTGCTGCAGCGGCAAGGACGGTATTATGAAGCATCATGCATGCGGACTCAACGGACTATGGGATATACGCCATCCGAATCTTTGGGGAAGCTTATGGTATTGGGATGTAAATATTCAAGCGGCATTTGCGGGAGTATTCTCAAGTAACCGTCTTGATCTTGCAAAGGTTTTCTCCGACGGTCTGCAGTGCTATACCAAGCTGGGAGAGCGTTCCGCTTACAACGTTCATAATCTTCCCGGATGTGCAACAGATTATCCTTATACATTCTATTATTGCTGTTGGAGCTGGTGTGCTCAGTATCTTTGGTTCCTGTACGAATACAGCCTCGATGAGGATTATCTGAGAAACGAAGCTTATCCCTTGTTCTTAAAGCTTTGCGAATTTACCGCAGGTATCTTCGAATACGACAAGGATCGTGACGAATACGTCGTTTACCCCGATATTTCTCCCGAGCAGGGTCCTCTTGCTCACAATACGGTCATAACCGTATCATGCGCAAAATATATGTTCAAATTCACATTGAAGGCGGCGGAAATACTCGGCGATACCTCTCCCATCCTCAACGATTGCCGAAGAATACTCGAAAAAATGCCTAAATATCCCGTAAGCGGACCTTCCAAATACGGTGTACACTTCCGTGATTCCGAGGATGCTCCCGACAATCTTTGGATACGCCACCCAAGTATGCTTATGCCCGTTTTCCCCATCGGAGAGCTTGATATAGATTCCGATCCCGAAACCGTACAAATTATCAGCAACACGCTTGATTTCCTTGAGGAAAACTGCGAGATAGGTGTTTTCCCCTGCAGCTGGATAGCTGCTGCTGCAGCACGTATCGGCAGAGGTCAGCTTGCTTACCGAACCCTTTATGAAAAGGGCATAGACCATCTTTTGCGTTCCAACGGTCTTACGGCGGAGGAAACAGATCATTTCATGAATTACTGTCTCATTGGACGTCAGCCGCTTTATTATCCATGTATGATGGAATTTACGGGCGAAATGCTTGCCGCTGTAAACGAAATGCTTCTTCAGTCTCATAATGATATCATTCGTGTATTCCCGGCTATTCCCGACGGTGACAAGGAATACGGCCGTTCATTAAGAAACGGTTACTCCTATTCCGACTACATCGACCGCTATATTGATTATCCCGCATGGAATGATATACGCTTCGACAAACTCCTTGCAAAGGGTGCATTCGAGGTAAGTGCGGAAATGAAAAACGGCGCTTTGAAATTCATTCTCGTTCACTCCAAAAAAGGCGGACGAGTCAATATAACATCTCCCTTTATGAATGACAGCTTATCCGTCTTCTGCGGCAGAGCGGTACAAGATCACACAAGAAACGGCAATATTGTAAGCTTTGATACAAAAGCCGGTAATGATTATCTTATTGCCGCTTCGGCAGACATCGATACCGCATCCGAATTTTCTTCCGAGGAATACGATAACTCCGTCACGAGCCGTTTGAGCTACACACGCCGTAAGCTTTATCTGGGCGAGGACAGCGATACAAGATATCAGAAGCAGCTTGACAGCGTAATGCGCGATTGGTATCTCGGCAATGCCCGTCAATCCAATCATACTCTTTATAAATTTGACCTCGGCACAGCCAAGAACAAGGATTACGAAAGCGAGATACCGCTTCAGGCGTTCCCCTTTGAGGGTCATCTGATGAGGGGTATGGACTTTGTCCGTCTCGGTGCGGAAGATTTCACTTCCAAGGCAGGATACGGATTTGCCGATGCATCCGCAATCAAAGCTGTCGAACGCTCAGGTCCCGATCAGCTGAGATATGACTTTGTCGAGGGCGAAAATGACGCCGAATTCATTATTGAAGCTCCGAGAGGTCAGTATGAAATGCTTGTCATATCGGGTGACAGCGAAGAGGACAGCGTAACTGTTGCAAGCACCGAAAATAGCCGTGTCATCGGCGGAAAGCTTGTAAAGAAGGGAGAATTCCAAAGCGAAGTCATCCCCTTTGTTCAGGACAGAGATATTCCGATACGCCTGAAGCTTTCGACGATCCCCGGTCATAAATGGAAGCTTAACGCCATCATCCTCAATGTTATAAGAGGATATTGATCTTATCATACTTTCCTATTCCAACAAAACATCTGAAAGCATTATATTTGTAACAAAAAAGCGTGAGTCGATAGGGTTGTGCCTTAAAGGACAGTTTTGATGGTGTATTACCTACCGACAGGAAAAATAAAAACCGCAGATTGAATTTCTGCGGTTTTTGTGTTATAATAGGCGTGTGGGCAAAATCCTACGGAGGAGAAATTTATGAAAAAAATAATTAGTGCATTTCTTTTCATTTTGGTGCTATTAACAGTTTCAGGATGTAGGAATGTTGATAAAGATAAAATAGAATATACTCTTTCCGATGACGGAACATATTATATTTTATCTTATGTTGGGGCGAATGTTGAAAA
>SVTV01000058.1 GCA_015063605.1 Oscillospiraceae bacterium
CCGCTATTCCTCTCGTAATCACTCTTGCGATTTCAAGTATTTTTGTTGTCTACGCAGTTAAGGACTACGGCAATCTGCAAAATGCCGCGATCTATAAGGTGTCCACAAGAGGAACGGAATGGGAAAGCAATGTTACTCTTTCGGGAGAAAAGCAGACCGTTTCGGTTTACAAGGCTATGACCTTTAACAAGAAAACTTGTGATGAGTTCGGTAAGGCATTCCTTGACGGTCGTACAACGAGAGAGCTTGATATTTGCTATTACGATCAAGAAACATATTACCTTGACCATGTTGAGCATTCTTTGTTTGTTTCTCATTTGGATCGTAGTTATGAGTATGAGTATCATCCGAATAAAGGTAAGCGAGTGCCTGCCGAAGCAGATCGAGCAACTATTGAAGCTCTGCTTGGCGAATATGGCATAACAATACCCGAAGACGCTGAATTTTCCTATGAGGGTGACGGCTGGCACCGTTTTGACATTCCTATGCAAGGCAAAGAAGATACCATTGGCGGTACGCTCCGCTGCCGTTATTCCTCGGAATGTTTTATCTACGTTATCCATAACAATTTGGTGTCCTTTACTTACTGTGCCGATGAGCAGATCATATCCGAAGCTGAAGCGTTTGACCGGATGAAGCGCGGTAACTTTTGGGGTGGCGTTTACGAAATGATGTCTCCGAAAACAGTAACCGTTCTTTCTTGTGATCTTGAATATCAAGTAGACACCAAAGGCTATTATCAGCCCGTGTATATGTTTAAGTTAATGTATGATAATACAGTAGACGAGTTAAGGATTATGATCCCTGCATTAAAATAATAGAAAAGGGAAGACGATATGAAAACAGCAAAAAAGAAAAAGCTAAAATGGCAGCAATATATTGGAATGGCTTTCATGATGCTCATCGGAGCAGTTTGCGGCTTTCTAATGGTTATGTTTGTAGATAGATTCAGCGAAGATACTCCCATCCATGTAGAAGTACTCTCGCTTATCGGATTGTTTATCGGAATGTATGTGTCGATATTTTTCCATTTGATCCTTCATGAAGCGGGACATCTTGTGTTTGGCTTGATGACAGGTTACAGATTCAGCTCCTTCCGTATTCTTTCATTTATGTGGGTGAAAGAAAACGATAAGATCAAATTGAGAAGATTGAGCCTTGCGGGAACGGGCGGTCAATGTCTTATGACTCCTCCCGAATTCAATGACGGTAAATTTCCTTTTGCTCTGTATAATCTCGGGGGCTCTATTATAAATACTATCATCGGAGCATTGTTTTTGATAGCTTATATTTTATTTTCCGATGTTCCGTTCCTTTCTCCGCTATTGCTGATATTTGCCATCGTAGGATTTCTCATAGCCATGATGAACGGTATACCCATGCGTATGGGAACCGTTGATAATGACGGCTATAATGCTTTCGCTTTAAAAAATAACAGAGAAGCCGCTGAATCCTTTTGGTTACAGTTAAAGGTAGTTGAGCAATCATCAAAAGGCGTGCGTCTCAAAGATATGCCTTCGGAATGGTTTCGGGTTCCTTCGGATGAAGGAATGAAAAACAGTATGACTGCGGTACGTGGTGTATTTGCCTGTAACAGACTTATGGATGCGGAAAAATTTGACGAAGCAGATCGGCTCATGGAGCATATGCTTACCATCGACAGCGGTATGGTCGATCTTCACCGAAATCTTTTGATCTGCGACAGGATATATATCGAGCTGATCGGGGAAAACCGAAGCGAGGTCATTGAAACCATGCTCACAAAGGAGCAGAAAAAATTTATGCTTGCCATGAAGCGTTTCCCGTCTGTTATACGTACGGAATATGCGATAGCATTACTTCATGATAAAGACTCCTCCAAGGCGGAAGGTATTTTAACGGAATTTGAAAAGCAATCAAGATCATATCCATATCCTCATGAGGTGGATTCCGAAAGAGATCTTATTAAAATAGCCCGTAACAAAACAAACGATTAAGATTACAATAAAGGAGAATAAAATATGTTCGGTATTTTGATTTATGACATTATATTTTTTGCTGTACCGATAATTGCCATAACTTTTTTCGGGATAAGCCTGTATAGCTACAGAACAGCCAAAAAGGTGAATGACGAAAATCCCGGCTCATATTCGGAAAAAGAAATAAAGATCCGCAAAACCATGCTTATAGTATCAACTGCGGTTGCGGTCATACTTGCAGCCTTGGCGATAGGCTTTATAATGCTTCTGTTTATGGCTGTTGCATTTATGTGAGGCGCGAAATGAAAGAACGCACCTTTTTGATAATTCTTTTATCTGCTTTGATTATTTGTCTTGCTTTGACGGTAGCGCATTTTATATATTCCGTGTACGCTTATGACCATTGCTCCATAATCTACTTTATAGGAAAGGAGCTTTGGTGATATGAGGCTTATTAAACAAATGACTGCCATTGTTTGCATCATAGCTATCTTTGCGTCCTTCAATGTAAGCATATATATGCTTATTACCGCAAGGCTTTCGAATAATTTCGGTGATGCAACGGGAGCGAAGATGATCGATGTGAAAAGCTACCTTCCTCATGACGATGATTCGGATCTTCCGAAAATAGACTCATCGCTTCAACTTTCGGAAGATCTTCCCGTATTGGATGGAGCCGCCGCATTGGTACCCGTATATGCCGCAATAATCCATAATGTATATCCCGAAGGCTGCGTAACCTTTGAGGGCGGAGAGTTTAACGACGACAATTATTACGGTGAAAATTTTGCTCCGGACAGCGCTATGCAATACAAAAACACGGTTCGCGGTTATAAGGCTATCGTTGACGGCGATACCGATATTCTGTTTTGTGCCGCGCCGTCACAAGATCAGAAGCGGTATGCTTCGGATATGGGCGTTGAGCTTGTATATGTCCCCGTAGGCTTGGAAGGATTTGTGTTTTTTGTAAATAAAAATAATCCCGTTGACAGCTTGACGACAGAGCAGATACGCAAGATATATTCCTGCGAATATAAAAATTGGTCTCAGGTAGGAGGCGCAAATCGTATTATAAATCCCGTTACCCGTCTTGAGGGAAGCGGAAGCCAGACTGCCTTTGAATCATTTATGGGCGAAGAGAAGATAGGCAGAAAATCGATTTTCGCCATTACGGGAGCTTCCATAGGATTCTCCTTCCGTTACTATATGGACGGAATCGTTGAAAACAGCAATGTGAAAATGCTGTCGCTTAACGGGGTATATCCCAATGCGGAGAATATACAGAATAGATCATATCCCATAGTGGCACAGTTTTATGCCGTTTACAGAGCCGATAACGATAATAAAAATATTCCCGTTTTGATAGAATGGTTATTGTCGGAAGAGGGACAAACGATCATTGAAAAAACGGGATATGTAAGAATAAAATAGGAGTTATAATAATGAACTGCCCTTATTGCAATATTGAAATGGAAAAAGGCTTGATCCAAAGCCAGCATGAATTGAATTGGTTCAAAGGCGAAAAGCGGAAATTTTTCGGCAGAGCGTTTTTTTACGATGATGCAATAACATTGTCAGAAATGTCATATATAAAAGGCTCTGCTTGTGTAGCATACAATTGCCCGAATTGTAAAAAGATAATAATCGATTATGCAGATGAAAGATGCGATCTTAACGGAGAAAAACGATAAATGAATCTATCTGAACAATACATAAAAAACAAATTCGACCTCTCCGCCTTTGGCATTGAGAGGGGCGAAAGCAGAAGCGACTACTTCTGCACACCGAAGGGCGCAAAGATCATCGGTTGGACGGGCGTGGACGGTATTCACTACTGCACGATAAAGGCTCTTGGCGAGATCGTATTTGCGGTTGAGCCGATGGGATACGCAGGTCGTCACGCTTTCCCCGTAGCCGAGAACTTTGATGATTTTCTGCGACTTTTGATGGCTTGCGGTCACGAAGCATATATCGAGCAGGCACACGCTTGGAGTCGGGAGCAGTACGATAATTTTGCAAAAGAAAATCCCATTACGACAACAGCCAATGAGCAGATCTTGTACTTTCAAAAAGAACACGGACTTGCACCTATTGACGATCCGTACAACTATCTGAAAACGATTTACGATAACTTTGATTTCAGCACTGTTCCGTATAAGAAGGATTACTACGAATACGTACCTAAAGAAGCAATGCCCCTGCCTAAAGAGTGGAAGGTCTATTTTTCTCTCCACGACCGCAAGGGCGGCGAGAGAGCCGGAGAGGAACTTCCGCTGAAAACAACTTTCTCTTGGGCAGGATATGAATGGCTCCTTCCTTCTGCATATTTATGCTCTAAAGGATTGGCGCTTGATGTGTTTGCCGAAGCCGATAGCGACAAGGTACACGCATTTCTGTTCAAGTGGATGTTCGCCGAGGAAGATGAGTCGAAACTGACGGACGAGCAACGTAATCAAATCATGCAAGAAAATCCTCTTGCTTTTGATTATCGCTCTTGGATTGAAGTGAACGGAACACTTATCAGCGAAAAGCAAGGCAGAGGAAACGGTTGGGTGCAAGGATACGAAATGTACCAATCTGAGTCTATGAGAGATATTCTCGACCACTATGGACTAAGCCTTGATAAGTGTTGGTTTTGGCGGCGTATGAGCTTTCCGTGGGCAACCAAGACAAAGCCGAGCATCAAGAGCCTTGCATTGAAATTGGAGCAACGCCCGGTATCCATTATCGGAGAACGCTTCAATGTGACGGGTATAGGTCAGCAGATCAAGTTTGTTCACCCCGTTACCAACGCAGAGCATACGCTGACCGTTACTGACTATGAGAAAGATACATTGAGCTTTGACCGTCAATTCTCGGACGGATACGAGCATCCAACTCATCTGACAAAGATGGCATATACGCTTGAACCCGAACTGACGAATATGCAGTTCTCGGTAAGCGATACCAAACAGAGTGATGCACCGAAAAAGACAAACATAAGTGCGCCGAATAGCGACTTTGCAAGTGCTATTGCCATCATCGGCGGTGCGGACGGCCCCACCTCTGTGATTGTGGGCGTTCCGGGAACAGCTCCGGAGGAGCAAAAGAAGCTCCACGCAGCTTGCTCGGCTCTGACCTTTGAGCCACAAAAGAAGGTAGAGTGGAAAATGACGTTCAGAGAAAAGACGGTGGAGGATTTTGAAATTCAACTGAAGTCCTGCTAATGGAGGTGGATTATGAAAAAAGTTTGTGTATGGTTAGCGATTATTTCCGCAATCGTTCTCTTTATAACTTGGGGTATTGTGGGAGTAAAACTGCTTGACAATAATTATGAATTTATGGTTGAAGTATATATCACGGGCGCTTTCACTCTAATCTTACTCGGTAGTATTGTGTGCTACAAGTTTATTGTCA